>NZ_JACYNU010000001.1:0-627102 GCF_014839455.1 Microbacterium sp. CFBP 8801 | reverse complement strand
CCCCCTCTCCGTCGGCGAGTCCCCCGACGGCACCGAGCCGCACTTCGGCTCCTTCGCGGCCGAGCACCTCTCGCCGGCGTTCCCGCAGCGCGCCCCGTGGGGCACCGCCCAGCGCCTCCGCGCGTGGCAGGCCGAGGCGCTCGACCTCTACTTCGGCCTCGACGGACCCGACGGCGAGGGCAAGGGGCCCCGCGACTTCCTCGCCGCCGCCACCCCCGGCGCCGGAAAGACCACCTTCGCCCTGCGCCTGGCCAGTGAGCTCATGCGCCGCGGCGTCATCGACCGCATCGTCGTGGTGGCCCCCACCGAGCACCTCAAGACCCAGTGGGCCGAGGCGGCCGCGCGGGTCGGCATCCGTCTCGATCCGTTCTTCTCGAACCGCCACGCCACGCCCTCGCGGCAATACCACGGCGTCGCCGTGACCTACGCGCAGGTCGCGGTCAAGGCCGAGGTGCATCACCGCCTGACGATGGACGCCCGCACCCTCGTCGTGCTCGACGAGGTGCACCACGGTGGCGACGCCCTCAGCTGGGGCGACGCGCTGCGCGAGGCCTACAGCCGCGCCACCCGTCGTCTGCTGCTGTCGGGTACGCCGTTCCGCAGCGACACCGCGCCCATCCCGTTCGTGGAGTACCACCCGAACGCCAAGGGCATCCGCCTCTCGCGCACCGACTACGCCTACGGGTACCGACGTGCGCTCGACGACGGGGTCGTCCGCCCCGTCTTCTTCCTCGTGTACGCCGGTCAGATGCGCTGGCGCACCAAGGCCGGCGAAGAGATGGAAGCCCAGCTCGGGCAGGACAACACCAAAGACATCACCTCGCAGGCCTGGCGCACCGCTCTCGATCCGAACGGCGACTGGATCCCCGCGGTCCTCCGCTCCGCCGACCGCCGCCTCACCGAGGTGCGCGAGACGGTCCCGGATGCCGGAGGCCTGGTCATCGCGACCGATCAGACCGCGGCGCGCGCCTACGCCGCCATCCTCGAGGACATCAGCGGCGAGAAGGTCACCGTCGTGCTGTCCGACGAGGCCGAGGCCTCGGGCCGCATCGAGACGTTCTCGAAGGGCACGAGCCGATGGATGGTCGCCGTGCGCATGGTGTCGGAGGGCGTCGACGTGCCGCGTCTCGCGGTCGGCGTGTACGCCACGAGCGCCTCGACCCCGCTGTTCTTCGCCCAGGCCATCGGCCGTTTCGTGCGCGCCCGCCGGCGGGGCGAGACCGCGAGCGTCTTCCTGCCGAACGTGCCGCAGCTGCTCGCCCTCGCCGGTGAGATGGAGGCGCAGCGCGACCACGCCCTCGACCGCGACAGCGACGCGGAAGACCAGTGGAACGCCGAAGAAGACATGATGGACGCCGCCGAGCGCGAGGACAAAGCGTCCGACGCGCTCGAGCAGGAGTTCGAGTACCAGGCACTCGGCTCCCTCGCCCACTTCGACCGGGTGCTGTTCGACGGGCAGGAGTTCGGTCAGCTCGCGGTTCCCGGAACCGTCGAAGAAGAGGAGTTCCTCGGCATCCCGGGTCTGCTGGAGCCCGAGCAGGTGCACGAGGTGCTGATGTCGCGCGCGACCCGGCAGTCGCGCCACCGCTCCACTCGCGAGGCGAGCGAGAAGGAGAACGGCGTCGAGCCGCCGTCGGTCGACGAGGGCGGCCTGCCCGCCCCGCTGCACCGCACGCTGAAAGAGCAGCGCCAGCTGCTGAACACCATGGTGGGTCTGTACGCCCGCCAGAGCGGCGAGGCCCACGGCCTCGTGCACGCCGAGCTCCGGCGCATCTGCGGCGGTCCCGCCGTCTCGCACGCGACCGTCGCGCAGCTGCAGGCGCGCATCGACGTGCTGCGCAGGCGCGTGCATTCCTGAACCGCGCTGGGTGACCTCGCCCCGCGGACGTGGTCCATCTGCATGACAGGTGGGGCAGGAGTTCATGGTCGGCGTCACCTCGGCCTCTCATCGCGCGGTCGGTCATGCAGATGTGCCATCACCTCGCGTTTCGCGGCCCCGAAATGCTGGCATCCGCCCGTCGGCATCCGCGTCTTTCCGGGCTTCGGAGGCCCGAAATGCTGTCAGTGTCAGCCGACGCGCCCGGGGGAGCGATGGGCGCTCATTACGGTGGTGGGCGACCCGAAGGAGCCCGAGTGACGACCCTCGCCACCCCGACCGCCCGTGATCGCCGCCGCTGGGCGCGCTATCTCGTCGACGAACGCGCCGAGGCGCGCGTCTACCGCGAGCTCGCCTCGCGGCGCACCGGCGAGGAACGCGACATCCTGCTCGCCCTCGCCGAGGCCGAGGGGCGCCACGAGCAGCACTGGCTCGACCTGCTGGGTGAGACTCCGCCGCGCCTGCCGCGGCCCGGGATCGGTACGCGGTCCCTCTCGTGGATGGCCCGCCGCTTCGGCTCGATCTTCGTGCTCGCCCTCGCCCAGAACGCCGAGGCCCGTTCGCCGTACTCCGACGAGCCGTACGCGACCCCCGCGATGGCCGCCGACGAGCGCGTGCACCACGAGGTCGTGCGCGGTCTCGCCGCCCGCGGCCGCCGCCGTCTGTCGGGAACCTTCCGCGCCGCCGTGTTCGGGGCCAACGACGGCCTCGTCTCGAACCTGGCCCTCGTGATGGGCGTGGGGGCCACCGGCGTCGCCCCGAGCTTCGTGCTGTTCAGCGGCATCGCGGGTCTGCTCGCCGGAGCGCTGTCGATGGGCGCGGGGGAGTTCGTCTCGGTGCGCTCGCAGCGCGAGCTGCTGGAAGCCACCGAAGAGAGCGACTTCGCCGACTCCGCGCTTCCCCACCTCGACCTGGATGCCAACGAGCTCGCCCTCGTGTACCGCACGCGCGGCATGGACCCCGAGGCCGCCCTCGATAAGGCCCGCGAGGCCGTGACCGCCGCGCGAGCGGGAACGGCGCCCGCCGCCGCGGCTCCGGGGGAGTCCGCGCACGACGTCGTCGGCAGCGCCTGGGGTGCCTCGATCTCGAGCTTCCTGTTCTTCGCCTCGGGCGCGATCATCCCGGTGCTGCCGTGGATTCTCGGCATGACGGGTCTCGGTGCCGTCGTCCTCGCCCTCGCCCTCGTGGGCATCGCGCTCATGGCGACCGGGGCGATGGTGGGGCTTCTGTCGGGGGCGTCGCCGCTGAAGCGGGGACTGCGCCAGCTGGCGATCGGCTTCGGCGCCGCCGCCGTGACCTACGCGCTGGGTCTGGTGTTCGGCGTCTCCGCGGCGTGACTCCGAGGCCTCTGGAGACGCCGCGCGAGACACACCGATTCGCGCGAGACACGGCGCGACACCGCGCGTCTCGCGAGAGCGAGCGTTTCTCGGCCGCGATGCCCGGGCGGCTGGGGGCGGCGCCGCATGCCGGGGCGACCCCGCGTCAGCCGCGACTCGCCGCCACGCGCGCGGCCTCGCGGACCGCCGTCACGTTGCGCCGGCCCGCCCGCGAACCGGCGAGCTTGGCGGCGATGTGCTCCCGCACGGTCACCGGGTCGTAGAGCGCGGGCGCGTCGGGCGAGACGAAGTGCGGCAGGGGAGCGATCACCGCGTCGGCGTTGCCGTCGTGGAAGAACGCCGCCGATCGTCGGCGTTCGATCGTCCCGTCGATGACGGGCGGCTTCACCCGGTGGAGCGTCGACATCCACCGGTCGTTGGTGAGCCGTGCCGCCACGTCGCCCAGGTTGACCAGCAGCGCGCCGTCGGCGGGCGAGACGTCGTTCCACGACCCGTCCGACCCCAGCACCTGCAACCCCTTCACCTGATCGGCCCAGAGCACGGTCACGAGTCCGAAGTCGGTGTGCTCGCCCATGCCCGTGAGCTCGCCGTCGAGTTCGATCGTGCCGGGCGGCAGGGCGTAGTTGTTCATGCGCAGCACGTCGATCGAGTGGCCGGTCAGGTCGTCGAAGAAGTCCTCCGGCACCCGCAGCGCTGCGGCGAACACGCGCGTGAGCGTGTGGGCGACCCGGCGTGCCTCGTCGTAATAGGTGCGGACCGCGGGCTCGAAGACGGTCGTGTCGGTGGGCCAGGTGTTCGCGGCGTAGTCCTCGGGGGTCGCCGTCGACCCCGGATACTCGGCGGCCGACGTTCCCACGTTGAACGCCTCGAAGAAGTCGTTCATGCGCGTGACCGGGTCGACGCCGAGGCTGTAGCTCAGCGACTCGCTCTTCGGCGGGCTGTACCCCCGGTTCTCGCTCGCCGGTCGCACGTACGTCTTCTTCGCCTCGAGAGGCAGGGCGAAGAATTCGTCGAGTCCGGCAGCGAGGTCCGCGACCGCGGCATCCGGGATGCCGTGCCCCACGATCTGCATGAACCCGACGGTGCGGCACGCGTGATCGACGGCGGCGACCACCGCCGCCCGGGCATCGGGCGAGCCGCGGCCCACCCAGGCGGAGATGTCGATCGTCGGCACGCGGAACGAGGGCATGCCTCGACGCTAAGCGGGCCGTGTCACGCCGGTGTTTCTGGGGCGTCACGTTCGCGCGGAACAGGCGCGGCGGGGGAGGGTTCCGAGGACACCGACGCCGGGCCGCGAGGGGAACAGAAAAGGCCCCGGGGATGAACCCGGGGCCTTCGTCGTTCTGTGCGCGAGGGGGGACTTGAACCCCCACGCCCGTTAAAGGGCACTAGCACCTCAAGCTAGCGCGTCTACCTATTCCGCCACCCGCGCATTGGGTGTTTCGTCGCTTTCGCAACGAGGAACGACATTACCATGCTCCCGACCCCGCCTCGAACCGGGGCGACGCCCCGGGCGCGTCTCACGATGACACGCGACGGGAGGGGTCGCGCTCCCCGGGTACCGTAGAACGCATGTCCGAGCTCGAAACCGACGTGCCCGAGGTCGCCCGCATCGCGTCCGACCTGATCCGGTTCGACACCTCGAACTACGGCGGGGGTCGTGCCGAGGGGGAGCGCGAGGCCGCCGAGTACGTCGGCGCCTACCTCGAAGCGCTGGGCCTCGACGTCGAGTACTACGAGCCGGTCGAGCGCCGCACCAACGTCTGCGCGCGCATCCCGGGCCGCAACCGCGACAAGCCCGCCCTGATCCTGCACGGCCACCTCGACGTCGTGCCGGCCGTCGCCGCCGACTGGAGCGTCGACCCGTTCGCGGGCGAGATCCGCGACGGGGTGCTCTGGGGCCGCGGCGCCGTCGACATGAAGGACATGGATGCCATGATCCTCACCGCCGTCGCCGACGTGCTGCGCGCGGGGGACCAGCCCGAGCGCGACATCATCGTGACCTTCTTCGCCGACGAGGAGAACGGGGGCGTCGAGGGCTCGGCGCGCGTGGTGAAGGACCGCCCCGAGTGGTTCGCCGGCGCGACCGAGGCCATCAGCGAGGTCGGCGGCTACTCGATCGCCGTCGGCGACCGCCGGGCGTACCTGTTGCAGGTGGGCGAGAAGGGCCTCATCTGGATCAAGCTCGTCGCCCGCGGCCGCGCCGGCCACGGCAGCGGTCTGCATCCCGACAACGCCGTGACGGCCCTCGCCGAGGCCGTGGCGGCCCTCGGGCGCACGGAATGGCCCATCCGGCTCACCGACACCACCACGCAGCTGCTGGCGGGACTCGCCGAGATCACGGGTGACGACGCGGGCGATCCCGATGCTCTCGCCCTGCGCACCGGCGCCGCATCCAGCTTCATCCGCTCCACGCTTCGCACCACCACGAACCCCACGGGTCTCACCGCCGGGTACAAGCACAACGTGATCCCCGACCGCGCCGAGGCCCTCATCGACGTCCGCGTGCTGCCGGGCACCGAAGAGGCCGCCCTCGCCGACATCCGCCGCATCGTCGGCCCGCACGTCGACATCGAGATCGTGCACCAGGACATCGGCCTCGAGGTGCCGTTCTCGGGCGACCTCGTCGACGCCATGATCGAACAGCTCGGTCGTCACGACCCGGGCGTGCCGGTCGTTCCCTACCTGATGGGCGGAGGCACCGACAACAAGGCGCTGTCGACCCTCGGCATCGCCGGCTACGGATTCGCACCGCTGCGACTCCCCGCCGATCTCGACTTCACCGGGATGTTCCACGGTGTCGACGAGCGCGTCCCCGTCGACGCGCTCGAGTTCGGTCGACGAGTTCTCGCCGACCTCCTCCGGACGTACTGAAGGACCGCATGCATATTCTCGAGGTCATCATCCTCGGGCTCGTTCAGGGCCTGACCGAGTTCCTCCCCATCTCCTCCAGCGCGCACCTGCGCATCGTGGGCGAGTTCCTGCCGTCGCGCGTCGACCCGGGCGCGACCTTCACCGCGATCACGCAGATCGGCACCGAGCTCGCCGTCCTGATCTACTTCCGCAAGAAGATCGGTCGGGTCCTCTCGCGCTGGTTCGGCTCGCTGACCGGCCGGGTTCCGCGCAGCGACCCCGACGCCCGCATGGGCTGGCTCGTGATCATCGGCACCATCCCGATCGCGGCGGCGGGCTTCCTGCTGCAGAGCCTCATCCGCGACAACTTCCGGAGCCTGTGGATCACCGCGATCGTGCTGATCGTGTTCGGCGTCCTGCTCGGTCTCGCCGACCACTACGGCAAGCGCCGCCGCGAGCTCGACGACCTGACCTATCCGCACGGCATCGCGTACGGCTTCGCGCAGGCGCTCGCGCTCGTCCCGGGCGTCTCGCGCTCGGGCGCGACCACGACGCTCGGTCGCGCCCTCGGCTACAAGCGCACCGCCGTGGCCGAGTACTCGTTCCTGCTCGCCGTGCCCGCCGTCTTCGCCAGTGGCTTCTACGAGCTGTACAAGAGCTTCGACGAGGGCACCGGTCCCTACAGCCTCGGTGAGACGGCCCTGGCCACGGTCATCGCGTTCGTCGTCGGCTACGTCGTGATCGCGTTCCTCATGCGCTACCTGCAGCGCGGCAGCTTCCTGCCGTTCGTGATCTACCGGGTCGCCCTCGGCATCCTGGTCATGGTGCTGCTGGCGCTCGGCGTGCTGCCGGCGTACTCGGCGATCACCGGCTGACGGGCCGCGCCCCGACGGGCCGGAACAACGGAAGGCGCCGTCCCCTCGGGGGCGGCGCCTTCGTTCTGTGTTCAGCGACGCGGCGGGTCGTCTCGACCGGGCTTCGTAGGACCGTCGCCGCCATGGCGGAGGTAGCGCTCGAACTCCTGCGCGATCGCGTCGCCCGACGCCTCGGGGGAGTCCCACGTGTCGCGGGTCTGCTCGAGCTGGCGGATGTAGTCGCTCATCTCGTCGTCGTCGGCGGCGGCCGCGTCGATCGAGGCGACCCAGGCGCGCGCCTCGGTCTCGAGGTCGCCGCGGGGCACCGCGATGCCGCTGATGGTCTCGAGGCGTTCAAGCAGTGCCAGCGTGGCCTTGGGTGAGGGGGTGTGCCCGGCGACGTAGTGGGGGACGCTCGCCCAGAGGCTCGCGGTGGGGATGCCGACGGCCTCGGCGGCGTGGCCGATCGCGCTCAGGATGCCGACCGGCCCCTCGTACAGGCTCTTCTCGAGGCCGAGCGACTGGCGGACGTTGTCGTTGTCGCTGCCGGCGAACACCGAGATGGGCCGCGTGTGGGGCACGTCCGACATCATCGAGCCGAGGGCCACGAAGCCGGTGACGTCCTCGCGCAGGGCGACGTCGATGAACTCGGCCGCGAAGGCCTGCCACGCGCGGGCGGGCTCGACGCCGACGAGCAGCCAGATCTCGGCCTCGTCGGAGCGCTCGACGGGCCGCAGCAGCGTCGCCTCGGGCCAGGTGAGCGTGCGCCGCCCCTCGGCATCCAATCCGATCTGCGGTCGTGTGTACTGGTAGTCGAAGTACAGCTCGGGATCGACCGTGTGCACGACCTCGTACTCGACGTCGGCGCGCAGCATGGCGGCCGCCGCCGACGCGGCTTCTCCGGCGTCGTTCCAGCCGTCGAATGCGGCGACGATGATCCGGCGACCCAGTGCGTCCACACAACCTCCTCTGCCCCGTCGGGGCTGGGTTCCAGGATAGGCGCACGCGCGCGACGACGGCCGGACGTGCGGCGCGGGGCCGCGCGGGGCGCTGGATACGATGGAACGATGACTTCCCCCGCGCGTCCCGCGCCGTCCGCGGTCCTCTGGGACATGGACGGCACCCTCGTCGACACCGAGCCGTACTGGATGGCCGCCGAGACCCCGCTCGTGGAGCGCTTCGGCGGCACGTGGTCGCACGAGCAGGCGCTGGGCATGGTCGGCCTCGCGCTCGAGGACTCCGCCCGCCTGCTGCAGAACGCCGGCGTGCCGTGGGGCGTCGACGAGATCATCTCGTACCTCACCGACGAGGTGCTGCGGCAGCTCGCCGTCACGGGGGTGCCGTTCCGCCCGGGCGCGCGCGAGCTGCTCGCCGATCTTCGCGCCGAGGGCGTCCAGACGGCGCTCGTGACGATGTCGATGCGGCGCATGGCGCTCTCGGTCGTCGATCTGATCGACTTCCCCGCCTTCGACATCGTCGTCGCCGGCGACGACGTCGAGCGCCCCAAGCCCCACCCCGACCCGTACCTGCAGGCCGCCGCCGCGCTCGGCGTCGCCATCGTCGACACCGTCGCCATCGAAGACTCCCCGAACGGCCTGCGCTCGGCCATCGCCAGCGGCGCCGTGTCGCTCGGCGTCCCTCTCATGGTGCCGCTCGAGGGCGTCGGAGCGCACGCGCTCTGGCCAAGCCTCGAGGGCCGCACCACCGCCCACCTGCGCGCGCTCCACGCCGCGCACGTCCCGACCCGCCAGGAGAACCGATGAGCGAGACCCCCCACCTGAGCGGTCCGTTCCGCATCGGCGATCGTGTGCAGTTGACCGGCCCCAAGGGCCGCATGCACACGATCACGCTGCGCGAGGCGGGCGAGCTGCACACCCACAACGGCGTGCTCAAGCACGAGCTGCTCGTCGGCCAGCCCGACGGCAGCGTGGTCACGAACAGCTCCGACCATGACTACTTGGCCGTGCGCCCGCTGCTGCGCGACTTCGTGATGTCGATGCCGCGTGGCGCGGCGATCGTCTACCCGAAGGACGCGGCGCAGATCCTCGCGCAGGCCGACATCTTCCCCGGCGCCACCGTCGTCGAGGCCGGCGTCGGCTCCGGCGCCCTATCGCTGTGGCTGCTGCGCGCGATCGGGCCCGCGGGTCGGCTGCTCTCGTTCGAGCGTCGTGAGGAGTTCGCCGAGGTCGCCCGCGCGAACGTCGCGACCTTCCACGGCGAGCTCCCCCCGACGTGGGACGTCATCGTCGGGGACCTCGTCGAGAGCCTTCCGGATGCCGTGGCCCCGGCATCCGTCGACCGCATCGTGCTCGACATGCTCGCGCCCTGGGAGTGCATCGACGCCGCCGCCGACGCCCTCACCCCCGGCGGTGTGGTGCTGTGCTACATCGCCACCGCGACGCAGCTGAGCCGTGTTGCCGAGTACATCCGTGCCACGGGTCTGTTCACCGAACCGGATGCCAGCGAGACGATGGTGCGCGGGTGGCACGTCGAGGGCCTCGCCGTGCGCCCCGACCACCGCATGATCGCGCACACGGGGTTCCTCATCACGGCCCGCCGTCTCGCGCCGGGCGCCGTCCCGCCCGAGGTCAAGCGCCGCGCGTCGAAGTCGAGCTACGGCGATGAAGACGTGGAGCTGTGGACCCCGGGAGCCGTCGGCGACCGCGAGATCACTGACAAGAATCTGCGCAAGCGCGTGCGCGAAGCGCAGAAGTCCGCCGAGGGTGTGCGGCAGTCCGTCGCGGGCGCGGCGGAGGAGTCGGGCCCGAGCGCCTAAACTGATCCGGTGCGCAGACTTCCCGCTCTCGTGGCCGTGACCGCTCTGGCCGGATTCGGCCTCGTCGGATGCTCGGCGACCGCCGCGTCCTCCTGCCCGACCCCCACCGACAGCTCGATCGCCTCGGTGGTCGAGGCGACCGGTAACTTCGGTACGACGCCCACGGTGACCGTGCGATCGCCGTTCATCCCGTCGCAGGCGGGCACGCAGACGCTCATCGAGGGCGACGGCACGCGCATCACGACCGACGATCAGCTCTCGCTGATCGACGTCACCGTGCTCGACGCCGCCACCGGCGAGCAGGTGGGGGCGACGAAGTACAGCTCCGACCTCACCACCGCCACCCCGATCACGCGCCTCACGCAGGCGGTGCCCGCCGTCGCCCCGCTGCTGAAGTGCGTGACCGAGGGCTCGCGCGTCGCGGTCGCCCTCCCGGGCGACCAGGTCGGTGCGCAGGGCGCCCAGGGCTTCGGTCTGGGCGAGGGCGACGGCGCGATCTTCGTGTTCGACGTGCGCAAGGTGTTCCTGCCCGCCGCCGACGGTGCCGACCAGTACAACGCCGAGTCCGGCATGCCCTCGGTCGTGCGCGCGCCTGACGGACAGCCCGGCATCGTGACCCCGGCGGGCGACGCCCCCACCGAGGTGCGTTCGCAGACCATCATGAAGGGTGACGGCGATGCGCTGACCGCCGACTCCTCGGTGGTCATCCACGTGCAGGGCGTGGCGTGGGGTGCCAAGACGACGTTCGCCTCCACCTGGAAGAACGGCGCGCCCGGCCAGGCGAAGGTGTCGGCTCTGCCGCCGGCTCTCGCCTCGGCCCTCGAGGGGCAGACCGTCGGTTCGCAGGTTCTGGTCGTCGTCCCCGCCGACCAGACCGAGCAGGACCAGCAGATCCTCCAGGCCCCGGCCGACACCGCCCTCGTGTACGTCGTGGACATCCTCGGCACCGTCGGCTGACCCGCCCCGACGCCTAGGATGGGCGGGTGCCCGCCACCCCGTCCAGAAGTGCTCCCGAGGAGCGCCTGGTGAACCTCGTCGTCGCCCTCATGGCGACCGAGCAGGGGCTGACCAAAGACACCATCCTCTCCTCGGTCGCGGGCTACCGCGAGCAGCTCGAGGCGGGCGCGTCGAAGGATGCGCTCGAGAAGATGTTCGAGCGCGACAAAGAGAACCTCCGCGGGCTCGGTGTGCCGATCGAGACGATCGGCAACCGCTCCGACCCCGACGATCTGCGCGAGGCGCGCTATCGCGTGCCGACCGCCGAGTACGAGCTGCCCGACGACATCTCGTTCAGCCCGGCCGAGGTGGCGCTGTTGAACATCGCCGGAGGCGTGTGGGGGAGCGAGTCGCTTTCGGTCGACGCCCGCAGCGGGCTGCGCAAGATCCGCGCGCTCGGCATCGCCGTCGACGAGCCGATCATCGGGTACGCGCCCCGCATCCGGGTGCGCGACGCGTCGTTCGCGACCCTGCAGCGGGCGATCGAGCAGTCGCGGGTGGTGACGTTCACCTACCTGCGTCCGGGCGAGGCGCGTCCGCGCGAGCGACGCATCCGTCCGTTCGCCCTCGTCGAGTACGAGGCGCGGTGGCACGTCTACGGGTTCGACCAGAACGTGCAAGCCGATCGCACCTTCCTCTTGGCCCGCATCGTCGGCGACGTCACCGTCGCGCGCGAGAAGTTCCCGGCCGACCTGCGAGACGGCGCCGGAGAACGGGCGCTGGCGGGCCTGCGGGCCGTCGCCGCGCGTCAGCGGGCGCTGCTCGAGGTGCACCCGGGAACCGAAGCCGCCCTGCGGCTGGCGCGCCGCGCCGATGCGGCGCCGCAGGGCATCCTGGTGCCGTACGTCGACCTGCACGTGTTCGCCGACGAGCTCGCCTCGTACGGTCCCGAAGTGCGCGTCGTCGCCCCCGACGACCTGCGCGTCGAGGTCATCCGTCGCCTCGAGGCGACGCTGGCCCTGCACGGAGGTGCCGCGTGAGCACCGATCGGCCCATCGCCGCCCTCGACCGCGCGGCTCTGCTGCTGCAGCTGGTGCCCTACCTGCTCGGCAAGGGCGAGGTCTCGGTGGCCGAGGCCGCGGCCGACTTCGACGTCGCTCCCGGGCAGATGCGCGCGATGGTGGAGCGCCTCACCGTCATCGGCCTTCCCGGCGAGCAGGGGTACTGGCAGCTGCCGCACGACCTCTTCGACATCGACTGGGACCTGCTCGACCGCGAAGACGTGATCGCGATCACCAACACCGTGGGATTGGAACGCTCGCCCCGGCTGACCGCACGCGAGGCCGCGGCTCTGCTGGCGGGTCTGCAACTCGCGCGGAGTCTGCCGGGCGTCGGCGACAACGACCTCGTCTCGGGGCTGCTCTCCAAGCTCGCTCGCGGTGCCGCCGCGGCGCCGCCCGCCGTCATCGTCGCGCCCGGGCCCGTCGACGGGGTGCGCGATGTCGTCGACGAGGCGCTCCGCGCCCGCGTGGCGGTCATGTTCACGTACCGCGCGCCCGGCGCCGGTCCCACCACGCGCACCGTCGACCCCATCAAGGTGCACATCGCCAACGACCAGTGGTACCTGCAGGGCTGGTGCCACCTGCGCCAAGCCGTGCGCACGTTCCACCTCGACCGCGTGAGCGACCCCACCCTCACCGACATCCCGGCCGTGCACGGCGGCGATCCGGTTCCCGACCTGTTCGCCCCGGCCGACGACGAGGTGGTGGCCCGGTTCCGCTTTCCCCGCGCGGTGGCGCCGTTGCTGGCCGACTACCTCGAGCGCGCCGACATCGACGACTCCGACGGGGTCACCTCGGTGGCCTCGCTCCATCTCGCCGACGAGCAGAGCCTGAAGCGCCTCGCAGCCCGGCGCGGCGGCGAGGTCGAGCTGCTCGAACCGGCCGGCGCCCGCCACGCGGCGGCGGCGTGGGCGGCGGCGGGGCTGGCGCAGTATCGCGCGGAGCCCTGAGCGCCTGCCCGCACGGCCCTCCGCGACGACGAGGAGCCGCTGGCCGACCCGATCGCCGCGCCTGAGCGTCCGCACCGAGTCGTCGCGCCCGTGGGCCTGTCCGGTCCGCGGCGGAAACCGCGGGTTAGACTGATGTCCACGCCCGAACAAGACGAGGAGTCCTCATGATTCAGGGATTGACCGGATGGCACCTGCTGATCGTCTTGGCCGTCATCCTTCTGCTGTTCGGCGCCGCCAAGCTCCCCGCCCTCGCGAAGAGCGTCGGCCAGTCAGCTCGCGTGTTCAAGAGCGAGATGAAAGAGATGAAGCGCGACGACGAGGTCGCGGCTCCCACTCCCGAGACGCCGCGCGCCACCGAGACCGGCACCGCTTCGACCGCCGCCCCCGAGCCGCGCAGGTCGAACGACCCCACGATCTAAGTCGTGGTGACGGCAGGCCCGCCGCGCATCGACCTCCCCGAGGGGCCGCGGCGCGATAAGCGCATGTCCATCGGCGCGCATCTCGTCGAGCTGCGCAAGCGTCTGATGATCGCCGCTGCCGCCCTCGTGGTGGGCATGGTGGTGGCCTTCATCATCACCGACCCGATCATCCACCTCATCACCGAGCCGATCCGTGCGATCGCGGAGCGCCGCGGCGACGACTTCTCGGCGCTCAACTTCACCTCGGTGACCTCGGCGTTCGACCTGCGTATGCGCATCGCCTTCTCGATCGGGATCTTCCTGTCGGCCCCGGTGTGGCTGTGGCAGATCTGGGCGTTCATCATGCCCGGACTCACGCGCAAAGAGGTGCGCTACACGGTCGGGTTCGTGGCATCCGCCGTCCCGCTGTTCTTCGTGGGCTGCTGGGTGGGGCTCCTGATCGTCCCGCACGTGATCGAGCTCATGTGGGGCTTCACGCCCGAAGGCGGCGTCAACTTCTACAACGCCACCGACTACTACGATTTCGTGTTCAAGCTCATGATCGTGGTGGGCGTGGCGTTCGTGCTGCCGGTGTTCCTGGTCGCGCTGAACGTCGCCGGCATCATGAGCGGCAAGGCGATCCTGAAGGGCTGGCGGGTCGCGATCCTCATCGCCACCCTGTTCTCTGCCCTCGCCACCCCCGCGGCCGACATCATCAGCATGCTCATGCTGGCTGCCATCCTCACCGTGCTGTTCTTCGCCGCCGCCGGGGTGTCGATGCTGTTCGACCGCCGCAAGGCACGTCGCGCCGCCGCGGCCGGAATGCCGTCGGGGCCCATCGCGTGAGCGCGCCGAGTCCGGCCGAGCGTTTCGCGCGCGCCAGCGCCCGTTCGACGCACCCGCACACGGCCGACTTCGCCGAGATGCAGCGGTTCGAGCTCGACGACTTCCAGATCGCCGGATGCCACGCCCTCGAAGACGGACGGAGCGTGCTGGTGGCGGCCCCCACCGGCGCCGGAAAGACCATCGTCGGCGAGTTCGCGATCCACCTCGCGATGTCGGAGCCCGGGGACAAGGCGTTCTACACGACGCCGATCAAGGCGTTGTCGAACCAGAAGTTCCACGAGCTGCAGGAGATCTACGGCGACGACGAGGTGGGCCTGCTCACCGGCGACACGAACATCAACTCCTCGGCGCGCATCGTCGTGATGACGACCGAGGTGCTGCGCAACATGCTGTACGCCGATTCGCCCGCCCTGCGTGGCCTGCGCTTCGTTGTCATGGACGAGGTGCACTACCTCGCCGACCGCTTCCGCGGCGCGGTGTGGGAAGAAGTCATCATCCACCTGCCGTCGTCGGTCAAACTCGTGTCGCTGTCGGCGACCGTGTCGAATGCCGAAGAGTTCGGCGACTGGCTCGACACCGTGCGCGGCGACACCGAGGTGATCGTGTCGGAGACCCGGCCCGTGCCCCTCGAGCAGCACGTGCTCGTGCGCGGCGACCTGCTGCCGCTGTTCGACGATCGAGCGGGAGTCGCCACCGCCCAGGTGAACCAGGAGCTGCTGCGCATCCGCGGGGGCAACTCCGGGGGATACGAGAACAACCGGCGCGCGCAGGAGTACCGCTCGGCGCGCCACGCCGGAGGTCCGCGTCACGCGGGCCAGCGCCGCGCCGGGCACAAGCCCACCCGTCCGGCGCAGGGGCCGCGCATCGAGCGCATCGACCGTCCCGAGGTCGTGGAGCTGCTGCAGCGCAACCACCTGTTGCCGGCGATCTTCTTCATCTTCAGCCGCGCCGGCTGCGACGCCGCCGTGCAGCAGCTGCGACGCGCGAACGTGCGGCTGACCTCGGCCGAGGAGCGCGTCGAGATCCGCCAGATCGTCGACGAGCTGACTTTCACACTGAAGGACGAGGACCTCGCCGTCCTGCACTTCTGGGAGTGGCGCGACAACCTCGAGCGCGGCATGGCCTCGCACCACGCGGGCCTGCTGCCGGCGTTCAAAGAGGTCGTCGAGGAGCTGTTCCGTCGCAAGCTCGTCAAGGTCGTCTTCGCCACCGAGACCCTGGCGCTCGGCATCAACATGCCGGCGCGAACGGTCGTGCTCGAGAAGCTCGAGAAGTTCAACGGCGAAGCTCGCGTGGCCATCACCTCGGGGGAGTACACGCAACTGACCGGTCGCGCCGGCCGCCGCGGCATCGACGTCGAGGGCCACGCGGTGGTGCAGTTCACCGAGGGTCTCGACCCGCAGTCCGTCGCGGCGCTGGCCTCGCGCCGCACCTATCCGCTGAACTCGAGCTTCCGGCCCACGTACAACATGGCCGTCAACCTCATCGACCAGTTCGGTCGGGCCCGGGCCCGCGAGGTGCTCGAGTCGTCGTTCGCGCAGTTCCAGGCCGACCGCTCGGTCGTCGGTCTCGCGCGTCAGGTGAAGGATGCCGAGGAGTCGCTCTCGGGCTACGAGCAGGCGATGACGTGCGACCGCGGGGACTTCCGCGAGTACTCCACGATCCGCCGCGAACTCAGCGATCTCGACAAGATCAACCGGCGCGACGCCACGGCGCCCCGTCGCCTGCGCGACGAGCGGCAGGAGCAGATCCAGTCGCTGCGCCGGCGCATGCAGCGGCACCCCTGCCAGTCGTGCCCCGATCGCGAGGCCCACGCCCGCTGGGCGGAGCGGTATTGGAAGCTCAAGCGCACCACCGACAAGACCCGGCAGCAGATCGATCAGCGCACCGGCAACGTCGCGCGCGTGTTCGACCGGGTCGTCGAGGTGCTCGCCGCCCTGGAGTACGTCGCGATCGAAGACGACGGTGCCACGGTGCTGACCCCCGCGGGTCGCACGATGCGCCGCATCTACGGTGAGCGCGATCTGCTCGTGGCCGAGTCGCTGCGCCAGCGCCTGTGGGACGGACTCGATGCTCCGTCCCTCGCCGCCCTCGCCTGCTGCCTCGTGTACGAACCGCGCCGCGACGAGGCCGGGCCGGGCGAGCGGGGTCTGCCGCGCGGCGCGTTCCGCGGGGCGCTCGATGCCACGCAGACCCTCTGGCAAGAGCTCGACGACCTCGAGCGCGACCACCGCCTGCCGGGCTCGGCGGAACCCGCCTCCGGCCTGGCCCCCGCCATGCACGCGTGGGCGAAGGGTCTGCCCCTCGACAGCGTGCTCACCCTCGCCGACATGGCCGCGGGGGACTTCGTCCGCTGGGTCAAGCAGACGATCGACCTGCTCGACCAGATCTCGCTCGTCGCCGAACCGAAGCTCGCGTCGACCGCGCGCACGGCGTTGGATTCCGTGCGGCGCGGCATCGTCGCGTACACGTCCGCGTGAGCGCCGTGTCGACGCGCCGTCCGCGCGCGCGCCTCGCCGAGCCCGCCCCGTCGGTGCTGCGTCTGGCGTTCGCGGCGCCGCTCTCGGTCGTGGCGGGTCTGCTGCTGGTCACCGCGTTCCCCGCGTTGGCGTGGTGGCCGATGGCACTGCCCGCCGTGGTGCTCGCGCTCGTCGTCCTCGCTGGTCGGGGCATCTGGTCGTCGCTGCTCGTGGGGTTCCTGTTCGGGGCGGCCTTCTTCTCGGTCAACCTGCTCTTCACGGCGCGCTACCTGGGACCCATCCCGTGGATCGCGCTGTCGGTGCTCGAAGCGCTGCTCACCGCGGTGTTCGCCATCCCCATCGCGCTGGCCTACCGATGGATGCCGCGGCTGGCGCCGGGAACGCTCGGACGGCTCGTGCTGCTGCCGGCCCTCGTCGCGGGGCTGTGGACGTTGCGCGAGCAGATCGTCGGCTCGTGGCCGTACGGCGGCTTCCCCTGGGGACGTATCGGCGTCTCGCAGGTGAACGGGCCCTTCGCCGAGGTGGCGTCGTGGGTCGGCATGTCGGGGCTGACGTTCCTCGTCGTGCTGCTGTGCGCCATGGCGATCGAGTTCGTGCGCACCGGGCGGTTCCGCCGTCTCGCGCGTGCCGTGCCGGCCGCGCTCGTGCTGATCGTGCTCGTGGCGCTGCCGCAGTTCCCGACCACCGACGCGGGCTCGCTGCGCGTGGGCGCGGCGCAGGGCAACGGTCCCGCCGGCTACTTCGACCAGCGCTCCCGCAACGCCGTGCTGAACGCGCAGCTGGCGGCATCCGCTCCGCTTCTCGGGCAGGACATGGACGTGCTGCTCTGGCCCGAGGGTGGCGTCGACTCCGACCCGACCGCCTCGCGACCGACCGCCGCCGTGCTCGACGAGCTGTCGCGCCGGGTCGACGCGCCGCTGCTCGTGTCGGCGGTGACCGAGCGCGGGCCCGACCTGTTCAACTCCGCGCTGCTGTGGACACCCGACGGCGGGGCGATCGCCACGTACGACAAACGGCATCCGGTGCCGTTCGGCGAGTACGTGCCCGACCGGGCGTTCTGGGAGCCGTTCGCTCCCGACCTGATCGGTCTCATCGGGCGCGAGTACACCCCCGGAACGGCGAGCCCGCTCTTCGACCTGAACGGTGTCGGCATCGGTGTGGCCATCTGCTTCGACGTGATCTACGACGACGTGGTGTGGGACGGCGCGGCCGCAGGGGCGCAGATCTACATGTTCCAGACCAACAACGCCGACTTCCGCGGCACCGACGAGAACCTGCAGCAGCTCGCCTTCGCGCGCATGCGGGCGATCGAGACCGGTCGCTCGGTGGTGAACCTCTCGACCGTGGGCACGAGCCAGGTCATCGCACCCGACGGGGCCACCCTCGACGAGCTGCCCGTCGACGTCGCGGGGCACATGCTCACCGACGTGCCGCTGCGCACCGGTCTCACCCCCGCGACGGTCATCGGACCCGCGGTCAAGATCGTGGTGGGCGGAGGGAGCCTCGTCGCTCTGCTGGCGGCCGGTGTGCTCGTCGCGGTGCGGTCCCGCGCCACGAAGAAGACGCCGACCCCCGAAGGGGCCGGCGTCTGAATCCGTTTCTCAGCGTCAGGCGCTGAGCTTCTCGTTCCCGGCGCCACGGCGGGCGCGGACGAAGGCGAGACGCTCTTCGAGCAGCTCTTCGAGCTCGGGGAGGGTGCGACGCTCCAGGAGCATGTCCCAGTGCGTACGGGCGGCCTTGTCGCCGCTGTGGTCGACGGTCGCGATGCCGTCACCGATGCGCAGCAGCGCTTCGGCGCCGCACGTGCGGCACTCCCAGGACTCCGGAACCTCGGCGTCTGCAGCGAACGTCAGGACGGTGTCGCGTCCGCAGGTGCTGCAGTTGTACGTGTGTTGTGCACGGTCGTGAAACACGACGCCGTCTTCGCTCTGGAGGCTTTGGGCGCCGAGTCGGATGCCGCGGAGACTGCGGTCTGCCATTGTGTGGTCCTCTCGTCGGTCCCCATGTATCACGCTCGCACCTGTGCGCTTTATTCGAACGGCGGGCCCGCGGCCGGGTTTCACAGAGAATGCTCAGTCAGCTGGAGTTCACCGTTCGTTCACCAGGGCCAGAGTCAGGTCGGCGCGGTCGGTGACCAGCCCGTCGACGCCCAGGTCGAGCAGGCGGTGCATGTCGGCGGATTCGTTGACCGTCCACACGTGCACCTCGACGCCGGCGGCGTGCGCGTCGCGGACGAAGCCCGGGGTCACGACCGGGATCACCCCGTGCCGCTCGGGCACCTGCAGCGCATCGAGGTCGGCGAGCAGCTCCCGCACACGCCGGCGCTGACCCAGCACGCGCGCCGCCAGCAGGCGGGCGATGGTCGCCGATCCGGGGGAGGTGGCCGGGCGGCGGGTCGCCCCCGCGCGGCGGGCCGCCTCAAGGGCGGTGCGACGGCGATCGTCGGAGAAGCTCGTGACGAGCACCCGCTCGGCGTGCGGCGCGATGAGCCGCCCGACCGGTTCGGCCGCGGCGGTGGCCTTGACGTCGAGGTTGAAGCGCACGTCGGGGAAGGCGTCGAGCGCCTGCGCGAGGGTGAGGAGGCCGCCGCGGTCCGACATGAGCTCCGCCAGCTCGTGCACGCGGACGTCGGCGATCGCCCGAGGGTCTTCGGCGACGCGCCGCAGGTCGTCGTCGTGGAACAGCACGACGGTGCCGTCGGCGGTGAGGTGGCAGTCCGATTCGACATAGACGGCGCCGGCGGCGTGCGCCGCGGCCACCGCGGCGAACGAATTGTCGACCAGCCCGTTCGCGACGGCATCCGGGGTGACGAGCCCCCGGTGCGCCAGCACGCGCGGCCCCTCGGGTGAGAGATAGGGATGCCGGGCGGCGGGCGATGCGGTCATGTCAGGGCCTCCGGGCCAGAACGTAGCACGCGCGTACGACACGCCCGTGCCCGTGGACAGGGGCTGTTCGCGGCGTCGTGGAGGCGTGCGTGGCCGTCGCGGGGAGCGGCGCGACTGCGGCCCGGCGCCGGTGGCGGTGGGCGGGGGATCGGTAGGCTGGGAGGGGCTCCGAGTGTCCCCCCGCTCGCGGTCCCCCTTTTTCGAATCGTCAGGAGAATCCGTGTCTCAGACCCTTCCGTCCGGCTCCCTGAGCGGCAAGACCGCGCTCGTCACCGGCTCGTCGCGCGGCATCGGCGCCGACACCGTGAAGTACTTCGCCGAGGCCGGCGCGAACGTCGTCATCAACTTCCGCAACAAGGCGCCGCGCGCCGAGAAGCTCGCGTCGCAGCTGCGTGAGCTGGGCGTCGAGGCGCTCGTCGTGGGCGCCGACCTCACCGACCCCGCGTCGGTGAAGGCGATGTTCGACGAGGTCGAGCGCACGTTCGGAGGCCTCGACGTGCTCGTGCTCAACGCCTCGGGCGGCATGGAGTCCGGCATGGCCGAGGACTACGCGCTGCTGCTCAACCGCGACGCGCAGGTCTCCGTGCTCGAAACCGCGCTGCCGTTGCTCAAGGCCGACGCGCGCGTGGTGTTCGTGACCAGTCACCAGGCGCACTTCATCCGCACCACCCCGACCATGCCCGAGTACGAGCCGGTCGCGCTGTCGAAGCGGGCCGGCGAAGACGCGCTGCGTGAGAAGATCCCCGCTCTCGAGGAGCGCGGCATCGGCTTCACCGTCGTCTCGGGCGACATGATCGAAGGCACCATCACGGCCACCCTGCTCGAGCGCGCCAACCCCGGCGCGATCGCCGCCCGCCGCGACGACGCCGGCAAGCTGTACAACGTGTCGGAGTTCGCGGCCGAGGTCGCCCGCGCGGCCCTCGACCCGGTTCCCGCCGACAACACCCGTCTCGTGGGCGACACGGGTTCGTTCGGAGGCGAGTGAGCATGCGCTCCGTCGACATCGAGGCGCTCGTCTCCGTGGGGCGCCCCGCGCTCTCGTCCGACGGCGACGTCGCCGTCTTCGCCACCTCGCGTCCCAATCTCGTCGCCGACCGCGGAGTGGGCCAGCTCTGGCGGGTCGACCTGCCCGACGGTGCGCCGCGCCGCCTGACGCGCGGTGTCGCTGACAAGGCGCCGCGCCTCTCGCCCGACGACGCCACCGTCGCGTTCCTCCGCGCCGATGAGCGCGGCCGCGCGCAGGTGTTCGTCGTCTCGGTCCTCGGTGGTGAGCCGGTCCAGGTGACCGACCAGCCCGGGGGAGTGACCGACGTCGCCTGGTCGCCCGACGGCACGCGTCTGGCGTTCTCGGCGCGCGTGCCCGAGCCCGGTCGGTACGGCACCGTCGAGGGGCGCGATGCCGCCGCCGAACCGCCGCGTCGGATCACCGGCATCCGGTGGCACTCGAACGGCGCCGGCTACCTGGACCGCCCGAGCCATCTCTTCGTGGTGGACGCGCCCTCGACCGAGGCGGAGCCCTTCTACACGCCCGCTCCGGCGCTGGAAGCGCCCGAGAAGCGCGTGATACCCGCCGAGCCCACGCGGCTGACCGAGGGTGACACCAGTTGGAGCGGCGTCGTCTGGACGCACGACGGCAGCGAGCTGCTGAGCGTTCCCGACGTGATCGAGACCGACCGCCGCGACCTGCGCGACCGCATCATGGCCGTCGCGGTCGAGGGTGGGGCCGAGCGCGAGGTGCTCTCGACCTCAGCCGACCTGTCGGTCGCCGAGGTCGCCGTGGCGCCCGACGGGGCGATCTTCGCGCTTGCGAACGACGTGGGTCCGGAGGGCGTGGACTTCGTCGCCCCCGGCGTCTCGCTGTTCCTGCTGGAGGCCGAGGGTCCGCGCCGGCTCACCGACGCCGAGACGATCGATCTCGGCGAGGTCGGCAGTCACCTGTCGTTCGACGACGGCGACGTGCTCGTGCAGGACCGCACCCGCGGGCGCCTGCGCCTGCTGCGCGTCACGCGCGGAGCAGACGTGTCCGAGGTCCTCGGCGGGGACCTCGAGGTCAACGGCCACGCCGTCGCGAACGGCCGGGTCGTGGCATCCGTCGCCGCGCCCGAATCGTTCGGTGAGCTGGTGCTCGTCGACCCCGTCGCGGGCGTTCGCGCCGTCACCGACTTCGGCGCCGCCGTGCGCGAGCGGGGTGTCGTCGTGCCGGTCGAGCACGAGATCGCCGGCCGCGACGGCTACCCGGTGCACGGGTGGGTCGCCACGCCCGAGGGCGAGGGGCCGTTCCCGGTCATCCTGCAGATCCACGGCGGGCCGTACGCGTCGTACGGGGTGCACGTCTTCGACGAGACCCAGGTGCTCGTCGACGCCGGGTACGCCGTCGTCTACAGCAACCCCCGCGGGAGCGCCGGATACGGTCGCGCCCACGGCCGGTCGATCCGACAGAAGATGGGCACCCTCGACTTCTTCGACGTGCTCGACTTCTTCGACGGCGTCGTGGCGGCAGATCCTCGCCTCGACGGCGACCGCGTCGGCGTGATGGGCGGGTCCTACGGCGGATACATGACCGCATGGATCATCGCGCATGACCACCGCTTCGCCGGCGCGATCGTGGAGCGCGGGTTCCTCGACCCGACCGCGTTCCCGGGCTCGAGCGACATCGGCTCGTTCTTCGGTCAGGAGTACGTCGGGACCGACCCCGAGCAGATGGCCGCGCAGAGCCCCATGGCCGCCGTCGACCGGGTGCGCACCCCCACGCTGGTGCTCCACTCCGAGCTGGACTTCCGCTGCCCGCTCGAACAGGCCACGCGTTACTACGCGGCGCTGAAGCGCCAGGGAACCGAGGCCGAGATGCTCGTCTTCCCCGGCGAAGACCACGAGCTCACCCGCGCGGGTCGGCCGCAGCACCGGGTGCAGCGCTTCGATGCGGTGCTCGAATGGTGGGCGNGGCCTTGCCGAACTGGATCGCTCGCACGATCTGGAAGATGCCGAGGATGACGAGCGAGATGCCGATGAGCAGGAACAGCGTCACCGCGCCCAGGAGCGGCGAGAACAGCAGCACGACGCCGGCGAGGATGCTGACGATCGCGAAGAAGATCGTCCAGGCCCGCGCCTTCGATCCGTGGCCGACGGTGGTGAGCGAGACGACGCCCTCGATGATCCACAGGATGCCGACGAGGGTGCCGATGAAGACGCCGAACCACGCGGTCGTGGCCGAGAGGTTGGCGAACGAGAAGATGCCCGCGACGATGAACAGCACGCCGAGCACGATGTAGCCGATGCGAGCCCAGCCGGAGCGCCAGAACAGGCCGATGCCGATGTTCACCAGTCCGGCGATGATGACGTAGACAGAGATAATGCCGACGGCGATCTCGGCGGTGCGGCCGGGCCACACCAGGATGAGCAGGCCGATGACGAGCGACAGCGCGCCGCTGACGCCGAGCGCGGTGCGGACGGCGCTGAGAGCGGGGCTGGTCGTGGACGAGGGCGACATTGCGTGCCTTTCTGGATGAACGCTGTGAACAGTGCTCACCTTAGACCGCACGACGAAACCGGCGCGACCCGGGCGTCCGCGCCGCGTCGAGCGGCGTCACAGAGGTCGTTTGATGGCGGCGCCGGCTGCGCCGAGACCGGGGGTGGTGTCGGTCGTGCGGGGATGGGGGTTGCGCCGGTCGTGCGGGACCGGGGAGTGCGCCGAGGGTTGAGTGTCCAGGACATGCCGCGAACGCCCGGCCACGCCCGGCGTGTCGTGGACACTCCACCCTTCTGCGGTCCTCGCTGCGTCGCGCGCGCTGTTGAGTGTCCCGGACACGCCGCACACGCACCGACATGCGCGGCGTTTCGCGGACACTGAACCCCTCTGCGGGCCGCGCGCGGGCCGACCCGTGTGCGCGATGCCGCCTCGGTCGTGCCGGGACCGCTGCGTTGGTGGGCGGCAGCGCGGAGGGTCGCGAGGTGGCGCGGCCGCTCACCGGCGCCACAGGGCGCGGACCGCCCGCTCAATCGCGACGAATCGTTCCGCCGTCGCTGAGGCGAAGTCGCGGGCACCCCGCAGCCCGCGCTCCAGCTCCTCGAGTAACGCCGCCCCCGCGGTGTGGGTCCGGTCGTAGGCTTCGCGCGCCGAGCCGTCCCAGTCCCCGCGAAGGCGACTGGCCTCCCGGTCGAGCAGGTCGATCTCGATCGCGATGCCGGAGAGGGCCTGGTCGAGGTGCGCGACGAGCTCGCCGTGGCGCGCGCTGTCGAACCGGATGTACACGGTGCAGTCCCGTCAGTAGGTGTCGCGCGGGTGGAGGCCGTCGGCCAGGTGGAAGCAGGGGGAGAAGGAGAGGATCTGGATGTAGGTGCGGTCCACGCTGAGCGCCATCATGTACACCGACCCGTGCGGACCGCGCACTTGAACGCTCGGAACACCGTCGTCGAGAGTCTCGCGGATCGCGGTGTACCCGGTCTTCTCGACGTAGGCGGCGACAACTGCATCCATGATCGCGGCCGTCTCCGACGCTCCGATCAAATGGACATTGGTGTGCCCCGCCCACTGAAATGCACGATCCGTTCCACAGCTGAGCAAGCCACTCTCTTCAGCCTGGTCAACGGACGCGACCTCAGCCGGTGGAACGAACTCGGCAAGAGAGAGCTCCATGTCTTGGGCAACCTTCTTGGCGCCCAACACATCGAGGTCGGGATCGACGTCGATACCTCCGGTCGGCGCGCACCCGGCCAACATCACGAGAGTGAGGATCATCAGGGGGGTGAGTAGACGACGGCGTTTCATTGGGTCACCTCGCGAAGAATGAGACGGAGAGCGGCCCTGTTCTCGGCAAGGTCGCTCGCGATGAGTTGGTGATTCTCGAGCGCGCGAAACGACACCCGGAAGCTGGGCGTGGGCTGCGGCTCGATTCCGGGTAGCCCGATCGCCGGGGGAGCGGGGAGCGGGATCTCGACGTCTCCGTCTCGCGCGTAGACGTGGCTCTCGAAGGCCGGCTCATGAGCGGGGACGCGTCCTTCCCAGACGACCCCCGTCTCCTGCGCCATGGTGAGCACGTCGGTGTACGCCCAGTGGGCGTACGTCGTTCGCGGATCGGGTGCCCACCCCTCCGGCATCCCGGCCCCCGCCAGCGAGTGAACCTGGTCGTACTGAGCACCGGCGACCTCCGAGGCGGTGATGGGTGCGAGACCCCAGGAATGCCCCATCGCCACGCTCTCACTGTCGGCGACGGCGTCGCTCGCGCCGCGGATCTCGGCAGCGAAGTCGGCGAGACGGTCTCCCATGGCGCGCGCGAGATCCGGATCGTTCGCCTGCGACAGCCCCGTCGCCAGCGGGAGCTCAGCGAGGGCGACGGAAGGCGGGGCCCCGGCCTCATCGCCGGGGAACACCCCGTCTTTCCAGACGAAGCCGAGCACACCGGCATCCTGCTGGTTCATCCACTCCACGACCTCTTGCGGACCCCCTCCGTAGAAGCTCTGCATGCTCGTGAAGGTGCCCGGCACGTAGGTGACGGTCGCCGTCGTGGACGCCGAGGGAGTCCCGATCATCTCGATGATGCGATGCGCGGGGGCGTCGTACATATAGAGCTGGACGTCGCCGTCGACCGCGCGCTGCAGGTAGTGCCTCTCTGCCGTGATCGCCGCGCGCTCCTCGGGGGCGAGGTGGGGGTCGTCGAGGGAACGCTGAAGTGCTGCCACGCGATCCGCGGCGTTCTCGCGGTTGGCGGCCACCCGAACGAGCGGGGGCAGCCCACCGAGGGTGCCCAGGACGGCCGGGATCGCGGCGAGCAGGGCGGAGCGGGCCGCCGGGTCGTCGATGCCCTCCCACCACGCCCGGACCTCGTCGTCGTCGGGTGGGAACTGCTCGAGAAGCGTCATCCAGTCGGGGTGAAGGGCGAGCAGCTCACTGATCTGCTGCTCCGCGTCGGCCCGGGACAGGCGCTCCAGGATGGAGATCCCCAGGCGGCGGGTAGCGGCCCGCGGGGCGAGCGCGTCGATCGACGGCGCGGGGGCGAAGAACAGAGCGGCGCTCCATCGCCCGTTCTCGCCCATCCCACGGGCGGCGGCCTCGATCGCCGCCGCGCACTCCTCGCCGCGGGTGCGCACGACCTCGCGGGCCTCGGACAGCAGCTCCTCGGCACGGACGCGGAGGGCCGCTCCGGTATCGGCGGCGCCCGGGGCAGGGTTCTGAGCGGCCGTCTCGAGCGTTTCGGTGAGACCCCGTCGATGCAGGTCGACGGCATCCACGGCCCGGCCCTGCGCCCAGGCGAGGGTCTCGGCGTACCGGTGCAGGCTGGCCGCGCACTCGACCAGCACCTGGGCGACGACCGACCAGTCGTCGGCGGCGGAGGTGCGGCGGAGCGAGAAATCGTCTGCGGCCTCACCCTGCCAGGCGTCGTGCACGGAGACGGCGAACAGCCGGTCGGCGAGCCCCACCGCCGCGTCGGACAGCTGGGTCCAGGCGCGGGCGGCGGAGAAGATCTGGTCGGGGCGACCGGGGATCAGGACGAGGGGGTCGGCGACGGAGGCGAGATCACCCATGCGCTGCTGCCGCCGCCTCGTCGGCCTCGTCGTAGGCATCCGCGGAAGCACGCAGGCGCGCGGCGATCTGCTCCGTCTCGACGAGTCGGCTGCGCCACGCACGCAGAAGAAGCGCCGAGAAGGATGCGGTCGCCGCGGCCAGTCCCCCGTGACCGAACTCGACGCGGGGGAGTGGGGCGGCGAGAGGCGCTTCGTCGCGTATGCCCTGCACCCGGGCGGCGATCTCGCGCACCGCTTCGGTGTCGATGGAGAACGACGTCATGAGGGCTCCCGCGGTGGGTCGGCGAAGGGGACGCGAGCATCGTAGGCTCACCGCGCCCGGCCGCCGTCAGAACTCTCCACAGGGTGAAGAGGGGGTGATGCCGTCGACGTGTGAGGGTGAGGTCACCCGAGCAGCAGGGCCACCGCGAACAGCACGGGAAGGCACCCGACGGTGGAGAGGAACACCACATCGCGCGACAGGATCTCGCCGACGCCGTACCGCTGCGCGAAGTTGAACACGTTCTGCGCCGTCGGGAGCGCGGCGAGAACGACGACCACGAACACCTGGTCGTCGGGCAGACCGAACCACAAGGCGACGAGCCACGCCAGAGCGGGCATGGCCACGAGCTTCAAGACCGACGCGATGACGACGTCGACGCGACGCCCGGGTTCGGTCAGCACCCGCTGGCCGTACAGCGACATGCCGTACGACATCAGCAGAACCGGCACGCACGCCCCCGCGATGAGGTGCAGCGGGTCGAAGACGATCGGCGGCAGGTCGATACCGAGCACCGCGACGAGCACGCCCAGCGCTGATCCGATGAGCATCGGGTTCTTGGCCGTCTGCGTCACGATCCGCTTGACGGAGCGGGAGCCCGAGGTGACGGCATCCAGGATCGACAGCGCGATCGGCATGAGCACGAGCAGCTGGAACAGGATGACGGGAGCCGAGAACGCCGCGTTGCCGAGCATGTAGAGCGAGATCGGGATGCCGATGTTGTTGCTGTTGACCTGGCCCGCCGACAGCGCGCCGATGACCGTCTCGCCGACCGGGCGACGCAGGATCAGCGCCGAGACGAGGGTGTACAGGCCGATGATCACGGCCGCGGTGATCATCGACACCGGCAAGAGCGCCGAGAACAGCGTCGCCACGTCGGCGCGGGCGAGCACCGTGAACAGAAGGAAGGGTGAGAGCACGTAGAACGTCAGGCGACTCAGAACGTGGCGCGCGTGCGGCCCGAGCAGATCGATGCGGGCGATCACGTAGCCCACCACCACGGCGAGGCCCACGACCGCGAAGCCGGTGAGGACGCCGGTCACGCGAGGACCCGGCGGGGCAGAGGAGCGGGGGTGGGGGGCATCGATTCGAGCGTAACGGGGGCGGAGACGGTCGCGATGCACGGTCGGCTCTCGCAGCGAGGAGGCAGACGAGGCTTGAGGGGGTGGCGCCTCGGAGGGCCTCACCTTCGACGATTGCCGACGGCTGAGGGGATCAGCGCTCGATGGCCGCCTTCACCGCGTTCTCGAGGTCGTTCACGCTCTGGAGGACGAGCGGGGCGCCGTCGACGAAGAACGTGGGAGTGCTGCGCACGCCGAGCGCGCGTGCATCGTCGAAGTCCGATTTCACCCGGGCGGCGGTCGCCGGGTCTGCGACCGCCGCGTCGTACGCCGCCATGTCGAGTCCCATCTCGGCGGCGTATCGGCGGAAGGTCTCGGCCTGTGACTCCTGCGCCTCGCCCCAGCTGCTCTGCGTCTGGAAGAGACGGTGGTACATGT
This sequence comes from Microbacterium sp. CFBP 8801, assembly GCF_014839455.1. Classification (NCBI taxonomy): domain Bacteria; kingdom Bacillati; phylum Actinomycetota; class Actinomycetes; order Micrococcales; family Microbacteriaceae; genus Microbacterium; species Microbacterium sp. CFBP 8801. Next base: position 599,573 of record NZ_JACYNU010000001.1, on the reverse strand, counting down.
CCTCGAACCGGTCCTGCTGGGCGGCGGCCTCGGCCGCGACGGCCGCAGTGGTGGAGTTCGCGTGGCCCGGGAGGGGGAAGTAGCGGACGGCGTACGTGATGCGCCCCGCGTACTTCTCACGCAGCTCCTCGACCACGGGGTACGTCGCGCTGCACGCTTCGCATTCGAAATCCAGGAACTCCACGACCGTCACCGCGTCTTCGCCGCCGTCGTCCAAGACCTGGGTGTCGTCTCGAATGATCGCGGGGTTCGCTGACGGGCCGGGGGACTGGGCTCGGTCGAAGAGGAAGGCGACCAGCCCGGCGACGATGAGGATCGCGAGCGCCGCGGCGGTCACGGTGAAGGGCGTGAAGAGGGATTTCATGGCTCAGTGATGGTCCTCGTGCGCGTGGTCGTGCGCGGTGGTGTCGTGGTCGGCGGGGTCATGGTCGGCCTCGAGGATCATCCCGACGGAGGTGGCGCAGGCGTCGCCGCGCCAGGCTTCCCGCCCCTCGCGCAGGGCGAAAGCGGCGATGACGAGGCCCGCGACGGCGTCGGCCCACCACCAGCCGAACACCCCGTTCAGGACGAGGCCGGTGAGCACCGCGGCCGACAGGTAGGTGCAGATCAGCGTCTGCTTCGAGTCGGCGACGGCGGTCGCCGACCCGAGCTCGCGGCCCGCGCGCCGCTCGGCCAGCGAGAGGAAGGGCATGATGACGACGCTGAGCGCCGTGAGGGCGATGCCGACGGGGGAGTGCTCGACCTCGACCCGGCCCACGAGGGCGAGACCGGAACTCACCGTGACGTAGGCGGCGAGGGCGAAGAACGCGACCGCGACGACGCGAAGAGTGCCCTTCTCCCATCGCTCGGGTTCGCGTCGAGTGAACTGCCACGCGACGGCGGCCGCCGAAAGCACCTCGATGGTCGAGTCCAGGCCGAAACCGATGAGGGCCGACGATGAGGCGATCGTTCCCGCCGTGAGGGCGATGACGGCCTCGACGACGTTGTAGACGATCGTGGCGGCGACGATCCACCGGATACGGCGCTGCAGGACCCGCCGCCTGTCGGTCGCGGCATCGCTCATGCGCAGGTGCACGTCTCACCCGCGCAGCAGTCGGGCTCGACATGGAGGACGACGCGCAGCAGCTCATCCAGCGCCGGCGCGAGGTGCGCGTCGGCGAGCCGGTACCAGGTGCGGCGCCCGTCCGGCACGGCCTCGACGAGCCCGCAACCGCGCAGACACGCCAGCTGATTCGACATCACCTGACGCGACACCCCGAGCGTGTCCGCCAGGTCGGACGGATACGCCGGAGCTTCCCGCAGAGCGAGGAGCACCCCCGCGCGCGTTCCGTCGGACAGAGCGTGCCCCAGGCGTGCCAGTGCGGCGGTGTGGGTCGCGGTGGCGCTCGGTGCGATCGTCGACATGCGGCCAGGATACAGAAAATCGTGAATTAAGCACAACGTGTATCAAGACGTTCTCCGTAGCGAGCGCGTTTCCGGCAACGGCACCTGGCCGCGGGTGAGGCCGTCGACGTGCGAGGCGCCGGCCGTGGGTGCTCGCGCGGTCAGCACGCCGTGCGCGGATGCGGATCTCGTCAGAGCGCACGTGCTCGGCATTTGCTGCGTGCTCTGCAGCGCGTCGGGGGTTCTTTCGCTCGATGCAGCCCAACCAGAGCGTACGCCGATAATGCACATTATGTCAGCTTGAAGAGGAACGACCCTTCCCCGGCACCCACACGACCGGCGGCGATCCCTCGACCCGATCAGGTCAGAACACGTCCGACACGACTCCGGCGGCGATGGCACCCGCCGCGAGCAGCAGAAAAACCGCGAGGGCGATGCGCGCCCCGACGCCCCGCCCCGCCGTTCGGCGCGATCGCGCGCCGCTCAGGAGTGCGACGCTGCCCGCGACGAGGCTCCCGCAGGCGAAGACACCGAGACCGAGAAGAAGGCTCGCGCCGATTTCAGGCGTGTGAAGGTAGCCGAGAAGCAGCGCCCCCGCGTAGACGATCGCCGCCGTGACGACACCCGCCAGCACTCGTGCGCCGATATCGCGCCAGAACTTCTCTTCGCGGACCCACACTCCGACCCAGCCCCAGGGGCCGGTCGACGGGGTGTCACTTTCCACAGGCACGTGTGCACCCTAGCGTCCCCGCCGCGAAGGGATACGCTGCACCTCGTGTGCACGCGAATCTTCTGGAACACCAACGACGTCGCCAAGACCGTCAGCCGCTGTATGGATTGGGCCGTCAGCGACGAGCCCGAGCTGTGGTTCCTGCCCCGCGGCACGGCCCGCGACGGCCGGGCCGACGACCATTCGCTGACCTGGACGTCGGCCTACGCGAGCGTCGTGACCAGCATGTGGGGCATGGGGACCGTCGACGGCCTCAACGAGAAGGGGCTCGGCGCCCACGCCCTGTACCTCGACCCCACTGACGTCGAGTTTCCCGAGCCCGACGGGCGGCCCTCGGTCGCCAACGCCCTGTGGGTGCAGTACCTGCTCGACAACTTCGCCACCGTGGCCGACGCCGTCGCCCACATCGACCGCGTGCGCATCACCTCGCCGTTGTTCCGCGGCATCCAGCTCGGGGTGCACATCGCCCTCGAAGACGCCTCCGGAGACTCCGCGATCATCGAGCCTCTCGGGGGCGAGTTGGTCGTGCACCACGGCCCCGAGTACACCGTGATGGCCAACTCCCCCACCCTCGACAAGCAGCTCGAGAACCTCGCCCGGTACCGTCCCTTCGGCGGTGAGTTCCCCCCGCCCGGCGACATCACCTCGACCGACCGGTTCGTGCGCTCGGCGTACTTCCTGCACTACCTGCCCGAGCCCGAGAACACCGAAGAGGCCGTGGCGGGAGTGTTCCAGCTCATCGCCAACGTCTCGGTCCCCTACGGCGCACCGTACTCGACGGGCGACGTGTACCCCACCTGGTGGCGCGCCGGGGCCGACCTCACGAACCGGGTCTACTACTTCGGTTCGACGCGGAGCCCGAACATCTTCTGGGTCACCCTCGACGACCTGTCCGACACCACCGAGGTACGAAAGATCGACCCGCGCGAGCTCACGCTCGTCGGAGACCAGACCGCCCATCTCGAGCCTGCGGCGCTGCTGTACTGAGCAACATGCTCCGCTGCTGAGACCGCCGGGCGTCCAGGGCGCGGGTCAGCGCACCCAGCTCGACGTCGCGTCGAGCACGCGCGCGCCCGACAGGTCGCTGATCGACAGACCGGCGAAGCGCACGGCGGCCTCCGACGTCTGCCAGCGGAAGCGCGGGTCATCGGTGAGCGCCGCTTCGATCACGGTCTCGGCGGCCTCGTCGGCGGGCTGCGCGTTCGCGAAAGACGTCGCGGCCCGCTCGAGGTAGGCCTGCTGCTGGGCGGCGTACGGGCCCGGCGCCGCGCGGTGCACCGAGTCGACGAACGACGAGGCGACGGCGGCGGGCTCGACGATCGACACGTCGATGCCGAACGGGGCGACGACCGGGGCGAGCGACTGCATGAGGCCCTCCACGGCGAACTTCGCCGCGCAGTACGCGTCGGAGAACGGCTGGCCCACCACTCCCCCGACGCTCGTCACCGTGACGATGCGGCCGCTCCCCTGGTCGCGCATACCGGGGAGCACGAGACGCGTCAGTCGCGCGACCGAGAGGTAGTTCGTCTCGAGCTGCTCCTGCAGCTGCGCGTCGGTGAGCTGCTCGAGCGTGCCGACGGCGCCGCGCCCGGCGTTGTTGACGAGGATGTCCACCGGGCCGACCGCGTCGACGAGGGCCTGGGCGGCCGCGGCATCCGTCACGTCCAGCGCGCGGATGTCGAGTTCGACACCGGCGTCGGATGCCGCGGTGCGCAGCGCGTCGGCGCGCCCGGTGTCGCGCACGGTGGCGACGACCCGTGCGCCGCGCTGAGCGAGGCCGATGGCCGTGTGCAGGCCGATTCCGCTGGTGGTTCCGGTGACGATCGCGAGAGTCATGAGGACATCGTCGCGCATGAATCCATGGACCGGGTGTGCGGTCAGCGCTCAGTCAAGCCTGCGATGCTCACGCGATGTCGCGCGATATCTGGGACGCACCCGTTCGCCTGCCACGACGAGCTCTGAGCGTGCTCTGCGGGTCGCTTTTCGTCGTTGCCGTCGCGGTCTTCGCCGCGGTGATGGCCGTGAGTGCGCGCGACGACGGGCGCACGCAGGTGCTCATCGCGTCGATGGATGCCGAATCCCTCGCCGCGGCGAGTGCCCTGGCATCCGCGGTTCTGTTCTTCTTGCTCGTCTGCGCCATTCGCGCACCGCGCTGGTGGTTGCTGCTCTTCGTCCCGCTGCGGTTGGCGGCGTTCGGGGCGATGCTCGTGGCCGGGCTCCTCGGCGTGCTGACGGGCGGGGGCACGGTGGTGCCCCTCGTTGCCCAGGGCTGCGAGACCGGCTACGTCGTGAGCGAGCGTCCGTTCCTGCTCTCGGCGCGGATCGAGGTCCTGCGTCCCGAGGGAATTCTCGCCACCTCCGTCGCACACGTGTCGACCGACGATGGGCACACGCCCTTCTCGCAAGGCTTGTACATGGTCGTCGTCGACGGTGATCTCCTGCGCGTGTGGCACACGTTCGACAGCGCGACCGAGCCGCCGGGCGCTGTCGGCGAGCCTCGGTTCGTGCTCCCCCGCATCGTCGATCCGGGCGACGTGCGGTGCGGCCTGGCGGGAGGGCCCGAGCCGGTCACTTCGCTCCCATCGCCAACGGTCGCCCCCGATCCTGACGGTGGCCCTCGACCGACCGCCGCGGGTGACCCTCGGGTCGAGGTCGTGCGGCTGGCCGCCCTCGTCGTGAACTCCGCGATAGGTCCGGTTACGGATGCCGCGGGCGCACCCGTCGCGATCCCCTCGGCCGCCGAGCTGCCCTGCGATGGAGCGACGGGCATCGATCTCGCCCTTTCCACAGGCGACAATGCTCGCTCCTACTCGGCGATCCTGGCCGCCTTCGACGCAGCCGGATTCGCGACGGACCGCGCGATGCAGGAGGACCTCCGGTATGACGCCGTCGTGCGTGTGTCGGCCCGCGATCGCTCGACGATCGACGGGATGCTGCACTTCGTTCTTGGTGCGGAGTGCCGCACGTCCTGACCCGCCGATCCCCTCCCCCGCAGCCTCTTACCCCCGGGCACTCACCCGGATGAGGAACGCCCCTGGCTCGCGGTCGCTGTCGAGCTCGACGAGCAGACCACGCTCGGGCAGATCGATCTGCACCTGCGTCGATGCCTGGCACGGCAGCACCAGCGGCTCGCCGATGGCCGTCCCCGCCGAGGTCGAGATGCGCCCGGTCACCGCGTCAGGTCCGGCGCAATCGATCGTGACCGCGTAGGCGCCGGGGTCGATCGTCTGGTTGTCGCTGCGGAACGGAGCGACGCCGCCCGAGTCGCCGAACGTGCCCCAGGACTGCCAGAGGAAGTCGCCGGGTGCGGCGGCGGCCACCTCATCGTCGAAGTACCCCGCCCACGGGTCGGGGGTCACGGACGGCGACGCGGAGGGCGACGGCGTCGTCTCGCTCGCCACGGCGCCGGGTGAGGGTGCCGCGTCGTCGTCTCCGGTGCATCCGGTGAGTGCGATGGCCGCTACGGCGACGATCGCGAGGGAACAGAACGTCCTGGTCGAGGGGGACATCCGGCGATCCTAGGCGCCCGTGGCCGCCCGGGCCAGGGTGTGGACGATTCCGGATGCCGAGCCCCGGCCCGTCATCCGCGCGGCGTCAACTCCACCCACTGCCCGCCGAACTTCGGCGCGCGGCCGTCGCCCGACGAGGTGCCGGCCAGTCGACGGCGCACCCACGGCGCGACGTGCTCACGGTAGTAGGCCGAGCCCCTCAGCCGCTCGATCTCGGGGATCTGGCGCAGGCGCCACCACTCCTCCGGTGCCGTCAGGCCGACCGACTCGAGCACGCGCGCGGCGACGCGGTGATGTCCACGGGTGTTCATGTGCAGTCGGTCGATCGACCAGAACTCCCCGCCGGCGAGCTCGCGGTCGAACCAGTTGTACGCCGTGATGACGTCGGTGCGAGACGCGAGGCGTTCCTCGACGGCTTTCGACAGCCGGTCGCCGCGCACCTGCAGCACGCGCCCGAGGGGAAGCCCCGCCGAGGGGTTGGCCCCCGAGAGCACGATCAGCTGCACCCCCTCGTCGTCGCACCGGCGCAGCACATGTTCGAACAGGCCGACGATGCGCTCGAGGTCGGCGCGCGGACGCAGCATGTCGTTGCCCCCGCCGTTGAACGACAGGTGCGTCGGCTTCAGCGCCAGCGCCGGTTCGAGCTGCTGTTCGACGATCGGCTCGATGAGCTTGCCGCGGATCGCGAGGTTCGTGTACTCGATCGGTTCGCCGGTGGCATCCGCCCATCCCTGAGCGGCGAGGTCGGCCCACCCCCGCACGGTTCCGTCGGGCAGTTCGTCGCCGACTCCTTCGGTGAACGAGTCGCCGATCGCGACGTAGCGGACGGATGCCATGGGTCGAGCCTACGCGCGGGGCCCACCCCTTCGAGTGTCCACGACACGCCGCGTCCGTCGGGGCGAGCACGGCGTGTCCTGGACACTCGACGGTGTGTGACGACGGTTCACGCCAACGCGCGACCCCGCTGCTCGCGCAAGAACGGCGCGGCGAGCACGGCGACGGGTCACGCCAGCGCGCGACCCCGCTGCTCGCGTAAGAACAGGGCCGCGACCACGGCGACGGCGAAGAACGCCGCGAAGACGATGAACAGCACCGGGGCGCCGCCCAGGGCGAGCAGCGGCGGCACCGCCAGCGGGGCGAGGATCGAGGCGATCCGTCCCACACCGGCCGCCCACCCGGCACCCGTTGCGCGCAGCGCCGTCGGGTACGTCTCGGGCGTGGCGGCGTACAGGGCGCCCCAGGCGCCCAGGTTGAAGAACGACAGCATCATGCCCGTGGCGATCAGCGACACCTCGCCCGACGCGGTGCCGAACAGCACCGCAGCGACGGCCGAACCCGCGAGGAAGGTGGCGAGCGTCGCGCGCCGGCCCCACGCCTCGATGAGCCACGCGGCGACCGCGTACCCGGGCAGCTGCGCGAGAGTGATGATGAGCGTGAAGCCGAACGAGCGCACGAGGTCGTAGCCCTGGGCGACGAGGATCGTCGGGATCCAGATGAAGGCGCCGTAGTACGAGAAGTTGACGCAGAACCACAGCACCCACAGGCTCGCCGTGCGCGCGCGGAGCGACCGCGACCACAGGGCGCCCACGCGAGCGCGCGGGGCGGGAGCGGATGCCGCGACTCCCTCGGACGAGGGCTCGAGCGAGATGCGCCCGGCGGCGGCCTCGAGATCGCGCACGATCGCGACCGCCTCGCTGTTGCGGCCGCGTGAGGCCAACCAGCGCGGCGACTCGGGGAGCCCCCACCGCACGATCAGGGCGTACACGGCGGGGATCGCGCCGAGCGCGAACGCCCACCGCCACCCGTCGGCCGACGCGGGGACGACGAAGTACCCGATGAGTGCGGCGGCGGTCCACCCGACGGCCCAGAACGCTTCGAGGAACACGATCAGGCGCCCGCGGATACGCGCCGGCGCGAACTCGCTCACGTAGGTCGAGGCCACGGGCAGCTCCGCACCGAGGCCCAGCCCCACCACGAAGCGCAACACCAGCAGGGCGCCGAGGCCCCCGACCAGGGCGCTCGCCCCGGTTGCCACGCCGTAGACCAGCAGCGTCAGGGCGAACACCTGGCGTCGACCGAAACGGTCGGCCAGCAGCCCGCCGAGGCTCGCCCCGATCGCCATCCCGGCGAAGCCCGCCGAGGCGATCCACGACGCCTGCGTGGGCGCGAGCTGCCACTGCACCGCCAGTGCGGCGATGACGAACGAGATGAGCCCGACGTCCATGGCATCCAGAGCCCAGCCCAGACCCGACCCCGTGAGGATCTTGCCGTGACGGCGGGTGAACGGCAGCGCGTCGAGGCGTTCGGACACCCGCACGGTGTCGGTCGTCGTGGTCACCGGATGCCGGGCAGGTCGGCGTCGACGGAGAGATCGGTGTCGGCGAGCATCTCGCGCACCAGCGGAAGCACGCGGGTACCGTACAGCTCGATGCCCGACATGAGTCGGTCGTGCGAGATGGAACCGCTGGCGAACTTCATCTGGAAGCGCGAGGCGCCGAGCACGCGCACGGTGGCGGCGATCTTGGTGGCCACGGTCTCGGGCGAACCGATGTACATCGAGCCCTCGGGGCCGACGTCCTGCTGGAAGCGCAGGCGGTTGTAGGCGGGCCAGCCGCGTTCGCGACCGATCGTCGTGTTCAGCTCGGCGACGCCCTCGTACGCCTCGTCCCACGCCTGCTGGTCGGTCTCGGCGACGTGGCCGGGCGAGTGCACCGAGATCGGCATGGCGGGCTTGCCGAGCTCCTGCAACGAGCGGCGGTACAGATCGGCGAAGGGGCGGAACCGGGCCGACGATCCGCCGATGATGGCGAGCACGAGGCCGTAGCCGTAGCGGGCGGCGCGCACGACCGACTCCGGCGACCCGCCGACGCCGACCCACGCCTTCAGGCCGTTCTCGGTCTTGGGGTACACGTCGGCATCCTGGAGACCGGCCCGCGTGCGTCCCGACCAGGTGACGGGCTTCTCGTCGAGCAGCAGCGAGAACAGCTCGAGCTTCTCTTCGAACAGCTGCTCGTAGTCGCTGAGGTCGTAGCCGAAGAGCGGGAACGACTCGATGAACGACCCGCGCCCGAGGATGACCTCGGCGCGACCGTTCGAGACGGCGTCGAGCGTGGCGAACCGTTCGTAGACGCGCACCGGGTCGTCAGACGACAGCACGGTCACCGCGGTGCCGAGATGGATGTTCGAGGTGCGGGCCGCTGCGGCGGCGAGCACGATCTCGGGGCTCGTGACCGCGAAGTCCTTGCGGTGGTGCTCCCCCACGCCGAAGAACGACAGGCCCACCTGATCGGCGAGCACGGCCTGCTCGACGACGTTGCGGATGGTCTGTGCGTCGGACTGGAGCGACCCGTCGGGGCCGCGCGAGATGTCTCCGAAGGTATCGAGGCCGAGCTCGACGGGGGTGGCGTCCATGGGGTCTCCTTGCATTCGGATGAATGAACTTTACGCGAGGACGAAACATTCCCCGCATCGGCGGAGGGGCGCCGCGATCGCGACGCCCCTCCCCTCGCTCAGCCGGAGGCCAGAGCCGCCCGCAGTGTGTCGAGACCGACGCCGCCGATGTCGAGCGCACGCGTGTGGAACTGCTTCATCGAGAAGTCGGCGCCGCGGCGCTCCTGCTCCTCGTCGCGCACCTGCTCCCAGATGCGCTGGCCGACCTTGTAGGCCGGCGCCTGCCCGGGCCAGCCGAGGTAGCGGTTGACCTCGAAACGCACGAACTCCTCGCTCATGTTGACGTTCTTCAGCATGAACGCGAGGGCGTAGTCGTGGTCCCACGTGCCGGTTCCGTCGAGGCGCGGCTTGCCGAGGTGCACACCGATGTCGAGCACCACGCGCGCCGCGCGCATGCGTTGACCGTCGAGCATGCCGAGGCGGTCGGCCGGGTCGTCGAGGTAGCCCAGCTGCTCCATCAGACGCTCGGCGTACAGCGCCCAGCCCTCGGCGTGACCGCTCGTGCCGGCCAGCAGTCGCCGCCACGAGTTGAGCTCGGCGCGGTTGTAGACGGCCTGCGCGATCTGCAGGTGGTGCCCCGGAATGCCCTCGTGGTAGACCGTGGTCAGCTCGCGCCAGGTGTCGAAGGTGTCGACGCCCTCGGGCACCGACCACCACATGCGCCCCGGGCGCGAGAAGTCGTCGGTCGGACCGGTGTAGTAGATGCCGCCCTCGTTGGTGGGGGCGATCATGCACTCGAGCGTGCGGATGGGCTCCGCGATGTCGAAGTGGGTGCGACCGAGCTCGGCGACGGCGTGGTCGCTCGTGCGCTGCATCCATTCCTGCAGGGCCTTCGTGCCGTGCAGCTTGCGCGACTCGTCCTTCTCGAGGAAGGCCACGGCCTCTTCGACGCTCGCACCGGGGAGGATCTCGTTCGCGATGGCCTCTTGCTCGGCGACCATGCGGGCGAGCTCTTCGACGCCCCAGTCGTAGGTCTCGTCGAGGTCGATCTCGGCGCCGAGGAACTGTCGGGAGTGCAGCGCGTACATCTCGCGGCCCACACCGTCGACGTCCCCCGCGACCGGGGCGAGCTCCGACGACAGGAACGAGGCCAACGCGTCGTACGCCACGCGCGCGGCTCCCGCGTTCTGGTCGAGATCGCGGGCGAGCGAGGCGGGGAGCTGTCCCTCGGCCGGAGCGGCGTTGCCGACGAACTCGGCGAAGAAGCCCGTGTCGGCGGTGTAGCGGCCGATCTGCGTCACCACCTCGGTCACCTGCCGCCGCGCGGGGACGACGCCCTCGGCGATGCCCCGACGCAGGGTTTCGACGTAGCCGTCGATCGCGGCGGGCAGGGCGCGCAGGCGCTGCGAGATCGTCGCCCAGTCGTCGGTGGTGGCGGTGGGCATGAGGTCGAAGGTCGCGCGGATGTCCTGCGCGGGCGAGGCGATGACGTTCAGGTCGCGCAGGTGCGTGCGCGCCGCGTGCTGCTCGATCATCAGATCGAGTTCGCGCACGAGGTCCATCTGCGTGACGGTGTCGATCGCGTCGACGGGCTGGGCCGCCTCGAGGGCGGCCTTCGCCGTACGCGCCTCGGCCACGAGGGCATCGGTGCCCTCGGGGCTGTAGTCGCCGAAGCGGCCGTTGTGCTCGTCGCGTCCGATGTACGTCGCCAGGGTGGGTACGCGCTCGGCCAGGGTGTCGACCCACGCGTCGGCGATCGTGTCGATCGGCGTGGGGGTGCGTTGTGCGTCAGTCATCTTTCGAGCCTAGGCAAGCCGGGGCGCAGATGCACCTCGGCCCCGGATCGCGCCGGATGCCGATACGGCAGATGACGCACGGTCGAGGGCGCCCGGGTGTGCGAACGCGCCGGAGCAAGCGGCCCGCGGCGCCGGTGCGGCAGCGTCGTCCGTGCGCCGAGGCGTGCGGCCCCCTACCCCGGCGCGGAAGCGCAGCGCCTGCCCCCGCGTCAGTGCCCGGCTTCGTCCCAGTCCGCGCCGCGGCCGATCTGCACGTCGAGCGGCACGGTGAGCTGGGCGGCGTCGGCCATGCGTGCACGCACGATCTGCTCCACGGCATCCCACTCCCCCGTCGCCACCTCGACGACGAGCTCGTCGTGGATCTGCAGCAGCACACGCGAGCGCAGACCCGCGGATGCCAGCTCGTCGCTGATGCGGAACAGCGCGACCTTCATGATGTCGGCGGCGCTGCCCTGGATGGGGGCGTTGAGGGCTGCACGCTCGGCGTTCTCGCGCAGCACGCGGTTCATGCTGGTGAGGTCGGGGAACGGGCGGCGGCGGCCGAAGATCGTCTCGGTGTAGCCGTCTTGGCGGGCCTGCTCCACCGACCCCCGCAGGTAGTCGCGGACGGCGCCGAAGCGGGCGAAGTACTCGAGCATGAGCTTCTTCGCCTCGGACTGCTCGATGCGCAGCTGCTTCGACAGCCCGAACGCCGACAGGCCGTACACGAGGCCGTACGACATGGCCTTGACCTTGGTGCGCATGGCCGGGGTGACCTCGGTGGGGTCGACGCCGAAGACGCGCGCGCCGACGAAGCGGTGCAGGTCTTCGCCCGAGTTGAACGCCTCGATCAGCCCGGGGTCGCCCGACAGGTGCGCCATGATGCGCATCTCGATCTGCGAGTAGTCGGCGGTGAGCAGGGTCTCGTACCCCTCGCCGACCTCGAAGGCCGCACGGATGCGGCGACTCTCTTCGGTGCGGATCGGGATGTTCTGCAGGTTGGGGTCGGTGCTCGACAGGCGCCCCGTCTGGCTGCCGGTCTGCACGTAGGTCGTGTGGATGCGCCCGTCGGCGCCGGTGGCCGCGTCGAGTGCGTCGATGATCTGCTTGAGCTTGGTCGCCTCGCGGTGCTTGAGCAGCAGGTCGAGGAACGGGTGCGGCGCGCTCTCTTGCAGGTCGGCGAGGGCGGCGGCGTCGGTCGTGTAGCCGCTCTTCGTCTTGCGCGTCTTCGGCAGCTGCAGCTCGTCGAACAGCACCTCTTGCAGCTGCTTGGGGGAACCGAGGTTCACCTCGTGGCCGATCGCCGCGTAGGCGTCACGGGCGAGCGCGTCGGCTCGCGCGCCGAGCTCGGCCGAGAAGCTCGACAGCTTCTCGTGCGAGACGGCGACACCGGCGAGCTCCATGTCGGCCAGAGCGGTGAGCGAGGGCAGCTCGATGTCGTCGAGCACCTCGGCGACGCGCGCGGGCATGTCGGCGCGCTGCGCCTCGGCCACGCGGCGGATGAACCACGCGAGCTGGCCGGGCGTGGCGCCCTCGGTCTCGGGGACGAGCTGCGTGGGGTCGGCCTCGGGGAGCTTCTCGTCGAGGAAGCGCTCGACGAGGTCGCCCAGCGTCTTGTCGGGGAAGCTGGGGCGCACGAGCCAGCCGGCCAGGATGACGTCGGAGGCGATGCCGCGCAGGGTCACGTCTTCGCGGGCGAGCGCCTTGATCTGGGGCTTGGCATCGGCCAGGACCTTGGGCGCATCGGAGGCCAACCACTCGGCGAGGGAGTCGCGGACCGCGGGGGTCCACGCGGCCTCGACCGCGGCGTCGGCGGTCGCCAGACCGAGGTGCGCCGGTCGGCCGCCCTCGAGGGTGAGGGACAGTCCCACGGGTCCCGTGACGCCCGTCGCCCACTCGACGAGAGCCGTGGCGTCGAGGGTGGCGGGAGTCGGCGCGGTCGCCGTGGGCAGAGCCTCGTCGACGGCATCGCCCGAGTCGCCGCCGAGGGCGTCGAACACGCGCGGCAGAAGCGTGCGGAATTCGAGACGCGCGAAGATGTCGCGCACGGCCTGCGCGTCGAGCGGCTGCATCGCGAGGTCGCCGGGGGCCTTGTCGAGCTCGACGTCGCGCAGCAGACGGTTGAGGGTGCGGTTGCGCCGCACGCCGTCGATGTGCTCGCGCAGGTTGCCGCCGACGACGCCGGTGATCTTGTCGGCGTTGTCGAGCAGGGCGTCGAGCGAGCCCCACTGGGTCAGCCACTTCACGGCCGTCTTCTCGCCGACCTTGGGCACACCCGGCAGGTTGTCGCTGGTCTCGCCGACCAGGGCGGCGATCTCGGGGTACTGCGCCGGCGGCAGGCCGTACTTCTCGATGACGGCGGCGGTGTCGTAGCGCTTCAGCTGCGACACGCCCTGCACGTTCGGGTACAGCAGCGTGACGTCGTCGGTGACGAGCTGGATGGTGTCGCGGTCGCCCGAGCACACGAGCACGGTGAAACCCTCGGCCTCACCCTGCGTGGCGAGGGTGGCGAGGATGTCGTCGGCCTCGAAGTCCTCTTTCGCGAGCACGGGGACGCCCATCGCCCGCAGGCAGTCCTGCAGCAGCGGGATCTGGCCCTTGAACTCGGCGGGAGACTCGCTGCGGTTCGCCTTGTACTCGGCGTACTCGCGCGTGCGGAACGACTGCCGCGAGGTGTCGAACGCCACAGCCAGGTGCGTCGGCTTCTCGGCCTTCACGAGGTTGACGAACATCGACAGGAAGCCGTAGATGCCGTTGGTGTGCTGTCCGTCCTTCGTGGAGAAGTTGTCGACGGGCAGCGCGTAGAACGCGCGGTAGGCCAGCGAGTGGCCGTCGACGACGAGGAGAGTAGGCTTTTCGGCATCCGTCACTCCTCCAGCGTAACGAGTGCCACGGACACTCCCCCGGTCCCGGCCCGACGAAGGCGATGATGACGTCCACACCCTCCGACTCCGTGTCCGGCCTCGACTGGGCGAAGCTGCGCGGAATGGGCGCCCTCGCCGAGAAGATGGGCCTCGAGTGGGTCGAGTTCACCGTCGACCGGTGCGTGGCCACCATGCCCGTCGAAGGCAACACCCAGCCCGTCGGCCTGCTGCACGGCGGCGCGTACGTCGTGCTCGGCGAGTCGCTGGGATCGATGGCCGCCAACCTGCACGCGGGTCCCGGGCGCCTGGCCGTCGGCATCGACATCAACGCCACGCACACGCGCTCCGCCACCTCGGGCCATGTCACCGGCGTCTGCACGCCGATCCACCTGGGTCGTTCGCTGACGGTGCACGAGATCGCGATCTCCGACGAGCAGGGCCGCCGCTGCTCGACGGTGCGCATCACGAACATGATCAAGGACGCCCCCGCGCGCTGATCGTGGTCGCGCGCGCGGCCCTTGCCGTCGCGCTGACCGGCTCTGCTCCTGCGCCGACCCCCTCCCCCGGGTACGAAAAATGGATGCCACCGGAGTGGCATCCATTTCGCGAGAGGTCTCGTCAGCCCTTCTTGGGGGCCAGCTGCTCGATGATCGCCTTCGCGACGTCCTGCATGGTCAGGCGGCGGTCCATCGACGCCTTCTGGATCCAGCGGAAGGCCTCGGGCTCGCTGAGGCCCATCTTCTCGTTGAGCAGGCCCTTGGCCCGGTCGACGAGCTTGCGGGTCTCGAAGCGCTCGACCATGTCGGCGACCTCGGCTTCGAGCGTGATGATCTGCTCGTAACGGGCGAGGGCGATCTCGATCGCGGGAAGCAGGTCGTTCGGCGTGAAGGGCTTCACCACGTACGCCAGGGCGCCGGCCTCGCTGGCACGCTCGACGAGCTCCTTCTGGCTGAAGGCGGTGAGCAGCACCACGGGGGCGATGTGGTTCTTGCTGAGCTTCTCGGCGGCGCTGATGCCGTCGAGCTGCGGCATCTTGACATCCATGATCACGAGATCGGGACGCAGTTCGGTGGCGAGCTGCACGGCGGTCTCGCCGTCGCCCGCTTCGCCCACGACGTCATAGCCGTTGTCGCGCAGGATCTCGACGATGTCGAGGCGGATGAGCGACTCGTCTTCGGCCACGACGACGCGTCGAGGTGCGTTCGGAGCGCTGGCCGGAACGGCTTCTTGATCAGTCACGGAACCATCCTAAGTCTGGGAGGGGACAATCCCCCGGATCGCAGCCCCCGATCGCACGGGATGCTGTCGCGGGTACCGGTGGTGGGACTCGAACCCACACGTCTTTCGACAGAGCATTTTGAGTGCCCCGCGTCTGCCATTCCGCCACACCGGCAGGTGTTGCGTTCCCAATCTACCGGGCGGGAACGAAGGCGACGCGCGCCGGAACGAACCGGCGCGCGTCGTCGGGACTCAGACGTCCTGGTAACCGGGAGCCGCACCGTGCACGGCGTCGCCGACGCGGTGCACGCGCAGGTCGTTGGTCGAGCCCGCGATTCCGGGAGGGGAACCCGAGATGACCACGACCTTGTCGCCGACCTTGGCCAGGTCGTTCGACAGCAGGTAGTCGTCGACCTGCAGGAACATCTTGTCGGTGTGCGACACGTGCTCAACCAGGGTGGAGCGCACGCCCCACGTCAGCGCCAGGCGGCGGCGGATGCCGGGCTCGGGCGTGAACGCGATCATGGGGATGGTCGCACGCAGGCGCGACATGCGACGTGCCGAGTCGCCGGACTCGGTGAAGACGCAGAGGTACTTGGCCTCGACGAAGTCGGCGACCTCGACGGCGGCGAGGGTGATCGCGCCGCCCTGGGTGCGCGGCTTGTTGGTCAGCGGCGCGATGCGATCGAGACCGTGCTCTTCGGTGGACTCCACGATGCGCGCCATGGTCTCGACGACCACGACCGGGTAGTCGCCGACGCTGGTCTCGCCCGAGAGCATGACAGCGTCCGCACCGTCGAGGACGGCGTTGGCGACGTCGCTGGTCTCGGCGCGGGTGGGCACCGGGCTGGTGATCATCGATTCGAGCATCTGCGTCGCGACGATGACGGGCTTCGCCATGCGGCGGGCCAGCTCGACGGCGCGCTTCTGCACGATCGGCACGGCCTCGAGCGGCAGCTCGACGCCCAGGTCGCCACGGGCGACCATGATGCCGTCGAACGCGTCGATGATCTCTTCGAGGTTGTCGACCGCCTGCGGCTTCTCGATCTTGGCGATGACGGGGACGTAGCGTCCCTCTTCGGCCATGATCTCGTGCACGCGGGTGATGTCGCTGGCGTCGCGGACGAACGACAGCGCGATCAGATCGGCGCCGGCGTTGAGGCCCCAGCGCAGGTCGGCTTCGTCCTTCTCGCTCAGCGCGGGCACGTTGACCGCGACGCCGGGCAGGTTGATGCCCTTGTTGTTCGAGACCGGACCGCCGACGATGACCTTGGTGGTCACGACGGTGCCGTCGGTCTCGACGACCTCGACGCGGACCTTGCCGTCGTCGATCAGCAGGAAGTCGCCGGGGCGGACGTCCTGCGGAAGGCCCTTGAACGTGGTGCCGACGATCTCTTTGGTGCCGAGGATGTCTTCGATGGTGATCTTGAAGATGTCGCCGGGCAACAGGTCGTGGGGGCCGTTCTCGAACTTGCCGAGGCGGATCTTCGGACCCTGGAGGTCGACGAGGGCGGCGACCGGGCGACCGGCGTCTTCTGCCGCCTTGCGCACGTTGGCGAAGTTGGCATCGTGCACGGAGTAATCTCCGTGGCTCAGGTTGAGGCGGGCGACATCCACACCGGCGTCGATGATGGCGCGAACCATCTCATACGACGACGTGGCGGGCCCGAGTGTTGCGACGATCTTGGCGCGTCTCATCCGGTTTCAAGCTCCGTGAAATTTTCGGGAAGTGGCCGATCGGCCCTTGCCAGCTTAGGTGGGCAGAAGGCCGATGGCGACATCGGTCGGGCGCACCGGTGCGGGCAGCACCGTCTCGCCCATGAGGAACGTGTCGACCTCGGCGGCGGCCGCACGGCCCTCGGCGATGGCCCACACGATGAGGGACTGGCCGCGACCCGCGTCGCCGGCGACGAACACGCCCGGCGTCGAGGTCGCGTACGTGGCATCGCGTTCGACGTTGCCGCGATCGGTGAACCGCGTGCCCAGCTGGTCGCTGAGGTGCGCGCTCTCGGGGCCGGTGAAGCCCATGGCGATCAGCACGAGGTCGGCGGGGATCTCGCGCTCGGTGCCGCTCTTGGGCACACGGCGGCCGTCGAGGTACTCGGTCTCGGCGACCCGCAGGGCCCGGACCTCGCCCGCGGCGTTGCCGAGGAACTCGACGGTCGACGCGAGGAAGGAGCGCTCCCCTCCCTCTTCGTGGGCCGAGGCCATCTCGAAGAGGTTCGGCATCATCGGCCACGGCTGATTCTCGGGGCGCTCCGACGGCGGCTGCTTGCCGATGGCGAGGTTCGTCACGCTCAGCGCGCCCTGACGGTGCGCGGTGCCGATGCAGTCGGCGCCCGTGTCTCCACCGCCGATGACGACGACGTGCTTGCCCTCGGCCGAGATCTGCTGCGGCACCTGGTCGCCGGCGACGGCCTTGTTGCCCTCGATGAGGTACTCCATGGCGTAGTGCACGCCGTCGAGGTCGCGGCCCGGAATGGCCAGGTCGCGCGGCAGGGTCGAACCGGTGGCCACCACGACGGCGTCGTAGCGCGCCCGCAGGTCGCTCCACGAGATGTCCTTGCCGATCTCGACGCCCGCGCGGAAACGCGTGCCCTCGGCCTGCATCTGGCGCAGTCGCAGCTCGAGGTGGCGCTTCTCCATCTTGAAGTCGGGGATGCCGTAGCGCATGAGGCCGCCGATGCGGTCGTCGCGCTCGAACACGGCCACCGTGTGACCCGCACGCGTCAGCTGCTGTGCCGCGGCGAGGCCGGCGGGACCGGAGCCCACGACGGCGACGGTCTTGCCGGTGAGGCGCTCGGGCGGCTCGGGCTCGACCCAGCCGTTCGAGAAGGCCTCGTCGATGATCGAGACCTCGACCTGCTTGATCGTCACGGCGGGCTGGTTGATGCCCAGCACGCACGAGCTCTCGCAGGGCGCCGGGCAGAGCCGACCGGTGAACTCGGGGAAGTTGTTCGTCGCGTGCAGGCGCTCGATGGCGGCACGGCCCTCGCCCCGCCACGTGAGGTCGTTCCACTCGGGGATCAGGTTGCCGAGCGGGCAGCCCTTGTGGCAGAACGGGATGCCGCAGTCCATGCAGCGCCCGGCCTGGCGTTTGATGACGGCCGAATCCCCCGGCTCGTACACCTCTTTCCAGTCCATGATGCGCACGGGCACCGGTCGACGCTTGGGGAGCTCGCGCTCCGTCGTCTTGAGAAAGCCCTTCGGGTCAGCCACCCGTCACCTCCAGAATGCGCTTCCAGACGACGTCGCCGTCGGGGTCGAGCCCCTCGGCAACCGCCTCCTGGCGGGTCTGCAGCACGGCGGCGTAGTCGCGCGGCAGCACCCGGACGAAATTGTCCACCTCGGTCTCGAAGTCGTCGAGCAGACGACGGGCGAGGGTGGAATCGGTCTCTGCGACGTGCTTCTCGAGCAGGTCGCGCAGGATCTCGGCATCCCCGGATCCGAGGGCGCCCAGCACGAGCTCGCCGGATGCCAAGGCCTCGCGGTTCACGAGGTCGCTGTCGAGTCGGTAGACGTAGGCCTGGCCGCCCGACATGCCGGCGCCGAGGTTGCGGCCCGTGTCGCCGAGGATGACCGCGAGTCCACCGGTCATGTACTCGAGCGCGTGGTCGCCCACGCCCTCGACGACCGCCGTCGCGCCGGAGTTGCGCACGAGGAACCGCTCGCCGACGACGCCGTTGAGGAACATCTGCCCCTGCGTGGCGCCGTAGCCGATGACGTTTCCGGCGATGACGTTCTCGGAGGCCGCGAACGACGAGCCGCGCGGCGGCCGCACGACGATCGTCCCGCCCGACAGGCCCTTGCCGACGTAGTCGTTGGAGTCGCCCTCGAGGCGCAGCGTGATGCCGGCGGGCATGAACGCACCGAACGACTGTCCGGCCGAGCCGGTCAGACGCACGTCGATCGAGTTCTCGGGCAGACCGTGCTCGCCGCGCGCCTTGGTGACGTGGTGGCCGAGCATGGTCCCGACCGCGCGGGCCGTGTTGCGGATGGGCAGGTCGATCGTGAGCTGACCGCCGTGCGCGATGACGTCCTGCGCGCGCTCGATGAGCTGCACGTCGAAGTGCTCTTCGAGCTCGTGGTTCTGGTTGCGCGCGTGTCGACGCGGTTCGTCGTCGGCGAAGCGGGGTCCCTCGAGGATCGGCGCGAGGTTGAGTCCGCGCGCCTTCCAGTGCTGGATCGCCTCGTTGACGTCGAGCAGGTCGGTGCGCCCGACGATCTCGTCGATCGAGCGGTAGCCGAGGGCGGCGAGGTACTCTCGCACCTCCTGGGCGATGAACTCCATGAAGGTGACGATGTACTCGGCCTTGCCGGTGAAGCGCGAGCGCAGTACGGGGTTCTGCGTCGCGACACCCACGGGGCACGTGTCGAGGTGGCACACGCGCATCATGATGCAGCCCGAGACGACGAGGGGGGCGGTCGCGAAACCGAACTCCTCGGCGCCCAGCAGCGCGCCGATCACGACGTCGCGGCCGGTCTTCATCTGCCCGTCGACCTGCACGACCACGCGGTCGCGCATGCCGTTGAGCATGAGCGTCTGCTGCGTCTCAGCCAGGCCGAGCTCCCAGGGCGTACCCGCGTGCTTGAGCGAGTTCATGGGGCTCGCACCCGTGCCGCCGTCCTGGCCCGAGACCAGGATGACGTCGCTGAGCGCCTTGGCGACGCCGGCGGCGACCGCACCGATGCCCGACTGGCTCACGAGCTTGGTGTGGATGCGG
The DNA here is from genome assembly GCF_014839455.1 of Microbacterium sp. CFBP 8801. Classification (NCBI taxonomy): domain Bacteria; kingdom Bacillati; phylum Actinomycetota; class Actinomycetes; order Micrococcales; family Microbacteriaceae; genus Microbacterium; species Microbacterium sp. CFBP 8801. The sequence goes on along the minus strand of NZ_JACYNU010000001.1, from coordinate 579,980 downwards.
GCCGACGGGTTGGCGCGCTTGAGGTCGAAGATCAGCTGCTTGAGGTCTTCGATCGAATAGATGTCGTGGTGCGGCGGGGGCGAGATGAGGCCCACGCCCGCGGTCGCGTGACGCGTCCGCGCCACCCACGGGTACACCTTGGTCGGAGGCAGCTGACCGCCCTCGCCGGGCTTCGCGCCCTGGGCGAGCTTGATCTGGATGTCCTCGGCCTGGGTGAGGTACAGGCTCGTCACACCGAACCGACCGGATGCCACCTGCTTGATGGCGCTGCGACGCTCGGGGTCGAGCAGGCGGTCGACGTCTTCTCCGCCCTCGCCGGTGTTCGACTTGCCGCCGATCCGGTTCATGGCGACCGCGAGGACCTCGTGCGCCTCTTTCGAGATCGAGCCGTAGCTCATCGCGCCGGTCGAGAAGCGCTTCACGATGGCCGAGACCGGTTCGACCTCGTCGATCGGCACGGGCGGACGCACGTCGGTGCGCAACGCGAACAGGCCGCGGAGCGTCTTGAGCTCGTGCGCCTGGTCGTCGATGAGATGCGTGTACTCGCGGAAGATGTCGAAGCGGCGCTCGCGCGTGGCGTGCTGCAGGCGGAACACCGTGTCGGGGTTGAACAGGTGCGGGGCACCGTCGCGACGCCACTGGTACTCGCCGCCGGTCCACAGACGCTCGTGCGCGCGGGCCGCGGCGTCTTGGGGGTAGGCGTACTCGTGGCGCGAGGCGTTCTCGGCGGCGATGACGTCGAGTCCGACACCACCGAGCTTGGACTCGGTGCCGGTGAAGTACGCATCGACGAAGTCGCGCGACAGGCCCACGGCCTCGAAGACCTGGGCGCCGGCGTACGACGACACCGTCGAGATGCCCATCTTCGACATGATCTTCAGCACGCCCTTGCCGAGCGCGTAGATCAGGTTCTTGACGGCCTTCTGCGGCGTGACGCCCGTGATGAAGCCCGCCCGTACGAGGTACTCGACGGTCTCCATCGCCAGGTAGGGGTTCACCGCCGACGCGCCGTACCCGATGAGGGTCGCCACGTGGTGCACCTCGCGCACGTCGCCGGCCTCGACGACCAGCCCGACCTTCATGCGCGTCTCTTTGCGGATGAGGTGGTGGTGCACGGCGGCCAGCATGAGCAGCGACGGGATCGGAGCGAGGTCCTTGTTCGAGTCGCGGTCGCTGAGCACGATGAACTCGGCACCGTCTTCAATCGCCTGGTCGACCTCGCTGCACATCTGCGTCAGACGCTTCTGCAGCCCCTTGTGACCGGCCTCGACGCGGTACAGACCGCGGATCGTCACCGACGACCGTCCGCGCAGGGCGGTGTCGATGTGCTGGATCTTGGCGAGCTCGTCGTTGTCGATCACGGGGAAGTCGAGCGTGACCGTGCGGGTGTGGTCGGGTCCCCAGTCGAGCAGGTTGCGCTCGGGACCGAGACCCAGCGACAGCGAGGTGACGACTTCTTCGCGGATCGAGTCGAGCGGCGGGTTGGTGACCTGCGCGAACTGCTGCGAGAAGTAGTCGAACAGCATGCGCGGACGGTCGCTCAGCACGGCGACGGGCGCGTCGCTGCCCATGGCGCCGAGGGGCTCGGCGCCGCCCTGACCCATGGGGGTGAGCAGGATGCGCACCTCTTCTTCGGTGTAGCCGAAGGTGCGCTGGCGGCGGGTGATCGAGGCGATCGGGTGCACGATGTGCTCGCGCTCGGGCAGCTCGCTGAGCTTGACGCGGCCCTTGTCGACCCACTCGCCCCACGGCTGCAGGCTCGCGAGCTCGGCTTTGATCTCTTCGTCTTCGACGATGCGGCGCTGGGCCGTGTCGACGAGGAACATGCGACCGGGCTGCAGCCGGCCGCGACGCTTGATGCGCTCGGGCGCGAAATCGAGCACGCCGGTCTCGGAACCGATCACGACGAGGCCGTCGGTGGTCTCGGTCCAGCGACCCGGGCGCAGCCCGTTGCGGTCGAGCGTGGCGCCGACGACCGTGCCGTCGGTGAAGATGAGGGCGGCGGGGCCGTCCCAGGGCTCCATCTGCATGGAGTGGTAGTCGTAGAAGGCGCGCAGATCGGGGTCGATCGTGGCCTGCTTCTCATACGCCTCGGGGACCATCATCATGATCGCGTGCGGGAGGCTGCGCCCGGTGAGCGTGAGCAGCTCGAGCACCTCGTCGAACGAGGCCGAGTCGCTGGCACCCTCGGTGCAGATCGGCAGCAGCGGACGCACGTCGCCGATGAGCTCGGACTCGAGCTGCGACTGGCGCGCGCGCATCCAGTTGCGGTTGCCCTTGACCGTGTTGATCTCGCCGTTGTGCGCGAGCATGCGCAGCGGCTGCGCGAGCGGCCACGACGGGAAGGTGTTGGTGGAGTACCGCGAGTGCACGACGGCGAGCTCCGAGACGAAGCGCTCGTCCGACAGGTCGGGGTAGAACGGCTCGAGCTGCAGGGTCGTGACCATGCCCTTGTAGCCGAGCGTCCGGCTCGACAGCGACACGAAGTACGCGTCGATCTCGTGGCGTGCGCGCTTGCGCAGGCGGTACACGCGGCGGTCGAGCTCGATCCCCGAGAGGGCGGGCTGATCGCCGACGGCCGGGCGCGCGATGAACAGCTGCTCGAAGGCGGGTCGGGCCTCGTAGGCGAGCTTGCCGAGGTTCTCGTGCTCGACGGGCACCTCGCGCCAGCCGAGGACCTCGAGGTTCTCGTGGCGGGCGATCTCTTCGATCCCCGCCTTCATCGCCGCGCGCTCGTCGTGGCCGAGCGGCAGGAAGACCATGCCGGCGGCGTACTCCCCCACCGGCGGCAGGTCGAAGTCGACGACAGCGCGCAGGAAGGCGTCGGGCATCTGGGTGAGGATGCCGGCACCGTCGCCCGTGCCCGCGTCGGAGCCGATGGCCCCGCGGTGCTCGAGGTTGCGCAGCGCCGTCAGCGCCAGATCGATGATGTCGTGGCCGGCCACGCCGCGGAGAGTGGCGACCATGGCGAGGCCACAGGCGTCTTTCTCGAACGACGGGTCGTACATTCCCTGGCGGACCGGGAACGTTCCTCCGACGGTGTCGGAACGCAGGCTGGAAGCCATATCAACCGTCCTCACGTTGATGCTTCGAATGGGACGACGTCGGCCCGGAGAATTAGTTCGTGGCGGGGCTGCTTGTGGCGCTGGTGCCGACGGTGTCGCTCGTCGCGGGCGGCTCGCTCACGTCGACGAAGTCAGAGGGGTCGCCTGAGTCTACAGCCCCGGGAGCCTTGCTCTCGCGACCGGGGACGTAGGGCGACGGCTCCAGACCGAGGTGACGACGCGACTGCACGGCGAAGATCACGATGCCCAGGACGACGCCGAAGATGGCCGCCCAGACGTTCGTGCGCAGGCCCAGGATGATCTCGCTGGGGTCGATTCGGATGGACTCCCAGACGATGCGGCCCGCGGAGTACCAGACGAGGTAGATCGCGAACTGCTTGCCCCACTGCAGGGTGAAGCGCTTTCCCGCCCACAGGATGACGGCGGCGCCGAGCAGGTTCCAGATGACTTCGTAGAGGAAGGTCGGCTGGAAAAGCGTGCCGGTTGGCAGTCCGACGGGGATGGCCGTGTTGCCCGCGGCGATTTCGAGGCCCCAGGGAAGGTCGGTGGGCTGACCGAAGAGCTCCTGGTTGAACCAGTTGCCGAAGCGGCCCATGGCCTGGGCGATGATGAGCCCGGGAGCGAGTGCGTCGGCGAAGGTCCAGAACCGGATACCGGTCCACTTGCAGCCGAGGAACGCGCCGATGGCGCCACCGATCAGTGCGCCGTAGATGGCGATGCCGCCCTCCCAGATGGCCCACACGGAGCCCGGCTCGGTGATGTTCCACGGGTTGGAGCCCGGGCCGAAGTAGAAGCCCGGGTGCGTGACGACGTGATAGATGCGCGCGACCACGATCGCGAGTGGAACCGCCAGCAGGCAGATGTCGATGACGACCCACTTCTCGGCGCCACGACGCGTCAGGCGCGCGTTCGTGAGGAAGATCGCGACGATGATTCCCGCGACGATGCACAGGGCATAGAAGTGGATGCGGAGCGGACCCAGGTCGACGTAGGAGATCGTCGGGCTCGGGATGCTTGCGAGCACGCCGGAGGCGGCGCTCGAGAGGGCGAACGTCATGCTGACGAGTCTAAGCGCGCTGCACGGCACCCGCGGACAGCTCGCGAGCAAGGGTGGACAACCCTTCGACGCCGCCGTCGCGGAGCGCCTTGACCAGGGCCGTGCCCACGATCGCGCCATCGGCGTACTCGACCACGCCCGCCACCTGGGCGGCGTTGGAGATGCCGATGCCGACGCACGCGTGCGTGGCGCCGAACGCGCGGAGCCGCGCGACCAGGTCACGGGCCGCGGCGTCGAGCTGGGTGCGCTCGCCCGTGATCCCCATGGTCGAGACGGTGTAGACGAAGCCGGTGGAGGCCTCGACGATCATTCTCAGGCGGTCGTCGGACGACGTCGGTGCGGCGAGGAACACCCGGTCGAGGCCGGTGCGCTCGCTCGCGGCGATCCACTCGGCCGCGGCATCCGGGGTGATGTCGGGGGTGATGAGCCCCGCTCCCCCGGCGCCGACGAGGTCGTCGGCGTAGCGGTCGACGCCGTACTGCTCGACGAGGTTCCAGTACGTCATGACCAGCACCGGCACGTCGGTGCGGGCGGTGACCTCGCGGATGATCGTGAACAGGTCGCGCATGCGGAACCCGTTCGCCAGCGCCGTCTGGGTGGCCTCCTGAATGACGAGGCCGTCCATGACGGGGTCGCTGTAGGGCGGGCCGAGCTCGATGACGTCGGCGCCGGCTTCGGCCAGCGCCACAGCGGCCTCGATGCTCTTGGCGACGTCGGGGAAGCCCGCGGGCAGGTAGCCGACGAAGGCGCCCCGACCCTCGGCGTGGGCGGCCTCGATGGCCGCGGCGACACGAGAGGTCACAGCTCCACTCCCGCACCGCTCGCGGCATCCGGAGCCGGCGTCACCTCGACGGGCGAACCCGGGGCCGCGGACACGGTCTCTGCGGCGTGCGTCTGCGCGCCGCCCTCGGGGCCCTCGGTCGCGTGCTCGGCGTCGTACAGGTCGAAGTAGCGCGCGGCGGTGTCCATGTCTTTGTCGCCGCGCCCCGAGAGGTTGATCGCGATGATGGCGTCGGGGCCCAGCTCGCGCCCCACGCGCAGCGCCCCGGCGAGGGCGTGCGCCGACTCGATGGCGGGGATGATGCCCTCGGTGCGCGACAGCAGACGCAGGGCCTGCATGGCCTCGTCGTCGGTGGCGGGGATGTACTGCGCCCGACCGATGTCGGCGAGCCACGCGTGCTCGGGGCCGACGCCCGGGTAGTCGAGACCCGCCGAGATCGAGTGCGACTCGGTGGTCTGCCCGTCTTCGTCCTGTAGCACGTAGGTGCGCGCGCCGTGCAGCACGCCGGGGCGGCCCCGGCCGATGGATGCCGCGTGCTTGGGCGTGTCGACGCCGTCACCGGCGGCTTCGACGCCGTAGAGCGCGACGCCCTCGTCGTCGAGGAACGCGTCGAACATGCCGATCGCGTTGGAACCGCCGCCGACGCAGGCGAAGACGGCGTCGGGGAGGCGGCCGAGGCGCTCGAGGAACTCCGCTCGCGTCTCTTCACCGATGATCTTCTGGAAGTCGCGCACCATTGCGGGGAACGGGTGCGGGCCCGCGGCGGTGCCGAAGATGTAGTTGGTCGTCTCGACCGAGGCCACCCAGTCGCGGTACGCCTCGTTGATGGCGTCCTTCAGCGTGCGCGATCCGGTCGTGACGGGCACGACCTCGGCGCCGAGCAGTCGCATGCGTGCGACGTTCAAGGCCTGACGCTCGGTGTCGACTTCGCCCATGTACACGACGCACTCGAGGCCGAACAGGGCCGCGGCGGTCGCGGTGGCGACGCCGTGCTGGCCGGCGCCGGTCTCGGCGATCACGCGCGTCTTGCCCAGGCGCTTGGTCAGCAATGCCTGGCCGAGCACGTTGTTGATCTTGTGCGAGCCGGTGTGGTTGAGGTCTTCGCGCTTGAGGAAGATCCGCGCGCCGCCGGCGTGCTCGGCGAAGCGCGGCACCTCGGTGAGAACCGAGGGGCGGCCCGCGTAGTCGTGCAGCAGCGCGGTCAGCTCGGTGTGGAAGGCCGGGTCGGCCATCGCCGACTCGTAGACCGCGGTGAGCTCGTCGATCGCGGCGATGAGCGATTCGGGCATGTAGCGGCCGCCGAAGTCGCCGAAGAACGGCCCCTTCTGATCGCGCAGCTTCTGATCGCGCACGGTGGTCATGAGGTCTCCTGGAGGAACGCGCGGAGCGTGGCGACGGGGTCGCCGGTGACGAGGGCCTCGCCCACGAGCACGACGTCCGCACCCGCGGCGCGGTAGTGGGCCACATCGGCGGGGGTGAGCACGGCCGATTCGGCGATCTTGGTCGCGTCGGCCGGGAAGCGATCGGCGAGGGAGCCGAACAGGTCGCGGTCGAGCTCGAAGGTCGAGAGGTTGCGGGCGTTGACGCCGATGAGCCTGGCTCCGATGTCGGCGGCGCGCTCCAGCTCGTCGGCCGAGTGCGTCTCGACGAGGGCGGTCATCCCGAGCTCGTTCGTGAGCGTGTACAGCTCACCCAGCGTCTTCTGGTCGAGCGCGGCGACGATCAGCAGCACCAGGTCGGCGCCTGATGCGCGGGCCTCGAGCACCTGGTACGGCGTGGCGATGAAGTCTTTGCGCAGGACCGGCACGTCGACCGCCGCGCGGACGGCTTCGAGGTCGGCGAGGCTTCCCTTGAACTTGCGGCCCTCGGTGAGCACGGAGATCGCTGAGGCGCCACCCTGCTCGTACAGTCGGGCCTGGAGCGCGGGGTCGGGGATGTCGGCGAGATCGCCGCGCGAGGGACTCGCGCGCTTGACCTCGGCGATGATCTTCACCCGGTCGGCGGGGGCCAGCAGCGCCAGTGCGTCACGCGCCGGTGACTGCGCGAGCGCGTCGTGCTCGACCGACGACAGAGAGCGCGTGCTTTCGCGCTTCTGCGCGTCTTCGACTGCCCCGGCCGTGAGATCGGCCAGCACGGTCAGTGCGCCTTCGGGTTGGACTTCGCGCCGTTCGCGCCGTAGCCGGCCTTGGACATGGCCCAGCCCACGATGGCGCCGACGACGAGCAGACCCACCGAGGCCCACACGAGCACGGGCAAGTCGAGCCAGAAGAACAGCGTGCCGAACGCGAAGGCGGCGAGCATGATGATCACGGCCGTCCAGGCGGCGGGCGAGTGTCCGTGGCCGGGATCGCCGATGGGGTTGCTCATGGGGCTCCTTACAGTCGCGCGCGGGCGCGGGGGAAAGCGTGGACCAAGTCTATCGAAGCGCGAGCGTCTCCCCGGTCCCGACGTCTCGATGTCGCGAGGTCGGTCTCGACCCGGCCGCCGCGCGACGGATCAGGCCGTGGGGTCGTCGCCGCGCGACAGATCGTCCCACGAGTCGATCGCGTCGTGGGGGCGGCCGCTGTCGGCGCCCGCCTCGGTGGCGGTGCGGTACTTACGGCTCGCGCCCGACGTCCAGCCGCGCGCGGTGACGAGGGTGAACACGGCGGCAGCGGCCAGCACGACCTGTGCGAGCAGCGTCACCGCGGGCCACGGGGTGAGCGACAGGTTCGACACGAGCGCGGCCACGGCATCCGTTCCCGAGATGCCGGTGGCGTCGGTGACCGTGGCGGCGGTCGCCGAGACGGGCGTGGCCACGAGGATCTGAACGGTGCCGAACCCGACGAGCGCGGCGATCGCGAGACCCAGGGCACCGAAGACGTAGCGCAGGACGGGGCCGACGATCGAGAGAGCCGCTCCCAGCGCGAGGGCGGCGAGGCTCAGCGGGGTGAGCACCGGGAGCGCCTCGGCGCCGGGCACCGCGAGCGTCTGCTGCGCGCCGTCGTCGAGGGTGACATCGATCCACGTCTGCGTCGAGGAGATGACGCCGATGGCTCCCGCCAGCAGCATCGCGAGCACCGACATCGATCGGGCGCGACGCATCACCGTTCCCCCACGACCGGCTGCAGGTCGTCGGCGTCGAAGCAGGTGTGGTCGCCCGTGTGGCACGCGGCGCCGATCTGGTCGACCTCGATGAGCAGGGTGTCGCCGTCGCAGTCGAGGCGCGCCCCCTTCACGAGCTGGATGTGGCCCGACGTGTCGCCCTTGCGCCAATACTCCTGACGCGAGCGAGACCAGAAGGTCACCCGGCCGGTGGTCAGCGTACGGCTGAGGGCCTCGGCATCCATCCACCCGACCATCAGCACCTCGCGCGAGTCGAACTGCTGGATGACGGCGGCGACGAGTCCGTCGGCGTCGTACTTCACGCGGTCGACGCTCACCGGCGCACCTCGATCCCCTCGGACGCCATCGCGTCTTTGACCTGACCCACGGTCAGCTGACCGGAGTGGAAGACGGATGCCGCGAGCACGGCGTCTGCACCGGCCTGCACCGCCGGGGCGAAGTGCTCCAGTGCTCCCGCGCCGCCCGAGGCGATGACGGGCACGGCGGCCACCTGACGCATCAGGCGGACGAGTTCGAGGTCGAAGCCCTGTTTCGTGCCGTCGGCGTCGATCGAGTTGACCAACAGCTCGCCGGCCCCGCGTTCGACGGCCTCGCGTGCCCACTCCAGGGCGTCGAGGGTCGTCTCGGTGCGCCCACCGTGGGTGGTCACGACGAAACCCGAGGGGGTGGATGCCGCCCGCTTGACGTCGAGCGAGAGCACGATCACCTGAGCGCCGAAGCGGTCGGCGATCTCGTCGATGAGGGCGGGGCGCGCGATCGCGGCGGAGTTCACGCCGATCTTGTCGGCGCCGACCGACAGCAGCCGGGCGACATCGTCGGCAGAGCGCACTCCCCCGCCGACGGTGAGGGGGATGAACACCTGCTCGGCGGTGCGGCGGACGACGTCGTAGGTCGTCGAGCGCTCGTCGACCGTGGCGGTGACGTCGAGGAACGTGACCTCGTCGGCGCCCTGGTCGAAGTAGAGCTTCGCGAGTTCGACGGGGTCGCCCATGTCGCGCAGGTCGAGGAAGTTGACGCCCTTCACGACGCGGCCGCCCGCGACGTCGAGGCACGGGATGACGCGACGCGCGAGGGTCATCAGAGCCTCGCGGCGAGGATCTCGGTGACGAGGATCGCGCGGGCGCCGATCGCGTACAGCGCGTCCATGACCTGGTTCACGTCGCGGCGCGGGCTCATCACCCGCACGGCCACCCACTCGGGGTCGCGCAACGGCGAGATCGTCGGCGACTCCAGGCCCGGGGCCACGGCGACGGCCTGCTCGACGAGCGCCGCCGGCAGGTCGTAGTCGATCAGCACGTACTTGCGGGCCGCGAGCACGCCGCGCAGGCGCCGCAGCAGCGTCTCGGTGCCAGGGGCCTCTTCGGGACCGGCGATCAGCACGGCGTCGGACTGCAGCAGCACGGGCCCGAAGATCTCGAGCCCCGCCTGACGGAGTGTCGTGCCGGTGGAGACGACGTCGGCCACGGCATCCGCCACTCCGAGCTGCACGGCGGACTCGACCGCGCCGTCGAGCGGAACGATGTCGACGGCGATGCCGCGCTCGTCGAGGAACGCATCGACGAGGCCCGGGTAGGCGGTGGCGACGCGGAGCCCCTCGAGGTCGGCGATCTCGGTGAAACGTCCGGGGCGACCGGCGAAACGGAACGTGGAACCGGCGAAGCCGAGCGACTCGACCTCGCGGGCGCCGGGCATGCGCGCATCCAGCAGCAGGTCGCGGCCGGTGATGCCGACGTCGAGCGCACCGGAGCCGACGTAGGTCGCGATGTCACGGGGGCGGAGGTAGAAGAACTCGACCTCGTTGACGGGGTCGACGGTGTAGAGGTCTTTGGAATCGCGTCGTCCGGTGTACCCGGCCTCCGAGAGCATCTCGGCGGCGGTTTCGGCGAGCGACCCCTTGTTCGGCACGGCGATTCGCAGCATGACGGGGGCTTTCGTGTGGGGCGAGCTGTGGGAGGAGGAGCGGGGCTCAGAGATGTCGGTAGACGTCTTCGAGCGACAAGCCCTTGGCCAGCATGAGCGTCTGGAGGTGGTAGAGGAGCTGCGAGATCTCTTCGGCGGCGGCGGCGTCGGACTCGTACTCGGCGGCCATCCATACCTCGGCGGCCTCTTCGACGATCTTCTTGCCGATGGCGTGCACGCCCGCGTCGAGCTGAGCGACGGTGCCGGACCCCTCGGGTCGCTCGACGGCCTTGGCGCTGAGTTCCGCGAACAGGTCGTCGAAGGTCTTCACGGTTCCAGGGTATCGGGTCGGCGGGGGTGGGGATGCCCGCAGGGGTGCGCGGCGGGTGCGGCGGGGTCGGCGGGCGGCGGCGGCGGCGGTGCCGGCTGCGGGTGCGGCGGGGTGGGTGGCGCCCGCGGCGGGCGGGGCGACGCGCCGCGGAAAGGCCGTCAGCGCCCATGCGGCCCCGGTGACGGCATCCGGGTGCCCCCGTCACCTCGCATAAACGCTGATCCTGCGCGTAAACGGTACGGCAGCGCGTTTATGCGCAGGATCAGCGTTTATGCGTGAGGGCGACACCCGATGGGGCCAGACGCGGCGCCGGGCGGTGGCGCGGGCGCGGCTCAGTGGTGGTGGCGGGCGGCGGAGGCGCGGAGGGACTGGATGGCGCGGTCGGGGTCGTCGGCGCCGAAGACGGCGGATCCGGCGACGAAGGTGTCGGCCCCGGCCTCGGCGGCCTGGGCGATCGTCGATTCGCCGATGCCGCCGTCGACCTGCAGCCAGACGGCCGAGCCGCGACGCTTCGCCTCGTCGGCGAGTGAGCGGAGCTTGGGCATCGTCTCGGGCATGAACGACTGCCCCCCGAAACCCGGTTCGACGGTCATCACGAGGATCTGGTCGAACTCGTTCAGCACGTCGAACAGGTTCTCGACGGGGGTGCCGGGCTTCACCGCCACTCCGGCGCGCGCGCCCATCGCGCGCAACTGCCGGGCCAGAGCCACGGGTGACGCCGCGGCCTCGAGGTGGAAGGTGACCGACGCTGCACCCAGCTCGGCGTAGGCGGGAGCCCAGCGGTCGGGGTCGTCGATCATGAGGTGCACGTCGAGGGGCACCGGGCTCGTCTGCTGGATGCGGCCCACCATCTGCGGCCCGAACGTGAGGTTCGGCACGAAGTGGTTGTCCATCACGTCGACGTGCACGAAGTCGGCGCCCGCGATGCGTGCGAGCTCGGCCTCCATGTTCACGAAGTCGGCGGCGAGGATGCTCGGGTTGATGCGCGGGGCGTCGGTAGGCACTCGACCATTATGGGCGCGTCGGTCGGCGGACCCCGGTGCAGGGATGCGTGAGGTGCCACGATGTGTCGCCGCAGGCGGCGTGGGAGCGACAAATCGTGGCGACTCACGCGTGGTGAGTGTCTCAGCGCTTGCGCAGGAGGGCAATCGACATGGCATCCGTGCCGTGGCGGTGGGGCCACAGCTGGGCGCGGAGCGAACCGTCGGCCTGGTCGGGCAGATCGATGGGCTCACCGACGATGTCGCGCACGACGGCGCGGGCATCGAGCTCCTCCACCGCATCGCCCAGGGCGCGCTTGACCTCGGCCACGACGCCCGCGGTCTCGGCGAGGTGCGGCGAGCACGTGACGTAGGCGACGACTCCCCCGGGCTTCAGCGCCTCGAAGGCCGCGAGCACGAGGTCGTGCTGCAGAGCGGTGAGGTCGGGAACGTCGCTCGGAGTCTTGCGCCACCGCGCCTCGGGTCGGCGTCGCAACGCCCCGATCCCCGTGCACGGGGCATCGACGAGGATGCGGTCGTACTCCCCCGGCGTGCGGGTCGCGCGTTCGCGACCGTCTTCTTCGCTCACCTCGATGTCGAGGGGGACGGATGCCACGGCCTGGCGCACGAGCCCCGCGCGCGCCGGGGCGATCTCGTTGGCGTCGAGGTGCGCACCGTGGGCGAGGGCCTCGGCACCGAGCAGGGCGGTCTTGCCGCCGGGACCCGCACACAGGTCGAGCCAGCGCTCTCCCTCGCGCACGGGGAACGCGCGGCTGAGGGCGAGGGCCGCGAGCTGGGATCCCTCGTCTTGCACACGGATGCGGCCACCGGAAGAACGGATGAGCGCCTCGGGGTCTCCGCCGCGCGTGAGGAACGCCGTGGGGGCGTACGGCGTGTGGGTGGCGTCGCCGGGAACCTCGGCGAGGCCGGGGAGGGCGACCATCGCGACCCGCGGGGCGACATTGTCGGCCGCGAGCAGTGCGTCGAGCTCGTCGGCCCGGCCCTCGGCGGTCAGGGCGCGGCGGAGCGCCCGCACGATCCACACCGGGTGTGAGGTCGTCAGCCCGAGGCGCTCGTCGTCGCTGCGGGCGTCGGCGGCGATGCGGTCCATCCACTGGCCGGGGGTGTCGCGCGAGACTCGGCGCAGCACCGCGTTCGCGAAGCCCGCGGCGCCCTTGCCACCGCCGTGGCGACGCGCCAGCTCGACGGACTCGTTGACCGCGGCGTGCGAGGCCACGCGGGTCGACAGCAACTGGTGCACGCCGAGCCGCAGGGCGTCGAGCACCGCCGGGTCGATGCGGTCGATCGTCCGGTCGGCGGCGGCGGCGATGATCGCGTCGTACGTGCCACGACGGCGCAGGGTGCCGTACGTGAGCTCGGTGGCCAGACCGGCGTCTTTCGCGTCGAGTTTCGCCCGCACGATCGCGTGCGGGAGCAGCAGGTTGGCGTAGGCCTCGTCACCCGAGACCGCACGCAGGACGTCGTACGCGACCGAGCGCGCTCCCTGCACGATCATGCGCCCAGCGCCGGATCGCTCGTGCGCAGACCACGGAACCAGGCCCCCGCGTCCATGGCGCCCTTACCGGCGGGTTGCACGCTCTCGAGGCGCAGGGGCGTCGTGCCGGTGCCGACGATGACGTCTCTTCCGGATGCCGCGACCCTCCCGGGCGGCAGCGGCGGCGCGTCGGAGGGGGTCGCCCGCAGCACCTTGAACCGGGCGCCGTCGAGCGTGGTGTGGGCGCCGGGCTCGGGCGTGACCCCGGCGATCTGGTGCAGGAGGGCCTCGGCGTCGCGGGTGAGATCGAGCGCACCGTCGGCGAGCACGAGTTTGGGCGCGACGGTCGCCTCACCCGCCTGCGGGGTGGCGACGGCCGTTCCGGCGGCGATGTCGTCGACCACGCGGGCCAGCAGGGGCGAGCCGAGCTCGGCGAGGGCGTCGAGCACCTCGGACGACGTCGCACCGGAGGGAACGGCATAGCGCTCCTCGGCGAACACGTCGCCCGCGTCGAGAGCGGCGACCAGCTGGAAGACGCTGGCCCCGGTCACCGCGTCGCCCGCGATGAGCGCCCGCTGCACGGGGGCGGCGCCGCGCCAGCGCGGCAGCAGGGAGAAGTGCAGGTTGATCCACCCGTGCGAGGGCGTCGACAGCAGCGGTTCGCGCACGAGCCCGCCGTAGGCGACGATCACGCCGAGCTGCGGCTCGAGCGCGGCGATGCGGGCGGTGACGTCGGCGTCGAGGCGGTCGGCCTTGATCACCGGCAGGCCCAGCCCGTCGGCGGCCTGCGCCACCGGCGAGGGCGTGAGCACGCGCCTGCGGCCCCAGGGTGCATCACTGCGCGTGACGACGGCGGCGATCTCGTGCGGACCGGATGCCAGGGCACGGAGCGAGGGGACGGCGACGGCGGGGGTGCCGGCGAAGACGAGGCGCATGGTTCTCCTCAGACGGTTCGAAGCGGGCTGTGCGGAGCGGGTGGTCGGGATCGCCGCACGCTCACAGATCGGGCTCGGGGATGTCGAGACGAACTCTGAGCGTACTGCGCGGCTGGGGACCGCGATTCTTCCGCGACTTGCGCGCGCGCAGAGCGTCGGCGATCACTCCGGCCCGCAGGGCCTCGGCCACCGCGCGTCCCTGTGCGTAGTCGAAGCGCACCAGCGCCCGGGAGGTGGCGACGTCGGGGGTCTCGGAGGTGTCGACCGGGCCCAGGATGGCGAGCGGGTCGAGCTCGGGCACCGTCTCGCGCAGTGACCCCAGCAGCGCGTCGACGCTGCGGGTGCGCCCGTCGACGCTGGCCACCCGCACGGCGGGCGGCATGCGCAGCGGTGCACGGTCGATGAGCTCGCCGCGCGCGTAGGCCGGCTGAGTCCAGGTCGCCAGCGCCCGGGCGACGGGTCCGGCGACCCCGACCAGATGCACCGGAGCGCCCGGGGCGGCGAGGGCGGCGGCGTTCGACCACCAGCGCAGGCAGCTCTCGGCGATGCGTAGGGCCTCGCTCTGCAGCATGCGGTCACCGTCGAGCAGGATGACGGCGCGGTAGCCCTTGCGCGCCAGGGGCTCGGCCCCGCGAGTGGCGATGATCAGGGCGGGCTGGTCGTCGACCTCGGCCACCGGATGCGCACCGTCGGCGACGATCACCCGCGTGTTCGGGAACGCACGACCGAGCTCGTCGGCGGTGCGCTCGCTGCCCGACGACGCCATGCGCAGCTTGGCCGACCCGCAGTGCCCGCACGTCCAGGCGTGGGCACTGCGCCCGCACCAGGAGCACACCGGGGTCGCCCCCGGCCGCGCGGCACGCAAGGGCCCCGCGCAGTGCGCGCAGCGGGCCGGGCGACGGCAGTCGGCGCAGACGAGCGACGGCGCGTACCCGGGACGTGCGACCTGCACGAGCACGGGACCGCTCTTCAGCGCCTCACGGGCCGCCGCGAACGCCGACGACGGGACGCGCGACATGCGCTGCTCGCCCTCGCGGGTGGCGCTGAGCACGATGCGCGGGCTGGGGCGACGGGTCTGCACGATCTCACGGACGTACCCCACCTCGACCAGGCGCTGCACGTCGGTCGTCCGGGTGTGCCCGGCGAACAGCAGGGCGGAACCCTCGAGCTCCTGCCGCACCAGGGCGGCGTCGCGCGCGTGCACACCCGGGGCCAGGGGCTCGGCGAGCAGGGAGTCACCGTCGTCCCAGATGGCCACGAGACCCGTGTCGTGCGCCGGGGTGTACACACCCGATCGACGACCCACCACGATGCACGGCACCGGGGCGAGGGCACGCAGATACTGCGCGTAGCGGGCGGGGCCGGACTGATCGGAATCGTCGCGCACGATGGCATCCGGGGTCACCAGCTCGGCCAGAGCCGCCAGCAGCTGCGCCTGATCGCGGTAGTCGGGAACGACGAGCACGGCGCTGCGTCCCCGCGCCAACGTGTGCACGGCGGCGGCGGCCAGAAGATCCGCCCACGCGCCGCGCGGCAGGTCGGCACTCGGATGCGGAGGGGCATCGACGGCGATGCGCTCGCCGCCGTCGATCGCCGCGGCGAGGTCGGCGTAGGGGGCGAGCAGCTGATGGGCGCGCTCGAGGGCGGCGGGAACGACCTCGGGCGGTTCGGGGGCGGGGGCGGCCGCCCAGGCCTTCTCGGCGCGCACCATGCGCTTGGGGACGGCCAGGCGCAGCACGTCGCTCACCGATCCCGCCGCGCGGTCGGCGACTCGCCGCGCGAGCGTGTACAGCCGCTCGGGCAGCACCGGCATCGGCGAGACGACCGTCTCGATAGACGACAGGGGACGCTCGCTGCCGTCATCGGCCACGACCTCGACGACGAAGGCGTCCATCATGCGACCGGCCGAGCGCAACGGCACCTTCACCCGCACTCCCGGTGCGACGTCGCCGACGAGCGGGTGCGGCACGGCGTAGTCGAACAGGCGATCGAGCTGCGGCACGGGCGACTCGAGCTGCACGCGCGCCACGCGGCGCTCGCTCACGAGCTACTCCCGCGGGCGCGATCATGCGCGCTGCCGACGCCCGCGGTGCCCAGGCCCGCGGTGCAGAGGCCCGCGGCGCCGACGTGCGTGCTGCCGAGACCCGCAATGCCGACGCCCGGAACGCCGACCATGCTGGCGCCCGCCTCGCCGACTCGCGCGCCGCCAAGACCCGCGACACCGATGCCCGCAACCCCGAGACGCGCAACGCCGACGGAGCCGCGTGGCCCGCGGCCGTGCTGCACGCTCAGATCCCGGAGGCGGCGCGCAGCTCGTCGACGCGGTCGGTGCGCTCCCAGGTGAAGTCGGGCAGTTCGCGGCCGAAGTGGCCGTAGGTCGCGGTCTGCGCGTAGATCGGGCGCAGCAGATCGAGCTGGTCGACGATGGCCTTGGGGCGCAGGTCGAACACCTCGCGGATCGCGCGCACGATCACGTCGTCGGCCACGTGCGCCGTTCCGAACGACTCCACGTACAACCCGACGGGATTGGCCTTGCCGATGGCGTAGGCCACCTGCACCTCGAGGCGGTCGGCGAGGCCCGCGGCGACGGCGTTCTTCGCCACCCATCGCATGGCGTAGGCGGCCGAGCGGTCGACCTTCGACGGGTCTTTTCCGCTGAAAGCGCCGCCGCCGTGACGGGAGGCCCCGCCGTAGGTGTCGATGATGATCTTGCGACCGGTGAGACCGGCGTCGCCCTTGGGGCCGCCGATGACGAACGGGCCGGCCGGGTTGATGTAGTACTTGACGTCGAGCAGCTCGAGACCCGTCTCGGCCAGCACGGGGTCGATGACAGCGGCCTGTACCTCGGCGCGCAGGTCTTCTTGCGAGATGTCGGGGTGGTGCTGCGTCGACAGCACGACGGAGTCGACGGTGCGTGGAACCAGGCCCTCGTAGCCGAGCGTGACCTGCGTCTTGCCGTCGGGGCGCAGGAACGGGAGCGTGCCGTCTTTGCGGACGGATGCCAGGCGCTCGGCGATGCGATGGGCGGTCCAGATCGCCATCGGCATGAGCTGCGGGGTCTCGTTCGTCGCGAAGCCGAACATGATGCCCTGGTCGCCCGCGCCCTGCAGATCGCGGGGATCGACCGAGCCCCGCTCGCGCTGCTCGAACGCCTTGTTGACGCCCGCGGCGATGTCGGACGACTGTGCGCCGATCGAGATCGAGACGCCGCACGATTCGCCGTCGAAGCCCGTGTCGCTGGAGGTGTAGCCGATGCGGTTGACCACGTCGCGCACGATCGCCGGGATCTCGACGTAGGCGCTGGTCGACACCTCGCCGGCCACGTGCACGAGACCGGTCGTGACGAGGGTCTCGACGGCGACGCGACCGGTGGGGTCGTCGGTGAGGATGGCGTCGAGGATGCTGTCGGAGATCTGGTCGCAGATCTTGTCGGGGTGTCCTTCGGTGACGGACTCGGACGTGAACAGGCGCAGGTCGGTCAAGGCGACTCCGGGAGGGTAGCGAGGTGGGGACGGGCACAAGTATGCCCCGGGCGGCGCACGGCCGTCCGGGGCATCGTCACATCTGTGAACAGTTCACGTGTGAGCGGGTCTCGCCGGGAGATTACTCCGCAGCGCGCAGACGCAGCTTGTCTTCGTGGATCTCGTGCAGCGCGATCGTCAGCGGCTTGTCTTCGACGGTCGAGTCGACGAGCGGCCCGACGTTGTCGAAGAGGTTGCCCTCGTGCAGGTCGGAGTAGTAGTCGTTGATCTGACGCGCACGCTTGGACGCGTAGATGACCAGCTGGTACTTCGAGTCGACCTTGTCGAGCAGTGCGTCGATGGGCGGGTCGATGATGCCCTTGTCACGTCCGGCCATGGGGAACCTCCTGGTTCGGCGGGATGGGGTGGATGCGGCGCCGGAAGCGCCGAAGCATCCTCGTATTCTAGCCGACGCGGGCTCGGACTGTGCCGAGGGCCCGCCGCGGCGTGTGCCGCGGCGCCCGGCGGGGCAGCCACGGCAGTGTCGGCCACGCCGAAGGCGCGACATCGGGGCGTGTTCGGTGCACCGGGGCGCACCGTGTCCGCCCCGTTGCACCATTCGTGCCCCAAACCGGCCCGCGCCCCCAACCGGCCCGCGCCCCCAACCGGCCCGCGCCCCGAGCCGGCCCGCGCCCCGAGCCAGCCCGCGCGCCGAGCCAACCCGAGCCCGGCTGAACCACACCGCGGCGCGTCGGCGACGCGTCAGTGCTGCGCGGCGGCCAGGGCGACGACGTCGGCGGCGGCCGACGCGACGTCCTCGTTCACGACGCGGTAGTCGAACTCGTTCTGGGCCGCGAGCTCCACGCGGGCGGTGCGCAGGCGTCGGGCGCGCTCCTCGGCGTCTTCGGTTCCGCGTCCGACCAGGCGTTGGACGAGTTCGTCCCAGCTGGGCGGGAGCAGGAACACCAGGGTCGCCGAGGGATCGGCCGCCCGCACCTGGCGCGCGCCCTGCAGGTCGATCTCGAGCAGGGCGGTGCCGCCGTCGGCGAGCACCCGCTCGATGGGCTCGCGGGGCGTGCCGTACCGGTTCTTGTTGTGCACGACCGCCCACTCCAGCAGCGCACCGGTGGCGACCAGGCGATCGAACTCGGCGTCGTCGACGAAGTAGTAGTGCTCGCCCTCGACCTCGCCGGGACGGGGCGCGCGCGTCGTCGCCGAGACCGAGAGGTGGATCTCGGGGTAGTGCTCCTTGATGTGCGCCGCCACCGTCCCCTTGCCGACCGCGGTGGGACCGGCCAGCACGATGAGGCGGCTGCGTCCGTCACGCGGCCCGGGCTCGGGCCACCGGCCGTCGAGGAAGGCGCGCAACGCGTCGCGCTGCCGGGTGCCGAGGCCCCCCAGGCGCTTGACCGGCGAGATGCCGAGCGAGGCGAGGATGCGGTCGCGCTTGCTCTCGCCGATCGCGGGGATGGCGGTGAGGAACTCGGTGACGCGCATGGCCCCGGCCGCCGACAGCGGGTCGGCGAGTCCCCGCCGCAGGAGCTCCTGCGGCGAGATCACGCGCGTCGACACGTCGCGCTTGAGCGCGGCGCGCTCGCGACGCGCCTCGACGGCGCGGCGCGAGGCGGCGGCGCGGTCGACCTCGGGCGGGCGACGGGTCTCAGCCATGCAGGGTCTCCCGGTAGAGCGCGGCGCGCTGGTCGATGCGGGCGGCCAGACGATCGGGTCCGACCGCGAGGATGCTCCGGCTCTCGTTGGCCACGACCGCCTTCGCGACGTAGCCGAAGAGGCGGCCCAGGTCGGCGGGCTCGGCACCCTGCGCGCCGAAGCCGGGAGCGAGGATCGGCATGCCCGCGAGCGCCACGTCGCCGAGGCCGAAGGCGGCGCGGTCGACCGTGGCGCCCACCACCACGCCGATCGGGCCCAGGGCTCCGGGCGCTCCGAGGTTGGCCTCGTTGATGTCGTGCGCGACGCGCGCGGCGACGTGCTCGTGGTCGCCGACGGCGAGGGCGTCGTCGACGATCGCGCTCTGCACGGCCCGTGCCTCGGGGTTGCTCGTCGCGGTGAGGACGAAGGCGCCCTTGCGGTGATGCACCGCGAGCGAGAGCGTGGCGCGCAGCGAATCGGCGCCCAGGTACGGCGTCAGGGTCACGGCGTCGGCTTCGAGCGGCGAGCCGGGCTCGAGCCAGGCGTGGGCGTAGCCCTCCATCGTCGTGCCGATGTCGCCGCGCTTGGCGTCGGCGATCACCAGCAGACCCGCCGCGCGGGCTGCGGCCATCACGTCTTCGAGCGCGGCGAAGCCCTTCGAGCCGTACCGCTCGAAGAACGCCACCTGCGGCTTGACCACCCCGACCCGGCCGACGGCGGCCTCGACCACCCGCAGACCGAACTCCCGGGCGCCCTGGGCCGTGGCATCCAGCCCCCACGCCGACAGGAGTGCGGCGTGGGGGTCGATGCCGACGCACAGGGCGCCGTGGGTGTCGAGGGCGGCGCTGAGCCGCTGGCCGAACGTTTCGCTCACAGACGCCCCGCGCGATCGATGGCGTACTCCTGCAGGCTCCGCACCTCGAAGCCGTCCTTCATGGCGCCGAGGGCGCTCACGGCGGCACCCAGGACGGCCATCGTGGTGAACAGTGCCTTGTCGGCGGCCACGGCCGCCGCGCGGATCTCGTAACCGTCGGCGCGGGCCGTGCCGCCGCTGGGCGTGTTGACGATCATGTCGATCTCGCCCGCGTTGATGAGGTCGACGACGTTCTGCTGACCCGACCCCTGCGTCTCGGAGTACTTCTCGACGACCTGCACCTTGATGCCGTTGCGGGCCAGGATCTCGGCCGTGCCCTCGGTGGCCATCAGCTCGAAGCCGAGCTCCTGCAGACGGTGGGCCGGCAGGATGACGGCGCGCTTGTCGGCGTCGGCGACCGAGATGAACACGGTGCCCGAGGTGGGCATGCCGCCGTAGGCGGCCTCCTGCGACTTCGCGAACGCCGTCGGGAAGTCGCGGTCGATGCCCATGACCTCACCGGTCGAGCGCATCTCGGGTCCGAGCACCGAGTCGACGGTGTGACCGTCGGCGGTGCGGAACCGCTTGAACGGCAGCACGGCCTCTTTCACGGCGACGGGTGCGTCGAGCGGCACGCGGGAACCGTCGCCCTCGGGCAGCAGCCCCTCGGCGATGAGCTCGGCGATGGTGTCGCCGACCATGATGCGGCTGGCGGCCTTCGCGAGCGGGATGCCGAGGGCCTTCGACACGAACGGCACGGTGCGGCTGGCGCGGGGGTTGGCCTCGATCACGTAGAGCACGCCGGCCGAGATCGCGAACTGCACGTTGAGCAGACCCCGGACGCCGACGCCCTTCGCGATCGCGAGGGTGGCCACGCGCACGCGGTCGACCTCGGTGGGGCCGAGGCTCACCGGCGGAAGGGTGCACGAGGAGTCACCGGAGTGGATGCCGGCTTCTTCGAGGTGCTCCATGACGCCGCCGATGTACAGGTCGGTGCCGTCGTACAGGGCGTCGACGTCGAGCTCGATCGCGTCGTCGAGGAAGCGGTCGACCAGCAGCGGCAGGCCGGGTCCGATGATCGCCTGGTCGGCGACGCGCACGAAGTAGTCGCGCAGGGCGTCGGTCGAGTAGACGATCTCCATGCCGCGGCCGCCGAGCACGAAGCTCGGGCGCACGAGCACGGGGTAGCCGATCTCCTCGGCGATCGCCACGGCGCCGTCGACGTCGATCGCGGTGCCGCTGCGGGGCGCCACGAGACCCGCCTCATCGAGCAGACGCGAGAACAGCTCGCGCTCCTCGGCGAGGTCGATCGCCTCGGGGCTGGTGCCCAGGATCGTGTAGCCGGCGGCCTCGATGCCCTTCGCCAGGCCCAGCGGCGTCTGGCCGCCCAGCTGGCAGACGACACCGAGGATCGTGCCCGACTGCGCCTCGGCGTGCAGCACCTCGAGCACGTCCTCGAGCGTCAGCGGCTCGAAGTACAGGCGGTCGCTGGTGTCGTAGTCGGTCGAGACGGTCTCGGGGTTGCAGTTGACCATGACGGTCTCGTACCCGGCATCCGACAGCGCGAACGACGCGTGCACGCACGAGTAGTCGAACTCGACGCCCTGGCCGATGCGGTTCGGACCCGAGCCGATGATGACGACCTTCGTGCGGTCCGAGGGCGTGACCTCGGTCTCGACGTCGTAGCTGGAGTAGTGGTACGGCGTGAGCGCCGGGAACTCCCCCGCGCAGGTGTCGACCGTCTTGTAGACCGGGCGCACGTCGAGGGAATACCGGATGCCGCGCACCTCGGCCTCGTCGAGACCGCGGATCTGGGCGATCTGCACGTCGCTGAAGCCGTGGTCCTTCGCGAGACGGAGGGTGTCGGCGTCGAGGGTCTCGGCCTGCGCGATGAAGCCGGCGACCTCGTTGATGAGCACGATCTGGTCGATGAACCACGGGTCGATCGCCGTCGCGTCGAACGCCTGCTGGGCGGTCGCGCCCAGGCGCAGCGCCTGCTGCAGCACGACGATGCGGCCGTCGGTCGGCTTCTTCGACACCTCGAGCAGCTCGTCGACCGAACGCGACTCCTCGCCCCAGTGGAAGCTCGATCCGCGCTTCTCGAGCGAGCGGAGCGCCTTCTGCAGGGCGGTCGTGTAGTTGCGGCCGATCGCCATGGCCTCGCCGACCGACTTCATGGTCGTGGTCAGCGTGGTGTCGGCGGCGGGGAACTTCTCGAAGTTGAACCGCGGCACCTTGACCACGACGTAGTCGAGCGTGGGCTCGAAGCTCGCCGGGGTCACCTTGGTGATGTCGTTGGGGATCTCGTCGAGGCGGTAGCCGATCGCGAGCTTGGCGGCGATCTTGGCGATCGGGAAGCCCGTGGCCTTGGACGCCAGGGCGGAGGAGCGCGAGACGCGCGGGTTCATCTCGATGACGATGATGCGGCCGGTCGCGGGGTCGACCGCGAACTGGATGTTGCAGCCGCCGGTGTCGACGCCCACGGCACGGATGATGTCGATGCCGATGTCGCGGAGCTTCTGGTACTCGCGGTCGGTGAGCGTCAGCGCCGGGGCCACGGTGATCGAGTCCCCCGTGTGCACGCCGACCGGGTCGACGTTCTCGATCGAGCAGACGACCACCGTGTTGTCGGCGGTGTCGCGCATGAGCTCGAGCTCGTACTCCTTCCACCCGAGGATCGACTCCTCGAGCAGCACCTCGCTGGTGGGAGAGTCGTGCAGGCCCGCGCCGCCGATGCGGCGGAGGTCGTTCTCGTCGTAGGCGAAGCCCGAGCCGAGGCCGCCCATGGTGAAGCTGGGTCGGACCACCAGCGGGTACCCCAGCTTCTCGGCGCCGGCGATCAGTTCGTCCATCGAGTGGCAGATGACGGATGCCGCGACATCGGCGCCCGCCTCGAGCACGAGCTCCTTGAAGATCTGGCGGTCCTCGCCCTTGTTGATCGCCTCGAAGTCGGCGCCGATGAGCTCGACGTCGTACTTCTCGAGGATGCCGAGCTTGTGCAGCGCGATCGCCGCGTTCAGCGCCGTCTGTCCACCCAGGGTGGGGAGGATGGCATCCGGCTTCTCTTTGGCGATGATCGTCTCGATCACCTCGGGGGTGATCGGCTCGATGTAGGTCGCGTCGGCGAAGTCGGGGTCGGTCATGATCGTCGCCGGGTTGGAGTTGACGAGGATGACGCGCACCCCCTCTTCGCGGAGCACGCGGCACGCCTGGGTGCCGGAGTAGTCGAACTCGCAGGCCTGACCGATGACGATCGGGCCGGAGCCGATGACGAGGACGGAGTGGATGTCGTCGCGCTTAGGCATTCTTCTTCTCCTGGGTGGCGATAACCATGTCGCGGAAGCGGTCGAACAGGTAGTTGGCGTCGTGCGGGCCGGCGGCGGCCTCGGGGTGGTACTGCACGCTGAACGCGGGGATGTCGAGGGCGCGGAGGCCCTCGACCACGTTGTCGTTGAGACCGATGTGGCTCACCTCGACGCGGCCGAAGCCGGCGGGGCTGTCGACCACGGCGTCCAGCGGAGCGTCGACCGCGAAGCCGTGGTTCTGCGAGGTGATCTCGACGCGCCCGGTGGTCTTGTCGAGCACGGGCTGGTTGATGCCGCGGTGGCCGAAGGGCAGCTTGTAGGTGCCGAAGCCCAGGGCGCGCCCCAGCAGCTGGTTGCCGAAGCAGATGCCGAAGAACGGCAGTCCGTCGCCGAGGACGGCGCGCAGCAGCTCGACGTGCTGGTCGGAGGCCGCGGGGTCGCCGGGGCCGTTGGAGTAGAACGCGGCGACCGGCTCGATGGCGCGGATCTCGTCGATCGTCGCGGACTGCGGGAAGACGTGCACGTCGAAGCCGCGGGCGGCGAGGTTGTCGATCGTCGAGGTCTTCACGCCCAGGTCGAGCACGGCGAGGTTGCCGATGCGCTCCGCGGTGGCGGCGGTCACCTCGACCTCGGTGACGGACACCTCGGCGCTCAGGTTGCGCCCGGCCATGCCGGGAGCCTCGCGGACGCGGCGCAGCTGCTCGTCGGCATCGAGGTTCGCGAGCTCGCCCGAGAAGACGCCGCCGCGCATGCTGCCCGAGGAGCGGATGCGACGGGTGACGGCGCGGGTGTCGATGCCCGAGATGCCGACGATGCCGTCTTCGACGAGCGCGTCGTCGAGCGAGCGGTCGGCGCGCCAGTTCGACACCATGCGCGAGGGGTCGCGCACGACGTAGCCGGCGACCCAGATGCGGCGCGATTCGGGGTCCTCGTCGTTCACCCCGGTGTTGCCGATGTGCGGGGCGGTCTGCAGCACGATCTGGCCCGCGTACGAGGGGTCGGTGATCGTCTCCTGGTAGCCGGTCATGCCGGTGGCGAAGACGACCTCGCCGAGGGTCTCGCCGCGCTGGCCGTACGCGCGGCCGGTGTAGCGGGTGCCGTCTTCGAGGACCAGGACGGCGGGGTCTCGCGAGATGAGTGAGGAAAGGGTCACGGCGGTCATGCGTCGCTTCCTGTCGTGAGGATGAGGGGACGGATGGCGTCGGCGAGGGCTTTCGCCGAGGCATCCTGGGGTCGGAGGTAGGTGTCGACGACGGTGTCGTCGTCGATGCGCCAGCTGATGCGCGTCAGGCCGTCGCGCTCGACCACGCGGTCGATGGCGACGGTGGCCTGAGCGGCATCCACCAGGCGGTCGCGGGTGAGCGCGATGCGGGGCTGGCCGGGCAGGTCGAGGGCGACACCGAGGGTCGTGACCGTGATGTCGACGCGGGAGCGGAAACCGAGACCCTTGATGGCGAGGCGCTCGAGCGGCTCGTCGTGACGGGTCGTGGCGACGTAGAGCCCCGGGAACATCGCCGTTTCGACGGCGTTCTCGGGCAGCTCCCCCACCGGGGCCGTGTAGCGCGCATCGCGCCGCGTTCGTCGCACCCAGGCCCAGGCCAGCAGGGCCAGCAGCACGACGGCGACGCCGGCCATGACCAGCAGGGCGCCTTCGCGGCTCACGCGAGCACCCCGGGGGCGTCGAGCAGGGCGCCGTCGACGACCGTGGGGATGCCACGACGCACGGTCCAGCGCACCTCGCCCGGCAGCTCGCGGCCGAGGTACGGCGAGTTCTTGCTGCGGCCGCGCAGGTCGCCCACCCCGAAGGGACGCGAGGGGCGCGGGTCGTACAGCGTGAACGACGCGGCCTGTCCCGTGGTCAGCGGGGTGCCGTGGCCGTCGAGACGGCCGATGCGCGCGGGGGCGGCCGACATGACCCGGGCGACGTCGGCCCAGTCGAGCAGGCCCGTGTCGACCATGGCCAGCTGCACGACGCGTAGCGCGCTCTCGAGGCCGACCATGCCGTTCGCCGCGACGGCCCACTCGCAGGCCTTCGCCTCGGCGGGGTGCGGGGCGTGGTCGGTGGCGACGATGTCGATCGTGCCGTCGGCCAGGCCCTCGCGCACGGCCAGGACGTCTTCTTCGCGGCGCAGCGGCGGGTTGACCTTGAACCGCGCGTCGTAGTCGCGCACGAGTTCGTCGGTCAGCAGCAGGTGGTGCGGGGTGACCTCGGCGGTCACGTTCACACCGCGCTTCTTGGCCCAGCGGATGATGTCGACCGACCCCGCGGTGCTGAGGTGGCAGACGTGCAGGCGCGAGCCCACATGTTCGGCCAGCAGCACGTCGCGGGCGATGATCGATTCTTCGGCGACGGCCGGCCAGCCGGTCAGGCCCAGTTCGGCCGAGACGGCGCCCTCGTTCATCTGCGCGCCCTCGGTGAGCCGGGGGTCTTGCGCGTGCTGGGCGACGACGCCGTCGAACGCCTTCACATACTCGAGCGCGCGGCGCATGATGAGCGGGTCGAACACGCAGAAGCCGTCGTCGCTGAAGACCCGGACGCGCGCGCGGGAGTCGGCCATCGCGCCGAGCTCGGCGAGCCGCTCCCCCTTCTGGCCGACCGTGACCGCACCGATGGGCTGTACGTGCACGTACCCGGCCGCCTCGCCGAGCGCGAGCTCCTGCTCGACGACTCCGGCGGTGTCGGCGGTGGGTGAGGTGTTGGGCATGGCGAAGACGGTGGTGAATCCGCCGGCCGCGGCGGCTCGCGATCCGGTGAGGACGGTCTCGGATGCCTCGAACCCGGGCTCGCGCAGGTGCACGTGCAGGTCGACCAGGCCGGGGAGGGCGATCAGCCCGTCGGCGTCGACGACGGTGGCACCCGCGTGCGACAGACCCGAGCCGGTCTCGACGATGACCCCGTCACGCACGAGGAGGTCGGTGGCATCCGTTCCCTCGACGCGCGCGCCGCGGACCAGAAGCGTCTGGGAGGGGGCGTGGCTCATCGAAGGTCCTCTTTCTCGGTGTCGGGCCGCTCGCCCGCCAGCAGCAGGTACAGCACGGCCATTCGCACGGAGACGCCGTTCGTGACCTGCTCGAGCACCGTCGAGCGAGGGGAATCGGCGGCTTCGGCGGAGATCTCCAGACCCCGGTTCATGGGGCCGGGGTGCAGAACGATGCTACCGCCCGGCAGGGCCTCCAAACGCCGCGCGTCGAGACCGTAGCGCCGTGAATACTCCCGTTCAGTCGGGAAATACGCGGCGTTCATGCGTTCCAGCTGGATGCGGAGCATCATGAGCGCGTCGGGCTCTTGCGCGATGGCGTGGTCGAGGTCGTAGTCGATCTCGACCGGCCAGCCGCGGACGTCCTGGGGAACGAGCGTGGGGGGTGCGACGAGGGTCACGTGCGCGCCGAGCGTGTGCAGCAGCCAGACGTTCGACCGCGCCACCCGCGAGTGCAGCACGTCGCCGACGATCGTGACCCGGATGCCGGCCAGGTCGCGCCCGCGGCTGTCATCGCCGAACAGACGCTTGCGGATCGTGAACGCGTCGAGCAGCGCCTGGGTGGGGTGCTCGTGCGTGCCGTCGCCGGCGTTCACGACCCCGGCGGTGATCCATCCGCTGGTCGCCAGCGTCCGCGGGGCGCCGGACGCGCCGTGGCGGATCACCACGGCATCCGCCCCCATCGCCTGGAGTGTCTGGGCGGTGTCCTGCAGCGACTCGCCCTTGCTGACGCTGGAGCCCTTCGCCGAGAAGTTGATGACGTCGGCGCTCAGGCGCTTCGCCGCCGCCTCGAACGAGATGCGGGTGCGCGTGGAGTCCTCGAAGAAGAGGTTGACCACGGTCTTGCCCCGCAGGGTGGGGAGCTTCTTGTTCTCGCGGCGCTGGGTGTCGGCCATGTCCTCGGCGACGTCGAGGATCGACAGGGCCGCGGCGCGCGAGAGGTGCTGGGTGTCGAGGAGGTGCCTCATGATCCGATCGTCACCTCTTCGATGCCGTCGATCTCGGCGAGGCGCACGTTGACGCGTTCGTCGCGGGCGCTGGGGAGGTTCTTGCCCACGAAGTCGGGGCGGATCGGCAGCTCCCGGTGGCCCCGGTCGATCAGGGTCGCGAGGCGCACGGCCGCGGGGCGGCCGATGTCCTGCAGCGCGTCGAGCGCGGCGCGGATGCTGCGGCCCGAGAACAACACGTCGTCGATCAGCACGACGACCCGGCCGTCGATGCCGCCGGCGGGGATCTCGGTCTTGCGCGGCGCCCGGGTGGGGTTGCGGTGCAGATCGTCGCGGTACATCGTGACGTCGAGCGAGCCGACCGGGACCGGCGCTCCCCCGAACTCGCTGACGAGCGGCCCGATGCGGTTCGCGAGCGTGACGCCGCGGGTCGGGATGCCGAGGAGGACGAGTCCCTCCGGTCCTTTGTTGGACTCCAGGATCTCGTGCGAGATGCGCGTCAAAGCGCGGGCGATGTCGGCATCGTGCATAACGGTGCGCGTACTCATCCGTCGCTCCCTTCTCCGCCTCACGGGACGGGGTTAAAGGTTGCTGTGGTTCGTGGTCGAGTCTAGCGGGTGGATGCCGTGACGGCAGGTCCGGGACGGTGGCGCCGTGGCGCCCGACGCCGCGCTGCCCCGCCCGCGCGGGCTCAGCCCGCGGCGACCTCGGCCGTCTCGGCGGCGCGCGTCGAGCGGATCGGGTGACCCGTCGTCGTCAGGCAGCGACCCGTCGCCAGGTCCCACTTCCAGTCGTGCAGCGAACAGGTCAGCACGCCGTCCTCGATCTTGCCGGTCTTGGTCAGGTCGGCGCGCAGGTGCGGGCACCGACGCTGCACGGTCCAGCCGTCGATCTCGGCATCCTCTGTCTGATCCGACTGCTCGGCGTACCAGTTCTCGACGTATTCGATGCGGTCGCGCGACAGGCACTTGAGGAACGTGGTGAGGAACTCGTTGAACTTGCCGGAGCGACCGACCTCGAACTGCATCGACAGGAAGATCGAGTTCGACCAGTCGATCTCGTGGTCGCGGATGTTCGTCGACACCAGGTCGGCGGGGATCGTGTACCAGTAGATGCAGTCCTCGCCGGCGTACTCGCGCACCTTTGCCTTGGGGAAGTCCACGACCATGTCGAGCTCGCCGATGCGGAAGCGCACCGCTCCCCCGACGCCGTTGCGGATCGTGCGCGCGCGGCGGAGCAGCGGCTCCCACCATTCCTTGATCGCGGCCAGCATCTCGGCGGGCGGCAGGATCTCGGCGCGCGATGCCACCTCGGCGGCGACCTCGCTCTGGCGCGCGTCGCGCTGTTCGGCGAGGTAGTTCCACTTGTCGCCGAAGACCCGGTCGATCTCGGCGTCGGTGTACAGCGTCTGCGTCACGGTGACGTCGGACCCCCGCACCTCGACCTCGGCGCCGGGGAGGAACAGGTAGCCCTTCTGATCGGGGCGCTGCTGCTTCATGTGCGCGAGGAACTCCCGCTGATCCGTGAAGATCGAGTCGTTCTCGAGGCCGGTGCCGTTGTAGCGGAAGAGCTCTTCGCGCAGGAACATCGGCGGTCCCGCCATGGGGAAGACGTGCTCGGCATCCACCTTCTCGATGTAGTACATCGCGCGCTTGTTCTGCGCGTCGCGCTTGAGCTGCGCGAAGTTCTCTTTCGCATCGAGCGGCAGGTCGTAGACCATGGGCCACCAGATGGCGCCCGACACCTGCGTGAAGTAGGCGTCGGGCTTGCCGAAGTCCATGAGCTTCTCGAGGTCGAGGGGATGCGAGTCGTTCTGGTTGAGGATCGACGCGGTTCCGTCGTCGACCGACAGCGACGAGTCGCCGATGGGGCCGTCGGAGGGGGCGCGCAGCGGCGTGATCATGAGCTTCAGATCGCCGTACTGCAGGGGGACGCCCGCTTCGGTGCGCACCAGGTTCGTGTACCCGAGGGCCACCAGGTCGCGCTCGAGGTCGTCGGTGGGGTACTCGGGCAGCAGCACGCGGATGTCCTTCGACACGTACCGCTCGAGCACCGCCGGGTCGAAGTGATCGCGGTGGCGGTGCGAGATGTAGAGGAAGTCCGCCGCGCCGTACCGCTCCCAGTCGAGCTGGCGGTTGTCGGGGAACGGGAACCACGAGCCGAAGAAGCTCGGACCGATGACGGGGTCGCAGAGGATGCTGCCACCCGCGGTCTCGATGAACATGCCCGCGTGGCCGAGGCCGGTGATTCTCATGTCGCTCCTGTGTCGTTGGCGAACCTGACGAGTCTACGCGGGGGTGGCTGAACGGGTTCGGGGAGCCACGGCGGGTCGCTCGCGAGAACGGATGCCGGGGTGCCCGCGCTGCGCCCCGCGTCAGGGCCCCAGCAGCCCCCGGATGTCGTCGGCGTCGAGCGAGGCCGCGAAGGCGTCGTCGTCGTCGATCACGGCGTCGAACAGCGCCGCCTTGCGGTGCTGCAATGCCCGCACCTTCTCTTCGACCGTGCCCGCGGCGATGAGCCGGTAGACGAACACGCTCCGGGTCTGGCCGATGCGGTGGGCGCGGTCGATGGCCTGCGACTCCGCGGCGGGGTTCCACCAGGGGTCGAGCACGAACACGTACTCGGCCTCGGTGAGGGTGAGCCCGAAACCCCCGGCCTTGAGGCTGATGAGGAACACCGGGGCGTCTCCCCCGCGGAAGCCCTCGATCACCTCGCCGCGGCGAGCCGTGCTGCCGTCGAGATGGGCGTAGGCCAGACCCGCGGCATCCAATCGCGCGGCGGCCAGGTCGAGGAACGAGGTGAACTGGCTGAACACCAGCGCGCGGTGCCCCTCGGCGGCGACCTCGGCGAGGCGCTCCAGCAGCACGTCGAGCTTGGCCGAGCCCAGGTGCGCGTCGTGCTCGTCGACGAGGCCCGGGGCCAGCGCCAGCATGCGCAGCAGCGTCAGCGAGCGGAAGACGATGAAGCGCTGCCGGTCGAGGTCGTCGAGCAGCCCGAGCACCTTCTGCCGCTCGCGCTGCAGCACCCGGTCGTAGAGCTCCTGGTGCGCGGGCCCCAGGGCGACCGCGATCTCCTGCTCCTGCTTGGGCGGGAGATCGGAGGCCACGACGTCTTTCGTGCGGCGCAGGAGGAAGGGCCGCACGCGGCGGCGCAGGCGATCCAGCGTCTTCTCGCGGTGCGCGCCGGCCGCGGCGGCCGACAGCGCGGTGGGCGCGTCGGCGGGCAGTTGCTCGATCGCGCGCGTGTAGTCCTCGCGGAACTGCCGGATCGACGGGAACAGCCCGGGCGCGGTCAGCGCGAGCAGGGCCCACAGATCGTCGAGGCCGTTCTCGATGGGGGTGCCGGTCGCCGCGAACACCGCGTCGGTGCGCAGCGCCGCGATCGCGCGGTGGATGCGGGTCGCCGGATTCTTCACGAACTGCGCCTCGTCGAGCACGACCCCCGCCCAGTGCGGACCGGCGAACTCCTCGGCATCGGCGCGCACCACCCCGTACGGGGCGACCACGATGTCGACGTCGGCGGCGACCTCGGCGATGGTGAGCTCGCGACGGACGGCGGTGGCTTCGACGACGGCGACCCGCAGGCCGGGAGCGAACCGCGCGGCCTCGTCGCGCCACGTCGGCAGCACCGAGGTCGGGGCGACCACCAGCCACGGCCGCTCGTCGCCGAGGTTTTTCGCGTGGGCGATGAGGGCGAGCAGCTGCAGGGTCTTGCCGAGCCCCATGTCGTCGGCCAGGATTCCCCCCAGTCGATGCCGGTGCAGCAGGGCCAGCCACGACAGGCCCTCGCGCTGGTACGGGCGCAGCTCGGCGCGGAATCCGGGGGGCGTCGGCACCTGCGGCACGTCGGCGACGTCGCGCAGGGCGCGGGCGAGCCGGCGCCACTCGACCGCCGCCTCGGATTGGTCGGCGAGGTCTTCGAACTCCGCCCACAGCGACAGATGGGTGCGCGGCAGGCGCGGCCCGGCCTCCCACTCGTCGAGGGCCGCCGCCTCGTCGAGCAGATCGCGGAGCCGCTGCAGAGCGGGGTGCGCGAGCGAGAACCACGCGCCGTCGGAGAGCTTGATGCGCGTGCGCCCGCGGGAGAGAGCCGAGAACAGGGTGGCGAACGGGATCGTCCGACCCTCGATCGTCACCACGATCCCCAGGTCGAACCAGTCGCGGTCGATGGACTCCACCGCCGTGACGCGCAGCGAGGGGTCGCCCCGGAGCTCGCGGAACGACGGTGCCGTGCCGGTCGCGCGCACCCGCACCTCGTCGAGCAGGTCGACGGCGGGGAGCACGCGCGAGACGAACACCGCCGCGTCGGCGTCGCGCAGCGTGGCGCGCGCCGACACCGGCAGGTCGGATGCCGCCCGCCACGCCGTCTCGAATCGTTCGCCGATCTGCGCTTCGGCGCGGGGGTCGCGCTCGGGGTCGTCGGCCGTGGCGTCGTAGGCGACGCGGTGCGTGCCGGGGTACGCCCAGGTGAGGACGAAGGCCACGTCGTCGTCGGCGTACGTCACGGCGACCTCGAGGGTCGGCCGCGGGGGCGGTGGGGCCGGAACCCCCGCCCCCACCGACAGCGGAGCGCGCCGGGCGAGGCGGGGGTACATCTCGGCCAGGAACTCCGCCGCATCGGCCGACGAGACCTCGACGACCCCGCCGCCGAGAAGGGCCGGCAGGGGCGCCGGCAGCTCGACGGCGGCGAGCACGATCGGCACCGGGTCGCGGTCGAGTTCGTAGGCGAACAGGCCCGCTGCGCCGAGAGCGCGCGCGTGGGCGGCGTCGACGCGCCGCTCGTCGATCTCGAGGTCGGCCGAGACGCGCAGCGCTCCCCCGCCCACCGCGTCGAGCGCCACGCGCGCGGTGGCGGTGCGCGCGAGGCGGACGCTCTGCTGCGCATGCATCGGCACGATCGGGATGCCGAGCACCTCGGCGCTGCGCAGGAGCGGCCACAGCAGGGGCGAGTCGGCGGCGTCGAGGGCGACCGTGTCGCCCGACGGCGCGAAGGGGCCGGTGGTGCGCAGCGCCTGCGCCAGCGCGTAGAGTTCGGCGAACCAGCGCACGTGCGCCGGGTCGAAGCGTCCCGACGATCGGCGCACGGCATCCCAGGTGGCATCGGCGCGGATCCAGGCGTCGCGGGCTCCGCGCACGAGCGGACGTGCGACCAACTGCAGGTCGTCTTGGCGCTGGGCGAGCGAGCGCGGGGTCACCGGCACGACCGCGCGGGCCTCCCACCGCGCCGGGTCGTACGCCTCGCGCTGGCGCAGCTCGATGCCGAGGGCGAGCGGCTCGAACGCGGTCGTCTCGCCCGCGGGGACGAGGTCGCGCCACGAGGTCACGGGAGCATCCTGCCGGGAGCCTCCGACATCGGCGCGGGTGCGGGCGCCGGACGCGCGGACACCCGGGTCTCGGCATCCGGGAAACGACGCGACGCGACCGCCGACACCGGGTCGGGGCCGCGTCGGAACACGTCGAGAGGGGTCAGGACGAACGCGCGATGCGCGCCAGCACGCCGTGCACGAACGAGCCGGAGTCGTCGGTCGAGAACTCCTTGGCCAGCTCCACGGCCTCGTCGATGGCGACGGCCACGGGAACCTCGTCGTTGTAGAGGATCTCCCACGCGGCCATCCGCAGCAGGGCACGGTCGACGGCCGGCATGCGCTGGAGCGACCAGTCCTTCGAGAACGTGGTGATCTGCTCGTCGATGGCGTCGCGGTTGTCGATCACGCCGTCGACGATGTCGCGGGCGTACAGCCACGAGGCTTCACGCGCGGGCTCGGATGCCGCGCGCTTGGCCTCGGCGGCCAGCATGATCGCGAGCTCTTCGCCGCGCACGTCGGCCTGGAAAAGGATGTCGAGGGCGCGCTTGCGCGCCTTAGTCCTCGCGCTCATTTTGTCAGGACCACGGGGTCAGCTGATGCGACCGAGGTAGTCACCCGTGCGGGTGTCGACCTTGATCTTCGTGCCGGTCTCGAGGAACAGCGGAACCTGCATCTCGTAGCCGGTCTCGACGGTGGCGGGCTTGGTGCCGGCCGACGAGCGGTCGCCCTGCAGGCCCGGCTCGGTGTAGGTGACCTCGAGGATGACCGACGGCGGCATCTCGACGTAGAGCGGGTTGCCGTTGTTCAGCGCGATCTGCACCTGCTGGTTCTCGAGCAGGAAGTTGGCCGCGTCGCCGACGGTGGCGGCTCCCACGGTGATCTGGTCGTAGTCGAGCACGTCCATGAAGACGAAGCCGTCACCGTCGTTGTAGAGGTAGGTGAAGTCGCGGCGGTCGACGTTCTCGGTCTCGATCTTCGCGCCGGCGTTGAACGTCTTGTCGACGACCTTGCCGCTCATGACGTTCTTGAGCTTGGTGCGGACGAACGCGCCGCCCTTGCCGGGCTTGACGTGCTGGAACTCCACGACGCTCCAGAGCTGACCGTCGATGTTCAGGACGACGCCGTTCTTGATGTCTGCGGTGGATGCCATGAGGTCGCTGTTCCGTTTCGTGTGAGGAGGGTCCGCGCTGTGGCGCGCACCCGGCGACCGAGTCTACGCGATGCCCCGACGCCGGTGCGATCCGCGCCCGGGCGCGGCGCGTCAGCCCTCGGCGAGCCCGGCGATGACGGGGATCAGCAGGTCGACCGCGCGCGCATAGCCGGGCACTCCCTCGCCGATGACGTGCACGACGGCGACGTCTTCGATGTACGAGAAGTGCCGGAAGGCCTCGCGCTCCTTGATGTTCGAGATGTGCACCTCGGCGACGGGGAGGGCGACGGATGCCAGGGCGTCGCGCAGGGCGATGGAGGTGTGCGTGAGTCCTCCGGCGTTGATCACGATCCCGGCGCAGTCGAGACGTGCGTCGTGGATCGCGTCGATCAGCACGCCCTCGTGATTGCTCTGCACGGCGCGCACCTCGAGCCCGTGACGCGCGGCGGCCTCGTCGACGACGCGTTCGACGTCGGCGAGCGTGTCGCGACCGTAGATCTCGGGCTGCCGCGTGCCGAGCAGATTGAGGTTGGGGCCGTTGACGAGCAGCAGGCGGCGGGGCGTGGTCATGTCGGGCACGCTATCAGCGCCGCCCCTGCGCGGTGAGGCGCACCGGGGCGGTCCCGGCGCCGTAGCCGGCGTAGGCGTCGACGCGCTCCACGAACTCGAAGAAGACCTCGCCGATCGTGCGCGTGTAGAAGTGCAGGTACTCGCCCGCGTCGTCGCGGTCGTAGCCGAGGTGCAGGTCGCGCAGCTCGTCGACGGCGGGCTCCGACAGATCGAAGCGGGCGGCGATGTCGTCGTAGTAGTTGGCCGGCATCTCGAGCGGCGCGAAGCCGCGTTCGCGCGCCGCGCGGGCGACGTGGCGCACGTCGTCGCAGACGAAGGCGACGTGCTGCGGGAGTGCGGCTCCCGCGCGTTGCGAGGCGAGGATGGGCGGGGCGACGTTCAGGGGAAGGCGCACGGCGCTCCCCGGCGCGACCAGCACGCGGCTGGCCACGAGTCCACGGGGCCCCGGCACGTCGGTGCTGCTGTCGACGCGCAGCGCGAAACCCGCGGTGTAGAACAGCGTCGCCTCCTCGATCGCGTCCCAGGGCTGGCTGAGGCTGACGTGATCGACACCCGTGATGGCCGTGTCTCGCGCGGCCTCGCCGTGCTCGAACTCGCCCACCCACGCCGGGTCGCCCTCGTCGGCCGCTTGAGCCCAGTACACCTCGGTGCCGTCGGGGGCGATCGCGCCGTCGAGGCGCTCCTCGGTGGCGTAGGTGCGGCGGTAGGCCCGCGGTACCCGCAGCTCGTCCATGCGCAGGTCGACCGCCTCGGCGTCGTCGACCTCGAGCCCGACGGCCGCGAGCCGGGGCTCCCAGCCTCGGGCGTGCTGCTCGTTGAGCACCACCCGCGCGTCGCCGGCGGTCCACAGGGTCACGGGCTTCGTGCGGTGGCGTCCACGCGAGGTGAAGCCGAGCTGGCCGAGCAGCCCCTCGATCACGGAGGTGTCCTCGGCCTTGACCTCGACGAAGTCGACGCCCGAGGGGGCCGCCGAGTCGGGCAGCATCGACAGATCGCCGCGGTGGGTCGTGGCATCCGGGATCTCGCGGGCCACGGCGTCTTCGAGCCAGCGCAGCGACCGGCGGGCGTGCAGCGCCGTGCGGCGCGGGTCGGTCTGGCGGAACGTGTCGTTGAACACCTCGAGTGACCAGGGTCCGGTGTAGCCGGCCTCGACGATGCGCGCGGTGAAGTCGGCGAGGTCGAACTCGCCCTCGCCGGGGAACAGGCGGTGGTGGCGGCTCCACGAGAGCACGTCCATGCTCAGGCGCGGGGCGTCGGCGAGCTGGACGAAGAAGATCTTGTCGCCGGGGATCGCGGCGATCCCGGCGGGGTCGTGCCCGCGCGAGAGGATGTGGAATGAGTCGAGGCAGACACCCACCGCGGGGTGGTCGGCCTGCTCCACGATGCGCCACGCGCGCCGGTAGTCGTCGACGTACCGACCCCAGGCGAGGGCTTCGAAGGCGATCCGGATGCCGTATCCCGCGGCCAGGTCGCCGAGGCGTCGCAGCTGGTCGGCGGAGACGGCGTCGTCGTCGATCGTGGCGGTGCCGACGTTGCTGCAGCAGAGCACGAGGTCCATGCCGAGGCGCCGCATGAGCTGGAACTTGGCCTCGGCGCGGCGGAGCACCGCGGCGAAGGCGGCCTCGTCGACGCCCTCCACGTCGCGCATCGGCTGGTAGAGGTCGAGGCTGAGCCCGAGGCGCCCGGCCAGTGCCGCGATCTCCTCGGGGCTCTCAGGGGCGGCGAGCAGGTCGGGCTCGAAGATCTCCACCCCGTCGAAACCGGCGTCGGCGCAGGCGTGCAGTTTGTCGGCGAGGGTTCCGCTGATGCAGACGGTCGCGATGGAGGTCCTCATGGCGGCCGAATGTACCATCTGGTACAAAGCGGGTCCACTAGTCTGACCGAATGGCCGAGGCACGTCGAGACGCCGAGCGCACCCGCGCCGAACTCCTCGCGGTGGCCACCGAGGTCTTCGCCGAAGACGGCTTCTCGGGAGCGCGGGTCGACGAGATCGCCGCCCGCACGCGCACCACGAAGCGCATGATCTACTACTACTTCGGCGGCAAAGAGGGCCTGTACCGGGCCGTGCTCGAAGAGGCGTACCGCGGCATCCGCGAGGCGGAGCGGGCGATCGACGTCGATCACGCCGACCCCGTGGATGCCATCCGCTCGCTCGCCGAGCTGACCTTCGACCACCACGTCGGGCACGACGCCTTCATCCGTCTCGTCGCGATCGAGAACATCCACCGCGGCGAGTTCATCCGCCAGATCGAGGGGCTCCGCACCCTGTCGCAGCCGGCGAAGGGCCTGCTCGACGAGATCCTCGAGCGCGGGCGCACCGCGGGGGTCTTCCGCTCCGACGTCGACGCGATCGACGTGCACCTCGTCATCAGCTCGTACTGCGTGTTCCAGGTCGCCAACCGCTACACGTTCGGCCACCTCTTCGACGTCGATCTCACCTCGCCCGACCGGCGCTCGCACCTGCGCGCGGTCATCGGCGACGTGGTCGTCGGTTGGCTGACGGCCCCCGCCCGCTGACCGCGCCCCCGCTCGGCTCCCGCGCGCTGACCGCGCTCGGCCCCCTCCGCGGCCCAGACCCTCGTTGAGTGTCCACGGCATGCCGTGTCGGTCCGGCGGCGTGCGGCGTGTCTTGGGCACTCGACCATCCGGACGGGCCCCGCGCGCCGAGTGGGCCCCGTGCGCTGAGCGTGCGCCGGGCGGGCCCTGCGCCCCTCCCCTCGGCCCCCTCCCCGGCCCAGACCCCCGTTGAGTGTCCACGACATGCCGTGTCGACCCTGGGGCGTGCGGCGTGTGTTGGACACTCGACTATCCGGGCGGGCCGCGCGCGCTGACCGCGCGCCGGGTGGGTCCCGCGCGCTGAGCGTGCGCCGGGCGGGCCCCGCGCCCCTCCCCTCGGCCCCCTCCCCGGCCCAGACCCCCGTTGAGTGTCCACGACATGCCGTGTCGGTCCGGCGGCGTGCGGCGTGTCTTGGACACTCGACCATCCGGGCGCGCCCGGGCGTCCGGGTCCCGGCAGCGGCGCCATACCGAAGTCGTCGTTGACACGATGCGCTTCCGCATGGTTTCCTCTGAACGTACCGGTTAGTACATAACCGGCTCGCGGAAACGAAGGAGTACCGTGATCGACGCGCACCCGTATCTCGTCGGCCTCATCGGCACGGGGGTCCTCCCCTCGTTGACGCCGCCGATGCACATGGCCGAGGCGCGCGCTCTCGGACTCACTTACGTCTACCGTCCGCTCGACCTCACCGCCCTCGGCATCGATCCCGAGCGCATCGGCGATGTGCTGGCGTGGGCCGAACGGCTCGGCTATGACGCCGTCAACGTCACCCACCCGTGCAAGCAGAGCGTGCTCGCGCACCTCGATCGCATCGACTCCGTCGCCGCCGCCCTCGGCGCGGTCAACACCGTGCTGTTCACCCCCACCGGACGCGTCGGGTACAACACCGATACGACGGGCTTCGCCGCCGCCTTCACCGACGGACTCCCGGATGCCGCGACCGACCACGTCGTCCAGCTCGGCGCGGGAGGTGCGGGGTCGGCCGTCGCCGACGCGCTGCTGCGCCTGGGTACCGCGCGGTTGAGCATCGTCGACCTCGACCCCGTGCGCGCCGCGGCCCTCGCCGACGACCTGGCGTCACGGCATCCGCTCGCCGTCGTCGACACCGCCGCCCCCGACCGGCTCGCCGACGTGCTCACCGGCGCCGACGGCCTCGTGCACTGCACCCCCGTCGGAATGGCCGAGCACCCGGGGCTCCCCCTCGACGCCGCGCTCCTCCGCCCCGAGCTGTGGGTCGCCGACATCGTCTACCGCCCGCTCGACACCGAACTCCTCGTCACCGCGCGCGAGCGCGGCTGCCGCACACTCAGCGGCGGACGTATGGCGGTCCACCAGGCCGTCGACGCGTTCGCCCTCATCACGGGGACGCGACCCGACCCCGACCGCATGACCGCCCACTTCCTCGACCTCGTCACCACCGACAGCATCCCCGACACGACCGCCGACCCGGCCGTCGCCCGATAAGGAGCACACTCGCATGACCACCCCCGCAACGACGCGGAAGACTCCCGTGAAGGCGGCCACCGCCAGCTTCATGGGCAGCGCCGTCGAGTACTACGACTTCTTCCTGTTCGGCTCCGCCGCCGCCCTGATCTTCCCGACGGTCTTCTTCCCGTCGGGCGATCAGGCGGCGCTCGTGATGTCGTTCGCGACCTTCGGGTTCGCCTACATCGCGCGCCCCTTCGGCGCCGTCATCCTCGGCCACTTCGGCGACCGCATCGGGCGCCAGAAGGTGCTGATGTTCACCCTGCTGCTGATGGGCCTGTCGACCTTCATCATCGGCTGCCTCCCGGGCTTCGCCCAGATCGGGTGGTTCGCTCCCGCGCTGCTGGTGCTGTGCCGTCTCGCCCAGGGGCTGTCGGCCGCCGGCGAGCAGGCGGGGGCCTCGTCGCTCACGCTGGAGCACGCCCCCGACTCGCGCCGGTCGTTCTTCACGTCGTGGACGCTCACCGGCACCCAGGGCGGGCAGATCCTCGCCGCCCTCATCTTCATCCCGGTGGTCGCCCTGCCCGACGACATCAAGTTCTCGTGGGGCTGGCGCATCCCGTTCTGGCTGAGCGCGGTGGTCGTGGTCGTGGCGTTCTTCATCCGCCGGAGCCTGCACGAGACTCCCGAGTTCGAGCAGGCCAAGGCCGACGGGAAGATCGCGCGGATGCCGCTGGTGCCCCTGCTGAAGAACCACTGGCGCGACGTGCTCCGCGTGATCTTCTGCGCCTTCATCGCCGCGGTGTCCACCGTGTTCGGCACGCTCGCGATCGCCTACGGCAAAGAGGTCGGTCTCGCCGCCAGCGTGACGCTGTGGCTCGTCGTCGTCGCCAACGTCGTCGCGCTGTTCACTCAGCCGCTGTTCGGCAAGCTCGCCGACCGCATCGGCCGCAAGCCCGTCTTCATCTACGGCGCGCTGTCGTCGGCGGCGTTCATGCCGTTCTACATGCTGTCGATGGGCGCCGGGAACGACCTGCTCACCTTCGGCCTGGCCATCTTGACGTTCTCGTGCGGGTATGCCGCGGCCAACGCCGTGTGGCCGTCGTTCTACGGCGAGATGTTCAGCACCCGGGTGCGTTTCTCGGGCATGGCGATCGGTACGCAGCTCGGCTTCCTGATGGCCGGCTTCGCGCCGAGCATCGTCGCCGCCCTCGGTGGTGGCGGTGCGGGCGGCTGGGTCGTCATCAGCATCTTCACCGCGGTCATCGCGATCATCGCCTCGGTCAGCGCCCTGACCGCTCGAGAGACGAAGGACGTCCCCACCGACCAGCTGGGTCTGTCGTCGCGCGAGCGCGCGACCGTCTCGGTCTGACGCCCGACCTNAGCCGGGCGCCGGCGGCCGTGTCAGCGCAGCGAGCGGGTCATGGCGAGCTCGCGGCCGATCGACGTGGTGAACTCTTCGCCCGTCGCGATGAATCCCGCGCGACGATACGCGGCCTGGGCGCGCCCGTTGTCGACGTGCACGTCGAGCGACAGCGTCTCGAATCCGAGCGCGCGGGCCCAGTCCGCGGCAGCGTCGAGCAGGGCGTCGATGGCCCCGGAGCCGCGGTGCGCCGGGTCGACGAAGACGCCGACGATCCCGGCGTGCGCCTCGGTCCGCCGACGGCCCGTGTGGTCGACGTCGCCGGCCCGGCGCACGAGCACCGTCGCCGATCCCCCCCACTCGCCCGCGGTCTCGACCACGAACATCGCGCCCGCGTCGCCGCTCGCGCCGCTCGCCGCGCGGGCATCCCAGAACGCGGGATCGCGCGCGATCTCCTGCTCGTAGGTGGTCAGGAACGCCAGGGCGGCGTTCGGATCACGGACAGCACGCAGCCGCAGTTCCCGGACGCGCGCGCCCTCGTCCGCGCGCACACGGCGCGCGGCGGGGGTCACGCACCGACCTCCTGGTAGGCCGCGAAGAGCAGTGACTCGTCGGGAGCCTGCAGCACGGTGGGTCGAGCGAGGTCGTCGAGCACGATGAAGCGCAGCATGCCGCCGCGGCTCTTCTTGTCGCGCTGCATCGTCGCCTTGAGCGTCTGGAAGGCGCCCGCACGGTACGACGTGGGAAGACCCAGCGACTCCAGCACCGTGCGGTGACGCTGCGCCACCTCGTCGGGAAGACGGCCGGCCAGGCGCGACAACTCGGCGGCGAACACCATGCCGACCGAGATGGCGGCACCGTGGCGCCAGCGATAGCGCTCGGCGTGCTCGATGGCGTGGCCCAGGGTGTGACCGTAGTTCAGGACCTCGCGCAGACCCGCCTCGCGCAGGTCTTCGCCGACGACGCGCGCCTTCATGTCGATGGCGAGCTCGATGCAGCGGCGGAATCCGTCGCCCCGCGGATCGACGATGTTCTCGGGGTCGGCTTCGATGAGGTCGAGGATCTCGGGATGCCAGATGAAGCCGGCCTTGACCACCTCGGCGAACCCGGCGGTCGACTCGTTTCGCGACAGGGTCTCGAGCAGGTCGAGGTCGCAGACGACCGCGACGGGCGGCCAGAAGGCGCCGACGAGGTTCTTGCCCTCGGCGGTGTTGATCCCGGTCTTGCCGCCCACGGCGGCGTCGACCATGCCGAGCACGGTGGTGGGCACCTGCACCAGCGCGACGCCGCGCAGCCAGGTCGCGGCGACGAAGCCCGCGAGGTCGGTCACCGCTCCCCCGCCGAAGCCGATGACCGCGTCCGTGCGGGTGAAGTCCGCCTGCCCCATCACCTGCCAGCAGAACGCGGCCACTTCCACGCGCTTGCCCGCCTCGGCATCCGGGATCTCGGCGAGCAGAACCTCGCGATCGCCCACGAGCTGCGCCCGCAGCGCCTCGGCTTGAGCCGCGAGCGTCGGCGGGTGCACGATGAGCACCTTGCGGGCCGCCGGCGGCAGCTTCTCGCCGAGCGAGGCCAGCAGGCCGCGTCCGACGGTGATGTCGTAGCCGGGGTCGCCGGCGACGCTGATGGTGGTGGTGTCGGTCATGCCGTCTCTCCGGCCGGCACACGGCGTGCCCAGGCCACGATGTCGTCGACGACCCGCGCGAGCGGGCCCGACGAGGTGTCGAATACGATGTCGGCGGCCTCTTCGTACACGGGCCGTCGTTCATCGAAGATGCGCTGCCACCGGGCCACGGGGTCTTCGCCGCCCAGCAGGGGTCGCTCGTCGCCATGGATCCGCGACGCCACGACGTGCATCGCGACGGTGAGGAGCACGACGCGGTGCGCGTGGAGCCGCTCGCGGGTCACGGGGTCGAGCACCGCTCCCCCACCCAGCGCCACGACGCCGCCGCGGGCCAGTGCCTCGGCCACGGCGTCGCGCTCGAGCGCGCGGAAGTGGGCCTCTCCGTGCGCGAGGAACAGATCGCGGATCGGCCCGTGGTCGCGCACGACGATCTTGTCGGTGTCGGCGAAGGGCTCGCCGAGCGCGCGCGCCACACGGCGCCCCACGCTCGTCTTGCCCGCTCCCATGGGGCCGATGAGCACGAAGGCGCGGCCGTTCGCGTCGGCGCCGGTCGAGAGGCCGCCCGTCGCGTGCTCGGGCGCGACCTCAGGCGAGGTCATGCGCGAGCAGCGCGGCGTCGGACGCGTCGGTGGTGCGCAGCGTCTCGGGCAGGTGGGCCAGGTACGTCTCGAGGTTGCGTCGCGTCTCGGCGATGTTGTCGCCGCCGAACTTCTCGAGCACCGAGTCCGCGAGGGTGATGGCCACCATCGCCTCGGCCACGACACCCGATGCGGGCACGGCACAGACGTCGGAACGCTGGTGGTGGGCGGCGGCGGTGTCACCGGTGGCCACATCGACCGTGCGCAGGGCCTTGGGGATGGTCGCGATCGGCTTCATGCCGGCGCGCACGCGCAGCACGGTGCCGGTCGACATGCCGCCCTCGGTGCCGCCCGCGCGGTCCGACGAGCGCGTGATGCCCTCGCCGGTGGCGAACAGCTCGTCGTGTGCCTGCGAACCGCGGCGCGTGGTCGTGAGGAAACCGTCGCCGACCTCGACACCCTTGATCGCCTGGATGCTCATGATGGCCTGGGCGAGCTTGGCATCGAGGCGCCGGTCCCACTGCACGTGCGAGCCGAGCCCCGGGGGCAGGCCGTAGGCGAGCACCTCGACGACGCCGCCGAGCGTGTCGCCGTCCTTCTTCGCGGCGTCGACCTCGGCGACCATCGCGGCGCTCGTGTCGGCGTGGAAGCAACGCAGCGGATCGGCGTCGAGCAGGTCGACGTCGTCGGGGGTCGGCAGCGCGGCGTCGTCGGGAACGCGCACGGGGCCGATCGAGAGGGTGTGGCTGACGAGGCGGATGCCGAGCTCGCCGAGGAACGAGCGCGCGATCGCGCCGAGCGCCACGCGGGCGGCGGTCTCACGGGCCGATGCGCGCTCGAGGATCGGACGGGCCTCGTCGAAGCCGTACTTCTGCATGCCCACCAGGTCGGCGTGGCCCGGGCGCGGGCGCGTGAGGGCGGCACCGCGTCCGCGTGAGCGGTCCGACAGCTCGACGGGCTCGGGGCTCATCACCTCGGTCCACTTCGGCCACTCGGTGTTGCCGATGCGGAGCGCGATGGGGCTGCCGATGGTGAAACCGTGCACGATGCCCGTCGACAGCGACAGTTCGTCTTCTTCGAACTTCATGCGCGAGCCGCGGCCGTAGCCCAGTCGGCGTCGCGCCAGTTCGGCGCGGATCTGCGCGGACGAGATGGGAACGCCGGCGGGCATCCCCTCCATGAGGGCGATCAGTTCGGGGCCGTGGGATTCGCCGGCCGTGAGAACGCGAAGCATGGACCTAGTCTCCCATGAGCGCGGTGCGCATCGCGGCCAGGACGGCGTCCTCGCGATCCACGGGGCGCGAGGGGTCGCCCCCGACGAAGACGCGGACCTGCAGTAGAGCCTGGTGCAGCAGCATCGTCAGACCGTCGTGGGCGGGTCGACCGGCGCGTTCCCACTCCCGCGCGAGCGGGGTGGGCCAGCCGCCGTAGACGACGTCGACGAGGGGTCCCGACGTGGATGCCAGGGCCTCGGCGAGGGGTCCGAGATCGGTGCCGCCGGGAAGAGCCGCGATCGTGGCATCCACGGGCTCCCCGTCCGAGGCGGGGTCGGCGAGGGCACGGACGCGCACGTCGATCCCCAGCTCCGGCCCGAGCGCGCGGAGCGACGCGGCCGCCTCGACGCGCCGGGCGCGCACCTCGACGACGCCGGCGCCCGCCCGCGCCGCGGCGACGACGGCCGAGG
The DNA here is from genome assembly GCF_014839455.1 of Microbacterium sp. CFBP 8801. Classification (NCBI taxonomy): domain Bacteria; kingdom Bacillati; phylum Actinomycetota; class Actinomycetes; order Micrococcales; family Microbacteriaceae; genus Microbacterium; species Microbacterium sp. CFBP 8801. The sequence goes on along the minus strand of NZ_JACYNU010000001.1, from coordinate 536,882 downwards.
TGGCGGTCGCTCCCGCACCGAGCACGCGGATCACGCCCGGCGCGCGAACCCCGAACTCGTCGAGCGCGCGCGCGAGCCCGCCCACGTCGGTGTTGAAGCCGCGCGGACCATCGGCGTCGAGCAGGTAGGTGTTCACCGCCCCGGTCCGTCGGGCGTCGTCGTCGAGCGAGACGGCACTGCGAGCGGCGACGTGCTTCAACGGCATCGTGAGCGAGAGGCCGCGCCAATCGGCATCCAGTCCGCTCAGCGCAGCCGGGAAGCCCGCCTCGTCCACCCGTTCGCGGCCGTAGTGCCAGTCGAGTCCGAGCACCTCGTAGGCCGCCGCGTGCAGTCGGGGCGACCGCGAATGCGCGATCGGGTCGCCCCACACGGCGAGGCGCGTGCGATCGGTCAGCATCCGCCGTCGGGGTTCGCCGCGCACCACGCCTGCCACTGGGCGACGGCCTTCTCGTGCTCGCTGTAGGTCGAGGTGAAGACCGTCTCACCGGTGTCGAGGTTGACGGTCACGAAGTACAGCCACGGACCGTCGGCGGGCTTCATGGCCGCGTCGATCGCGAGATCACCGGGGTTCGCGATCGGACCGACGGGCAGGCCCGGGTACATGTACGTGTTCCACGGGTTGTCGGAGTTGCGCGCCTCGGTCGAGGTGCTCACCGAGCCGCTACCCATCTCGCCCGCACCGTACTGCACGGTGGAGTCCATCTCGAGCTTGCCGAACGTCTCTTGGTTCGTCGGCTGCAGACGGGTCTCGATCACGCGCGAGACCTTATAGAAGTCCTCGCTGCTGCGCGCCTCGCGCTCGATGATCGAGGCGACGGTGAGGATGCGCTCCCGATCGGCTTCGGGCACCCCGGCGGCGTCCAGCGACTGGATGGTGCGCTGCACCATGCGCGTGATGACGTCTTTCGCGGTGACGCCCTCGTCGAAGTCGTACGTGGCGGGGAAGATCCACCCCTCGAGGGTGCCGGCGGGCACGCCGTACTGCGAGGGATCGGCGGCCGCGGCGGTGAGCTCCTCACGCGGGATGCCGATCTGCTCCGAGATCAGGTCGAGCGACTGGTTGAGGGTGAGCCCCTCGCGCAGCTGCACGGAGTTGTCGAGACGGTTCGCCGGGTCGCGGAGCGCCGTGAGCACGGCCTCGGACGTCATCTGCTGCTGCAGCTGGTAGATGCCCGGCTGGAACGTGAAGACGACGGAGTTGTCGAGCATGTACTTGTACAGCGAGTTCGAGGCCTTGGTGATCCCCGCGTCGAAGAGCTTCGGCGAGACCGACTCGCCGGTGTCACCCGCGACGATCGTGACGCGGGCTTCGCCCGTCGCCTGACCGGCGTCGAACTCGATCGGCTCGCTCGTGCCGAAGAACGCCTGTACGCGCGTGCCGTAGGTGTTCCACAGCGCGAAACCTCCACCGACGATGCCGGCGAGGAGGAGAAGGACCACGCCGAGGGCGATCCAGCCGCCGATGCGACGGCGCTTCTTCGGCGGACGCGGCGGCGGGGAGCCGATGTCGTGCGTGGTGGTCTCGCCGGTGAAGAGCTCCTCGAGTGATCCGGATGCCACCGGACCCCGCGACGCGGACGCGGACGACGCACCGACGCCGGCGAGAGCGGGCTCACGGTCGCGCGACGGCTCGGTCGTCCGGGGCGTCTCGGCACGGCGAGCGGCGTCGGGACGCCGGGCGGCGGGGACGTCGGTCGACGCGCGGCTCGGCGACTCGGCGGAACGCGGGGTGGCGGCGGGGGCATCGGCGCGTCGGGCGGCGTCGAAGCGCCGTGTGACGGGGGGCTCGGCCGCTGCGGTCGGGCGGGGAGCCTCGGCGCGAGGCGCGGAGACGTCATCGCGCGCAGCGGCCACGGCCGGGAGGGGCGCCGGGGCGTCGCCGGCGGCCGGGCGTGACGCGTCGTCGCCGACGGCGGATCGCGGGGCGTCCACGGGGCGCGCGGCGGCGGCGGGAGCGCCCGCGGCGGGCGCGGGGGACGACGGCGCGGCGGTGTCCCCGACGGTCGAATCGCCCTGCGCGGGGGTGTCCGACGCGCTCGAGTCCGCCGCCGAGGTGGCGGTGGGACCGGTCGCGGCGCCGCGGGCCTCGCGGGCGGCGCGGCGCGGCGAGAGGGTCTCTCCCTCGGCACCGTCCGGCGCCGAGGCGGCAGACGGGCGTGCGCCCGTGCGCGGGTCGGGAAGGCGCCCGTACAGATCAGCGAACGGATCGTTCTCGGGAGGCTGGTTCTCGGGCATGTCAGGCGGGCTCCTGTCCCGGTGAGACGGTGGGTCCGGCCGGCTCGCCGGACTGTCGCTCCACGTCGAGCGCCTGCTGCAGCAGCACCACGGCGGCGACTTGATCCACAATGCTACGAGACGCTCGCTGGGAACGGCCTGCCTCTCGCAGGACGCCGTGCGCCGACACCGTGCTCAGACGCTCGTCGACCAGGCGCACCGGCATCGGCAACGCCTCGGCGAGGGCGACGGCGAACGCGCGGGCGTCGGTCGTCGACGGGGTGTCGTCGCCCCGGAGGTTCAGCGGCAGGCCGACCAGCACCTCGAACGCCTCGTACTCCGCCGCGAGCTCGACGATCCGCCGCACCGGCTCACCCTTTCGCGGCACGGTCTCGACGGGCACGGCGAGCACGCCGTCGGGGTCCGAGCGGGCTACGCCCACCCGGGCGCGCCCGACGTCGATCCCCAGGCGGATACCGCGCCGGAATCCCGTCACGCGGCGGTCGCCCGCACGTCGGTCACGATGCCCTCGAGCGCCGTCGGCAAGGCCGCGGCATCCGTTCCGCCGCCCTGGGCGACGTCGGGGCGTCCGCCACCTCCACCGCCGAGCACGCCCGCGGCATTCTTGGCGAGGGCACCCGCGGCGAGGCCGCGCTCGCGCGCGCCCTCGTTGGTGACGACGACCACCGTGGCGCGCCCGCCGGCGACCGAGGCGAGAGCCACGACGGCGGGGTCGGACCCCAGCCGATCGCGCACCTGCAGGGCGAGCGAGCGCACATCGTCGGCCGAGGCCCCCTCGCCGAGGCTCTGGGCGACGACCCGCACGGCGCCGACCGCGACGGCCGACTCGACGAGCTGCGGCAGACGCCCGCTCAGGGCCTGAGCCTCGAACGCGGCGATCTTCTTCTCGGCGGCCTTGAGGCTGGCCGCGAGGTCGGCGATGCGGGTGGTGAGCTGTTCGCGCGGCGTCTTCAGGCTCGAGCTCAGCTGCGACACGATCGCCCGCTCGGCGGCGAGATCGCGGAACGCGTCGAGCCCGACGAGCGCCTCGACGCGGCGGTTGGAGGCACCGACGGACTGCTCCCCCACCAGGTTGACCAGGCCGATCTCGGAGCTGCGGGCGACGTGCGTGCCACCGCAGAGCTCGCGCGACCACGGTCCGCCGACGTCGACCATGCGCACAGTGTCGCCGTACTTCTCACCGAACAGCGCCATGGCACCCGCGGCCTTCGCCTCGTCGAGCGACATCACGCGCGTGGTGACCTCGAGGTTGTCGCGGACGGCGTTGTTGGCGATGTCCTCGATCTCGGTGCGCGTCTCGGGAGACAGCGCGGCGCCCCAGCTGAAGTCGAAGCGCATGTAGCCCGCGCGGTTGAGCGAACCGGTCTGCGTGGCGCTCTTGCCGAGCGTGTCGCGGATCGCGGCGTGCACGAGGTGGGTGGCGGTGTGCGCCTGCTGCGCCGAGTGGCGGTTGAGGGCGTCGACGACGGTCGTGGCGCGGGCGCCCACCGACACCTCGCCGGTGCTGACCTCGACGGTGTGGCTGACGAGGCCCGGAACGGGACGCTGCACGTCGAGCACCTCGAGCTCGTACCCGGGGCCGACGATCACGCCCTTGTCGGCGACCTGGCCACCCGACTCGGCGTACAGCGCGGTCTCGGCGGTGATGATCTCGGCGATCTGTCCCTCGGCGGCGCGGTCGGTGCCGCGGCCGTCGATCAGGATGCCGAGCACCGTCGACTCCGTCTGCAGTTCGGTGTAGCCGGTGAACACCGTCTCGCCGAGCGCGCGGAACTCGCGGTAGGCGCTCTGGTCGGCGATCGTTCCCTTGCGGGCGCGGGCATCGGCCTTGGCGCGGGTGCGCTGCTCGAGCATGAGCTCGTCGAAAGCGGCGCGGTCGACGGACAGGCCGGCTTCTTCGGCGATCTCGAGCGTCAGGTCGATCGGGAAGCCGTAGGTGTCGTGCAGGAGGAAGGCCTCCGAGCCCGACAGCGTCGTGCCCCCGTCGTTCTTCGCCTCGACGACGGACTGATCGAGGATCGCCGAGCCGGCGGCCAGCGTGCGCAGGAACGTCTGCTCCTCGGCGATCGCGTAGGCCGAGAGGCGCGCGTAGTCGGTGCCGACCTCGGGGTAGGACTCCTTCATCGCATCGCGCGAGGCGGCGAACAGCTCGGGGAAGGTCGCACCCTCGACGCCCAGCAGGCGCATCGAGCGGATGGCGCGGCGCATGATGCGGCGCAGGATGTACCCACGGCCCTCGTTCGAGGGCGTGACACCGTCGGCGAGCAGCATGAGCGAGGAACGCACGTGGTCGGCGACGATGCGCAGGCGCACGTCGTCTCCGTGCGACTCGTGGCCGTAGGCCTTGCCGGCCAGCTTCGCCGCCAGGTCGAGCACGGGGCGCACCTGGTCGGTCTCGTACATGTTGTCGACGCCCTGCTTGAGGAACGCGATGCGCTCCAGGCCCATGCCGGTGTCGATGTTCTTGGCGGGGAGCTCGCCGACGATGTCGAAGTCGTACTTTGAGCGCACGTTGGTGATCTCGTACTGCATGAACACGAGGTTCCAGATCTCGACGTAGCGGTCGTCGTCGGTGGCGGGGCCGCCGTCGATGCCGTACGCGGGTCCACGGTCGAAGAAGATCTCGGAGCAGGGACCGGCGGGACCGGGAAGACCGGTCGACCAGTAGTTCGTGTCCTTACCCAGACGCTGGATGCGCTCCTCGGGCAGGTCGGTGAGCGAGCGCCACAGATCGTGCGCCTCGTCGTCTTCTTCGTAGACCGTGACCCACAGGTCTTTCGCGTCGAAGGCGAGGCCGCCCTCGGATTCGGGCGAGGTCAGCAGTTCCCAGGCGAAGCGGATCGCGTCCTCTTTGAAGTAGTCACCGAAGGACCAGTTGCCGAGCATCTGGAAGAACGTCCCGTGGCGGGGGGTCTTGCCGACCTCTTCGATGTCGTTGGTGCGGATGCACTTCTGCACGTCGGCGGCCCGGGGGTACGGCGGCGGAACGACGCCGCTCAGGTACGGGATGAACGGCACCATGCCCGCCACGGTGAAGAGCAGGGCCGGGTCGTCGGTGACGAGCGAGGCCGACGGGACGATCGTGTGATTCTTCTTCTCGAAGAAGTCGAGGAAGCGCTGGGCGATCTCGGCGGTTTTCATGGCGGGTCTTTCCGTGCGCGTGAGGTATCGGCCCCGACACGCGGAACCCGATGCCGGGGAGGTCAGTCGGAGGGCGAAGCGGCTTTCTTGGCAGCCGCTGCGGCGTCGTCGACGGCGTCCGCTGTCTTGTCGACCGCCGTGGATGCCACGCTCTTGACGTCGTCGATGATCTCCGACAGACGCGTCTCCTGCTGGCGGTACGCGTCGCTCATGTGATCGGTGAACTCGCCGATGCGCGAGTCGAGCTGGGCGAGGACTTCCTGCCCGCGGGGGTCCTTGTTGACCATGTGGGCGGCGACGAATCCGCCGACGATGCCCAGGGCGAACCAGACGAGGCTTCTCACGATCACCACTTCTTCCTCGATACGACGCCGCGGTCGCGGCATCCCTCATCGTAGGCGACCACCCCTGTCCGCCGCGAAAGAGGGATCGATGGATGCCGTGCCCTCCGGCATCCGAGGGCGATCGGGCGGTGAGCGGGGAGCGCGGTCAGAACGAAAGAAGGGCGCCGGGAGAACCCGGCGCCCTTCAGCTCGCTGAGATCAGCGGGCGGCGTAGTACTCGACGACGAGCTGTACGTCACACGTGACGGGCACCTCGGCGCGCTTGGGGCGACGGAGCAGGCGAGCCTGCAGCGTCGCCAGGTCGACCTCGATGTAGCCCGGAACGGGGGGCAGCACTTCGGCGTGCCCACCGGCGGCGGCGACCTGGAAGGGCTCGAGGCCCTCGCTCTTGGTCTTGACGTGGATCATCTGGTTCGGCTTGACGCGGAACGACGGGCGGTCCACGAGCTGGCCATCGACCATGATGTGGCGGTGCACGACGAGCTGGCGAGCCTGCGCGGTGGTGCGGGCGAAGCCCGCGCGCACGACGAGGGCATCCAGACGCATTTCGAGCAGCTCGACCAGGTTTTCACCGGTCAGGCCGTCGGTGCGACGGGCCTCGTTGAACGCGATGCGCAGCTGCTTCTCGCGGATGCCGTACTGCTCGCGCAGACGCTGCTTCTCGCGCAGACGAACGGCGTAGTCGCTGTCGGCCTTGCGCTTGGTGCGACCGTGCTCACCCGGAGCGTAGGGACGCTTCTCGAGGTAGCGGGCGGCCTTGGGGGTGAGCGCGATGCCGAGGGCTCGCGACAGACGCACCTTACGGCGGTCCTGAGACTTCGTGGTCACGAAGTGCTCCTTCCGATGACGCGGCCGCGCCTTTCGCGGCTCGCGGGCGTATCGCCCCCTTCCGCCCGATCCGAAGCGCACGCCGGGGCGCACCGGAAGGTGATCACTGGAAGGAGGGGATGCCCGAAAACCCTGTTTCGAGCCGGTTCATGCTATCAGAGCACTCGGCGAGACCCCTGCGCGGGTGTCACTGCCCGTCGAGGATGCGGCGGATCTTCTCGAGCCGTGCCGAGACATCGCGCTCGGTGCCGTGGTTCGTGGGCTCGTAGTAACGCTTGCCCCGCAGCTCGTCGGGCAGGTACTGCTGCGTCACGATGCCGATCTCGCTGTCGTGGGCGTACTTGTATCCCTTGCCGTGGCCCAGGCGCTTGGCGCCCGGGTAGTGGGCGTCGCGCAGGTGCATCGGGACGCGTCCGAAACCGCCGGCGCGCACATCGGCGATCGCCGCATTGATGGCGCTGTACGCGGCGTTGGACTTGGCCGTGGTCGCGAGGTACACGGTCGCCTCGGCGAGCGGGATGCGCCCTTCGGGCATGCCGATGAACGCCACGGCGTCGGCCGCGGCGACCGCGATCTGCAGGGCCTGCGGGTCGGCCATGCCGATGTCTTCGGCGGCCGAGATGACGAGGCGTCGGGCGATGAAGCGCGGGTCCTCCCCCGCTTCGATCATGCGGGCGAGGTAGTGGATCGCGGCGTCGGGGTCGGAGCCGCGCACCGACTTGATGAACGCGCTGATCACGTCGTAGTGCTCGTCGCCCTGACGGTCGTATCTCAGCAGAGCGCGATCGACGGCCTGGGCGATGTGGTCGGCGGTGATGACCGGCAGATCGTCGGCGGGACGCGAGGGGTCGTCTGTCCCGGCATCCGATTCGTCGTCGTCATCGTCGTCGTCATCGTCATCGCCGTCGGCGGCACGGGTGGCCACCGGCGCGGCGACCCCGCCGTCGTCACCGGCGACCGCCGCGGCGGCCTCGAGGGCGGTCAAGGCGCGACGGGCGTCGCCCGATGCCAGGCGCACCAGCGTGGCGCGGGCCTCGTCGTCGAGCACGACGCGCCCCGCGAGTCCGCGCGGGTCGGTCACCGCCCGATCGACGAGGGCGCCGAGGTCGTCGTCGCCCAGGGGGCGCAGCGTCAGCAGCAGGGAGCGCGAGAGCAGCGGGGAGATCACCGAGAACGAGGGGTTCTCGGTCGTCGCGGCGATGAGCACGACCCACCCGTTCTCGACTCCCGGGAGCAGGGCGTCCTGCTGGGCCTTCGTGAACCGGTGGATCTCGTCGAGGAAGAGGATGGTCGACTGCCCGTACAGGTCGCGCTGCGTCAGCGCCTCTTGCATGACCTCGCGAACGTCCTTCACACCCGCGGTGATCGCCGACAGCTCGACGAAACGACGCCCCGACGAGCGCGCGATGGCCTGTGCCAGCGTGGTCTTGCCCGTTCCGGGAGGACCCCAGAGGATGACCGACACCGCCGAGACGGATGCCGAGGAGTCGGTGGTCGCGAGGGTGACCAGCGGAGAGCCGGGGCGCAGCAGGTGACCCTGGCCGGCGACCTCATCGAGGCTGACGGGTCGCATTCGCACCGCGAGCGGGGTTGAGCCCTGGAAGAGGGCAGAGGCACGGGTCACTGCTCCAGGCTAACCGGGGCCTCCGACACCGGAGCGAGCAGCGGTCCCCGCCGCTCTCGTCGGAGGCCGCCGGACGACCGCCGGCACCTCGGTCCGTGGGGCCCGTGCGTAGGATCGAGGCGTCCGAGCGCGAGGAGGTCGATGTGGCGACGCGGGGGAAAGACCGTCAGACACGGGAGCAGCGCGAGCGCGCGCGGGTCTACCAGGCGCGCCTCGAGCTGCACGAACGCCAGGGGCGTCGGCGTCGCCGCGACACCGTGATCGGCGTCGTCGTCGGACTCGCGGTCATCCTCGGTGCCGGGGCCGCGCAGACGTTCTACTTCGTCGCGGGTCCGGGCGCACCCGTGCCCGCCGTCACCGATGCGCCGACCACCCCGGCGCCGACGGCCATTCCCGAGACGCCCGCACCGGTGCCGACGGAGTGAGCCGGGGCGGCATCCTGTTCCGTGGGTGCGGCCCGTACTAGGCTCGGAGAGTCCTACTCCCCCAGGCGGTTCTGCCGCGATGAGGTGCTACCCGTGACTTCCGCTCCCACCCCCGAGACCTCCGACCCGCGCGACGGCGCGAGTGATGCCGAGGTCGAACCCACCGCCGCGCCCGAGGGCGCGACGGCCGCCGAGGCCGATTCCGCGCCCGGTGCCGATTCGCCCGGTGCCGATTCACCCGGTGCCGATTCGCCCGGTGCCGATTCGCCCGGTGTCGACTCGCCCGTCGCCTCCGACGACCACGGCGCCGACTCCGTCCCCGACGTGGACCCGTCCGCGGCATCCGATGACACGGACGACGCAGCCCCCGATGCCGACGCGGTCGACGCCGCGTTCGGCACCCCCGCCGCGACCGACGGCGATGAGCCCAGTGCCGATGAGCCCAGCGCTGACGAACCCAGCGCCGACGAACCCAGCGCCGACGAGCCTGCCGCCGCCGAACAGTCGGAGGAGCCCTCCGCGCCTCGCACGCCGGCGCCGTCGCCGCGTCCCGCCGCCACCCCCATGGCTCGTCCGCGCCCGGGTGCCCCCGTTCCCTCGAAGCCCGCCGGCGCCCCCGCGTCGAGCGCGCCCACCGAGCCGTGGGGCCGCGTCGACGACGACGGCACCGTCTCGGTGCGCGAGGGTGACGACTGGCGCGCCGTGGGACAGTACCCCGACGGCACGCCCGCCGAAGCACTGGCCTACTTCGAGCGCAAGTACTCCGACCTCGCGAGCGAGGTGACCCTGCTCGAGGTGCGCCACCGCCGCGGCGGTGCGTCGGCCGGCGATCTGCGCTCGACGGCCAAGACGGTGCGCGGCAAGCTCGACGGCGCCGCCGCGGTCGGCGACCTCGCCGCCCTGGTCGCGCGCCTCGACGCCCTCACGTCGCAGCTCGCCGAAGCCAGCGAGACCGAGGCGGCCGCCGCGAAGGAGGCCGTCGACGAAGCCGTGCGCGAGCGCACGGCCATCGTCGAGCAGGCCGAGGCCCTGGCCGCCCGCGACCCGCAGACCGTGCAGTGGAAGCAGATGACCGCCGACATGGCGGCGCTCTTCGATCGCTGGCAGGCCCACCAGCAGAACGGGCCCCGCCTGTCGAAGTCGACCGCGCAGCAGCTGTGGCGCCGGTTCCGCGACGCCCGCGCGACGGTCGACCGTCACCGCCGCGAGTACTTCTCGCAGCTCGACGACACCCACAAGGTCGCGCGCGACGCCAAGACGCGTCTCGTCGAGCGCGCCGAGGCCCTGGCCCCGCGCGGCGAGGACGGCATCGGCGCCTACCGCGACCTGCTCGACGCCTGGAAGGCTTCGGGCCGCGCCGGCCGCAAGGTCGACGACGCTCTGTGGGCGCGGTTCAAAGCCGCCGGTGACGCCCTGTACGGCGCTCGCATCGAGCGGGAGTCCGCCGAGACCGAGGCCTCGAAAGAGAAGATCGAGCAGAAGAAGGTGCTCCTCGCCGAGGCGGCTCCGCTCGTCGACGAGAAGAACCTCGCCACCGCGCGACAGAAGCTCACCGCCATCCAGCGCCAGTGGGACGAGATCGGTCGCGTGTTCCCGCGCGACAAGGAACGCGCCCTCGACGACGACCTGCGCAAGATCGAGCAGAGCGTGCGCACCCGCGAAGACGCCGACTGGAAGCGCAACGATCCCGAGCAGAGGGCGCGTGCCAACGATATGACGCGCCAGCTGTCCGACGCGATCGACAAGCTCGAGGCCGAGCTCGCCGACGCCACCGCGCGCGGCGACAAGCGCGCGGCGGCTCAGGCGTCCGAGGCCCTCGAAGCGCGACGGACCTGGCTGCGCGCCCTCGGCGGCTGAGCGGGTTCTCCACAGATCGACACGGTCAACAGAAAGGGCGACACCCTCGCGTCACACTGACGGGATGGTGTCGCCCTTCCTGTTCTTCGCCGACGAGCGCATGGCCCTGGCCGAGCTCACGGCCGCGTGCCTCGACGGCATCCTGGTCGCCCTGGGCGAGGGGTTCATGCCCGCCGATGCCGTTGAGAGCCCGTGGATGCGTGCGCGAAGCCTCCGTCCGCTCCTCGGAGACCGCTGGGCGGCGGTACGCGCGAGCGCGGCGTGGATCCACGGTGGACAGACCGTCGAGCCGACCCGCCACCACGCGCAACGGGTGAGCGCGATACGCCACATCGTGCGGGGAACCGCCCGCGCGCAGTATCACGAGGTGCGTCTCGGGGCGGCCGACGTCGTCACCGTCGCGGGGGTTCACGTCACCACGCCGGCGCGCACCCTCATCGATCTCGCGCGTTCCGGCGACGCCGCCGAGCGAGCCGTGGCCTGCGCGTGGGCCGCCGAGGAGCCGAGGATCGCCGCCGCAGCGACGCTCTGGCTGCGGGCGCACCCCCGCTTCCCCTACGGTCGGCGAGCTGTCGACGCGCTGCGGTGCGCCCGCGGAGCAGCAGAGCCCGGCTACGCCGCGCAGCACGAGGCACGGAGCAGCGACATGTCCCACGGTCACCCGGGATCACCGGGTACGGCCATCGCCCGTGCCGGCGCGGACGAGGACCGCGTCGCCCCTCAGGAAGACGTGACGCGGTAGACGTCGTAGACCGCATCGATGCGGCGCACCGCGTTCAGCACCCGATCCAGATGCACGGTGTCGCCCATCTCGAACACGAACTTGCTGAGCGCGAGTCGGTCGTTCGTCGTCGACACGGTGGCCGAGAGGATGTTGACGTGGTGCTCGCTGAGCACCCGCGTGACGTCGCTGAGCAGGCCCGAGCGATCGAGGGCCTCGACCTGGATCTGCACGAGGAACACGCTCTTCGAGGTCGGCGCCCACTCGACCTCGATGAGTCGATCGGGCTCTTCCTTGAGCGACTTCACGTTCGTGCAGTCGCCGCGGTGCACCGAGACGCCGCTGCCGCGCGTCACGAAGCCGACGATCTGATCACCCGGCACGGGGGTGCAGCACTTGGCCAACTTGACCAGGATGTCGGGCGCGCCGCGCACGAGCACTCCCGAGTCGCCACCGCGCGGGGCCCGGCTGCGTCCGACGGGGATGTCGATGGGGCCGGTGTTCGACTCCTCGACGTTGACCAGAGCCGTGACCTTCTCGATCACCGACTGGGTCGAGACGTGACCCTCGCCGACCGCGGCGTACAGCGCCGAGACGTCTTCGTAGTGGAAGAGCCGCGCGACCTCGGTGAACGAGTCCTGGCTCATCAGACGCTGCAGGGGAAGGTTCTGCCGGCGCATGGCGCGGGCGATGGAGTCCTTGCCCTGCTCGATGGCCTCTTCGCGACGTTCCTTCGTGAACCACCCGCGGATCTTGTTGCGCGCGCGGGTGCTCTTGACGAAGCCGAGCCAGTCCTGGCTGGGGCCGGCGTCGGGGTTCTTCGACGTGAAGACCTCGACCACATCGCCGCTCTGCAGGGCCGACTCGAGGGGCACCAGGCGACCGTTGACCTTCGCCCCCATGGTGCGGTGGCCGATCTCGGTGTGCACGGCGTACGCGAAGTCGACGGGCGTCGCCCCCGTGGGCAGACCCACGACGCGCCCCTTCGGCGTGAAGACGTAGACCTCTTTCGCGCCGATCTCGAACCGCAGCGAGTCGAGGAACTCCCCCGGGTCGGCGGTCTCTGCCTGCCAGTCCGAGATGTGCGCGATCCAGGCCATGTCGGCGTCGACGGCCTTGGCATCCGTCTTGCCGCCGGCCATGCGCTCTTTGTACTTCCAGTGGGCCGCGACACCGAACTCGGCCTGCTGGTGCATCTCGTGCGTGCGGATCTGGATCTCGACCGTGCGGCCACCCGGTCCGAGCACCGTCGTGTGCAGCGACTGGTACAGGTTGAACTTGGGAGTGGCGATGTAGTCCTTGAAGCGCCCCGGCAGCGGCGTCCACCGCGCGTGGATCGCACCCAGCACGGCGTAGCAGTCGCGCACCGTGCCGACGAGGATGCGGATGCCGATGAGGTCGTAGATGTCGTCGAACTCGCGCCCGCGCACGACCATCTTCTGGTACACCGAGTAGAGCTGTTTGGGTCGCCCCATGACCCGGCCGCGTACCCGCAGTTCGCGCAGGTCGGCGTCGACGGAGTCGATGACGTTCTGCACGTACTGCTCGCGCTGCGGAGTGCGCTGTCTCACCAGGCTCTCGATCTCGGCGTAGAGCTTCGGGTGCATCACCGCGAACGAGAGGTCTTCGAGCTCGCTCTTGATGGCCTGGATGCCGAGACGATGTGCCAGCGGAGCGTAGATCTCGAGCGTCTCAGTCGCCTTCTTCGCGGCCTTGTGCGGGGGGACGAAGCCCCAGGTGCGCGCGTTGTGCAGGCGGTCGGCGAGCTTGATGAGCAGCACGCGGATGTCTTTCGACATCGCGACGATCATCTTGCGCACCGTCTCGGCCTGGGCACTGTCGCCGTACTTGACCTTGTCGAGCTTGGTGACGCCGTCGACGAGCATGGCCACCTCATCGCCGAAGTCGGCGGCGAGTTCGTCGAGGGGGTAGCCGGTGTCTTCGACGGTGTCGTGCAGAAGCGCCGCCGCGATCGCCTTGGGCCCCAGACCCAGCTCGGCGAGGATCTGCGCCACCGCCAACGGGTGGGTGATGTAGGGCTCGCCGCTCTGGCGCTTCTGTCCGTCGTGCGCCTTGTCGGCGACCGCGTAGGCCCGTTCGACGATCGCGAGATCGCCCTTGGGGTGGTGCGTGCGGACGGTGCGCAGCAGCTTGTCGACGTCGTCGCGGCGGGCGGCGCGCGAGAAGATGCGCGGCACCAGGCGGCGCAGTGACGACGGGGGCGGCGTGGACGACGCGGTCTCGGTCATCGCCACCTCTTCCTCACGGCCAGTCGATCAAGTCTACGCCCCGCGGGGCGGGGCCCCGGCGTCAGGCCGGGACGCCCGCCTTCTCGCGTGCGGCCACGACGCGGGCATCGCGCTCGGCGATCGGCTTCTCTTTCTCACGCAGGAGGGCATACATCGGAACGGCGACGAACAGCGTCGAGTACGCCGCGACGATCGTGCCGACGAAGATCGACAGCGAGATGTCGCTCAGGGTGCGCGCGCCCAGCGGAACTCCGATGAAGAGGATGGCGCCGACGGGGAGAATGGCGACCACCGTGGTGTTGATCGATCGGATCAACGTCTGGTTCGCGGCGAGGTTGACCGACTCCGCGAACGTGCGGCCGGAGATCTCGCCGTCATCCCGGGTGTTCTCTCTCACCTTGTCGAAGACGACGGTGGTGTCGTACAGCGCGTACGAGAGGATCGTCAGGAAGCCGATGACGGCGGCCGGCGAGATCTCGAAGCCGAAGAGCGCGTACACGCCGATCGTGATGACGAGCACGTCGACGAGGCCGATGATGGCGGCGACCGACATCTTCCACGTGCGGAAGTACAGCGCGAGGATGAGGAAGGTCAGCGCGAGGAAGATCGACAGACCCCAGAGCGACTGGCGCGTGACGTCGTTGCCCCAGGTGGGTCCGATGAACGAGTTCGTGATCTCGGACGCATCGACGCCGTAGGCGGAGGCCAGGGCTGCGGCCACCGCCTGGGTCTCGTCGTTGTCCATCTGGTCGGTCTGCACGCGCACGGCTTGGTCGCTGATGGTGCTGACGCGCGTACTCGCACCGGGCACGACCGAGGTCACGGCGTCGGTGGCGAGCGACTGGTCGAACGAGGCCGGGTTCGACACCGTGAACTGCGAGCCGCCGGTGAACTCGATCGAGAACTGCACCGGGCGGATGAGCGGCACGAGGGCCGCGCCGATCACCAGCACGGCGGCGATGATGAACCAGAGGCGACGGCGCTGAACGAACGGGAACGAGGTCTTCCCGGAGTAGAGGTCGTTGCCGAGCTGCGTCATGGAGCGCATCAGACGTCTCCCTCTTTCGTCGAGCGGCTATCGCTGCGCGCGGCGGCGAGCTCGGCCTGCTTGCGTTCGGCGATCGTCTGGCGGCGCTGGGCCTCACCGCGCGAGCGCTTCGCACGGCCGGCGTCGGCGACGGGAGCACGGAACTCGGCGCGGCCGCGGTAGACGGCACCCAGCGCGTGCGGGTCCATTCCCGACAGGGGGTGTCCCGACCCGAAGAACCGGGTACGTGCCAACAACTGCATCACGGGGTGGGTGAACAGGATGAAGATCAGGATGTCGATCGCGGTGGTGAGCCCCAGCGTGAACGCGAAGCCCTTCACCGTGGAGTCGGCCAGGATGTACAGCACGACGGCGGCGAGGATGTTGATCGACTTCGAGATGTAGATGGTGCGCTTGGCGCGCGACCATCCGTCTTCGACGGCGGCCGTGATCGACTTTCCGTCGCGCAACTCGTCGCGGATGCGTTCGAAGTAGACGATGAACGAGTCGGCCGTGAAGCCGATCGTCACGATCAGACCGGCCACACCGGCGAGCGACAGGCGGAAGCCGGCCCGCCACGCCAGGATGCACAGGGCGAGATAGGTCAGCACTGCCATCACGCCCAGCGAGGCGATGATCACCGTGCCGAGGGCCCGGTACACGATCAGGGAGTAGATCGCGACGAGCCCTAGACCGATCAGACCGGCGATGAAGCCCACCTGGAGCTGCTGCGAACCCAGGGTCGCCGACACGGTGTCGGAGCTGACCACCTGGAAGCTCAGGGGCAGGGCGCCGTACTTGAGCTGGTCGGCGAGGGCCTTCGACGACTCCTGCGTGAAGCTTCCCGTGATGCTCGGGCGGCCGTCGACGATGATGCCGTTCATCGACGGGGCCGACAGCACGCTGCCGTCGAGCACGAAGGCGAACTGGTTGAGCGGGGCCTGAGCGCCGTAGAGGCGCTGGCTGATCTCGGCGAAGGTCTGCGTGCCCTGGTCGTTGAAGACGAGGTTCACGGCCCACTGGCCGGTGTTATGCTCCTGGCCGTTGGTGGCGTTGGAGATGTCGGTGCCGTCGAGCTCGACGGGACCGAGGATGTACTTGGTCGAGTCGCCCTGACCGCACGTGATCATGGGCTGGTCGGCGGGAGCCTGCGCGGGGTTGCTCGGCGGGTTCGCGCAGTCGTACGAGAGGAACTGCGCCTGCAGCGCCGGGGTGATCCACGCGGGGTCGCTGCCGTTGGTGGGCGACGCGGTCGGGGTCGCGGGCAGCGACGGGTCGGGTGTCGGGTACGGCGTGGTGTTGCCGTCCTGGCCGACGAACGTCGTGGCCGGCGAGCCGGTGAACAGCACCGGGCGCAGCTGCAGCTGAGCCGAGCTCTGGATCCGCTCGCGGGTGGCCTCGTCGGCCTCGCCCGGGATCTGCACGACGATGTTGCGGCCGCCCTCGGTGGCCACGTCGGCCTCACTCACGCCCGAGGCGTCGACGCGCTGGCGGATGATCGAGACGGCCTGCTGCAGCTGTTCGCTGTCGGGGTTGGCCCCGTCGGTGGTCTGGGCCTGCAGGATGATCTGCGTGCCGCCCTGGAGGTCGAGCGCGAGCTCGGGGGTCCAGGAACTTGCGGAGAAGGCGTACACGCCCAGCGCGTTGATGCCGAAGAGCACGCCGGTGATGGCGAGCAATCCGGTCAACACGCGCCAGGCATGACGGACAGGAGTCGAGGGCGCCACGGAGTCGGCTTTCTGTGCGGCGGTGAACGAGGAAGGGGCCGGTGAGGGCGTCAGACCTGCGGGCGGTCCTTGTCGGCGCGCTCGGCGTCGGTGAGGCCGGCCTCGGTGTGCTCGTCGTGACGCGCGGCGCGGCGGTCGTCGCTGATCGAGGTGATGTCGCCGTCGGCGACCCCGGCGACGTACTCGGCCTCGGCCTCTTCGGCCTCGATGAAGTCGTCTTCGGTCACGAAGCCCTCGGCCGGGTTGACGATGCGGAGCACGGCCTGGCTGTGCACCTTGATCACGACGCCGGGAGCGATCTCGACGTGCGCGGGCTTGTCGAGGTCTTCACCGTCGTACTCGACGATGGTGCCGTACAGGCCGCCCTGCAGAAGGACCTCGGCGCCGGGAACGGTCTCGCGCGCCTTCTGCTCGATGTCGGCCTTCTGCTTCTTCATCCGACGGCGCGAGCTGTAGAACATGAAGACCAGCAGGCCGATGAGCAGGATGATGATGCCGTAATCGGCGAAGAACCGGGCGATATCCATCGAGGCGGTGCACCTTTCAATTCAGGCGCGCCGTGCGGCACTGCCTAGCGGGGGTCGGGGAATCCCTCGCCGAGTATAGGTCATGACCCCTGGCTGAACCGGAGGACGCCGTCGGGGTGGGGAGCGCCGAGGTGGTCGTACGCCTCGGGGGTGGCCACGCGTCCGCGGGGCGTACGCCCCATGAAACCGATGCGCACGAGGTACGGCTCGACCACCGACTCGATGGTTTCGGGCTCCTCGCCGACGGCGACGGCGAGGGTGCTCAGCCCCACCGGTCCCCCGCGGAAGCGGCGGACGAGCGCGTCGAGCACCGCGCGGTCCAGGCGGTCGAGTCCGATGGCATCCACGTCGTACAGGTCGAGGGCGGCGCCCACCGTCCGCACGTCGGCGTCTCCCTCGGCGGCGCCGTCGGAGGGGCCGTACACGACGAGGTAGTCCCGCACGCGGCGCAGAAGGCGGTTGGCGATGCGGGGCGTCCCGCGCGAGCGACGGGCGATCTCGGACCGAGAGGTGCCGGGCAGGCCCACGTCGAGCATGGATGCCGATCGGGACACGACCCGCTCGAGCTCCTCGGGTTCGTAGTACTCCAAGTGCGCGGTGAAACCGAAGCGGTCGCGGAGGGGGTTGGGGAGGAGCCCCGCGCGTGTCGTCGCCCCGACGAGGGTGAAGGGGGCGAGATCGAGCGGGATGCTCGTCGCGCCCGCGCCCTTGCCGACCATGATGTCGATGCGGAAGTCCTCCATCGCGAGGTACAGCATCTCTTCGGCCGAGCGCGCCATGCGATGGATCTCGTCGATGAAGAGCACTTCGCCGGGGGTGAGCGACGACAGCAGGGCCGCCAGGTCTCCCGCGTGCTGGATCGCCGGTCCGCTCGACAGACGCAGCGGGCGTCCGCTCTCGTGCGCGACGATCATGGCGAGCGTCGTCTTGCCGAGACCCGGGGGGCCCGACAGCAGGATGTGATCGGGCGAGCGCTGCTGGATGCGGGCGGCGTCGAGCAGCAGTTGCAGCTGCCCGCGCACCTTCTGCTGGCCGACGAACTCGGCGAGCGAGGTGGGGCGCAGGGCGCCCTCGATCGCGAGCTCGATCTCGTCGTCGGGCGTGCCGGCGTCGCGCACGTCAGCCACTCACCGGCTCCTTGCGCGCGGGGCCGAGCAGGGCGAGGGTGAGGCGCAACAGCGCCTGCACCGACGCGCGGTCGGCCTCGGAGGCGTTCTCGGCGACGGATGCCACGGCTTCGGCGGCGGTCCGCTCCGTCCAGCCCAGACCGATGAGCGCCTGCGTCACCTGCGCGGGCACGGCGCCGCGGACCGAGGCGACCGCGGGGGCGGCGGCGGCGACCACGGCGAGCTTGCCGGCGAGCTGCACGACGATGAGCTTCGCGGTCTTCGGGCCGATGCCCGACACGCGACGGAACGGGGCGTCGTCGTCGTCGGCGACCGCCTGCGCGATCTGCGGCACAGTGAGCGACGACAGCACGCCGAGCGCCGACTTGGGACCCACCCCGGTGACGCCGATCAGCTGGGTGAACACCGTCAGCTCCTCGCGGGACTCGAAGCCGAACAGCGAGAGCGCGTCTTCACGCACGATGAGGTTCGTGTGCAGGTGCACGTCGTCGCCGATGTGCACGGTGCGGGCGAGCTGGGAGGTCACGGCCACCGAGAAGCCGACGCCGCCGACCACGATGACCAGTGAATCGTCGGCGACGTGGGCCGCCGAACCGTGCAGCGAGGAGATCATCTTCCGAGCCTAGGGCGCGGTTCGTACATGTGTTCGAGCGACACGCGTGGGGGGCGTGCGTCGCTTCTCGGCGTCGCGCCAGGCGCGCTGCGCGGGGGTGAGTGCCGAGTCGTCCGAGGGGGATGCCGCTCCCCCGCGCCACGCGTGGCAGAGAGCGATCGCCAGGGCATCGGCGGCATCGGCGGGCTGTGGCAGGGCGTCCAGGCGCAGCACGCGGGCGACCATCGTCTGCACCTGCAGCTTGTCGGCGGCGCCGTACCCCGTGACCGCGGCCTTCACCTCGCTGGGGGTGTGGGTGGCTGCCGGGATGCCGTGCTCGGCGGCCAGCAGCAGGGCGATGCCGCTGGCCTGGGCGGTGCCCATGACCGAGTGGCGGTTGTTCTGTGCGAAGACGCGCTCGACGGCGACGACGTGAGGATCGTGCGCGTGCAGCACCTCGCGGATCCCCGCGGCGATGGCCGCCAGGCGCTTCTCGATCGGATCGGTCGGCGCGGACCGCACGACGCCCACATGCACGAGCGACGCCGTACGGGTGGGCGAGACGTCGACGACGCCGATGCCGCAGCGGGTCAGGCCGGGGTCGATACCGAGGACGCGGAGGGAACGGGACACGGCCCCCACGCTAAGCGCAGGAGCCGTGTCGCAAACGAGGGCGCGCCCTTACTCGTCGTTCTCGAGCTCGGCCTGCACCTCGGCGCTGAGGTCGAAGTTCGTGTAGACGTTCTGCACGTCGTCGCTGTCTTCGAGCGCGTCGATGAGGCGGAACACCTTGCGGGCGGTGTCGGCGTCGACCTCGACCTTGAGCGAGGGGACGAACTCGACGTCGGCCGAGTCGTACTCGATCCCGGCGTCCTGCAGGGCGCTTCGTACCGACACGAGGTCGCTCGCCTCGGTGATGACGCCGAAGCCTTCGCCGTGGGGCTCGACCTCTTCGGCGCCGGCCTCGAGCACGGCGAGCATGACGTCGTCTTCGCTCGTGCCCTCGGAGGGAACGACGATGACGCCCTTACGAGCGAAGTTGTAGGCGACGCTGCCCGGGTCGGCGAGGGTGCCGCCGTTACGACTGAGGGCGGTGCGCACCTCGGCCGCGGCGCGGTTCTTGTTGTCGGTCAGACACTCGATCAGGAACGCCACGCCGTTGGGTCCGTAGCCTTCGTACAGGATCGAGGCGTACTCGACGGCCTCACCGCCGATCCCGGCGCCGCGCTTGATCGCACGGTCGATGTTGTCTTTGGGGACCGAGGTCTTCTTGGCCTTCAGCACCGCGTCGAACAGCGTCGGGTTGCCCTGCATGTCGGCCCCACCGAGCTTCGCCGCGACCTCGATGTTCTTGATGAGCTTGGCCCACGACTTGGCGCGGCGGGAGTCGATGACCGCCTTCTTGTGCTTGGTCGTGGCCCATTTGGAGTGTCCGGACATGCGTTCCAGTCTAGAGCGCGGGCGCGCCCGCACCGCGTCGGGCGCGAACGCGATCCAGGAAGCGACGGTGGAAGCGCAGCTCCCCGGTCGACTCCGGGTGAAAGGCGGTGCCCAGGAGCGAGCCCTGTTCGATCGCGACGACGCGTCCGTTGGGAAGCGAGGCAAGGGGTTCGGCATCCGGACCCCACTCGACGACCGCGGGGGCGCGGATGAAGACGGCGTGCACGGGAGGGGCGCCGAGGGCGGGGACCTCGAGGTCGGTCTCGAACGAGGCGGTCTGGCTGCCGAAGACGTTGCGCGCGACGCGGGCGTCGAGCCCGCCGAAGGTCTGCTGACCCTCGATCGCGCCGTCGAGGCGATCGGCGAGCAGGATGAGGCCCGCGCACGTGCCGTACATCGGCATGCCGTCGGAGATCGCCGCGCGGATCGGCGCCTGCATCCCGAACGTGCGGGCCAGCTTGTCGATGACGCTGGACTCGCCGCCGGGAAGGACGAGTCCCTCCACCGCGGCGAGCTCCTCGGGCCGACGCACCGGACGGGCGTCGGCGCCCAGGGCCGTCAGCGCGGCGAGGTGCTCCCGCACGTCGCCTTGCAGGGCGAGGACGCCGACGCGGGGACTACCAGCCACGCTCGGAGAGTCGGTGCGGGGCGGCCAGATCCGACACGTTGATGCCGACCATCGCCTCGCCGAGCCCGCGCGACGCCTCGGCGACGATCTTGGGGTCGTCGTGGAAGGTGGTGGCCTTGACGATGGCCGCGGCGCGCTGGGCGGGGTTGCCCGACTTGAAGATGCCGGAGCCCACGAAGACGCCGTCGGCGCCGAGCTGCATCATCATGGCGGCGTCGGCCGGGGTGGCCACGCCCCCGGCGGTGAAGAGCACGACGGGCAGCTTTCCGGTCTCGGCGATCTCGGCGACGAGGTCGTAGGGGGCCTGCAGCTCCTTGGCGGCGACGTACAGCTCGTCCTTGGTCTTGGCGCGCAGGGCGTTGATCTCGCCGCGGATGGTGCGGATGTGCTTGGTCGCCTCCGAGACGTCGCCGGTGCCGGCCTCGCCCTTCGAGCGGATCATCGCGGCACCCTCGGTGATGCGGCGGAGCGCCTCGCCCAGGTTGGTGGCGCCGCAGACGAACGGCACGGTGAAGTCGTACTTGTCGATGTGGTTCACGTAGTCGGCGGGCGAGAGCACCTCGGACTCGTCGATGTAGTCGACCCCGAGCTCCTGCAGGATCTGCGCCTCGACGAAGTGGCCGATGCGGGCCTTGGCCATGACGGGAATCGACACCGACGCGATGATGTCGTCGATCAGGTCGGGATCGCTCATGCGCGCCACGCCGCCCTGGGCCCGGATGTCGGCGGGCACGCGCTCGAGCGCCATGACGGCGACGGCGCCGGCGTCTTCGGCGATACGGGCCTGGTCGGCCGTGACGACGTCCATGATGACGCCGCCCTTGAGCATCTCGGCGAGACCGCGCTTGACGCGGGAGGTTCCGGTGTCGGTCATGTCCACTCCGTTCCGCGCTTCGGGGCGCGTTCATTGACTTAGGCCAAAACGTAGCATGGCTCAGGACATAGGCTGGACGCCGACCCAGGGGGGCGTATGACCATCGACATGACCGGCCGGTCGGCATCCGGAATCGCCGCGGACCTGCGCACGCGCATCGAGCGCGGGGAGCTCGCCCCCGGCACCCTGCTGCCATCGGTGCGGGCCGTGGCCGCCGACCTCGGGGTCAACCGCAACACCGTCGTCGCCGCCTACCGTCAGCTCGCGCAAGCCGGCCTCGTCGAGGCGCGTGGCCGCGGCGGCACGCGTATCGCCGACCGCGCCGCCGTCGCTCAAGAGGGGTACGCGCCCGACACCGTGCTGCGCGACGTCGGCACGGGAAACCCCGACCCCGGGCGCATCCCCGACCCCACCGCGGCCCTCGCGCGCTCGACCCGACCCGTGCTGTACGGCGAACCGGTCATCGACCCGGGCCTCGAGGCCTGGGCGCGCGAGTGGATGGCGGATCAGCTCCCCCACGACGAACTGCGCATCACCGTCACCAGCGGTGCGAGCGACGCGATCGAACGCCTGCTGGCCCAGTCCCTGCAGCGCGACGACGCCGTCGCCCTCGAAGACCCCTGTTTCCTCTCGGCGTTGCACACCGTGCGCACCGGCGGGTATCGCGCGGTGCCCGTGGCGGTGGATGCCGAGGGCATGACCGTGGAGGGGCTCCGCGTCGCACTCGAGGCGGGGGTGCGCGCGGTGATCTGCACGCCTCGCGCGCACAACCCCACGGGGGCCAGCCTCACCGCGGAGCGCGCGGCGGCCCTCCGTGCGGTGCTCGCCGAGCATCCGTACGTGCTCGTCATCGAGGACGACCACTTCTCGCTGCTGTCGCGGGCGGCACTGCATTCGGTGATCGGCCCGGGTCAGCGCCGGTGGGCGCGTATCCGGTCGATGTCGAAGTTCCTCGGACCCGACACGTGCCTGGCGGTCACGGCATCCGACGTCGACACCGCCGACGGCCTCGCCGTGCGCCTGACCCCCGGCACCACCTGGGTCAGCCACCTGCTGCAGCGCATGACCCTCGCGCTCGTCACCGACGAGGCCGTGCGCGCCGGCATCGAACGGGCGGCGGCGCACTATGCGCACCGCAACGCGGCCTTCGCCGAAGCGCTGAGTGCGCGCGGGCTGGCGGTGAGCCCGGGCGACGGCCTGAACCTCTGGGTTCCGCTCCCCGTTCCCGCAGCCGCCGTGCGCGAGGAGCTCATGCGGCGCGGCTGGCTCGTGCGCGAGGGCGATCCGTTCTTCCTCGCGCCCGAGCACGCGGGATCGTTCCTGCGTCTGACCGTGCACGACCTCGACGCGGACTCGGCCGACTCCCTCGCCGACGACATCGCGATCGCCGCGGGCACACTGTCGGCGGGCGTGCTCCCCGCGCGGGCGCGAAGTGGGAGGATCGAGGCATGAAGGTGCTTTCGATCCAGTCGGCCGTCGCGTACGGGCACGTCGGCAATTCCGCCGCCGTCTTCCCCCTGCAGCGCATCGGCGTCGAGGTCCTGCCGGTCTACACGGTCAACTTCTCGAACCACACCGGATACGGCGCGTGGCGCGGCCCCCTCATCGCGCCCGACGACGTGGCCGCGGTGATCGCCGGCATCGAGGACCGCGGGGTGTTCCCCGAGATCGACGTGGTGCTCTCGGGTTACCAGGGCGGCGAGGGCATCGCCGACGTCATCATCGACACCGTCGCGCGGGTCAAGCGGGCGAATCCGGATGCCGTGTACGCCTGCGACCCCGTCATGGGCAACGCCAAGTCGGGCTGCTTCGTGGCACCGGCCATCCCCGAGCTGCTGCGCGAGCGCGTGGTGCCCGTCGCCGACATCCTCACCCCCAATCAGTTCGAGCTCGGTTTCCTCACCGGCACCGAGCCCGGCAGCATCGACTCGACGCTGGACTCGGCCGACGCACTGCGCGACCGCGGTCCGCGCACGATCCTCGTCACCAGCGTCGAGCGCCCCGACCGCGAAGCCGACACGATCGAGATGATGGTCGTCGACGACAACGGCGCGTGGATCGTGCAGACCCCGCTCATCCCGATGAAGGCCAACGGCTCGGGCGACGTCACGGCCGCCCTCTTCACCGCGCATTACCGCCGCAGCGGCGGCGACGCGGCCGACGCGCTCGCGCGCACGGCGTCGAGCGTCTTCGACCTGCTCACCAACACCTACGAGTCGGGCTCGCGCGAGCTGCGTCTCATCGAGTCGCAGGAGGCGTACGCGCACCCGCGCCTGCAGTTCTCGGTGCGCCAGGTGCGCTGAGCAGCCCCCGCAGCGCGATCGCCCGCGCGGCGCGGTCCGGTCGGTCGCTTCGGCGTCGGCGGGAGGCGTCAGCCTCCGTAGACCTCGAGGTATGCCGCCTGCCACGCGGGGGCGTCGTCGGGGCAGAGGAACGAAGTTCCGAAGATCATGACGCTGGCGACGTTGCGCTCGCCCGCGGCCCGCGTCGCGGCGTCGGTGTCTTTCGGCAGGATCGCGCCGAACAGCGGAGACGTGTCGACGTGGGTCTGCAGGGTGGTCGCATCGACTTCGTGCGCGCTGAGGATGGCGGTCTCGCACGCGTCGGCCGCCAAGGCGAGCGTGATGCTCTCGTCTTGCGGCGACCAGGAAGCCCCCTGTCCCTCGACGTACGCGCGCTGCTCGGCGATGAACTGCTTCTGCGCGGGCGTCACCGCGACCAGGGGCGTACCGTCCATCGGCAGTTGCTGGGCGCGGAAGAACTCCTCGCGTTCGGCGAACGCGTCGCCCAGCTCGTCGGCGTCGGTGTCGTCGTCGGGTGCCGCGGACGACGACCCATCGGTCGGCGACTCCTCGGTGGTCGGCCCGGGAGTGGCGACGCTCTCGGCATCTCGCGGGCTCGGGAGCGGGATGCAGGCGGTCGCGCCCAGCAGCACTCCGACGAGCGTCAGCGACAGAACGAGAGGGCGGAGGCGAAGGTCCATCCGCCCACGCTAGTCACTGCGCGACGTGTGCGCCGACGGGGTGTGGATGAATCCGCTCAGGCGTTCCAGGCCTCGGCCACCGTGCGGCGCACGTCTCCCAGAAGCTGCGGGAGCGCCTTCGTCTTGGCGATGATCGGGAAGAAGTTCGCGTCGGACGCCCAGCGCGGAACGATGTGCTGGTGCAGGTGCCCGTCGACTCCGGCGCCGGCGATGGCGCCCTGATTCATCCCCAGGTTGAAGCCGTCGCAGTTCGACACCGCGCGCAGCACGCGCATGCCCCGCTGGGTGAGCGCGCCGATCTCGGCGACCTCTTCGTCGGTCGCCTGGTCGTACGTGGCGATGTGACGGTACGGGCACACCAGCAGGTGGCCCGAGTTGTACGGGAAGAGGTTGAGCAGCACGTACGCGGTCGTGCCGCGCGCGACGATGAGCCCGTCTTCGTCGGACTTCTCGGGCGCCGCGCAGAACGGGCAGTTCTTCTCCATGGGCTCGCGGCCCGCCGAGATGTACGCCATGCGGTGCGGCGTCCACAGTCGCTGGAACTCGTCGGGCACCCCCGCGAGATCCGCGGCGTCGACGATCGACGGCTCGGCCGCCGCCCCGGCATCCGGATCGTGCGTCACGCCAGATCCTCGGCGGTGTTCACGAGCGTGCGGCCCGCGATCGCGCCGGTGATGCGGGCGACGGCCTCGGCGACGGGAACACCGTTGAGCTGGGTGCCGTCACGGAAGCGGAACGAGACCGTGCCGGCGGCGCGGTCCTGCTCGCCGGCGATCAGCATGAGCGGCACCTTGTGGGTGGTGTGCGTGCGGATCTTCTTCTGCATGCGGTCGTCGCTGTGGTCGGCCTCGGCGCGAACGCCCTTCGACTTCAGATCGGCGACGATCTCGGCCAGGTAGTCGCCGTACTCGGCCGCGACGGGAACCGCCACGACCTGCACCGGTGCGAGCCACACCGGGAACGCACCCGCGTAGTGCTCGAGCAGGATCGCGAAGAAGCGCTCGACCGAGCCGAAGAGGGCGCGGTGGATCATCACGGGGCGGTGCTTCTCGCCGTCGGGACCGGTGTACTCGAGCTCGAAGCGCTCGGGCTGGTTGAAGTCGAGCTGGATCGTCGACATCTGCCAGGTGCGACCGATGGCATCGCGCGCCTGCACCGAGATCTTGGGCCCGTAGAACGCCGCCCCGCCCGGGTCGGGCACGAGCTCGAGTCCCGAGGCCTCGGCGACCTCGCGCAGCGTCTCGGTCGCCTCGACCCAGAGCGCGTCGTCCCCGATGAACTTCGGGTTGCCGTCTTCTTTCGTCGACAGCTCCAGGTAGAAGTCATTGAGGCCGTAGTCGCGCAGGGTCTGCAGCACGAAGTCGAGGCTGTGGGTCAGCTCTCCCTTCACCTGCTCGGCGGTGACGTAGATGTGCGTGTCGTCCTGGGTCATGCCGCGCACGCGCGTGAGGCCCGCGAGGGTGCCGCTCTTCTCGTAGCGGTAGACCGATCCGAACTCGCTCAGGCGAAGCGGCAGCTCGCGGTAGCTGCGGCCGCGCGAGCGGAAGATGAGGTTGTGGAACGGGCAGTTCATCGGCTTGAGGTAGTACGCCTGACCCTCGCGCGAGACGTGACCGTCGGCATCCAGCACCTCGTCGAGCACCATCGGGGGGTACATGCCGTCGGCGTACCACTGCAGGTGACCGCTCGTCATGAACAGGTCGCCCTTGGTGATGTGGGGGGTGTTCACGACGTCGTAGCCGTTGGCGAGCAGGCGCTCGCGCATGTACCGCTCGATCTCGTAGCGGATGATGCCGCCCTTGGGGTGGAACACCGCCAGCCCCGGGCCGATCTCGTCGGGGAACGAGAACAGGTCGAGTTCCTTGCCGAGCTTGCGGTGGTCGCGCTTGGCGGCCTCTTCGAGGCGGTGCTGGTACGCGCGCAGCTCGTCTTTCGTGGGCCACGCGGTGCCGTAGATGCGCTGCAGCTGCGGGTTCTTCTCGCTGCCGCGCCAGTACGCACCGGCGATGCGGGTGAGGTCCCAGCCGTTGCCGATCAGGCGGGTACCGGGAACGTGGGGTCCGCGGCACAGGTCTTTCCACGCGGTCTCGCCGTCGCGGGTGACGTTGTCGTAGATCGTCAGCTCGCCCGCGCCGACCTCGACCGAGGCGCCCTCTGCGGCTTCGGCGGAACCGCCCTTGAGTCCGATGAGCTCGAGCTTGAACGGCTCGTCGGCGAGTTCGGCCCGCGCCTCGTCGTCGGTGACGACGCGGCGCACGAACCGCTGGTTCTCGCGGACGATGCGCTCCATCTCTTTCTTGACGACCTTGAGGTCCTCGGGAGTGAAGGGCTCGTCGACCTGGAAGTCGTAGTAGAAGCCGTCGGTGACCGGGGGGCCGATACCGAGGTTGGCCTGGGGCTTGACACGCTGGACCGCCTGCGCGAGCACGTGCGCGGTGGAGTGGCGCAGGATCGAGAGTCCGTCGGCGCTGTCGATCGTGACCGGCTCCACCTGGTCGTCGGCCGTCACGGTCGTGGCCAGGTCTTTCAGTTCCCCGTTGACGCGCAGAGCGACGACCGAACGGTCGGGGAAGAGGGCGAAGCCATCGGCGGGGAAATCAGTCACAGAACATCTCCTGAAGGGGTCGTTTCCAGGCTACCCGGCGGGCGTGGTCTCGACCGCACCCGACGTGCCCCATAGTGGAGCGGTGACTCTGGCCATCATCGGCGGCGTGCTGTGGATCCTCGGGATCATCGCGTTGCTCACCGGCATCTTCCCCGCCGACGACGCCCTCGCCGTCGCCGATCGCGTGTGGCCGATCCTGCTCTTCGTCGTCGCGGTCACCGTCGTCGCCGAGCTGGCGTCGAAAGCGGGCCTGTTCGACGTCGTCGCCGCGCGCCTGGCCCGGATCGCCCGGGGACGCACGGCGCTGCTGTGGGTGCTGGTCATGGCCCTCGCGACGGTGGCGACGGCCTTCCTGTCGCTCGACACCACCGCGGTGCTGCTGACGCCGGTCGTGGTCTCGATGGCGGTGGCGCGCAAGCTCGATCCGCTGCCCTTCGCGTTCGTGACCGTGGTGCTGGCCAACACCGCCTCGCTGGTGCTGCCGGTGTCGAACCTCACCAACCTGCTGGCATCCGAGGCTCTCGGCGGTGGGCACGACCCGGTCGCGTTCCTCGCTCTGCTCGGACCCTCGGCGTTCATCGCCATCGCGGTGTCGGTCGTCGTGCTGACGCTGGTGTTCCTGCGTCGCCTGCCCAAGACGTACCCGGATGCCGCCTCCCCCACCGTCTCGGATCCCGTGCTGCTGCGCGTGTCGGGGGTGGTGACCCTCGCCCTGCTGCCGCTGCTCGTGATCGGTCTCGAGCCGTGGATGCCGGCCGTCGGCGCTGCCGTCGTGCTCATCGCAGTGTTCGCGTGGCGGGCGCCCCGGACTCTCGGCATCCGGCTGGTGCCGTGGTCGCTTCTCGTGTTCGCGGGCGGTCTGTTCCTGGCGGTGGGCGCGCTGGAAGCCCTGGGGATCGGGCGGATCACCTCGGTGCTCGCCGGAACGGGCGACGACCTCGTCTCGCTCTGGCAGCTCGCCGGGGTGGGGGCGCTGGCGGCGAACGGCATCAACAACCTGCCGGGCTACCTGGCGCTCGAGTCGGTCGCCGGGTCGCCCGTGCGGTTGGCGGCCCTGCTCGTGGGTGTCAACGCGGGACCGATCGTCACGCCCTGGGCGTCGCTGGCGACCCTTCTCTGGCACGACCGGTTGGTCGCAGCGGGCGTCGAGGTGCGCTGGAGCCGCTTCGTGCTCCTCGGCGCGGTGATCGCGCCGATCATCCTCGTCCTCGGCGTGCTGCCGCTGGCGTTCTGAACGTCAGCTCTCGTACGCGCGCGCCCACGACTTGCGGGGCTCGATGAACCACACCGCCAGTCCCTCGCGCATCTCATACGGTGCGCCCGTGTACAGCGTGGAGATGCGGTCGACGTACGGCAGGGCTGCGTCGCCGTCGATGCGTCCCCCCGCTTCACCGCGCACGAACGCCATCGCGTAGGCGTTGTCGGCGCCCGTCACCGAGATCGCCACGCGGGGGTCGCGGAGCAGGTTGCGGTCCTTCAGCGTGTCCACCTCGGTGAAGATCATGAGGCGATCGCCGTCGACGCCCACCCACAGCGGGACGGAGTGCGGGGACCCGTCGCGCATGAGGGTGGCGAGGTGCGCGATCGCGTCGGTTTCGAAGTAGGGCTTGGCGTCGGTCCAGTCGCTCATGCCCGTCTCAACCGTCGCCGTCGGGTGGGCTATTCCCGTTCAAGGTTTCGTGAACGCAGGATGCTGGTCGTTCGGCACCTCGCGGAAGACCATCTCATCGCGCGGAGCGCTGTCGCGCGGCGTGAACTCGTCGGGTTCGGGGATGACGTAGAGGCCGCGGCCGGAGTTGGCGTTGTGGGTCAGCGCGTGCAGCCAGGCCGAGCTCAGCTGCGGAGTGCGGCTGCCGTGATACTTGAACACCAGCGAGACGTTCGGGTGGATGTAGACCGTCGTCCGCCCGCCCCCGGTGCTGATGTCGTCCTTCCAGGTGAACGGAAAGCTTTCCCCGCGACGTACCTTGGCCATGATCACGGCCTGCAAGTGGGCGAGGAGACGGTCCTCGAAATCGACCTTGATGTTGCTGTCGTAAATGAACTTGCCCATGATGCCCTCGAGGATCGAAGCCCGGGGCCGCGCATTCCTCGGCGAGAATGTCGAACGCGGTGGCCGGGGGGTGTCGACCGGTTCTTCACCACTAACGTCTCGCGAATGCCCGGGAGTCGAAAACCCCCTTGCGTCGTCGTGCGGTTTCCGGCTAGGCCGTGACGTTGCGCGGCCTTCTCGCCGATCCGCGCTCCGTGCTCAGCGCGAGATGCGGATGATGACGCGGTCGCCGGGCTTGCGCTGGACCCGGCGCACGAGGGCTTCGAATCCGAGGATCAGCCGGTACTGCAGACGATACTTGCGGCGCAGGGCCGCGTCGGCGTGCGCGTCGTCGGTCGCGGCCGCAGCGATGCGGCCGTGCGCCTCGACCGTAATGGCATCCGGCTCCACCGCTCCCATCCGACTGCAGGGGCGCAGGGTCACCCGCTGGTCGTTGCGCAGGCGCTTCACCTTGCCCGTGTTGCGCTCGCTCGTCACGACGAGCTCGTCGCCGTCGCGGGCGACCCACACCGGAACCGCGACGAGGGCGCCGTTCTTGCGATAGGTGCCGAGGGAGACGAACGGGGATGCCGCGATCTCGCGCCAGAGGGTGTCGGGAACGGTCATGTCGCCCACGGTACTGCGCGGTCCCCGCGCACTCACCGGGGTTGCGCTCGTCGATGAGTGTTCCCGGACCGATCGCGCGCGCCCTGTGCACTTCGCGCACAGGTTATGGGAGCGCTTCCATGGCGTAGACGAACGCTCTACGGTGAGGACATGGGGAGCTATGTGGTGCCGCGCGTGGGGGCTGTCGTGGTGTCGCTGCACACCCATGAGTTCGGACTGTCGAACGACTCCGTGACCCTGCTGACGGCGGTGCGGCGCCCCGGCGGCCAATCGGTCGACACCGTCGCGCACGAACGCGTCGCGCAGTACCTGGAGAGCATCGGGGTGCTCTGATCCCGACGTCGAGCGACCGGGACGTGCAACCTCAAGGTCGGCTGAAGAGAACCTCAAGGTGGGCGCAAGTCTGCCCGCTACCCGTCCCCCACTTGGGGGACATGCCCTAGCGTCAGAACGTTCCCGCCGTCAGGCACTTCACCAGCCCCCCTTACTGGCGGCGGGAACTATTCCCCCCTCGCCCAGATCCGCCGTGCGCCCCGCGCGCCGTGTGTCATCGCGCGACACGCAGCGACGGAGCGAGAGGGGTCCGTGTCCCCCATTTGGGGGACAATCGTGTAGCCTCGTCAAGGCTCCCGCCCCGCCCCCTCGGCACCCCCCTGCCTGGGGCGGGAGTCTCCACCTCGGATTCCCGGGTGCGCCGGTGGGATATCCCCCTCCCGGCGGAGGTCGCCGTCGATGGCCCTGCCTATCGTGGGGCTCATGACGGACAAGAAGGACACTCCCCCGCAGATCGCCGGGTGGCTCTTCCTCGCGGCGATCCTCGCCTTCGCCTCGTCGTCTCTCTTCGACGGGGAGGGGCTGTGGCGGTGGAACGTGGTGGTGCTCGGTTTCGCGTTCATCATCATCGGTTGCGTGCGCCTCGGCGTCGAGCTGGGCGCCCGTCGTCGGCGCAAGCCGCCGGAGGCGTGAAACCGGCTCGAAGCGGGTCGCTCCCCCACGGCACGGTGCCGGCACTCGTCGACGGGATGCCGATCTCCGGCGAATCGCGATCGTCGAGTGCGCCGTGTCGTAACGCAAAAAACCCCCGGAAGTCCGGGGGTTTTCGACGATACTGAGCTGTGCGCGATACTGGGATCGAACCAGTGACCTCTTCCGTGTCAGGGAAGCGCGCTACCGCTGCGCCAATCGCGCCTATACAGGCTGTTCTGTTATGAGCGAGGTGGCGACGGGATTCGAACCCGTGTAAACGGCTTTGCAGGCCGGTGCCTAGCCGCTCGGCCACGCCACCGTGTGTGGTTCGACCCACGTGTCGTGATCTTCCGTCGGTTTCCCTGACGAAGACCTCTTCACTCGAGCGGATGACGAGATTCGAACTCGCGACCCTCACCTTGGCAAGGTGATGCGCTACCACTGCGCTACATCCGCATTTCGTTCCCGGGGCTTGCCCCGAGCACTCGTAAGACATTACCTGATCTGAGCGCCGGCGCAAAACGGGGCGCGCCCCGCGCGTGTCTCCTTCTGCTGCGCGGCCTATGGTTCGGAGCACTCCTCGGCATCCGGTACGATCGATGAGTCCCGTACGAGATGCGGGCGATTGGCGCAGTTGGTAGCGCGCTTCCTTCACACGGAAGAGGTCGTCGGTTCGAGTCCGGCATCGCCCACCGAAAGCCCCCGGTCCGCCGGGGGCTTCGTCGTTTCTCCGGCGATGTCGCGCATGGGCGGTGCCCGCGAGCACCGTCGGCGGTCCCCTGCGGCCACGGCCGGCGAACCGCTCCGGGTCTATCCCGTCGTGGGGTTCCTCACCTCGACGGCCCCGATGATCGGCGCCGAAGCGGGCGTCAGCCGCGCCGCCAGCCGTACCGCGTTGTCAGCGCCGCCGCGACCGTGTCGAACCGACGACGGTCTAGCGCCGCCTCGCGTCGCATGCCTGCGTCGGGCACCAGGTACACCTGCTCGATGTCGAGCCAGGAGGGCCGGCCCTGCGGGTCCCAGTCCCCCGTACCCAGCGCCAGGTACTGGCGGTCGCCGTCGTGCGGCTTGCTCGTCAGACGGACGGCGTAGGAGTGGGTGGCATCCGCGCGACCGATCACGAGGACGGGGCGGTCCTTGCCCCGACCGTCGCGTTCCTCGTAGGGCACCCACGTCCAGATGACCTCGCCACCGTCGGGGGCGTTGTCGAGTTCGGGGGCGTACGAGACCGTCAGACGCCGTGGCGGCTCGATCTCGACGGTCTGGGCGCCGGCGGGCGCAGACGACGTCGCAGCGGGCTGTGAAGGCCGTACGGGAGCGGTGCTGCGGCGATCGCCCCGCGACGTCGGCACGGTCGTCGACGGACGCAGGATGCCCAACAGGGCAGAGAGCAGGCGAGACGTGGTTCCCATACCCACACCCTAGGCACGCAGAACGGGGCGCCACCGACGAATCGGTGACGCCCCGTTCGGGGTGAGGCGGTATCAGCCGCGCACGTCCGAGAGCACGTAGCCCTCTTCACCGTGCACGACGGTGTCGATGCCGGCGATCTCGTCTTCGTTCTTCACGCGGAAGCCGATCGTCTTCTCGATCGCGAGACCGATGACGAAGGCGAGCACGAAGGAGTACACCAGCACCGCAAGGGCGGCGATCGCCTGAACGACCAGCTGGTTGAACGAGCCGCTGTAGATGAGGCCGGTGTTGTTGGCGAAGATGCCGAGGTACAGCGTTCCGATCAGACCACCGACGAGGTGGATGCCGACCACATCGAGCGAGTCGTCGAAGCCGAGCTTGAACTTCAGCTCGATCGCCAGGGCGCAGACGGCACCGGCGACAAGGCCGAGCACGATGGCCCAGACGGGCGTCAAAGCGGCACACGCCGGGGTGATGGCGACGAGACCCGCGACGGCACCCGAGGCGGCGCCGACCGAGGTGGGCTTGCCGTCCTTGATCTTCTCGACGATCAGCCAGGCGAGAAGAGCGGCGGCAGGGGCGGCGATCGTGTTGACGAAGGCCAGGGCGGCGGTGCCGTCAGCGGCGAGCTCGGAGCCCGCGTTGAAACCGAACCAGCCGAACCACAGCAGACCCGCGCCCAGCAGCACGAACGGCGGGTTGTGGGGGACGTGGGCGCCCTTCTGGAAGCCGACGCGCTTGCCGAGCACGATCGCCAGGGCGAGGGCTGCGGCACCGGCGTTGATGTGCACCGCGGTTCCACCGGCGAAGTCGATCGCCCCGACGCCGAACACGTCCTGAAGGCCCTTGGTGATCCAGCCGCCGTACGAGAACGAGCCGTCCTCGGCCAGGCCGAAGTTGAAGACCCAGCTGGCGACGGGGAAGTAGACGACCGTGGCCCAGATGCCGGCGAAGATCATCCACGCACCGAACTTGGCACGGTCGGCGATGGCGCCCGACACGAGCGCGACGGTGATGATCGCGAAGGTCGCCTGGAAGGCGACGAAGGCGAGCGGCGGGTAAGCGGCGCCCTCGGGGGTCTCGAGCACGCCCGTGAGGCCGAGTTCGTTGAAGTCGAGCATCCAGGGGAAGTTGGTGACCCCGGAGTCGGTTGCGGGGAACGCGATGGCGTATCCGTAGAGGACCCAGAGGACCCCCATCAGACCCATTGCGCCGAAGCTCATCATCATCATGCTGATGACGCTCTTGGCCTTGACGAGGCCGCCGTAGAAGAACGCGAGTCCTGGCGTCATCAGCAGCACGAGGGCGGCTGCTATCAGGATGAATGCGGTGTTGCCTTGATCCATCTCGGAGGGAACCTCTCTGCAGGGACGCAGGTGCAGCGTCGGGTCCCCTCAGTGTCGTCAGCCCGGGTTACCGTCGTCGTTCGCCTCGTGTTACCGGCGGGTTACAGCAGGCCCGCCCCGGTAAACATCACGTTTCGTCGGGCCGAGAGGCGGTGATGAGAGAGCCTCAGGAGTGCGTGAGCGCGACCAGGCGCGAGACGGCGCGCAGGTACTTCTTGCGGTAGCCGCCCCCGAGCATCTCTTCGCCGAACACCGTGTTGAGCGGCACGCCGGTGGCCCGGATGGGGATCTGCGCGTCGTACGCGCGGTCGATGAAGGCGACCAGTCTCAGCGCGGCCGACTGATCGTGCAGCACCTCGACGTCCCGCAGGCCGATGGTGTCGACACCGTCGATGAGGCGGATGAAGCGCGAGGGGTGCACGCGGGCGAGGTGGGCGACGAGGTCCGAGAACGCGTCGTCGGATGCCACTCCCCCGGCCGCCGCGGCATCGATCGCCGCACGGTAGTCGTCGTCCGACAGCACCTTGGCGGAGCCGTCGATGGCGCGCTGGCGGAAGTCGGTGCCGTCGATGCGGATCGTGCGGAAGCTGTCGGACATGGACTGGATCTCGCGCAAGAAGTCCTGGGCGGCGAACCGGCCCTCGCCCAGGGCGTTGGGCGGGGTGTTGGAGGTGGCGGCCAACCGGGTGCCGGATGCCACGAGCTCACCGAGAAGTCGCGTCATCACCATCGTGTCGCCCGGGTCGTCGAGCTCGAACTCGTCGATGCACAGCAGGTCGGATCCGCGGAACAGCTCGACGGCCTTGGCGTAGCCGAGCACGCCGACCAGGGCGGTGTACTCGATGAAGGAGCCGAAGTACTTCCGGCGCGCGGGCATGGCGTGGTAGATCGATGCGAGCAGGTGGGTCTTTCCGACGCCGAAGCCGCCGTCGACATAGACGCCGGGTTTGACGGCCGGAGCCTTCTCGGCGCGGCGGAAGAACCCGCCCTTCTTGGCCGGAGCCGACTGCTTGCCGGCGAACGCCTGCAGCAACTCCTTCGACTCCTGCTGCGACGGGTACGCGTCGTCTGCCCGGTACGACTCGAACGTCGCGCCGTCGAACTGCGGGGGCGGTACCAGGGCGTTCACCATCTCGGCACCCGTGACCGCGGGCTCGCGGTCGCCGAGGTGGATGAGGCCGGTCGTCGCGGGCGTAGAAGTCATGGTCGTCCTGTGTCCGAGTCTTACGAGAGGGGTGCTGGCCCCGACACAGCAGATCTAGGGTCGGAGGTGCGGTGTCCACCCTATGCCGCCGCATCCGACACCCCGACCGAGGAGACGCCCGTGACCGTCGAGTTCGACACCACCTCCCCCAAATTCGCCGACTACGCCGAGCCGGGCCGGCTCGTCACCGGCGATTGGCTTCAGGAACGCCTCGGTCAGCCGGGCCTGGTCGTCGTCGAATCCGATGAAGACGTGCTCCTCTACGAGGTCGGTCACATCCCGGGCGCGGTCAAGGTCGACTGGCACACCGAGCTGAACGACCCCGTCGTGCGCGACTACGTCGACGGAGAGGGCTTCGCGGAGCTGCTGAGCCGCAAGGGCATCTCGCGCGACGACACCGTCATCATCTACGGCGACAAGAACAACTGGTGGGCCGCGTACGCCCTGTGGGTGTTCTCGCTCTTCGGCCATGAAGACGTGCGCCTGCTCGACGGCGGACGCGACAAGTGGATCGGCGAGGGGCGTCCGGTCACGACCGACAAGACGGTCGTCGAGCCCACCGACTACCCCGTGGTCGAGCGCGACGACTCCCTCCTGCGCGCATACAAAGACGACGTGCTCGCGCACCTCGGCAACCCGCTCATCGATGTGCGCTCCCCCGAGGAGTACTCCGGCGAGCGCACCACCGCGCCCGCCTATCCCGAAGAGGGCGCGCTGCGCGCAGGACACATCCCGAGCGCCCAGAGCGTGCCGTGGAGCAAGGCGGTCGCCGAGGACGGCGGGTTCAAGTCGCGCGCGGAGCTGGATGCCATCTACCGCGACGGAGCCGGACTGGCCGACGGCGACAAGATCGTGGCGTACTGCCGCATCGGCGAGCGCTCGAGCCACACCTGGTTCGTGCTGAAGCACCTGCTCGGCTTCGAGGACGTGCGCAACTACGACGGATCGTGGACCGAGTGGGGCAGCGCCGTGCGCGTGCCGATCGTCGCGGGGTCGGAGCCGGGCGAGGTGCCCGCGCGCTGAGCGCGGTCGTCGCGGGCGTGGGAAGATGACGGAGATGTCCGACAACGCCCTCCCCGCCCGCCTCGCCGAGATCCGCGAGGAGTTCCTCGAGCTCGACGAGCCCGACCGGTTGCAGTTGCTGCTGGAGTTCTCGCAGGAGCTGCCGGCGGTGCCGGCCGAGTACGCCGACCACCCCGAGATGCGTGAACGCGTCGTCGAGTGCCAGTCGCCGGTGTACATCATCGTCACGGTCGACGCCGAGGATCGCGTCGCGATGCACGCGACCGCTCCCGCCGAGGCGCCGACCACGCGCGGGTTCGCGAGCATCCTGTCGCAGGGGCTCACCGGGCTGAGCGCCGACGAGATGCTGGCCGTGCCCGACGACTTCCCGCAGAGCATCGGGTTGACGCGCGCGGTGAGTCCGCTGCGCATCGCGGGGATGACGGGCATGCTCATGCGCGCGAAGCGTCAGGTGCGCGCGAAGCGCGCCGGCTGAGACCCGCCGCACGCGTGCGCTCGGCGAGGGCGCGGGAGGTGTTCAGCCCTCGGGATCGCCGACCGCGAGGCCCTGGGCGCGCACCCACGAGCGGATGGCATCCGTCCACCGCATCTCGTCGTAGTTCCACAGCTTCGTGTGGCGCGCCACCTCGAAGGTCTCCATGGTGACGAGGTCGGGCCGCGCGGCGGCCAGGGCGTGCGAGGCGTCGGCGGGGACGAACCCGTCGTCGTCGCTGTGCAGCAGGAGCACCGGATGCCGCAACTCGGCCGCCCGCGCGACTCCATCGAGGCGGTCGAGCGGAATGGGTTCGCCGCTGCCGAGCAGGGCGGCGCCCCAGGTCGACCCGATGAGGTGCTGGGCGAGGCCGAACACCGGTGCGGGCAGGCGCATCAGACGCCCCTGATAGGCGAGGACGGTGCGCCAGTCCACGACGGGCGAGTCGAGCACGAGACCGGCGATGATGTCGCCGTGCGGCGAGTCGAACGCCGCCTGCAGGGCCAGGGCTCCGCCCATCGACCAGCCCATCACGATGACGCGGCGCGCGCCGTGCGCGCGGGCGTACCCGATCGCGGCATCCAGGTCGTGCCACTCGGTCGCCCCCAGCGCGTACGTGCCGGTGGCGCTCGGCGCGGCCTCGCCGTCGTTGCGGTACGACACGACCAGGCTCGTGATGCCGAGGTCGTGGAAGACGGGGACGGCCCGCAGCGTCTCGGCGCGCGTCGTGCCGCGCCCGTGCACCTGGATGACCCACACGTCGGTGTCGGCGGGCGCCGGGAACTCCCAGGCGGGGCAGGCGCCGATCAGGGTGTCGATCGTCACGGAACGCACGGGGAGGTGCAGGTCTTCCGGCTGGTCGTAGTACCAGCCGCTGAACGCGGCCTCGGGCGCTAGGTCGCCGTCGGCGGGCACGTGCGTCAGCAGCTTGCGGGTGACGGTCGTCGCGTCGCTGCCGACGATGGACCCCACCCGCAGGTAGTCGACGCTCCCCACGGTGAAGAGGCCGTACCGGCCGGGCAATTCGGTGTCGGGGGTGCGGTCGAGGGTGATCGTCTGCGCCGCCGCGTCGACCGAGGCGATGCGCACGTTCGGAACCCGACCGGCGGGCGTGACCACGGTGCGGGCGACGCGCAGCGACACGGCGGCCAGGGCGGCAGAAGACACCCCGAGAGCGAGGGAGAGGGAGGACAGGGCGAGGCGCACACCGGCGACCGTGCGCCGCGATGCGCGCGGACGCGCGGCGCGCCTGGGAGCGTTCATCGTGGCCTCACTCTAGTCTGTGGCCGTGACTGACCAGCGCCCCGGGGACGCCGCCAGCCCCTTCGTGCGCGCGGGCGACGAGGTGCGCGCGACGATGTTCCGCGACGATCTGGTCGTGCGCGAGATCGCCTCCCCCGCGGGACTGGCGCCCTTCTCACTCGCGCTGGCCGGCGATGTGCGGCCCGAGGAGCACGCGACGGATTCGCCCTTCGGCACCGGGCGTTTCATCCTGTTGCACGACCCCGAGGAGCCCGAGCCGTGGGGTGGGGCGTGGCGCATCGTCTGCTTCGCGCAGGCACCGCTCGAGCCCGAGATCGGCATCGACCCGCTGCTCGCCGACGTCGCGTGGTCGTGGCTCATCGACGCCCTCGACTCGCGCGGCGCGGAGCGCCACTCGGAGTCGGGCACCGCTACCAAGACCCTCTCGACCGGCTTCGGCGCCCTCGCCGCGCAGGGCGAGGGGTCGCAGATCGAACTTCGCGCGTCATGGACGCCGCGCGGTCCCTTCCGCCCGCACCTCGAGGCGTGGGCGGAGCTTGTGTGCATGCTCGCCGGCCTCCCCCCGGGGTCGGAGGGTGTTGCCGTGTTCGGAGCCCGGAGGCCCACGCGTGGTTGAGTACATCGTCATCGAGGATGCCGCGGGGCTGAGCTCCGCGTGCGAGAGTCTGGCGGCGGGCACGGGTCCCGTGGCCGTCGACGTCGAACGGGCGTCGGGTTTCCGCTACTCGCAGCGGGCCTACCTGATCCAGGTGTTCCGCCGCGGCGCCGGAGTGTTCCTCTTCGACCCGTCCACCATCGACGACTTCGCGCCCCTGCAAGCGGCGATCGGCGATGCGGAGTGGGTGTTCCACGCGGCGAGCCAGGATCTCCCGTCGCTGCGGGAACGGGGTCTCGAGCCCCCGCACATCTTCGACACCGAGTTGGGCTCGCGCCTGTTGGGTCACGAGCGCGTCGGCCTCGGGGCCGTGGTGGAGCACACGCTCGGCATCACGCTGGCCAAGGCGCACTCGGCCGCCGACTGGTCGACGCGTCCGCTTCCGGCATCCTGGCTCGAGTACGCCGCTCTCGACGTCGAGCACCTGATCGACGTGCGCGACGTGCTGGTCGCCGAGCTCGAGGAGCAGCAGAAGACCGAGTTCGCCCGCCAGGAGTTCCAGGCGGTGCTCGAGCGTCTGCCCAAGCCCGCGCGTGAAGACCCGTGGCGCCGCCTCAGCGGCCTGCACTCGGTGCGCGGTCGACGATCGCTCGCCATCGCCCGCTCGCTCTGGCAGGCGCGCGAAGACTTCGCGCGGGAGCAGGACATCGCCCCCGGGCGACTCGTACCCGATCGCGCTCTGGTCGCCGCCGTGATGGCCGACCCGGCGACCAAGCAGGCCCTCGCGGGCATCAAGGAGTTCAACGGCCGAGCGAGCCGGACGCAGCTCGACCGGTGGTGGAACGCCATCGTCGCCGGGCGCGAGGCGACCGAGCTGCCCGCCGACCGGGTGCCGAGCGATACGCTTCCCCCTCCCCGCGCGTGGGTCGATCGCAACCCCGATGCCGACCGCCGTCTGAAGGCGGCGCGTCCCGCCGTCGAGGAGCGCGCCGAAGCGCTGCACATGCCGACCGAGAACCTGCTCACCCCCGAGACGTTGCGCCGCGTGGCGTGGGCTCCCCCCGCCGAGCTCACGGCCGACGCCGTCGGCGCGGCGCTGGCGGAGTGGGGTGCTCGACCCTGGCAGATTGATCAGACCGCACAGGTGATCGCCGATAGCTTTGTAGCTTCCCTCAACACGGAAGACGACGTCCCCGTCACGGATTCGTAGGTTCGGACAACCGATTCTCGGGCGCCGAACCGCCTTCCTAGGCTGGGGGTCATCCCAAACAATGGAGGCAGAGTGGCCGAGATGACGGACGTCTTCTTCGTCGACGGAATGCGTACCCCCTTCGGGCGCGCCGGCGAAAAAGGCATGTACTGGAACACGCGTGCCGACGATCTGGTGGTCAAGGCGATCATCGGGCTGATGGAGCGCAACGGCGACGTGCCGAAGGACCGGATCGACGACGTGGCCATCGCCGCCACCTCGCAGACCGGTGACCAGGGGCTGACCCTGGGACGCACGGCGGCGATCCTCGCGGGTCTGCCGATGACGGTGCCCGGCTTCGCGGTCGAGCGCATGTGTGCGGGAGCCATGACGAGCGTCACCAC
The DNA here is from genome assembly GCF_014839455.1 of Microbacterium sp. CFBP 8801. Taxonomy (NCBI): domain Bacteria; kingdom Bacillati; phylum Actinomycetota; class Actinomycetes; order Micrococcales; family Microbacteriaceae; genus Microbacterium; species Microbacterium sp. CFBP 8801. Next base: position 497,394 of record NZ_JACYNU010000001.1, on the reverse strand, counting down.
CATGGGTGCCTCGATCGGCGTCGGCATGTACGACCTCGCCCTCGCGGGCGGCGTGGAGCACATGGGCCGCCACCCCATCGGCGGAAACGTCGACCCCAACCCCCGCTTCGTCGCCGAGAAGCTCGTCGACCCGGGCGCACTCAACATGGGCGTGACGGCCGAGCGCATCCACGACCGCTTCCCGCACCTGACCAAGGACCGCGCCGACCGCTTCGGCGTCGCCAGCCAGCACAAGGTGCAGGCCGCCTACGAGGCCGGCAAGATCCAGCCCGACCTCGTCTCGGTCGCGGTGAAGAACGCCGAGGGCGCGTGGGGACTCGCGACCGAAGACGAGGGCCGCCGACCCGAGACGACCCTCGAGGGACTCGCGACGCTCAAGACACCGTTCCGCCCGCACGGACGGGTCACCGCGGCCACGTCGTCGCCGCTGACCGATGGCGCGACCATCAGCCTGCTCGCCGGTTCCGGTGCCGTGAAAGAACTCGGCCTCGCTCCGAAGATGCGCATGGTCTCGTTCGCCTTCGCCGGCGTCGAGCCCGAGATCATGGGCATCGGACCCATCCCCTCGACCGAGAAGGCACTGAAGAAGGCCGGACTCACGATCGACGACATCGGTCTGTTCGAGCTCAACGAAGCCTTCGCCATCCAGGTGATCTCGCTGCTCGATCACTTCGGCATCGCCGACGACGATCCGCGCGTGAACCCGTGGGGCGGCGCCATCGCCCTGGGCCACCCGCTCGCGGCATCCGGAGTCCGTCTCATGATCCAGCTGGCCGCTCAGTTCGCCGAGCGTCCGGACGTGCGCTACGGCCTCACCGCCATGTGCGTGGGACTCGGTCAGGGTGGCTCGGTCATCTGGGAGAACCCGTTCTTCGACGGAAAGAAGAAGCGCAAGTGACCGACTACGCCGCCATCGACTTTTCGCCGCTCGACGCTCTCACCGGCGACGAGGTCGTGACCCACTCCCCCGTCCGCGACGTGCGCCTGCCCTCGGGTAACGTGGTCGCCCTGATCACGCTCGACAACGGTCGCGACCACACCCGCCCCAACACCCTGGGGCCGGCGACGCTCGCCGAGCTCGGGCGCACGCTCGAGACGCTGAAGAGCCGGGCCGCGGCCGGCGAGATCCACGCCGTCGCCATCACGGGCAAGCAGTACATCCTCGCGGCCGGCGCCGATCTGTCCGACGTGGCGAAGCTGCCCTCGAAAGACGTCGCCCGATTGATCGCCCAGCGCGGACATCAGGTGATCGGCTCGCTCTCCGAGCTGGGCGTGCCCTCGTTCGCCTTCGTGAACGGCCTCGCACTCGGCGGCGGTCTCGAGATCGCGCTGAACTCGACGTATCGCACGGTCGACGCCTCGGCCGCGGCGGTGGCCCTGCCCGAGGTGTTCCTCGGCATCATCCCCGGCTGGGGCGGCGCCTACCTGCTGCCGAACCTGATCGGCATCGAGAACGCGCTCGAGGTCGTCATCTCGAACCCGCTCAAGCAGAACCGCATGCTCAAGCCGCAGCAGGCTTTCGACCTCGGGATCATGGATGCCATCTTCCCGGCGGCCTCGTACCTCGAGGACTCGCTGCGGTGGGCCGACGGCGTGCTCACCGGCCGGGTGAAGGTCGAGCGCAAGAACGAGCCGGGCAAGCTCGAGCGCCTGACCAAGTGGCCCATCGCGATCAAGATGGCCCGCGGCATGCTCGAGTCGAAGATCGGCACCGTCCCCCGCTCCCCCTACGTCGCGCTCGACCTGCTCGACAAGGCCAAGAGCGGCACGAGGGCCGAGGGCTTCGCCCGCGAAGACGAAGCTCTCGCCGATCTCATCACGGGCGACCAGTTCGCGGCATCCATGTACGCCTTCGACCTCGTGCAGAAGCGCGCGAAGCGTCCGGTCGGGGCCCCCGACAAGGCGCTCGCGAAGAAGGTCACCCAGGTCGGCGTGATCGGCGCCGGTCTCATGGCGTCGCAGTTCGCGCTGCTGTTCGTTCGCAAGCTCCGGGTTCCCGTGATCATCACCGACCTCGACCAGGGGCGCGTCGACAAGGGCGTGGCATCCATCCGCGAAGAGATCGGCAAGCTCGAAGCCAAGGGCCGCCTCGACGGCGACACCGCCAACCAGCTGCGCGCCCTCGTGCACGGCACGACCGACCGTTCGGAGTTCGCCGACTGCGACTTCGTCATCGAGGCGGTGTTCGAAGAGGTCGGGGTCAAGCAGGAGGTGTTCTCGGCCATCGAGAAGGTCGTCGCCGACGACGCGATCCTCGCCACGAACACCTCGTCGCTCTCGGTGGCCGAAATCGGCTCGGTGCTGCAGAACCCCGAGCGTCTCGTCGGCTTCCACTTCTTCAACCCCGTCGCGGTGATGCCGCTCATCGAGGTCGTGAAGACGGCTGCCACGAGCGACGCCGCCCTGTCGACGGCGTTCGTCGTCGCGAAGGGCCTGGGCAAGAACGCGGTGCTCACCGCCGATGCACCCGGCTTCGTCGTGAACCGTCTGCTGGCGAAGGTCATGGGCGAGGCGGCACGCGCGGTCTACGAGGGCACCCCGATCGCGACGGTCGAGAAGGCGTTCGCACCTCTCGGCCTGCCGATGGGGCCGTTCCAGCTCATCGACCTCGTGGGATGGAAGGTCGCCGCCCACGTGCAGGACACGATGGCGCACGCGTTCCCCGACCGCTTCTTCTCGTCGGAGAACTTCCACGAGCTCGCCGCGCTCCCGGAGGTCGCCGAGAAGGACAAGGGCGGTCGTGTGACCGGCTGGACGAAGGCCGCGCAGAGGGTTCTCGTCACCGGGAAGACGCCGGTCGCGCCCGAGACGATCCTCGCCCGCGTGCAGGACGGCCTCGCACAGGAGATCAAGATCATGCTCGACGAGGGCGTGGTGCCCGAGGTCGAAGACATCGACCTGTGCCTCATCCTCGGCGCCGGATGGCCCTTCATCGACGGCGGCGCCTCGCCGTACCTCGATCGCGAGGGAGCGTCGGATCGCGCCTTCGGCGACACGTTCCACCACCCGCCCATTCGCGGCATCGGAGCCTGACGCACCACAGCGGCGCCGTCCCCGAGGGGGCGGCGCCGCTGTCGTGCCCGCGGAGCGGGGCGCCGTCTCGGGGCGTGCAGCGTCGTGGGAACGACCCGCACGACGAGATCAGGCCGGAAACCGTGCGGTCCGGCCTGATCTCAGCCCGTCACGAGGCCAGCGTCACAGGGTCGGCGTCACGGGCGCGACTTCTCCCAGTCGAACGTGGGGATCGACCCGGTGGGCGTCTGTCGGGCCATGGGGATGCGGGTGCCGAGCACCTGGGCCACCACGTCGTGGGCGATCTTCGACGCCGTGAGCCCGGCATCCTCGAGGATCTGCTCGCGCGTCGCGTGGTCGATGAAGGCGTCGGGGATGCCGAGTTCGTCGACCGCCGTGTCGACGCCGGCCTCGCGGAGCACCTGACGCACACGGGTGCCGACTCCGCCGACTCGGATGCCGTCCTCGATCGTGATCACCAGACGGTGCGTACGGGCGAGTTCGACGATCGACGGCTGCACCGGGATGGCCCAGCGGGGATCGATCACCGTCGCGCCGATGCCCTGCGCGCGAAGCCGCTCGGCGACCTCCATCGCCAGGTGCACCATCGGGCCGATGCCGACGAGCAGCACATCTTCTGACGAGCCGCGTGCGAGCACGTCGACGCCGTCGGCGAGACGCTCGATCGCATCGAGGTCGTCGGGGATCTTGCCCTTCGGGTACCGCACGACGGTGGGGGCGTCTTCGACGGCGGTCGCCTCGCGGAACTCCTCGCGCAGACGGCTCGCGTCGCGCGGCGCGGCGATGCGGATGCCCGGGACGAGTTGCAGCATCGCGAGATCCCAGATGCCGTGGTGGCTGGGGCCGTCGGGACCCGTCACGCCGGCACGGTCGAGAACGAACGTCACCCCCGCCTTGTGCAGCGCGACGTCCATCATGACCTGGTCGAACGCACGGTTCATGAAGGTGGCGTAGATCGCCACGACGGGGTGCAGGCCGCCGAAGGCGAGGCCGGCGGCCGAGGCGACGGCGTGCTGTTCGGCGATGCCGACGTCGTAGACGCGCTCGGGGAACCGCTCGGCGAACTGCTGCAGCCCGGTCGGCCGCAGCATCGCGGCCGTCATGGCGATGACGTCGTCGCGCTCGGCACCGACGGCCACGAGTTCCTCGGCGAAGACGTCGGTCCACTGCGGGCCGCCGCCCGAGCCGACGGCCTCGCCGGTGATCGGGTCGATCTTGCCCACCGCGTGGAACTGGTCGGCGGTGTCGCTGAGTGCCGGGGCGTATCCGCTGCCCTTGTCGGTGATCGCGTGGACGATGACGGGAGCGCCGTACGACTTGGCCAGCTCGAGCGTCTCGATCAGCACGTCGAAGTCGTGCCCGTCGACCGGGCCCAGGTACTTGATGTCGAGGTTGCTGTACAGCGCCTCGTTGTTCGTGAAGCGCGAGAGGAACCCGTGCGTGCCGCCGCGGACGCCGCGGTACACGGCGCGAGCCGCGGGGCCTAAGCGCCGGAACAGCGTGTCGGAGCCGCGGTGCAGTGTGCGGTAGGCGTCGTTCGTACGGACACGGTTGAGGTAGCGCGCCATGCCGCCGATGGTCGGGGCGTACGAGCGCCCGTTGTCGTTGACGACGATGACGAGGTTGCGGTCGTTGTCGTCGCTGATGTTGTTCAGCGCCTCCCACGTCATGCCGCCCGTGAGCGCGCCGTCTCCGACGACGGCGACCACGTGACGATCGGTGCGTCCGGTGCGCGAGAACGCGCGCGAGACCCCGTCTGCCCAGCTCAGCGAGCTCGACGCGTGCGAGGACTCGACGACGTCGTGCTCGCTCTCGGAACGTTGCGGGTACCCGGCCAATCCCCCGCGCGAGCGGAGGTTGGCGAAGTCCTGACGCCCGGTGAGCATCTTGTGGACGTACGACTGGTGACCGGTGTCGAAGATGATGGGATCGGCGGGCGAGTCGAACACCTTGTGCAGGGCGATCGTCAGCTCGACGACGCCCAGGTTCGGACCGAGGTGGCCGCCGGTGCGCGAGACGTTCTCGACGAGGAACGACCGGACCTCAGCGGCCAGCTGACGCAGCTGCGCGGGGCCCAGGTCGTCGAGGTCACGGGGACCGTGAATGCCGGGTAGGAGAGCCATGCGACTCCTCTCGTGCGGTAGACGCAGTGGTGCGAATACCTGTCGATTCTAGTCTCGGGGGGCCGGTCGGGCCCGGCAACGCCTTGCGATCACGGTCGTTTCGTGGTCTCCGCAAACGCCGCGTGCCCCGGGAGCGAGGCTCCCGGGGCACGACGGTGCGGGTGTGTCAGACCAGCGAACGCAGCACGTACTGCAGGATGCCGCCGTTGCGGTAGTAGTCGGCCTCACCGGGGGTGTCGATGCGCACGACCGCGTCGAACTCGATCGGCTGCTTGCCCTCGGGAGAGAACTCGCTCGGGGTCGCGATGACCTTGACCGTCTTGGGCGTGACGCCCTCGTTGAGCTGCTCGAGGCCCTCGATAGAGACGATCTCGGTGCCGTCGAGACCCAGGGTCTTCCAGCTCTCGCCGGCGGGGAACTGCAGCGGGACGACGCCCATGCCGATGAGGTTCGAGCGGTGGATGCGCTCGAAGCTCTCGGTGATGACGGCCTTCACGCCGAGGAGGTTCGTGCCCTTGGCCGCCCAGTCACGCGACGAGCCGGAGCCGTACTCCTTGCCACCGAAGATGACGAGCGGGGTGCCCTGCTCCTGGTAGTTCATGCAGGCGTCGTAGATGAACGTCTGCGGGCCACCGGCCTGGGTGAAGTCGCGCGTGTAGCTGCCCTCGATGATCTGACCGTCGTTGACGGCGGCGACCAGTTCGTTCTTCAGGCGGATGTTCGCGAACGTGCCACGGATCATGATCTCGTGGTTGCCGCGGCGCGAGCCGTAGGAGTTGAAGTCCTTCTGTGCGACACCGTGGTCCATCAGGTACTGCGCGGCGGGCGTGCCCGCCTTGATGTTGCCGGCCGGGCTGATGTGGTCGGTGGTGACCGAGTCGCCGAGCGTCGCCATGACGCGCGCGCCACTGATGTCGCGCACGGCGTCGGGCTCCATGGTCATGCCCTCGAAATACGGAGCCTTGCGCACGTAGGTCGAGTCGGCGTCCCACTCGAAGGTCGGGCCGGTCGGGGTGGGCAGGTTCTTCCAGCGCTCGTCACCCTCGAAGACGGTGGCGTACTGGGTGATGAACTGCTCGCGCGAGATCGACGCGTCGATGATCGTCTGCACCTGGTCGGGAGCCGGCCAGATGTCCTTCAGGAAGACGTCTTCGCCGTTCTGGTCGGTGCCGAGCGCGTCGGTCTCGAAGTCGAAGTTCATCGAGCCGGCCAGCGCGTAGGCGACCACCAGCGGCGGCGAGGCCAGGTAGTTCATCTTCACGTCGGGGCTGATGCGACCCTCGAAGTTGCGGTTGCCCGAGAGCACCGCGGTGACGGCCAGGTCGTGCTCGTTGACGGCCGTGGAGACCTCTTCGATGAGCGGGCCCGAGTTGCCGATGCAGATCGTGCAGCCGTAGCCGACGGTGTAGAAGCCGAGGCCCTCGAGCGACTTGTCGAGGCCCGACTTCTCGTAGTAGTCGGTGACGACCTTCGAGCCCGGTCCGAGCGTCGTCTTGACCCACGGCTTGCGCTTGAGGCCCTTGTCGACGGCGTTCTTGGCGAGCAGGCCCGCCGCGATCATGACCGAGGGGTTCGAGGTGTTGGTGCACGACGTGATGGCGGCCAGGGTAACGGCGCCGTTGTCGAGCAGGTACGACTGCCCGTCGGGCGTCGTCACGCGCACCGGGTTCGAGGCGTTGACGGGGTGCCCCGACGAGATGAGCACCTCGCTGTCGGTGACGTCTTCCTCTTCTTCGCCGGGGACCGAACCGGGGTCGGAGGCGGGGAAGGTGCCGTCGACCTCGAGGTCGACGATCGAGTCCGAGACCGACGCGTCGGCGTAGTTCAGGATGTCCTTCTCGAACTGCGACTTCGCCTCGGACAGCAGGATGCGGTCCTGCGGGCGCTTCGGGCCCGCGATCGAGGGGACGACGGTCGAGAGGTCGAGCTCGATGAACTCGCTGAACGACAGTTCGCGCGACGGGTCGTGCCACAGCTTCTGCTCTTTGGCGTACGCCTCGACCAGGTCGACGGTCTGCTCGTCGCGGCCGGTGAGGCGAAGGTACTCGAGGGTGACGTCGTCGATGGGGAACATGGCGGCCGTCGAGCCGAACTCGGGGCTCATGTTGCCGATGGTGGCGCGGTTGGCCAGCGGCACCGAGGCGACGCCCTCGCCGTAGAACTCGACGAACTTGCCGACGACGCCGTGCTTGCGCAGCATGTCGGTGATGGTGAGCACGACATCGGTCGCGGTGACCCCGGCGGGGATCTCACCGGTGAGCTTGAAGCCGACGACGCGCGGGATGAGCATCGACACGGGCTGACCGAGCATGGCCGCCTCGGCCTCGATGCCGCCGACGCCCCAGCCGAGCACGCCCAGGCCGTTGACCATCGTGGTGTGCGAGTCGGTGCCGACGCAGGTGTCGGGGTACGCGCGCAGCACGCCGTCGACGGTGCGGTCGTAGACGACCTTGGCCAGGTGCTCGATGTTGACCTGGTGCACGATGCCGGTTCCCGGGGGGACGACCTTGAAGTCGTCGAAGGCCGTCTGGCCCCAGCGGAGGAACTGGTACCGCTCGCCGTTGCGCTCGTACTCGATCTCGACGTTGCGCTCGAGGGCGTTCTCGCTGCCGAACAGGTCGGCGATGACCGAGTGGTCGATGACCATCTCGGCGGGCGAGAGCGGGTTGATCTTGTTGGGGTCGCCGCCCAGGGCGGTGACGGCCTCGCGCATGGTGGCGAGGTCGACGATGCAGGGCACACCGGTGAAGTCCTGCATGACCACGCGGGCCGGCGTGAACTGGATCTCGGTGTCGGGGTCGGCCGTGGGGACCCACGAACCGAGCGCCTGGATCTGCTCCTTGGTGACGTTCGCGCCATCCTCGGTGCGGAGCAGGTTCTCGAGCAGCACCTTGAGGCTGAACGGGAGCTTCTCGTGACCGGCGACCGTGTCGATGCGGAAGATCTCGTAGTCGGTGCTGCCGACCGTCAGGGTGCTCTTGGCACCGAAGCTGTCAACCGTGGACACGATCGTCTCCTTCGTCGGCGAATGCGCAGGCGTAGACCCGCAGTTTCCCATCTTCCCCGCGCGGAGACGTCGATGCCAGGAAGGTCGACCTAACCGTCTGGGGCGACGGATTTATCTTGATGTCAAGATATTATCAGGACTCTCGGCGAGGAGTGAGAGCGCGCACCACGAGCCACGTCACGGCGAGCATCGGGGCGAACAGCGGCAGGCCCATGACGATCTTCAGCGTGCCGAGCGCGGTGACGTCGCCGGCGAAGTACAGCGGAAGCTGCACGATCAGGCGCGCCGCGAACAGTGCCGCCCAGGCGATCGAGAGCCAGGTGTAGGCCCGACGTTTGCGGCGGTCCGCCCGCCAGGCCGTGCCCTCGCCCAGCAGGTAGCCCGCCGCGAGGCCGATGAGCGGCCAGCCGATGAGGGCCGAGACCAGGAAGGCCGTGCCGTACGCGCCGTTCGTGAAGAACCCGAGCACGAAATTGTCCTGACCGCGGCCCGTCACCAGGGCCAGGATCGCGGCGCCCGCGGTGGCGAGCAGACCCCCGATGGCGGCGCTGGGCGGAGACTTCGCGATCAGGCGCGCCAGCGTGAAGACCACGGCGAGACCCACCGACACCCCGAGGCTCACCCAGAGGTTGCCCTGGCGCGTCTCGGGATCGATCGTGACCGTGAACAGCACGACGAACGCCAGCGACGGCAGCACCGATTCCAGGATGCCGCGCCACCCGCCCATCGCCGACCACACGGCAGCGCCGGTGGAGCTGTGCTTCGCGGGGTCGAGGCCCGCGCGACGCGCGGCGTTCCCCAGCGCGGCTCCGACGCTGTCTGCGGCCGAAGGCGGCTCGAGGGGGACGCGGGCGTCGTCGTGCGCCGGGCGCGGCGAGTCGTCGCTCATGCGGTGCCGGGGGTCGCCGGCATCCGGAGGGGGATCAGATCGCGCGGCGGCATGGGCGAGGTGCCCCGCACCACGACGATCGAGCGGAAGAGGTCTTCGACGGCGGCGGCGGCCGCGACGTCGGAGGTCGCGGCTCCCCCGATCACCCCGCGCAGGAACCAGCGCGGGCCGTCGACGCCGACGAAGCGGGCCAGACGCTTGGCCGAGCCGTCGGCGCCGGCCATGACGGGCACCTCGGCGAGCAGCTCGGGACCCAGCGGGCCCTCGCGCTCCTCGACGCGGCCGCCCTGCTGCTTGACCTGCTGTCGGATCTGCTCGCGCGTCTCTTCCCACAGGCCGCTGGTGCGCGGGGCCGCGAAGGGCTGCACCTGCAGGGTGGACTCGGAGTAGTCGAGGCCCACGGCCACGATGCGCTTGGTCTGCTCCTCGACCTCGAGGCGCAGGTTGAGTCCTTCGCGCGGGAGGATCTTGATGCCGCCCAGGTCGATGTAGGGGCGTACCGGGTTCGCTTCGGATTCGTCGAAGGGGCCGGCGCTGTCGCGATCGGCCGGGGCGCTCTTGGCCGCCGTGACGACCTCGGTTCCGGGCTGGTCTGTGCCGGGCTGGTCGTTGTCGGTCATCGTGTGCTCCCTTGAAGGCTCTGGTATCCGCTCGATCCGAAACCGCCGTCGCCGCGCACGCTGTCGGGAAGTTCGTCGACGGGGACGAAGCGCACGGGCGGGACGGGCATCACGATGAGCTGGGCGATGCGGTCTCCGACCGCGATGTCATAGGCCTCGTCGAGGTCGGTGTTCAGCAGGGCCACCTTGATCTCGCCGCGGTACCCGGCGTCGATCGTGCCCGGGGAGTTGAGGACGGTGATGCCGTGCTTCGCAGCGAGCCCGCTGCGGGGCACCACGAAGGCCGCGTGGCCCTCGGGGAGGGCGATGCGCACGCCGGTGGACACCAGCGCGCGGCGCCCGGGTTGCAGGCACACGGCCTCGGCGGCGATCAGGTCGGCACCGGCGTCGCCGGGGTGGGCGAAGACCGGGGGCTCGGATGCGACAATTGGGACGTCCACCGTTTCGGTCACCCCACGAGGGTAATGCAGAAGAGGGGGTGCGGCATCCGCACCGCAGCCGACTATCGAGAGCGTCTGAGCCCGTCGCTCTGGGCGCTCGTCGCCGCCGCCGTGTGCGGCCCCATGGCCGCCCTGGTGTTCTCGCCGCTCGACACCACGCTGGCCCTGTTCATCGGGCTCCTGGTGTCGGTGGCGATCGTGGTGGGTCTCGTCGCCATCTCCCCCGTCGTCGAGATCCGCGACGGCGAGTTGCGCGCGGGGCGCGGCCACATCCCGGTGGAGTTCTTGGGGACCCCCGTCGGCGTGGCCGCCGAAGAGGCGCGCACGGCCCGCGGGAGTGGTCTCGACCACCGGGCCTGGCACGTCATCCGGGGTGGTGTCGACGGTGTCGTCACGATTCCCGTGACCGACCCCGACGATCCGACCCCGTCGTGGGTGGTGTCCACCCGCACGCCGGATCGCCTGGTGGCGGCGATCCAGCGTGCTCAGGTCAGGCTGCGCACTCCAGGCAGATGAAGCCGGGGCCGCTCTCTTCTGCGATCTGGGAGCGGTGCTTCACGAGGAAGCAGTTCATGCAGGTGAACTCGTCTTCCTGAGCGGGGAGAACGACGACATCGAGCTCGATGTCGGAGAGGTCGGCGCCGGGCAGTTCGAAGCCCGAAGGGTTGTCGGCGTCCTCGTTGTCGATCGACCCCGACGCCTTGTCGGGCACGCGCTCCTTGAGGGCCTCGATCGACTCGCTGTCGTCCTCGGTCTTGCGCGGTGCGTCGTAATCCGTTGCCATGCGTGCAGGTCTCTACTTCCAGTGTTTTGTGGTGCTGTGCCCCATCGGGTGCCCGATCGGGCGGCCATAGTTTGCATGACCCGACCTCGATAAGCAAATGCTCGGGGGACGGGTTGCGTATTGGGCGAGGCGTGAAACTCGCGGCGCGCCCGCGATATTCCCGGAACCACGCGGCGAGCGTGTCAGCATGGGCCTCGACCGCAGATCGGAGGGGTGTTTCGCATGGAACAGCTCAAAGTCATCGGCACCGAGGACGACGTCCTCGTCGTCGCGACTCAGGCGGGCGAGCGCTTCGCGCTGCCGCTCGACGACGTGCTGCGCGCCGAGGCGCGCCGTGCCCGTCGTGATCGCAGCGACGACGACCGTGCCCCGCGCCCCAGCCCCCGCGAGATCCAGGCGCACATCCGCGCCGGGATGTCGGCCCGCGAGGTGGCCACCCTGCTGAACGCCCGCGTCGAAGACGTCGAGCGTTTCGAGCGCCCGGTCCTCGCCGAGCGCGAGCACGTCGTCGGTCAGGCCCTGGCCGTCCCGGTGCTGCTCGGCGGTGCCCTCGAGCACGACGCCCCCATCACCTTCGGTGCGGCCGTGCGCGCCAAGCTCGGCGAGGCCGGTGCCTCGGCCGAGCGCTGGACCAGCTGGAAAGAGGGTTCGAGCTGGCTGGTGAAGCTCGAGTTCACGGCCAACGGCATCGACCACGATGCGCGGTGGGGCTTCGACCCGCGCCGCAGCAGCCTGTCGCCGCAGAACGCCGACGCCATCCAGCTCTCGCGGCAGGGATCGCTCCCCGAGGGGCTCATCCCGCGCCTCCGCGCCCTCGACACCGTCTCGAAGGACGACTCGCGTTTCGACAGCGGGTCCTTCGGCCCCCGTCGCTTCGACATCGAGGACGAGCCGGGAGTCGAAGGCACCGGCCCCATCGCCCCCGCCGTGCAGGCCGCGGCCATCAATCGCGCTCCCGACGCCCCGGTCGCCTCGTCGGAGACGGCCGACCTGCTCGAGGCCCTGCGCCGTCGTCGTGGGCAGCGCGAACCGCTCCCCGGCATGACCGAGAGCGAGCCGTCGCCCGAGCGGCGTCCGTCGGGCCCCCCGGTGTCGCTGTTCGACGCGGTCGAGCCGACGCCGTCCACTGACGCGGACTCCCCCGCCGACCCGGATCGTTCGTCTTCGTCGTCGGCGGATTCCGCGCGGCGCACCAAGGGGCGCCCGTCGATGCCGTCGTGGGACGAGATCGTGTTCGGGGCGCGCACCGACGAGAGCTGACGCTCTCACCCCCGCCCCGCACGGGGATGGTGCGCGGGCGGATGCCGGGACCCCGCCCGCGCGAGACGGCTCAGGCGAAGGCGCCGAGGCGCAGCAGCGGCACCGTGCGTTCCTCTTCGGTCAGCGAGCCGTGCTGGCCGATCATACGCTGGGGTCGCTTGTCGGCCTCGCGGTCGTCGTAGTAGGCGAAGCGCCCGCGCGCCGCGACGACGACATCGCCGATCCGCTCCCGTACCTCGTCGTCGACCCGACCGAACAGGCCCGCCTCGATCGCCTCGTCGCGGGTCAGCACCCAGGCGCGCGACGCCTCGCGGGCCTTCCAGGCCGCAGCCACGGCATCCGCTCGCCCCTCGTCGGCGTAGAGGTGCAGCATGCGGGGTTCGCCCCCGAGCAGATCTACGCCGTCGAGCAGCTCGTCGCCGTCGCGCAGCAGCACGTGCTTGCGCGCGGGGACGTCCACCATGCCGTGGTCGGCGGTCACGAGCACGCCGGTGCCCGCGTCGATCGACTCGCCGAGGCGGCGGGCGGCGGCATCCACCGTCTCGAGTGCGTCGGTCCAGCGATCCGACTCCCAGCCGTCGCGGTGGCCCGCCGTGTCGAGTTCCGGGGCGTAGAGGTACACCAGGGCTCCGGCATGCCGGGCCGCCAGGTCGGCCGCGAGGCGCACGCGTTCGTCGATGTCGTTCGACGAGACGAGCTCGGCGCCGCGCAGCGTCGCTTCGGTGAAGCCGGTTCCGGCGTAGGCCGGGCGCGACACGACGAAGCACGGGTGCCCCGCGTCGACGCGCTGCTCGAGCAGGGGCCGGCTGCGCTGCCACGTGTGCGGATCGAGGCCGTCGGTCTCCCAGCCATGCAACTGGTTGGGGGCGGTGCGTGTGCCCGGGACGCGGGCGCGGTAGCCCACGATGCCGTGCACACCGGGGTCGGTGCCGGTCAGCAGACTCGTCAGGGCGGCGGCGGTGGTCGAGGGGAACACCGTGCGCGCGACGTCGCGACGCCCGCCCGCCGACGACAGGAAGCGCGCGTGTCCGCGACGCGCGGCGAGGTTGTGGCTGCCCAGGCCGTCGACGACGAACACGATCGCACTGCGTGCGGGGGCGAGCCAGTCGGACTCCCCCGACAACGCGGCGATGGTCTGCGTCACCACACCGGTGAGGCTCCGGGAGCGCGGCGGGTCCGCCGGTAGGCTGAGTGACATCGGAGCAAGTCTTCCACACGGCTCCGATCCCCGTCCGATCCGGACGCCCGCCCGACCCGAGGCCTCCTCTATGCCCGATTCCCGTTCCTCCGCCCCCGTGACCGAGCGCATCGAAGACGTCGATGTCTCCACCGAGATGCAGGGGTCCTTCCTCGAGTACGCCTACTCGGTCATCTACTCGCGCGCCCTTCCCGACGCGCGTGACGGGTTGAAGCCCGTGCAGCGGCGCATCCTGTACCAGATGGCCGAGATGGGGCTCCGGCCCGACCGCGGGCACGTGAAGAGCGCCCGCGTCGTGGGCGAGGTGATGGGAAAGCTGCACCCCCATGGCGACGCCCCGATCTACGACGCGCTCGTGCGCCTCGCGCAGGCGTTCTCGCTGCGCGTGCCGCTGGTCGACGGTCACGGCAACTTCGGTTCGCTCGACGACGGCCCCGCAGCCCCGCGATACACCGAGGCCCGTCTGGCCGCGGCCGCGCTGGCGCTGACCGAGAACCTCGACGAAGACGTCGTCGACTTCATCCCCAACTACGACGGCCAGTTCCAGCAGCCCGAGGTGCTGCCCGCCGCCTTCCCGAATCTGCTCGTGAACGGCGCGACCGGCATCGCGGTGGGCATGGCGACCAACATGGCGCCCCACAACCTCATCGAGGTCGTGGGGGCCGCCACGCACCTGCTGCAGAATCCGGATGCCACGGTCGAGGAGCTCATGGAGTTCGTCCCGGGCCCCGACCTCCCCTCGGGGGGGATCATCGTGGGCTTGGACGGCATCAAGGACGCCTACACGAACGGCCGCGGCAGCTTCCGCACCCGGGCGAAGGCGTCGATCGAGTCGCTCGGCCCGCGGCGTACGGGCATCGTCTTCACCGAGCTGCCCTACCTGGTCGGACCCGAGCGGGTCATCGAGAAGATCAAAGACGCCGTGCAGGCGAAGAAGCTCACCGGCATCGCCGATGTGACCGACCTCACCGACCGCAACCACGGTCTGCGCCTGGTCGTGGGCATCAAGACCGGTTTCGACCCGAAGGCCGTGCTCGAGCAGCTGTACCGGCTGACCCCCCTCGAGGACTCGTTCGGCATCAACAACGTCGCCCTCGTCGACGGTCAGCCGCAGACGCTGGGGCTGCGCGACATGCTGCGCGTGTACATCGAGCACCGCATCCGGGTGGTCACGCGCCGCAGCGAGTACCGCCTGGCGCGCAAGCGCGCACGCCTGCACCTGGTCGAGGGCCTGCTGATCGCGATCCTCGACATCGACGAGGTCATCCAGGTCATCCGCTCCTCGGACGACGGCGACCAGGCCCGAACCAAGCTGCGGGAGGTCTTCGACCTCTCACATCTGCAGGCCGAGTACATCCTCGAGCTGCGCCTGCGGCGCCTGACGAAGTTCTCGCGCATCGAGCTCGAGGCCGAGCGCGATCAGTTGCACGCCGAGATCGCCGCGCTGGTCGAACTGCTCGGCAGCGAGACGCTCCTGCGACAGTTGGTCGCGACCGAACTCGATGCCGCCGCCGAGGCGTACGGCACGCCCCGGCGCACGATGCTGCTCAACGGCGGGCCGGTGCAACCCCGGTCGGCCCGTGCTGCCGCAGCAGCCGCCGCCGACCTGCAGATCGCCGACGCCCCGTGCCGCGTCTACCTCTCGTCGACCGGTCGCATGGTGCGCGCCGAGCTCATCGCCGACGCGCCCGCCGGCGGGGTGGTGCCCCCGGCCCGTCGGTCCAAGCACGACGCGATCCGCTCGTCGGTCGACACGACCACGCGTGGCGACATCGGTGCCGTGACCTCGGCGGGGCGCCTGGTGCGTTTCTCTCCCGTCGACCTTCCCTCGGTCCCGGCCAACGCCGTGCAGGTGGCCGCCGGCACGAAGGTGGAGCAGTACCTCACCCTCGCCAAGGGCGAGACGGTGGTCGCACTCGTCCCCCTCGTCGGGGGCCCCATGATCGCACTGGGCACCGCGCAGGGCGTGGTCAAGCGCGTCGCCGCGAGCGAGCTGGGCACCAAGCCCGACATCGAGATCATCTCGCTGCGCGACGGTGACCGCGTCGTCGGCGCCGCACCCGCGGGAGACAACGCCGAGCTCGTCTTCGTCGCGAGCGACGCGCAGTTGCTGCGTTTCGAAGCCTCGTCGGTGCGCCCGCAGGGCCGTTCCGCGGGGGGCATGGCCGGCATCCGGCTCGCGGACGGCGCTCACGTCATCGCCTTCGCGGTTGTGGGGGCGTCGGCGTTCGACGCGGTCGTGGTCACCGTCGCGGGTTCTTCGGCCGCCCTCCCCGGCACCGATGCGGGCAGCGCGAAGGTCTCGGCGTTCACCGAGTACCCGGCGAAGGGCCGTGCCACCGGTGGCGTGCGCGCGCAGCGCCTGCTGCGCGGCGAAGACGCCCTCGTTCTGGCCTGGGTCGGTACCGATCCCCGCGCCGTCGGCGCCGATGGTGCCGTGCGGGCTCTGCCCGAGGCGGGCGCGAAGCGCGACGCGTCGGGTCAGCCGCTCGACGCCGTCATCGGTGCGATCGGCACCGCCATCCGTTGACGCGCGCCGACGGCGCCGCGCCGCACGGCGCGCGCCGTCTGGTCCACGACGGGCCGACGAAGCGTCGTCCGAGACTCAGACGTCGATGCGCTCCCGTGCCAGGCGGTCGCTCGACTCGATGATGAACTCCCGGCGCGGAGCGACGTCGCTGCCCATGAGCAGGTCGAAGACCTCGGCTGCCTGCTCGATGTGCTCGGCGTGTACACGGCGCAGCATGCGGCCCGCCCGGTCCATGGTCGTGGTCGCGAGCTGGTCGGCATCCATCTCGCCGAGGCCCTTGTACCGCTGCACGGGCTCCTGCCAGCGCTTGTTGCTGCGCTTGAGCTTCGTCAGCAGGGCGTGGAGCTCCTGCTCGCTGTAGGTGTAGATCGTCTCGTTGGGCTTGGTACCCGGATTCATGACGACGACGCGGTGCAGGGGCGGCACCGCGGCGTAGACGCGGCCCTCTTCGACGAGCGGTCGCATGTACCGGAAGAAGAGCGTCAGCAGCAGGGTGCGGATGTGCGCCCCGTCGACGTCGGCGTCGCTCATGAGGATGATCTTGCCGTAGCGCGCGGCGCTCAGGTCGAACGAGCGCCCGGAGCCCGCGCCGATCACCTGGATGATCGAGGCGCACTCGGCGTTCGACAGCATGTCGCTGATCGATGCCTTCTGCGTGTTCAGGATCTTGCCGCGGATCGGCAGCAGCGCCTGGTATTCGCTGTTGCGGGCGAGCTTCGCCGTTCCCAGGGCCGAGTCGCCCTCGACGATGAAGAGCTCGGAATCGTTGACGTCGTTCGATCGGCAGTCGACGAGCTTCGCGGGCAGCGACGACGATTCGAGGGCGTTCTTGCGGCGCTGGGTCTCTTTGTGCGTGCGCGCCGAGATGCGCGCCTTCATCTCGGAGACGATCTTCTCGAGCAGCTGGGCCGTCTGCGCCTTGTCGTCGCGCTTGGGCGAGGAGAAGAGCGCCGTGAGCTCCTGGGTGACGACGGATGCCACGATCTGTCGCACCGCGGGGGTGCCGAGCACCTCTTTGGTCTGGCCCTCGAACTGCGGCTCGGGCAGGCGCACCGTGAGCACGGCCGTGAGACCGGCGAGCAGGTCGTCTTTCTCGACCTTGTCGTTGCCCACCTTGAGCTTGCGCGCATTCTGTTCTACCTGTGCGCGCAGCACCTTCATCAGGCCCTGCTCGAAGCCCTGCTGGTGCGTGCCACCCTTGGGCGTCGAGATGATGTTCACGAAGGAACGGCTGGTGGTGTCGTAACCGGTGCCCCAGCGCACGGCGATGTCGACCTCGCACGCGCGCTCGACCTCGGTGGGCACCATGGAGCCGCCGGGCTGCAGCACGGGGACGGTCTCGGTGAACGATCCGGTCCCCGTCAGCCGCCAGATGTCGGTGACCGCGGCGTCGGGGGCGAGGAACTCGGCGAACTCCGAGATGCCGCCGTCGAAGCGGTAACTGGTCTCGACGCGTTCTTCGGCACGATCGTCGAGCACCACGATCTCGAGGCCCGGCACGAGGAAGGCCGTCTGGCGCACGCGCTGCACGAGATCATCGAGGCTGAAGGCCGCGTCTTTGGTGAAGATCTGCCGATCCGCCCAGTACCGGATGCGGGTTCCGGTCACCCCGCGCGGGGCTTTGCCGATGACCCTCAGCTCGCTGCTGCGCTCGAACGGAGTGAAGGCCGAGTCGGGAGTGTCGCCCGCGAACCGGCCCGGTTCGCCGCGGTGGAACGACATCGCGTAGGTCTTGCCGGCGCGGTCGACCTCGACGTCGAGTCGTTCCGACAGCGCGTTCACGACCGAGGCGCCGACGCCGTGGAGTCCCCCCGAGGCCGCGTACGAGCCGCCGCCGAACTTTCCTCCGGCGTGCAGCTTGGTGAAGACCACCTCGACGCCCGTGAGACCGGTGCGCGGTTCGACGTCGACGGGGATGCCACGGGCCCGGTCGCGCACCTCGACGCTGCCGTCGGCGTGCAGCACGATGTCGATGCGCGTGCCGTGGCCGGCGAGGGCTTCGTCGACGGAGTTGTCGATGATCTCCCACAGGCAGTGCATGAGGCCCCGGGAGTCGGTCGAGCCGATGTACATACCCGGGCGCTTGCGCACGGCTTCGAGGCCCTCGAGGACCTGCAGATGATGGGCGGAGTACTCGGACGTCACGATCTCCCAGCGTAATCGGGGCCGCCGACATCGCTTGCAGACACACAGCGAGGTCGGGTCGTCGTACGCGCACAGCGAAATGTGATCACGCCGCGGCATAGGGGAAACATCCGCGTGGTTGTATATGGGGACTCGCCCAACGACCACTGAGGAGGGCACCCGAGATGACCACTACGACTGCACCCGAAGCGTCAGCCGTCCTCGACCACCGCCTGACGGCGGCTGATCGCTGCGACTCGTGCGGAGCGCAGGCCTACATCGCCGCCGAGGTGAACGGCAGCGAGCTGCTGTTCTGCGCGCACCACGGCCGCAAGTACGAAGAGAAGCTCCGCAGCATCGCCACCTCGTGGCACGACGAGACCGCGCGTCTCACCGCCGCCGACTGAGCCGGTACGTCGAAACGGGCCCCGCACCACTCCTCCGGGAGTGGGACGGGGCCCGTTTCGCGTTCGCGGTCCCTGGCGTCGGTCGCGAGTTCAGCGCCCGTCGGCGTCGTAGACCCGGGGAAGGCTCGGCGAGACGCGGAGGGCGATCTCTTCGCCGATCGTGTCGATGAGCTCGGCGAGGTCGGTCGCGCTGCTGCGGGCTCCCCGACCGAAGATCACGATCTCGTCGCCGGGTGCCGCGTCATCCCACGGCGCGAGGACGGTCTCGGTCGCGCGGATCGCCTCGACCCGGCGGGGGCCCCCGGGGGTGTCGACGTCGAAGCGGGCGGCCAGGGTGCAGGGAAGGCCGTGGAGACTGCCGACGTCGAGGTGGACGCCCGCCGTGTCGACGGTCGTCACGGTCGCCGTGAGACGGGCGATGGGCTCGATACCGAGGTCCGTCTCGCTCGGGCCGCCGGCGGGACGGATGCCGTACGAGAACGCCCCCACCCGCACGAGGTCTTCGCGGAACTCCCCGCGTGCGAATCCGGCCGCGCTGGCAGCGAGGTGCGAGAAGCGCGGGTCGAGGCCGACGGAGCGGGCCTGATCGCGCGCGGCGAGGAACAGGGCACGGGCGTCGTCGTCGTCGGCATCCGAGGCCTCGGAGATGTGCGACCAGATCCCCTCGAGCACGGCGCGTCCGGAGTCGACCAGCGCGGCGGTGCGCGCGAGGGCTCCCTGCCACCGCTCGGGTCGGATGCCGTTGCGATGCAGCCCCGTGTCGATCTTGAGGTGCACGCGCGCCGGGCGGTCCGCCGCAAGACGCGCGAGGTCGTCGAGCAGGGCCTCGTCGCCGAGGCCGAGGTCGAGGTCGGCCGCGATGCCCGCGGCCAGGTCGTCGGCTCCCCCGATGAGCCAGACGAAGATGCGCGCGTCCGGGCCGGCGATCGCGCGCACCGCGGCGCCGGTGACGACGTCGAACGCACCGAACCAGCGGACGCCCTCCTCGCCCGCGCGCCGGACGATCCGGTCGAGCCCGTGGGCGTAGGCATCGTCCTTCACGACGAGCATGGGGACGGCGGGGGCGACGGCCTCGCGCACGCGGCGCAGGTTGCGGGCGAAGGCGTCGAGGTCGACGCGGTAGACGGCACTCACGCGGCCACCCTGCGGTCTGCCCGGGCGCCGACGATCGCGACGATCTCCGCGGCGGTGAGGCCGGTGGCATCCGTCCACTCCGCGAGCGACGGGTGGCCGTCGGCCGGGTCGCCGAAGAAGACCACCTCGGCCCCCCGGGCGACGGGCGCGTCTTCGACGTCGACGACGCAGACGTCCATGGCGACGCGGCCGACGATGCGGTGACGGCGCCCGTCGATGGCGACGGTCACCGCATTGCCGAGCGAGCGCACGACGCCCTGGGCATAGCCGCCGGTGACCAGAGCGATGGTCGTGTCGTGGGGGGCGCGGTGCGTGTACCCGTACGAGACGCCCTCCCCGCGCAACAGGGGCTTGGAGCCGAGGGATCGTCCGCGCAGCGACAGCACCGGGCGCGCGTGCGAGCCGGGCAGGCCGAACAGGATCGCGGCGTCGAGGGCGGCGGCATCCATGTCGAGATCGGACAGCACGGATGCCACCCACGCCGCGCCGTGCCCCCAGCCGTCGGCCGTGAGGACGTCGTCGGCGCCGGAAGCCGCACCGGCCGCGAGGGCGAGGGGCGCGTTGGCGCGCAGAGCGGACTCCGATACGAGGGCCACGGGCGCGACTCCCCCCGCCGCGGGCGGGCGGGCAGGGAGCGTGGAGGTCACACATCTAGACTAACGGGGTCCTTCTCCCCCGATCCCGGAGCGTGCATGCCTACCCAGGGCTTCTCCCCCGTCACCCGCCTCCGCTACCTCGCCGGACGCGCCCGTCGCATCGACGTCGGCTCGGTGATCGAGCGTGCCAAAGAAGCCGCGGAGCAGCACGGCAAGTCGCTGCCGCTCGTGGTCGCCGACATGCTCTTCCAGGCCGGTGTGAAGAACGTCGGCTTCCAGGACTACATCGATTACGACTTCGCGATCCTGACGCCCGCCGAGCGCGAGACGTACATGACGCACCCCGTGTCGAATCAGATCTCGCAGAAGTACGACCACCCCGACTACCGCGGGATCTTCCAGGACAAGGTCGAGTTCGACCGTCGCTTCAGCGAGTTCCTGCGCCGCGAGTGGATGGTCGTGGATGCCGACAACGCCGACGCCCTGAAGTCGTTCACCGAGCGTCTGGGCACCATCGTCACCAAGGAGCCGGTCGGCCAGGCCGGGACCGGCGTGCACCGCTATCACGCGGCCGAGGTCGAGGACTGGAGCGCTTTCCACCGGGGCCTGCTCGAGCGCGGGGAGATCCTCGTCGAAGAGGTCATCCGCCAGCACGACGATCTCGCCGCGGTCTGCCCCGGAACGGTGAACACCACCCGGGTCACGGCGTTCTTCGACGGCTCGACCACGCACATCCTCGCGATGGCGCAGAAGTTCGGCCGGGGAGCCGTGAGCGACCAGATGACCTTCGGCGGCTTCTACACGATGCTGGATGAGAACGGCCACGCGCTCGGCGCCGGCTACGACTCGCACGGGCACGTGCACGAACTGCACCCCGACTCGGGCGCCCGCATCGCCGACTTCCAGCTGCCGATGATCGACGAGGTGAAGGCGTTCGTCGACCAGGTCGCACGCGTCGTGCCGCAGGTGCAGTACGTGGGCTGGGACATCGTCGTCGGTCCCGACGGCCCCGTGCTCGTCGAGGGCAACTGGGGTGCCGGCGTGTACGAGAACAAGCCGAGCGTCACCGGGATCCGCACCGGTCACAAGCCGCGCTACCGCGCCGCGATCGGTTTCTGACGCAGGACCTTGAGAAGGCCCGCTCCCGTAGGGGGCGGGCCTTCGGTTTCTGATCGCGCGCCGGTGACGCAGGAGTTGTGCCGCACGGACGACGAAAAGCCCGCTCCGAGACCGGAGCGGGCTTTCGACGGGTGGTGTCAGCTGTGGCGCACGATGCCGAGCGGGGTGGACTCGTGTCCCTGGCCCAGCGGGTTGTCCTTGAGGATCGCGACGAGACGCTTCTCGCCGGCCTTGTCCATCGTCGAGCCGAGGATGTTGCCCCCCAGGTCGTTGATGTCGACCACGGCGACCTGCAGGTCGACGCCGAGCAGCGACTTCAGGTGAGCGGCGACCTCGCGCGGGCGCTCCGGACCGAGCACCACGGCCTGGTTGTACGGCGGGATCGTTCCCTTGGTGGGGCCGTCGATCGCGCGGGCCTTGTCGCCGGCGATGCGGTAGAAGTCGCCCTTCCGGCCGAACGCCTTGGTCACGGCCGAGACGGCCGCGGCGAACAGGATGCGCGGGGTACCGCACTCGCGCAGCGCCATCTCCATGGTCTCGGGCATGCCGAGACCGATGCCGTAGGGCGTGCGGGTGACGTACTTCGACAGGAACAGCGCGAGCTTGCGCGGCGTGATCGTGTCGAGCTTGTACGACCGGCCCTGCGTGATCGCGACGATCTTCTCGGTGACGAACAGCAGGTCGCCCGGCTGCACGGCATCCTTCGCGTACTCCAGGACGAAGGCGTCGAGGTCGTCTCCCGGCATGACGACCCGCGTGCGGATCGGGATGCGGGCGTACGAGGTGCCCTCGACGGTGACGGTGAGCGCCTTGCCGGCGTTGGCCTCGCCGCTCATTCGAGGTAGTCCCGAAGCGACTGCGAGCGGCTCGGGTGACGCAGCTTGGCCATCGTCTTCGACTCGATCTGGCGGATGCGCTCGCGCGTGACGCCGAACGTGTCGCCGATCTGGTCGAGCGTCTTGGGCTGACCGTCGCCGAGGCCGAAGCGCATGCGGATGACACCCGCTTCACGCTCGCTGAGCGAGTCGAGGAGGGACTCGAGCTGACGCTGCAGCATGGTGAAGCCCACGGCGTCGGCGGGGACGACGGCCTCGGTGTCCTCGATGAGGTCACCGAACTCGCTGTCGCCGTCTTCACCCAGGGGCGTGTGCAGCGAGATCGGCTCGCGGCCGTACTTCTGCACCTCGATGACCTTCTCGGGGGTCATGTCGAGCTCACGGCTGAGTTCTTCGGGCGTGGGTTCGCGACCGAGGTCCTGCAGCATCTGACGCTGAACACGCGCGAGCTTGTTGATGACCTCGACCATGTGCACCGGGATGCGGATGGTGCGGGCCTGGTCGGCCATGGCGCGCGTGATGGCCTGACGGATCCACCAGGTGGCGTAGGTCGAGAACTTGAAGCCCTTGGTGTAGTCGAACTTCTCGACCGCACGGATCAGGCCCAGGTTGCCCTCCTGGATGAGGTCGAGGAACTGCATGCCGCGACCGGTGTAGCGCTTGGCGAGCGACACGACCAGGCGCAGGTTGGCGCCCAGCAGGTGGCTCTTGGCGCGCTGACCGTCACGAGCGACCCACTGCAGGTCGAGTCCGACCTGGTTGGTCTTCTCGGCGGCCGACATGTTCGACAGCTTCTCTTCGGCGAAGAGACCCGCCTCGATGCGCATCGCGAGCTCGACCTCTTCGGCCGCGTTCAGCAGTGGGACTTTACCGATCTGCTTCAGGTAGTCCTTGACGGGGTCGGCGGTGGCGCCGGTGATCTGCGCGGAGTAGACGGGGACGTCGTCTTCGTCGCTCGACGAGATGACGATGGCGCCGGTCGGCAGCGCTTCGGCGGGAGCCTTCGGGCTCTCGTCGTCGTCGTCGGTGTCGTCGTCGGACTTCTTCGTCGCGGTCTTGGCCGCGTCGGTGTCGGTGTCGTCGCTGTCGTCGACCTCGACCTCGACATCGCCCTCGTCTTCGACCTCTTCGTCTTCTTCGAGGTCGTCGTCTTTCTTCGCCTTGGTCTTGGCCTTCGCGGGCGTCGCCTTGGCCTTGGCGGGGGCCTTCTTGGCGGGAGCCTTCTTCGCGGTCGTCGTCGTCGACGCCGTCACGGTCTCCTCGGAGTTCGCGAGCTCGGCGTCCTTCACACTCTTGGAGCGGGTCTTGGTCGTCGTGACTGCCACGTTTCGCCTTTCACCGGGAACGTACGCTGCACGGCCGCCGGTCGTTCTCGGACACTAGTAAGACCCTTGTCAAGTCCCGAACCGAGGAGCGGGGGCTCCTGGTCCGGTTGACAACGGGTCAGGTTCTTCATTGTCTCACATCCCCCGCCCGGGACTTGACGTGGGCCGGGGATCTATGCGTAGACAACGCCACGCACGCGGCGATCATTCCCCGGGTGCCCAGTCGTGGGCGCGTACGGACCGGCGACGCGTCGATCGTCAGGGAACCCGACCGCAGGCCGGGCGGCTGCGGCGCCGCCTGGACGACCGCGTCGGCGGGTCAGCCCAGGCGACCCCGGCGGTCGTCGTCTCCGGGGCGGGTGGCCAAGAATCGTTCGAGCTCGGCCGCCAGCTCGTCGGCGCTCGGCAGATCACCGGTGTGGATGATCGGCGTGGCCGACGTCGATCCGGCCATGTAGGCGTCGTAGCGCTCTTCGAGGTTCTCGAGCATGCGGGTGAGCTCGTCGCTCCCCTCGACCTGCTCGGAGACCTTGCCGAGGAACTCACGGTTCTCTTCGCGCAGCACCTCTCCCGAGAAGACGAGCCCGGTCGCGACCGTCAGGCTGTCGAGGGCCGCGAGGGCTGCCGCGGGGTACTCGGTGTCGCCGAGATAGTGCGGAACCAGAAGGGCGAAGCCGGCGACCTTGGCGCCGGCCTCGGCGAAGCGGAATTCGAGCAGGTGACCGACGGTCGAGGGAACCTGGGTGTGCGGACGCCAGACCGAGTGCGCCTCGGCCAGGTCTGAGCGGGTGCCGCTGACCGTCGTGCCGATCGGGCGCGTGTGCGGAACCGGCATGGGGATGGCGTGCACCCAGGTGATCGACGAGACCTGGAGGCCGGCGGAGAGCTCGAGGATCGTCTCGGAGAACGACTCCCAGAGGAAGTCGGGCTCGTATCCGGCCAGCAGCAGGAACGGGTGCCCCAGCGAGTCGTGGGCCAGCGACAACTCGAGCTTCGACGGGCGGTAGTCGGTGAGGTGGTCCTCGACGAAGGTGATGAGGGGGCGCCGCGCACGGTAATCGAGCAGCATGTCGTTGTCGAAGACGTAGAGCGGGTTGGGCTGGAGGTCGGCGCGGAAGTACTCGACGAGCCGGGTCACGGCCCCGCCGGCGTCGGTGAAGCCGGTCAGGGCGATCACCAGCGGCAGGCCCGACGGCACGGGCGGCGCGGCGGGGGCGCGGTCGTACAGCGGGGCGATGTGGGGCATGGATCCACTCTACGAGCCGTCTCGGATGCGCCGGGCGACGGAGCGTCCCGCTGCTAGCGAACACGCGCGAACCTAGGATGGAGCCCATGCCCTTTCCCTCCGTGGCGCATACCGACGCCCCCGTCCGTGACATCCCCTCCGACGCGATTCTGCTGATCGCCGCCACCGTTTCGGAGGGATCCCCCGATCCCGACGGGTGGGACGGCCTCGGTGCCGCTCTCTCGGCCGTGGGTTTCACCGGCGCCGTCGGATCGTTCCAGCGCGTGCACGTCCCCGGTGTGACGACGCCGATCGCGGTCGTCGGCGCCGGTGCCACGCCGGATGCCGCTGCGCTCCGCGACGCGGCCGGTACGGGCCTTCGTCAGCTCACGGGCTTCGAACACGTCGCGGTCGCATCGCTGGTGCCCGCGCCCTGGCGGGCCCTCGCCGAGGGCGCGGCGCTCGGCGGTTACCGGTTCGCCGCGTACAAGAAGAAGGCGCCGAAGCCGCGCGCCTCGCGCGTGACGGTCTCGACGGCCGAGGCTCCCTCCGAGGCCGACACGGCCGCGGTGTCCGCCATCTCCGGCGCCGTGGCGCTGGTCAAAGACCTGGTCACCACGCCCGCCGAATGGCTCGGGCCCGCCGACTTCGCGGACGCCGCCGTCGAGGCCGTCGCCGGCCTCCCGGTCGAGGTCGAGGTGCTCGACGAGGTGGCTCTGCGCGAGGGCGGCTTCGGCGGCATCCTGGGCGTCGGCCAGGGTTCCGACCGGCCGCCCCGCATGGTGCGCCTCGATTACTCCCCCGCCGGCGCCGAGCGTCATGTCGCGCTCGTCGGCAAGGGGATCACCTTCGACACCGGTGGACTGTCGCTGAAGCCTCCGGCATCGATGGTGGGCATGAAGTACGACATGTGCGGAGCCGCGACCGTTCTGGCCGTCCTCAAGGCCGCGGCCGAGATGCAGCTGCCCGTTCGCGTGAGTGCGTGGTTGTGCATCGCCGACAACATGCCGTCGGGTCGCGCGATCCGCCCCGGTGACGTGCTGCGCACTCTCGACGGCACGACGGTCGAGGTGCTGAACACCGACGCCGAGGGCCGTCTGGTCCTCGCCGACGGTCTGGCTGCTGCCAGCCGCGAGAACCCCGATCTCATCGTCGACGTCGCGACCTTGACGGGGGCCATCACCGTGGCCCTCGGCAACCGGCACACCGGCGTGATGGGCGACGACGAGGCCGTGGCCACGTACCTCGCCGCCGCGGGCCGCGTGGCCGAGCTCGCGTGGCAGCTTCCGCTGCCCGACCACATGGTCGACGACCTGGACTCCCCCATCGCCGATCTGCAGAACGCGAAGATCGGCGATCCCGCCGGTGGGTCGCTGTTCGCCGGCCTCTTCTTGCGCCACTTCGTCGGTCGCGTCTCGGACGCCGCCGACGCCGCCCGCATCCCCTGGGTGCACCTCGACATCGCCGGTGTGGGCATGAACAAGTCGGCGCCGTTCGGGTTCACCGACAAGGGCGTCACGGGCGCCACGGTCCGTTCGCTGGTCGAGATGCTCGCCTCGGACGCCGCACGATGACCGAGGTCACCGCCGACGTCGTCGTGCTGGGTGGAGGCAGTGGCGGTTACGCCGCGGCCCTGCGCCTCGCCGAGCTCGGCAAGGACGTCGTGCTCGTCGAGAAGGACAAGCTCGGCGGAACGTGCCTGCACCGCGGGTGCATTCCGACGAAGGCGCTCCTGCACGCCGCGGAGGTCGCCGACGCGGCGCGCGGCGCGGCATCCATCGGTGTCGAGGTCACCCTCGCGGGCATCGATCCGCTGCGCGTGCGCGCGTATCGCGAAGGCATCGTCGCGAAGAAGTTCAAGGGCCTCGAGGGGCTCGTCTCGGCGCGCGGGATCCGGGTCGTCCACGGTGAGGGCACGCTCGTCGAGGGTCCGGCCGTCCGCGTCGGCGACGACGTGTACCGCGGAACCGACGTCATTCTCGCGACGGGCTCGTACAGCCGAAGCCTGCCGGGGCTCGAGATCGGCGGACGCGTGCTCACGAGCGAGCAGGCTCTCGACCTCGACGTGATCCCCGAGCGGGTCGTCGTGCTCGGCGGGGGCGTCATCGGCGTCGAGTTCGCGAGCGTGTGGCGCTCGTTCGGCGTCGAGGTGACGATCGTCGAGGCGCTCGATCACCTGCTCCCCGCTGAAGACGTGGCCTCGAGCAAAGCCCTGGAGCGCGCGTTCCGCAAACGCGGCATCGCCTTCCATCTCGGTCGGCGTTTCACCTCGCTCGCCTCGACCTCCGACGCGGTCACCGTCACGCTCGACGACGGTTCCGACCTCGTTGCGGACTACGTGCTGGTCGCCGTGGGTCGCGGGCCCGTCACAGCGGACCTCGGCTACGAGGAGGCCGGCGTCGTGCTGGACCGCGGGTTCGTCACGACCGATGAGCGCCTTCGCACGGCGGCTGCGCACGTGTGGGCGGTCGGCGACATCGTCCCCGGCCTCCAGCTGGCCCATCGCGGGTTCCAGCAGGGCATCTTCGTCGCGGAGGAGATCGCGGGCCTCTCGCCGGTTCTCGTCCCCGACGTCGACGTGCCGCGGGTCGCCTATTCGCACCCCGAGGTGGCCTCGGTCGGCCTCACCGAAGCGCAGGCGCAGGATCGTTACGGATCCGAGGCCGTCCGTGCCTACGAGTACAACCTCGCCGGCAACGGGCGCAGTGAGATCATCGGCACGTCGGGCATCGTGAAGATCGTCCGACGCGTGGACGGGCCCGTCGTCGGCGCCCATCTGGTGGGCGACCGCGTCGGTGAATTGATCTCCGAAGCGCAGCTCGCCGTCGGCTGGGAAGCGCATCCCGAAGACATCGCACCGTTCATCCACGCCCACCCCACCCAGAGCGAGGCGCTCGGCGAGGCCTTCCTGGCCCTCGCCGGCAAGCCCCTGCACGCACTCTGACCACAAACCGGTCACTAAGCTAGGTACCGCATCCGGTACGAAGGAGACATATCCATGAGCACTTCCGTCGTCCTCCCCGCTCTCGGCGAGAGCGTCACCGAGGGAACGGTCACCCGCTGGCTCAAGCAGGTCGGTGACACCGTCCAGGAGGACGAGGGTCTGCTGGAGATCTCGACCGACAAGGTCGACACCGAGATCCCGTCGCCCGTCTCGGGCGTCATCGAGGAGATCCTGGTCCAGGAAGACGAGACCGTCGAGGTCGGCGCCATCCTCGCCAAGATCGGCGACGGTTCCGGCTCCGCGTCGTCGGACGACGCTCCCGAGGCCGCCCCCGCCGAGCCTGAGCAGGCCCCCGTCGAAGAGGCCGCGCCGGCCGCGGCACCCGCCGCCGAGCAGCCCGCCGCAGAGGCGGCGCCCGCCGCATCCGCAGACTCGACCGAGGTGAAGCTCCCCGAACTGGGCGAGAGCGTCACCGAGGGCACCGTCACCCGTTGGCTGAAGGCGGTCGGCGATGACGTCGCCGTCGACGAGCCGCTGCTCGAGATCTCGACCGACAAGGTCGACACCGAGATCCCCTCCCCCGTCGCCGGCACGCTGCAGGAAATCCTGGTGCAGGAAGACGAGACGGTGAACGTCGGCGCGGCGCTCGCCCGCATCGGCAGCGGCGCCGCCCCGGCCGCGGAGCCCGAGGCCCCCGCGCAGCCCGCTGCCGAAAAGAAGCCCGCCGCCGAAGAGAAGCCCGCCGAGCAGCCGGCTCCCGCCGCGCCCGAGAAGCCCGCTCCCGCCGCGGAGAAGCCGGCCGAGAAGCCCGCTCCGGCCGCGGAGAAGCCTGCCCCGCAGGCCTCGGCCTCGTCGAACGACGACGTCACGTACGTGACGCCGCTCGTGCGTCGCCTCGCCCAGCAGCAGGGCGTCGACCTGACCTCGGTCAAGGGCAGCGGTGTCGGTGGACGAATCCGCAAGGAAGACGTCCTCAAGGCTGCCGAGGCAGCCAAGGCCGCTCCCGCGGCAGCTCCCGCCGCCGCGCCTGCTGCCGCTCCGGCTCCCGTCGAGGCCTCGCCGCTGCGCGGAACCACCCAGAAGATGTCGCGTCTGCGCAAGGTCATCGCCGAGCGTGCCGTGGCGTCGATGCAGGCGACCGCGCAGCTCACGACCGTGGTCGAGGTGGACGTCACCAAGCTGTCGTCGCTCCGCGACCGCATGAAGGGCGAGTTCCAGCAGAAGACGGGAGACAAGCTGTCGTTCCTGCCGTTCTTCGCGATCGCTGCGGTCGAGGCGCTCAAGGCGTTCCCGATCATCAACTCCACCGTCGAGGGCGACGAGATCGTCTACCCGGCGCACGAGAACGTGTCGATCGCGGTCGACACCGAGCGCGGACTGCTCACGCCCGTCATCAAGGACGCCGGTGAGAAGAACATCGCCGAGCTCGCTCGCGAGATCGCCGACCTGGCTGCCCGCACGCGCGACAACAAGCTGAAGCCCGACGAGCTCGCCGGCGGCACGTTCACGCTGACCAACACCGGTTCGCGTGGCGCGCTGTTCGACACGCCCATCGTGTTCCTGCCGCAGTCGGCGATCCTCGGCCTCGGTGCCGTCGTGAAGAAGCCCGGCGTGGTGTCGGTCGACGGCAAGGACGCCTTCGCGGTGCGCTCCTACGTCTACCTCGCGCTGTCGTACGACCACCGCATCATCGACGGTGCCGACGCCGCCCGCTTCCTCGGCGCCGTCAAGGCGCGCCTCGAGGCTGCGCAGTTCGAGGGCGACCTCGGCATCTGACACCGCTGAACACCAGCTCATGATGGCTGGTCCGTGATCGTCTTGACGGTCCGGACCAGCCATCTGTCGTTTCTGCGCACGAGGGTGACGTACTGGGCGCTGCTGCTGTCGGAGACGCGCACGACGCTCACCCCTCCGAAGTCGTCCACCATCTGCACGGCGGTCGCATCCGTCACGGGGATCAGCGCGTCGCCCCGCGGGCTGCCGTGTTCCCACGTCTCGCTCTCGCAGTCCGTGTCGGCCTGACACTGCGCCGCGCGCTCGAGGGTGATGCGGGCGTTCTCTGCCACGTCGTCCGACAGGGGCACGCGGGAATCGACGGGGGGCGCCGCGTCCGCGGCGGGTGTCGCGGCGGCGCTGACGGCGGCGCCGGGGACGACGGAGGTCGATCCCGATCCGCCGTCTCCGGAGGGCATCAGCATGGAGACGCCGAGGACCAGCGCAGCGGCACACACCCCCACGACGGTGAGGCGCAGCGGCCGAGAACTCCGCCACCGTTGCGCGAGATCGCGCACGGCCGCCCACACGGCATCCGAGACGTCTGCGTCGACGAGGGCGAGGATGCCTCCGGCCTTCGTCGGGAGCGTGGTCTCGGCCTCTACGGGCCGGTCCACGGGAGCCAGAGGGCCCAGGATCAGCGGCAACGGCGACGCGTGGCGGAACAACCGTCGTTCCACCGCCTCCCACTCGCGGGGCGGTCGGGTGAGCACGCTCTCGCGAGCGGACTGCACGAGCTGACGAGTCGGAGCGTCGGGGATCACCGCAGCCAGCTCGGACAGGCTCTCGGCCGTGGCGGCGATCGGATCGGCTCCGCCGTCGTCGAAGACCGCCGAGGGCCGCCCGGTGGCGCTCAGCCACCACCGCACGAGGTGCGCGGGGGGCTCCACCCGGCGGCATCCGCGGAGGAGTCCCACGGCGGCGGTGACCGCCTCACCCGGCGAGACGTCGACGGAGCTGCGGGCACGCCGCTGCAGGTAGGCGCCGAACGGTTCGACGAGGACGGATGCGGCGGAGCTGCTCATGCCCCGATGGTGCTCGACCAGGCGGGCGCGGGGAGCAGGAAGAACGCCGAATCGGGGACGATCCGACGAATCAGGCCCCTGGGGAGGAAGGGCGAGCCGAAGGCGAAGATAAGATCGTTCCTATGGCCGCTCGCACTTCCACGCCCGAGAAGCGTCCGGGATTCTTCTCGCAGCTCCGCACCCTGTACACCTTCACGCAGAAGGAGTACCGCTGGCTGCCGTTCCTGCTGGCCGGCATCGTTCTGGTGGGCATCGCCCTCGGCGTCGTCATCGGATTCCTCATCCCGCCGCTCGCGGTGTGGAGCGTCATCCTGTGGGGCTTCACCGGTCTGCTCGCCGGCGTCCTGGCATCCATGATCACGATGACCCGCCTGTCGACGACGGCCATGTACAAGAAGATCGACGGCATGCCCGGTGCCACCGGTCACGTGCTGTCGTCGTCGCTCGGACGCCACTGGCAGGCCTCGGACACCCCGGTCGGCGTGAACCCCCGCACCCAGGAGGCGCTGTACCGCGCCGTGGGACGCGGCGGAGTGGTTCTCATCGGTGAGGGTGCGCGCAGCCGTCTCACGCGCCTGGTCGGCGAGGAGCGCGGCCGCGTGCAGCGCGTCGCCTCCGGCGTTCCCGTGACGGTGTTCTATGTCGGACACGGTGAAGACGAGGTCGAGATCGCCAAGCTCGCCTCCGCCATCAAGGGTCTGCCCAAGAAGGTCGACCGCGCCACGATGGCGGCCGTCATCAAGCGCATCTCGTCGGTCTCGCCGGGATTGACGTCGCTTCCGATCCCGAAGGGTGTCGACCCGACGAAGATGCGCTCCCCGCGTCCGCGCTGACCCTCATGAGAAAGGCCCCCGCCACGGCGGGGGCCTTTCTCATGTCAGCTGCGGACGAGGATCGTGCCGACGGCCTTGTCGTGCAGGCCGCGCTGGTCGGAATCCCACACGACGGCCGGGATGATCAGCGCCAGCAGCACCGTGCGCACGATCGGGCGCCAGAGGCCCACCCATCCCCCGGATGCCAATTCCAGACGCATTCCCAGGAGTCTGTGCCCGGGGCTGCCGCCGATCAGCGGAATGAAGAGGATCTGCGCGACGAAGAAGATGAGGTTCGACGCGACCGGGTTCGCGAACGGTACGCCGGTGACGGCGTCGGGCGTCGAGAAGAAGGCGAATCCGATCAGCCCCGCGGTGGCCACATCGATCAGCAGCGCCGCGATCCGGCGCCCCGGACGGGCGATCGAACCGCGACCCTCGCGGGGAAGGCCGAGCCGCTGGCCCGGATAGTCGTTCTCGGCAGGGACGCTCACGGACCCAGCGTAATCGGCACCGCGTAACATGCTCGAAACATGCGAGATATGACCGGGACACCGGTTCTGGGTATGGTCGAGGAGGCTGGGCGAAGCCCGCCGATCCCGAATGTTCTACCTCTGGAGTCTTCATGTTCAAAGATTCGTCCGAGGTGCTCACCTTCATCCAGGACGAGGACGTCAAGTTCCTCGACATCCGTTTCACGGATCTTCCTGGTGTGCAGCAGCACTTCAACATCCCCGCCTCGACCGTCGACGAGGAGTTCTTCACCGTCGGACAGCTGTTCGATGGCTCGTCGATCCGCGGGTTCGCGAACATCCACGAGTCCGACATGCAGCTCATCCCGGACGTGACGACGGCATACCTCGACCCGTTCCGCGAGGCGAAGACCCTCATCATGGTCTTCGACATCTACAACCCGCGTAACGGCGAGATCTACGGCAAGGACCCCCGTCAGGTCGCCAAGAAGGCCGAGAAGTACCTCGCCTCCACCGGCATCGCCGACACCGCGTTCTTCGCCCCCGAGGCCGAGTTCTACATCTTCGACGACGTCCGCTTCGAGGTGAAGCAGAACTCGAGCTTCTACTCGGTGGACTCCGAGGAAGGCGCCTGGAACACCGGTCGCGTCGAAGAGGGCGGCAACCTCGCCAACAAGACCCCGTACAAGGGCGGCTACTTCCCGGTTTCGCCGGTCGACAAGACCGCCGATCTGCGCGATGACATCACCCTCAAGCTGATCGACGCGGGCTTCGTGCTCGAGCGCTCGCACCACGAGGTCGGCACGGGCGGTCAGCAGGAGATCAACTATCGCTTCGACACGATGGTCCACTCCGCCGACGACATCCTGAAGTTCAAGTACATCGTCAAGAACACCGCCGAAGAGTGGGGCAAGGTCGCCACCTTCATGCCGAAGCCGCTGTTCGGCGACAACGGCTCGGGCATGCACACGCACCAGTCGCTCTGGCTCGACGGCAAGCCGCTGTTCTACGACGAGGCCGGCTACGGCGGCCTGTCCGACGTCGCTCGTTGGTACATCGGCGGTCTGCTGGCGCACGCCCCCGCAGTGCTCGCGTTCACCAACCCGACCCTCAACAGCTACCACCGTCTGGTGAAGGGCTTCGAGGCGCCGGTCAACCTGGTGTACTCGGCCGGTAACCGCTCCGCGGCCATCCGCATCCCGATCACGGGCACCAACCCCAAGGCCAAGCGCATCGAGTTCCGTGCGCCCGACGCCTCGGGCAACCCGTACCTCGCCTTCGCGGCGCAGCTCATGGCGGGCCTCGACGGCATCAAGAACCGCATCGAGCCGCACGAGCCCGTCGACAAGGACCTGTACGAGCTTCCCGCCGAAGAGGCGAAGAACATCCCGCAGGTTCCGAACTCGCTGCTCGACTCGCTCGAGGCCCTCCGTGCCGACCACGAGTTCCTGCTCGCCGGTGGCGTCTTCACCGAGGAGCTCATCGAGACCTGGATCGAGTACAAGATCGAGAACGAGATCCAGCCGATGGCCCAGCGTCCGCACCCCTTCGAGTACGAGCTGTACTTCGGGGTCTGATCGCCCACATCACGTCGATGCCCGTCCCCGCCGCTGCGCGGGGGCGGGCGTCGTCGTTTGCACTCCTCCGCTCGACCCGTCGCCTGCCGACCCTCAGGCCGCGCCCCGGCGACGCAACGTGTCTCGGCTCACCCCGGTCATCGCGCTGACGGCGCGCTGACTGAGATCCCCGAGGCGAAGGAGCGCGAGGGCGGCATCGCTCCGCCGCCGCGGCGACCACGTCCAGAATCTCTCCAGCGTCACGGCGCGCAGCGCCTCGGGGACGCTGACCTCGGTCATCGACGAGAAGCGCCGCGCTCGTTCGATTCCACGCATGATCGACGCCGGGGTCTCCCCCAGGCTCAGGGCCGCGAGAACGCGAGCCGCCTTCGCATCGACGTTGCACACGTCGGTTCGCAGAAGCGCTTCGATGGCGGCGATGCCGGGGAGCTCGAGCGTGATGACCTGATCGACGAGGTGGGCGGCATCCGGAGTCTCCGAAGCCACCACCGTCGCACAGGGCTCGGGGGCCACGCCGACGAGGAGCGAGAGCGCGGCCGGCCCGCGGAGATGGGCGTTGTCGATGAAGAGGGTCATCCCGGCGGTGGTCCCCCGTCGGATCTCATCGGCGAGGGACGCGGCCGAACGGTCCCCCGTGGTCGCGAGGTCGAGCGTCGCGAGCGGCCGACCACGGCGGTGGGCCAGCCACCGCGCGAGCGTCGTCTTGCCCCGACCGGCCCCGCCCACGAGCAGCAGCGAGGTGGTCTGGGCGCCGAGCAGGCGGGCGCGCAGATCGTCGTCCACGACGGGGAGACGATCGATCTCGACGGTCTGCTCGATCCGGATGCCGTGCGGGCGGGCCCGCGCCGGAGCGGCGGTCCGCTCGAGCAGGACCGTGACCACCTCCGCCGCGCCCCCACCGTCGGCGTGGCGTCCGACCGTGACCCGGGCGGCGGGCCCGTGGGCGGGCGCGGCGCGCTCGACGAGGTGGGCGACATCATCGGCGACCGCTCTCACGTGGCGGCGACCCCGCGACGTCGAGCGGGCGCTGCGATGGGTGTGGGCGGCAGCTGACACGGTGAATCTCCCGATCCTGGTTTCCGACACGATCGGTCGTCGGCGGACGACCTCGACCCGCCGGCGAGCGGCGGGGTGTCGGGACTCAGGTGCGGGAGATGGTGTGGAGAAGGAGCGGATGCCGCGGCGGCGGCGGATCGAGAGACGGTTCCGCCCTCGTGTCGGCGTTCACCGTCGAGACCGTCGCGCGGGCGACGGCGTCGACGGCAGCGAGCACGACTGCCGTCGTGCCGTCCACGGCCATGACGCTCGTCGCGTCGGCCTCGACGGGAGGAACGACTCCGGCGGTCGGCGCGTCGTCGACGTTCATCAGGGAGCCGACCGTGAAGGCCGTATGAGCGGTGCCCTCGTGATCGCCGACGCCGTCGTCGACGTGCGTCGTCGCCCACGCGCTGAACACGAGGAACAGCGCGAGCATCAGCCGCATGCCGCGCCCGACGGCGCGTCGGCCGGGGGGAGGCGAGACGGCGATGGTCATCGTGCCCGAGCCTAGGCGGGCGCACCCCTCCGATCGGGGTCGGTGGACGAGTGACTACCGTCTGGACACCCGATCTTCATCTGAGCATGGTGCGGAGGTGTCTTCACACCGGTGGGCTGAATGCGCGATCGACGACCGCACCGACACGACGAAGGATCCCCCATGCACTCACGTACCTCCCGGCGTCTCCGAACGGCCGTCG
Organism: Microbacterium sp. CFBP 8801; assembly: GCF_014839455.1. Classification (NCBI taxonomy): domain Bacteria; kingdom Bacillati; phylum Actinomycetota; class Actinomycetes; order Micrococcales; family Microbacteriaceae; genus Microbacterium; species Microbacterium sp. CFBP 8801. Next base: position 462,404 of record NZ_JACYNU010000001.1, on the reverse strand, counting down.
CGGCCGTTGCGGTGGCGCTGACCGCCTCGACCTCCGTGGCGCTCGTGGCCGTTCCGGCCCTCGCCTCCACCCCCGGCGACATCACCGAGCACGGCGGCGCCGCTCGGAACGACGGTGACATGACCGAGGCGCTTCGTGCGTCGCTCGTCGACGGGCCGGCCAAGAACGTCATCCTGCTCATCGGCGATGGGATGGGTGATTCCGAGATCACCGTGGCGCACAACTACGCGGAAGGCGCGGGCGGACGCTTCGCCGGGATCGACGCCCTCCCGCTGACTGGGCAGTACACGACCTACTCGGTCAACGAGGAGGGGCAGCCGAACTACGCGTCGGAGTCGGCGTCGACGGCCAGCGCCTGGGCGACCGGGACGAAGACGGTCAACGGTCGGCTGAGCGTCGACTACCAGAACACGGCGCAGTCGACCCTGCTCGAGATCGCGAAGGCGAACGGTCTGAAGACCGGCAACGTCTCGACGGCGGAGATCCAGGATGCCACCCCCGGCGCGCAGATCTCGCACATCTCGGCACGCGGATGCTACGGCCCCGACCAGACCTCGGAGAACTGTGCGACGGAAGCGTTGGAGAACGGCGGGCTCGGCTCGATCAGCGAGCAGCTGCTGAACGTGCGCCCCGATGTCACCCTCGGTGGAGGCTCGGCGAGCTTCGCGCAGACCGCGAAAGCCGGCCCGTGGGAGGGCGAGACGCTCTTCGCCCAGGCGGAGGACCGCGGGTACACGCTCGTCGACGACGCGGCGGCTCTCGACGCCGTCACCGTCGCGGACGCCGACCAGCCGCTGCTGGGCCTGTTCACCGAGGGGAACTTCCCGGTGCGCTGGTCGGGACCGGAGGCGACCGACCTCACCGCGGGTGGAGAGCTGCCCGCCCCGACGTCGTGCGCCGAGAACCCCGAGCGTCTGGCGACCGGCCTGTCGCTGGCATCCCTGACCTCTAAGGCGATCGACCTGCTCGACGGCGACGACGGCTTCTTCCTGCAGGTGGAGGGCGCGAGCATCGACAAGCAGGATCACGCCGCGAACGCGTGCGGTCAGATCGGCGAGACCGTCGACCTCGACGAGGCCGTTCAGGTCGCGCTGGACTTCGCCCGCACCCAGGGTGACACCCTGGTCGTGGTGACCGCCGACCACGCGCACACGAGCCAGATCGTCGGTTCGACGATCCCCGGCCTGAACACCCACCTGCTGACGGCCGACGGCCAGCCGATGATCGTGGCGTACGGCACGTCGGCGCTCGGCGAGTCGCAGCAGCACACCGGCGCTCAGGTGCGCATCGCGGGCTACGGCCCCGGGGCGGCGAACGTCGTGGGCCTGACCGACCAGACCGACCTGTTCTTCACCGCGGCGAACGGTCTCGCCCTCTCGTCCGACCTCGCCTCGCTCAGTGCGAACGCGTCGATCTCGGTCCCGGCCGAGGTGCGCCCCGGAGACACGATCTCGGTGGCCGCCGAGGGCTTCTCGGCTGACTGGCAACTGGTCGGCTCCGCCGGGGACTCCACGGCTCTCGGCCAGCGCGACGCCCTGCGCGGTGCGGCGCGCTTCGAGATGACCGCCCCGACCACCGAGGGCGCGTTCGAGATCGCCGTGCGCGGTGCGCAGACGGGCGTGACGAAGACCGCGACGGTGACCGTCTCGGCCGCTGCCGCCCCGGTTCCCCCGATCGCCCCGAGCCCGACCCCGTCGTCGTCGGCCGGTGCCGGCGGTGGTGGCGGAGCAGCGGGCAACGGTGGTCCGCTCGCGTCGACCGGCGCGGCACTCCCCCTCGGCGCAGCGGTCCTCGCGGTGGGCCTGCTCGCCACCGGTGCGTACCTGCGCGCGCGTCGTCGCCGTCACACCGAGTTCGTCTGAGCCTGATTCGTCGACGCCCGTCCCCACCGCTTCGCGGGGGCGGGCGTCGTCGCGTTCCGCCGACAGGCGGGGGCTCAGCCGGCCCGCTCGCTGCGCTTCTGCGCCTGGAACACCCGGATCGCCTCGTAGCGCTCCGCCGAGCGTGCCTGCCGTTTGGCGGCCTCGTCCTCGCGCACTTTCGGCGGGGCGTTCGTCACGAGTTCGTCGAGCAGGTGGCGAACGGATGCCGCGACCTCGCCCACCACGCGATCGAACACGTCCTGATTGGCCCGCGACGGTTTCGTCGTGCCCACGATCTTGCGCACGAACTGCAGCGCGGCGTCGTGGCACTCGTCGTCGGTGGCGGGTGGGGTGAAGTTGTGCAGGGGAACGATGTTGCGGCACATGCCCGAAAGGGTAGGCCGCGACGCCGGTGGGGGGAAGATTCGCGTCGGTCGAGTTCCCGGCATCCCCCCAGGTCAAGGTGCGCGGCCATATTGGTGGGGCACGGAAGGATGGAAACATGTCGACCTTCCCCTACGCCTCGCGTCCGTGGTTGAGCTCCTACGCCGAGGGTGTGCCGCACGAGATCGACGAACCGTCGCAGACCCTGTCCGAGATGCTGGCCGCCGCGGTGACGCGGTACGGCGCGCAGACGGCGCTGGAGTTCTTCGGAGCGACGACCACGTACCGAGACCTGGGCGCGCAGGTCGAACGGGCGGCCGAGGGCCTGCGTCGTCTCGGTGTGCGCGCCGGCGACCGGGTGGCCCTGGTCTTGCCGAACTGTCCGCAGCACGTGGTGGCTTTCTACGCCGCGCTGCGGCTGGGGGCCATCGTGATCGAGCACAACCCGATCTACACCCCGCGCGAGCTGCGTCACCAGTTCGAGGATCACGGTGCGCGCTTCGCGATCGTGTGGGACAAGCTCGTCGACACGGTCGCCGAGTTCCCCTCCGACCTGGCTCTCGAGCACATCGTGAGCGTCGACATCACCTCGGCGTTCCCCCTCGGCAAGCGGGTGGCTCTGCGCCTGCCGGTCGCCAAGGCCCGTGCCGCGCGGGCGCAGCTCACCGCCACGCCGCAGTCGAAGCGCGCCGTCGCGTGGGAGAAGGTGCTCACGCACGGCACGCTGTCGCGCAAGCACCGCGGCCCCGTCCTCGACGACATCGCGCTGCTGCAGTACACCAGCGGGACGACCGGTACTCCGAAGGGCGCGGTGCTCACGCACCGCAATCTGCGCGCCAACGCCATGCAGGGTCGGGCGTGGGTGCCCGGTCTGCGCGACGGCGAAGAGACCTTCTACGGCGTCCTCCCCCTCTTCCACGCGTACGGTCTGACGCTCTGCCTGACGTTCGCGATGAGCATCGGCGCGAAGCTGGTGCTGTTCCCGAAGTACGACCTCGAGCTCGTGGCATCCGCGGCGAAGAAGAGCCCGCCGACCTTCCTGCCGGCGGTGCCGCCGATCTACGACCAGCTCGCGCGAGCCGGAGCGCGCGGCACCATCGACCTCTCGACCGTGCGCTTCGCGATCTCGGGGGCGATGAGCCTGCCCGTCGCCACCGTCGACCGCTGGGAGGCGACCACCGGCGGTCTGCTCGTCGAGGGGTACGGGATGACGGAGTCCTCACCGGTCGCGCTCGGCAACCCGATCGGTCCCTCACGGCGGCCGGGAACGGTGGGCGTGCCGTTCCCCAGCACCGACATCCGCGTGGTCGACCCCGAGAACCCGTCGCACGATCTGCCGCTCGGCGAGACGGGCGAGCTGCTGCTCCGCGGCCCGCAGGTGTTCCAGGGGTACTGGAACCGCCCCACCGACTCCGCGGCGACGCTGCTCGACGGGGGGTGGCTGCGCACGGGTGACATCGCCTCGGTCTCGCCCGACGGGTTCGTCACGATCGTCGATCGCCTGAAAGAGATCATCATCACCGGTGGCTTCAACGTCGCCCCCAGCGAGGTCGAAGACGTACTCACTTCGCACCCCGACATCGAGGGGGCCGCGGTCGTCGGCCTGCCCAAGGCGCGCGGCGGCGAAGACGTGGCGGCGGCGATCGTCGTGCGCGACGGGGTCGAGATCGCTCCCGACGCCGTGCGCGACTACTGCAAGACGCGACTGGCCGACTACAAGGTGCCGCGTCGGATCGTCGTCGTCGACGACCTGCCACGTTCGCTCATCGGCAAGGTGCAGCGGCGAGAGGTGCGCGAGCGCCTGATGGCCTGACGGCCGGAGGGATGCCACGGCGTCGAGCCGTCGGCATCCCCCACGCCCCTCGCGTCAGCCGTAGAACAGCTTGTCGAACACGCGGCGGGCGCGTCGCGTGGCGCCGAGGTAGTCCTCTTCGACCTGCGTCGCGGAGCGCGGGGCGTACTCGAGGATGCGTCCGATCCCGTCGAGTCGCAGGCGATCCGTGGGAAGCACATTGCTGGTCTGTCCCGACAGCAGGGTGTTGGCCGAGCGCAGGCGACTGGCGAGATGCCACGCGGCCGCGAGCTTCTCGGCGGCGTCGGGCTCGACGATCCCTGCCTCGACGGCGGCGTCGAGAGCCCCCAGCGTCGAGGTGGTGCGCATTCCCGGAACGGTGCGCGCGTGCTGCAGCTGCAGCAGTTGCACGAGCCACTCGACGTCGCTCAGCGAACCCGGACCGAGCTTGAGATGGCGCGCGGGATCGGCGCCCTGCGGGAGGCGCTCGTTCTCGACGCGGGCTTTGATGCGCCGGATCTCGCGCAGGCCGTTCTCATCGGCGGTGACGGGGTAACGCACCTCATCGGCCAGCTCCATGAACGCGTTGATGAGCTTGACGCTGCCCGCGACGCCGCGGGCCCGCAGCAGCGCTTGGGCCTCCCACGAGAGTGACCAGCGCCGGTAGTACTCGGCGTAGGACTCGATCGAGCGGACCAGCGGTCCGCTCCGCCCCTCGGGACGCAGCTCGGCGTCGAGGTCGAGCGGCAGTCTGTGGTCTTCGGAGTGCTCGCGCAGGCCCGCGACGAGCTTGAGAGCCAGGGTGCCGGCCCGCTGCGGATCGACGCCGTTCGAACGGTAGACGTACATCACGTCGGCGTCGGAGCCGAAGCCGATCTCGCGCCCGCCGAAGCGCCCCATGGCGATGACCGCGAAATCGAGGTCGTCGTCTTCGGGGGGAACGACCACGCGCCGCACGGCCCGCAGGGTCGCCTGGATCGTGACCTCGGTGATCGTCGACAGCGCGTCGGACAACTCCTCGAGCGAGACCGTGCCGAGCACGGCCGCCATCGCCACGCGCAGCATCTCGCGGCGTCGGAGCGCACGCACCGAGCGCATCGCGTCGTCGATGTTCTGCCAGCGCGTCTGAATCGCCCGCGCTTCTTCTTCGAGAGCCTTGCCGGAACGTGGCCGCAGCAACGCGTCGTCGTCGAGCCATGCGACCGACTCGGGAATCCACTCCATCAACTCGCCGATGTATCGCGAGCCCGAGAGCACGCGAGTGAGGCTCTCGGCGGCGCCGGCGGAGTCGCGCAGCATGCGCAGGAACCAGGGCGTGTTGCCGAGGCGTTCGCTGATGCGGCGGAAGACGAGGAGGCCGTAGTCGGGATCCACGCCGTCGGCGAACCACCGGATCATGATCGGCATGAGGTGCCGCTGGATGGTCGACTTGCGGCTCAGTCCGCTGGTGAGGGCGGCGATGTGACGCAGGGCGCCGGCCGGGTCGCGGAAGCCGATGGCCGCGAGACGATCACGCGCCTGCTCGGTCGACAGGGTGCGCTCGCCCTCGGGCAGCGCCGCCACCGCCGACAGCAGCGGGCGGTAGAACAGGCGCACGTGGATGTCGCGCACCTCGCGCTTGATGCCCTCCCACACCGTCTGTACCCCGGAGGCCGAGTCGGCCAGCCGAGACGCGCGCGCGAGGACCCGCAGGTCGTCGTCCTTCTCGGGCAGCAGAGCGGTACGGCGCAGGCCGCGCAACTGCAAGCGGTGCTCGAGTAGACGCAGCAGGCGATAGTCGCGGCCGAACGCCTCGGCCTCGGAGCGGCCGATGTACCCCTCGGCGACTAGGGCGTCGAGGGCGTCGAGCGTGCCGCGCTGACGGATGCGCTCGTCGGTCAGGCCGTGCACGAGCTGCAGCAGCTGCACGGTGAACTCCACGTCGCGGATGCCGCCGGGACCGAGCTTGAGCTGGCGGTTCACCTCGCTGGCCGGGATGTGGTCGGTCACCCGCTCGCGCATGCGCTGCACGCCCTCGACGAAGTTCTCTCGCGCGGCGCTGTGCCAGACGAGCGGCTGCACCGCGGCGACGTACTCGGCGCCGAGGGTGGCATCGCCCGCCAGCGGGCGCGCCTTCAGCAGCGCCTGGAACTCCCAGCTCTTGGCCCAGCGGGCGTAGTACTGCTCGTGAGAGGCGAGGCTGCGCACCAGAGCGCCCTGCTTGCCCTCGGGGCGCAGGTTGGGGTCGACCTCCCACAGGGGCGGTTCGATCTCGGGCCCCGAGATACCCCGCATCGTCTGCACGGCGAGGCGCGTGCCGATGTCGATGGCGCGCGCTTCGGTGACGATGTCTTCGTCGGCGGAGCCGCCGACGAAGATCACGTCGACATCGCTGACGTAGTTGAGTTCACGGGCGCCGGTCTTGCCCATCGCGATGATCGCGAACCGGGTGGCCTCGACCTGCGCCCTCGGGAACGCCGCCGGGCCCGTACCGCTCACGCGGCCGCGCGCCACGCTCAACGACGCCTCGAGGGCCGCGCCGGCCAAGTCGGCGAGCGAGGCCGAGACGATGTCGATCGCGCCGGCGGGATCGTCTTGACCGAGGTCGTAGGCGGCGATGCGCGCCAGAAGACGCCGGTATCGCACGCGGAGCGCGACCCAGGCGGCATCCGAGGTATCCGTCGCGAAACCCTCGACGTCGCCGACGGATGCCAGCAGCTCGGCCCGCATGGTCGGCTCGTCGGGCAGGGTCAGACCCGCACCCGAGAGGTGACGCAGTTCGTCGGGGTGACGCAGGTAGAACTCCGCGAACCCGTCGGAGGCGCCGACGATGTCCCAGAGTGCCCGCCACGCGCCCGGATCGCCCGCCGCACCGCGCACCGCGTCGGCGTCGCGGCGCGCCACCTGCACGATCGCCCACAGGGCGCGATCGGGATCGGCCACGCGCTGGGCGAGCTGCATGGCGCCGGCCCGCTCCACGCCCACCAGCTCCGCGAGCTCGCCGAGCAGGGTGTCTGCTTCGGCGAGCTGCGAGAATCCGGTGCGGGCGAGTGCGGTGAGCGCGGTCGTGCGGTCACCTGAGGTCATGGCGGCTTCCGTCAGAGCGCTTCGAGGTTGCTCTCGAGCTCGAACGGCGTGACCTGGGCGCGGTACTGCTGCCACTCGCGTCGCTTGTTGAGCAGCACGTACTTGAAGACCTGCTCCCCCAGCGTCTCGGCCACGAGCTCGGACTCCTCGAGGTACTCGAGAGCGTGGTCGAGGCTCGCCGGCAGCGGCGCGTATCCCAGGGCGCGGCGTTCCGCGTCGGTGAGCGACCACACGTTGTCTTCGGCCTCGGCCGGCAGCTCGTACTCCTGCTCGATGCCCTTGAGCCCGGCCGCGAGCATGAGCGCGTACGACAGGTACGGGTTCGCCGCGGAGTCGAGCGCGCGGTACTCGACGCGCGTGGACTGCCCCTTGTTGGGCTTGTACAGCGGAACGCGCACGAGGGCCGAACGGTTGTTGTGACCCCAGCAGATGAAGCTCGGAGCCTCGTCGCCGCCCCAGAGGCGCTTGTACGAGTTGACGAACTGGTTGGTGACGGCCGAGATCTCGTTGGCGTGGCGCAGCAGGCCGGCGATGAAGTGACGGCCGACCTTCGACAGCTGGTACTGCGAGCCCTCTTCGTAGAAGGCGTTCATGTCGCCCTCGAACAGCGACAGGTGGGTGTGCATGCCGCTGCCGGGCTGGCCGCTGATGGGCTTCGGCATGAAGGTCGCGTACACGCCCTGCTCGATGGCGACCTCTTTCACCACCGTGCGGAACGTCATGATGTTGTCGGCCGTGGTGAGGGCGTCGGCGTACCGCAGATCGATCTCGTTCTGCCCGGGACCACCCTCGTGGTGGCTGAACTCGACCGAGATGCCGAGGTCTTCGAGCATGCGCACCGAGCGACGACGGAAGTCGTGCGCCGTCCCACCCGGGACGTTGTCGAAGTAGCCGGCCGAATCGACCGGCTGCGGGCGCCCATCCGCACCGAGCTGCGACGACTTGAGCAGGTAGAACTCGATCTCGGGGTGCGTGTAGAACGTGAACCCCGCGTCGGCGGCCTTCGCCAGCGTGCGCTTGAGCACGTGGCGGGGGTCGGCGACGGCCGGTTGTCCGTCGGGCGTGGTGATGTCGCAGAACATGCGTGCCGTCGGGTCGATCTCGCCGCGCCACGGCAGGATCTGGAAGGTCGTGGGATCGGGGTGCGCGAGCAGGTCGGACTCGTAGGAACGCGTCAGTCCCTCGATCGCCGATCCGTCGAAGCCCAGGCCCTCGGTGAAGGCCCCCTCCACCTCAGCGGGGGCGATCGCCACCGACTTGAGCGTTCCCACCACGTCGGTGAACCAGAGGCGGACGAACTTCACGCCCCGTTCTTCGATCGTCCGCAGGACGAAATCGCGCTGCTTGTCCATCGTCATCCCTCGTTTCGGTAAGGCTGTCAGGCCTTGACGCCGTCGGAGCCCCAGTCCGCGTCGCGGGCGTCGTCGTCATCCCACTTCTCGGAGCGCTGGCGCAGGATCTCGGGCGCACGTTCGGCTTCTTCGGCGGTGTCGAAGGGGCCGGCGCGGTCGGCCATCGGAGAGGCGAAGCCCTGCTCGACCTGCTTGGTCTCGAGGTTGTACCAGTACTTGTTGCTCTCGTCGCTCACGATGGCTCCTTCGGTGGGTCTCGCGTCTCGGCGCAGAACCGCCGGTGCTCCCCCGATCCTACTGATCCCGACCGTGCGCCTGGATAGGCTGGGGGGTATGGCAACGAATGCATCGCGTGCGGTCGGAGTGGACATCGGCGGAACCGGCATCAAGGCGGGGATCGTCGACCTCGATGCCGGCGAACTCGTCAGCGATCGGGTGAAGGTCGCCACCCCCGCGGGGGCGGAACCCGCCGACGTGCTGGCCGCGGTGCGTCAGGTGCTCGACACCCTCGAAGCCCCGGCCGATCTGCCCCTCGGCGTCGCCTTCCCGGCGATCGTGAAGAGCGGCAAGACGCTGTCGGCCGCCAACGTGTCGCCGTCGTGGATCGGCTTCGAGGCCGAGAAGTTCTTCGAGGACGGGCTGTCGCGCGGCATCCACTTCGCCAACGACGCCGACGTGGCCGGTATCGCCGAGGTGCGCTACGGCGCGGCGAAGGGCGTCGACGGTCTCGTCATCCTCACCACCCTCGGCACGGGCATCGGCTCGGCCATGATCTACGACGGCGTGCTCGTGCCCAACAGCGAGCTGGGCCACCTGCAGCGCGCCGGACACAAGAAAGACGCGGAGCACTTCGCCGCCTACTCGGCGATGGAGCGCGAAGAGCTGTCGTGGGACAAGTGGGCGAAGCGTCTGCAGTGGTACTACGACTACGTCGAGTTCCTCTTCAGCCCCGACCTGCTCGTCGTCGGCGGTGGGGTCTCGAAGCACTCCGAGAACTTCCTGCCGCTGCTGAAGCTGCGCGCCCCGATCGTGCCCGCGAAGCACCGCAACAATGCCGGCATCATCGGTGCGGCCTCGCTCGCGGTGGCCGTGCCCGAGGCGCTGCCCGCCATCAAGTAACCGTCCCGAGGCTGAGCTCGACGCCGGGTCGAGCTCCCAGGCGAATGTCAGGGTCGATAGAGTGACGGCATGAAGCGCCCCCTCGCCCTTGCCGCCGTCTCCTTCGCTCTCGTGTTCCTCGCGGGCTGTACCAGCGAGACGACGTCGGAGACGATCACCATCACCCCCGGCCAGTCGGGAACGTTCACCAACGGGGATTCCACCATCGTCGTCGGTGGAGACGCGACCGACGCCCCGCGGGACGAGGCCGCGTACCTGAGCGAGATCCGAGACGGCGGCGTGGCCGGCAGCGTCCTCCTCTCCGCCACCGACGCCGACCTGCTCGCCGCCGGACAGGCCGCCTGCGACCAGCTCGCCCAGGGCACCGACGACGACGACATCGCTCTCTCGCTGGCGGGGCGGACGGTGAAGGCGGGCAGCGACGACGCCACCGCCATCGTCGACGCGGCCTCCATCGCTCTCTGCGGGTGACGGCGGCCCGGGCCGCGGGCGCTCGCGTCGGCAGTACGCGGCTGTCGCGAGGCCACATTCGCGCTCTCCGACGAGCGGCACGAATCTCCCTCCGCGGCTGAGACCAGGGTTCGCGCCCGTTCGAGTGGCGGCCCGGTTCGACACGGTGATTCACGCCGCTCCCGAGCGGGACATCGATTGGGCGCAGTGTGGGGTGCGAATGGGCCGGCCTGTACGCCGGGTTCTGTCCGGGGGCCGAAGCCCCGTGGACGGTCATCTCTCTCGGCGACACGTTGCCGTGCCACTCCAGCGGCCTACCCGGGGACTCGGCGAGCCGCGTCAACATCCCCTGTCTGGCCTTGCTCCGGACGAGGTTTACCTCGCGGATCGTGTCACCACGACCCCGGTGGTCTCTTACACCACCCTTTCACCCTTACCCGCTCCCACGACGAGCGTGGTGCGGGCGGTCTACTCTCTGTGGCACTGTCTCGCGGATTGCTCCGGGTGGGCGTTACCCACCGTCCTGCCCTGTGGAGCCCGGACGTTCCTCGGCACGGGCGAACCCGTGACGCGACCGTCCAGCCGACCCATTCGCGTCATCGAGTCTACCGGCGGGTCCGCCGTCGCCCCGCCGCCGCCTCGGTCGGGCCGACCCCGGGCGATCCGGGCTATGGCTCAGCCCTTCTCGGCCGTCTCCGAGATGCGCAGATCGAGCGGGAAGTCGATCGGGAACGCGCCGAAGAGCAGGCGCCCCGCCGACGCGGCGGAGGCACGGACGGCGTCGGCGACCGCGTCGGCGTGCACCGCGGGGGTGTGGACGACGATCTCGTCGTGCAGGAAGAACGCCAGGTGCGGCACCCGATCGAACACCGGTCCCGACGCGGGCGCCGCGTCGGCGGCATCCACCGCGGGGATCGTCGCCAGGCGCGCGCGCAGGTCGGCGAGCCAGGCCAATGCCCACTCCGCCGCGGTGCCCTGCACGACGAAGTTGCGAGTGAAGCGTCCGCGGTCCCGAGCGGAGCGCCGGGCCCGCGTCTCGTCGACCCCCGATGCCTCGGCATCGCTCGCGCGGGACTGCACCGCTCGCCAGTCCTCGCCCGCCGTGGGTGACGTGCGCCCGAGCCAGGTGTGCACGAGCCCGCCGTCTTCTCCCGTGCGCGCGGCGTCGTCGACGAGGCGCATGGCGCGGGGGAAGGTGCGCCGCAGGCGCGGCAGCAGGCGACCGCTCTCGCCCGTGGTCGCGCCGTACATCGCCCCCAGCATCGCGAGTTTGGCCTCGGGGCGGCTGGCCACAGCCCCGGTGTCGACGATGCCGGCGTACAGGTCGCGACCGGATGCCGCCTCGGCCAGCGCCGTGTCGCGCGCCATGGCCGCGAGCACCCGCGGTTCGAGCTGCGCGACGTCGGCCGTCACGAGCGTCCAGCCGGGGTCCGCCCGCACGGCGGTGCGCAACTGCCGGGGGATCTGCAGAGCGCCGCCGCCCGACGACGCCCACCGCCCGGTCACGACGCCACCGGGCACGTAGACGGGGCGGAAACGGCCGTCCCGCACCCACTCGGCCAACCAGGCCCAGCCGTTCGCCGTGTAGAGCCGCATCTGCTTCTTGTAGGCGATGAGCGGGGCGACCACCGGATGATCGTGCTCGCTCAGCTCCCACCGGCTTGTCGACTCGACGAGCAGACCGGCGCGGTGCAGCGACCGCAGCAGACGCGGATGGGAGTCCAGCGACACCGAGGGATCGCCGAGGGCCGTGCGCACCGCCGCCGCGGTCTGCTCGATGCGGGCGGGCAGGCCGCCACCGTGTCGGGGGCCGAGCTCGTCGTGCAGGATCCGCTCGTGCGCCTCGACGCTCCACGGCACACCGACGGCGTGCAACTCGACGGCGATGAGCGCTCCGGCGGATTCGGCGGCGCAGAGCAGCCGGAGCGACCCCGCCCCCGGCGAGCCGTCGAGGGCCGCGCGCTGACGCCGGTACTCCGCCAGCGCTTCGACGGCGGTGTCGGGCAGACCGGATGCCGCGTCACCGAGGTCGAAGAGCGTGTCACCGCTCTCGGGGGCCGCGGCCGCGGCATCCCAGTGACGCGCATCGCGCAGGCCGTGGTCGGCGTCGATCTCCGCGGCGTCGCGGAGGAGGACGTGTACGAGCCGAAGATCCCACGCGCGTGCGACCCGCACTCCCCCGGTCAGGAGCGGTCCGTACCAGGTGGGCGTGTCGGACCAGATCCACCGGATGTCGCCGGCCGCCTCACGCGCGGCGATGGTGGCGGCCAGCGCGTCTCGGGCGACCTCGGTCGTGCGGACCGGTGCCGCTTCGGCATCGAGGTCGATCAGGGCGATCTTGCCCGAGACCGCGCGTCCGACGACGACCGTGTCAGACGCCACGGACGTCGGCGGGGGTCACCGCGATTCTTCGGTGCGGACGAGGATGGCGCCGCACTCGGGGCAGAACACGACGTCGTCGGTCTGCGCGCGCCGGATCGTCGCGATGTCGCTCGGCGGGATCACCATGCGGCAGGCTTCGCAGGCGCCGGCGCGGAGCAGGCCCGCGCCGTTGCCGCGCGAGGCGAGGCGTTCGTAGAGCGCGAGGAGCGCGGCGGGGACCGAGGCCGCTACGGCGTCACGGTCACGGCGAGCACCTTCGAGACGCGTCGTGGCGTCGGCGACGACGGTCTTGGCCTCGGCACTGAGCTCGGCGCCGAGGGCGTTGGTCTCGGCGATCACGGTCTCTTGCTCGGCGATCGCGGCATCGGCCGTCTCGAGGCGCTCCATGAGCGCGATCTCCATGTCTTCGAGATCGCCCTTACGGCGGTTGAGGGAGGTGAGCTCGCTCTCGAAGCCCTGCGCCTGCTTGGGGTTGGTCGCGGCGGCGAGACGCTGGGTGTCGCGGGCGATGCGGGCGTCGACCACGGCGACGTCGGACTCGAGCCGCGCGATCTCTGCGGTGATGTCGTCACGCGCGTTGGCCCGCGCCGACAGCTCTTGCGAAAGCGTCGCGCGCTGGGCCAGGAGCTCCCGCACGCGCGGCGCTTGCGGAGGGTTCGCCGACAGGTGCTGATCACGGAGGATGCGGGCATCGAGATCGGCGAGATCGAGCAGTTTGCGCTGGTCGGCGGGGTCGGCATTCACAGGACCCACGCTACCCCGGGGGTCCGACATCCGTAGCCGCGGCCGCCGCCGATGCACATCCGATGCGCGAAGACTCGTAGACTCATGGCATCCCGGGCCTTTAGCTCAGCTGGTAGAGCGCCACGTTTACACCGTGGATGTCGTCGGTTCGATCCCGGCAGGGCCCACTAGAAAACACTGAGGAGTACGGCACTCCCCCGCCCTCAGGTTTCGCTTCACGTCCCCCCGTGTCCCCCCCGCTTTACGGTCACGAGACCATCGTTTTTGGAAGAGGTCTGGCTACTCGTTGAGTAGGCGGCGCGCTGAGTGGGGCGCGATGGGTACCTTGCAATAACTTCTGAACATGCCGCCCGAACAGGACTTGCCAATACGTCACGACAACCATGCGCGTTCTTCCTGGTCGACTCGTGCGTTCGAGGCGGTGCTGCCGCGTGAGTGGGTGGTCCACTCCCTCGCGGAGGATTACGGCATCGACCGACGTGTGGAGGTCTTCGAGAACGGCCGGACGACCGGGGTTTTCTTCAATGTCCAGCTGAAGTCGACAGATTCGGGCAGTGGTCATGAGCCAGCCGCGTCGATCAAACGGTCCACCCTGAACTACTGGGCCCAGACACCTGATGCGACCTTGGTTGTGATCGCGCACGATTCGACAGAGACGCTGTGGTACCGGTGGGCGCATCTGCTTCCCTACGACGAGAACCCCGACACCAAGAGTCGTCAGGTGCGTTGCGAGAATGTTCTCGCTTCGAACACGGCAGCGAGCCTTGCCGAGGAGGCGCGGGCGTGGCGTCTGGCGCGGGAAGTGTCTAGGCATCTGCCAATCGACGTCTACCTCACCGGAAATATCTTTTACGGCGAAAGCGCTAGTCCGCTCAAGAAGGCAATCGCACAAAAGTTGTCTTCGCTGTCATCATTCGTCCGGGTCGTCCACAGCAACCCACGCCTCCCTTACCTTCAAGTTTCCATTGAAGACAGCAAGATACAGGCCGGGATGCGTGGTGACCGTCCGCGCCAGATGACTTACACGTTCAACGGGGCGCGAGACTACCGTGCGCTCGGTTCTGACGTGATTGCTGCCTTGGCATTCTCGCTCGCCTCAGCCGGCGCTGAGGACTTATGCGTGCGGCTACTCAAGATCGCTGCATCCGAGTCGTCCGCCCTGCTCGAGTCGGAGGGTCTCGGCTCTGCGGTGGCACTACTCACCCGACACGACGAGAGCGAAACAGTGCTCCGGCTGATTAGGCGGACCGCTGCTCGTGAAGAGCATCCGGCTCGGGACATCGCGCTAGCTGCGGTTATGTCATCCGGTGCGACCGCCGAACTGCGACGGGCAGTGTCGCATGAGATTTCGCGTGCTGCTCGGTCATGGTCCCGACCGGCCATGGGACTGTACAACGCCGCCAGTGCCTTGACTCACGAAGATGGAGAGGATGCGCTGCACCTCTATGAGGAGGCCGCGCAAGCTGACCTTTTGTACCGCGAACGTGGCTACTGGTGGCGAGAACAAGGCACGGTGCACTGGTCGCTAAATCACGTCGAGAAGGCGGAGGAATTTTATCTCAAAGCGATCGAATACGGCGATACGAGAGCAGCGCCTCTCCTCGCGGACGTACTGATGAGAACCGGTAGGTACCGGGAGGCGCGGCAAGCATTCGAGGACGCCGACATCTGGTCGTCTCCTGATGCGGGTGCGCAGTGGCGGCTGTCGCGTGAAGCTACTGAGTTCATCGTCGAAGACCTGAAGATCGACTCTCAAGTCAGACCCACTTCCGCCGTACCGGAGTACTCCCCGCCAGACACGGATGACCTTACCGTCCTAGAGGAGGCTGCGCTCGCGGCTATCAACGCCGACGCCCTCGACGGCAGGGCGCTGTCGACACTTGCGTACGTCTATGAGACTCAAGGTAAGCAGGCGATTTTCGCAGCCATTGCTGCTGCTGTGTCGACCAACGTCGATCCGTACCTGTGGTTAGAGCTGCTGCGTGTCACACTCGCAGACAGATCGCTCGAACAGAAGACGCGTGCGGCACTAGCACAGGACGCCATGATGTGCGCCTGGAAGTATTTTGGTTCATCATTCGCGGAGTTCATTCTGGACGAGGAACGAATCCAAGACGATGGCCTTCGCGAGGCAGTGCTCGACTTGTTCGAGACGGTGCGGCCGTCTTCCCCACCTTTCGAGATGCGGCACCATTCAGGCGACGGTTCGGGTTACGAGTCGTTTTTCATCTCGACGGATCCCCGCACCCCGGAAGTGAACTAGATCCTCGACTCAAAATTAGCCACTGTCTAGACACGCTGCGACGTTGCCGGAGATTGTCCTCGAAAAATCGAATGGCGCCGCCAACTCGTCTCCCTGCCCTGTGGCGCGCTTGCGGGCACGAAAGGCTGCGACCCTACCGGCGGGGATCGCGTACTCAACATCTGCGAGGAAAGCGACTTCGCAACGGTGGAGAAGGTCGCGGTACGGCTCAACGTCGAATGGTTTCTTCTTTCCCATGGTCTACTTATCGCGCATTCGAGCCTCGGCTCGCGCGGTGAGGTTCCGCCCGTCTGGTGCGCGTAATTCCATCGAGCCTCCTGGCGGCAGGAGGCTCGGATAGGGCCGCTACCGAGGCGATGGGGACGCTACGACCGCGCAGAGGTTCCGCGTGGCAGGAGGAAGCCGAGTTCGCGCTGCCAGACGGCGAGCACGTTGATTAGTTCCAACCAAATAGGTTGATCAGACCGGCGGCGGCGACCGCGACGAAGATCGCTCCCACTCCACCTCCAATTTGGACCAGGGGTCGCTTCCACCACGGTCGACGGCTCGGAGCCGCGTTCGGCGACGGCCAGACGATCATCTCGACACGTGGTTTCTTGTCACTCGCCACGGAATCGAGATACCTCCGCGCCGCCGCGCGCAGTCCTTCCACGCGGACGCGATCTGGACCTCGAAGACTGACCATCACGCGCCGGTCGTTCCGCCACACGAAGACTGTTATCGAGTCGCGCGGTGCACCTTCGAGATTCTGAAATGCGTAGTCGAAGCCGAGTCCCATGGTCGCCAGTTCGGCGGAGGCGCTTTCAAGTGACTCGCGTTGCAGGGTGGTGCTACCGTCATCGGCTTTCGCCCAGACTCGATCTACACCTAGTGGAAACTCCGTGTGGCGGCTCGCGTCCACCAGAGCACGTGTGACTGCGTGAAATGCATCGAGCGGGTCTACGTGATCGGCTATGCGGACGTCCGCGTCACCCCAAAAATTGTCCACGTCGAGACGGTAGTGGATGCCGTTCGCGCGTGGACTTCGTATGCCCGCGAGTTCTCGCATCCGCACATCTATCTATGCCACCTGCGGCACTCGCCCCCGTATCCCCGAGGTGTCCCCGAAAAGTGATCACACGGCCGTTCTCGGCATCCGAGGCAACCTCTGCGAACGGAGAAAACGCCGCTCTCCTCTGTTCGTGCAGATTTACACCGTGGATGTCGTCGGTTCGATCCCGGCAGGGCCCACCGCACTCAGTTCAGGATGTTCACGCTGCGCGAGATCACCAGCGCGAGCAGGATGAAGCCCGAGATGGCCTGCACCATCATGAACACCTTCGCGCGGCTGCTCAGCGGCATGACATCGGTGGGGCTGAAGGCCATGGCGTTGGACGCCGAGAAGTAGAGGTAGTCCACGTAGCCGGGGGCCCAGTCCTCGACGTCGGACGAGCGGCGGGCCACCTCGCTGACCGCGTCGCGGTCGGAGTCCTGCGGGAACTGGAAGTCCGCCGCGGGCAGGGCGTCGCGGGCGTCGCGGCGCCGGGCGATGGGACCGCCGCGATCCATCTCCCAGTAGACGACCGCGTAGCCGATGACGTTGATCGCCCAGACCTGCGCCGCGCCGAGCAGGGTGGTCGCCCCGCTCCCCTCTCCGCGCAGCAGCTGCTGGACGAGCAGGAGGAGCGCCACCTGGTTCGCGAGAAGCAGCACCGCGGTGAAGGCGAGGGCGAAGCCGCGCCCCACGCGTGATTCCCGGGTGAGCCGCGCCGGGTTGGTCACCACCATGGGGATCGCGCACAGCACGCCCGCGATCACCACTACGTAGCGCAGGATGCCGGAGGCGTCGCTCGGGAGGACGGCGTAGAGCCCCGTGCCCACCCCCAGGGCGATCAGCACGGGCCACCGGTGCTCGGGGCGCGTGCGGAATCCCGCGTGATCGTGCGTGTTCACGCGCTCAGGGTATTCCTCTGCCCGATGACGGATGCTCGACATCGAGGCATCCGAGCACCCGGGAGAGTCGGCTCGGCCTTCATGAACAGCCGATGTCGTCGGGACTCGCTAGGCTGGACGCTGGTTGATTGTGCGGAGCGAACAAGGGTTGCCGCACTTTTATGGCGATTCTCTGGCATGACCTGCCAGACGACGAAAGGTCTTCCGTGACTGTTCACGACCAGGATCCGTATTCGCAGGGGCCGCAGGACAGCGACCCGGAAGAGACCGGGGAGTGGCAGGAATCCCTGCGACAGCTCGTCCAGGCGAAGGGTCCGGCTCGCGCCCGCGAGATCATGCTGAGCCTGCTCAAGGGCTCCAAAGAACTGCACCTCAATGTGCCGATGGTTCCGACCACCGACTACATCAACACCATCGCGCTCAAGAACGAGCCCGAGTTCCCCGGTGATGAGGAGCTCGAGCGCCGCTACCGCAAGTGGATCCGCTGGAACGCCGCGGTCACCGTGCACCGCGCGCAGCGCCCCGGCATCGGTGTCGGCGGCCACATCTCGACCTACGCCTCGTCGGCCGCACTCTACGAAGTCGGTTTCAACCACTTTTTCCGTGGCCAGGACGACGCCTCGGGCGGCGACCAGATCTTCATCCAGGGCCACGCCTCGCCCGGCGCCTACGCCCGCGCCTACCTCGAGGGCCGCCTCACCGAGGCGCAGCTCGACGGCTTCCGCCAGGAGAAGTCGCAGGCCCCCAACGGCATCCCCTCGTACCCGCACCCCCGCCTCATGCCAGAGTTCTGGCAGTTCCCGACGGTGTCGATGGGTCTCGGTCCGATCAACGCCATCTACCAGGCGATGTCGAACAAGTACCTCGCCAACCGCGGCATCAAAGACGTCGGCGACTCGCAGGTCTGGGCCTACCTCGGCGATGGCGAGATGGACGAGGTCGAGAGCCGTGGTCAGCTGCAGGTCGCGGCCAACGAGGGCCTCGACAACCTGAACTTCATCATCAACTGCAACCTCCAGCGCCTCGACGGACCCGTCCGCGGCAACGGCAAGATCATCCAGGAGCTCGAGAGCTTCTTCCGCGGTGCCGGCTGGAACGTCATCAAGGTCGTCTGGGGCCGCGAGTGGGACGACCTGCTCGCCCGCGACACCGAGGGCGCGCTGCTCAACCTGATGAACACCACCCCCGACGGCGACTACCAGACGTACAAGGCCGAGAACGGCGCCTACGTCCGTGAGAACTTCTTCGGTCGCGACCCGCGCGCGCTCGAGCTCGTCAAGGACTTCACCGACGACCAGGTCTGGAACCTCAAGCGCGGTGGCCACGACTACCGCAAGGTGTTCGCCGCGTTCAAGGCGGCCAAGGAGCACAAGGGCCAGCCGACGGTCATCCTCGCGAAGACCATCAAGGGCTACGGCCTCGGACCCCACTTCGAGGGCCGCAACGCCACGCACCAGATGAAGAAGCTGACGCTCGACGACCTCAAGTCGTTCCGCGACGCGATGGACATCCCGGTCACCGACGCGCAGCTCGAAGAGAACCCGTACCAGCCGCCGTACTACACCCCCGGTGAGCAGGACGAGACGATCCAGTACATGCTCGAGCGTCGTCGTGCGCTCGGCGGCTTCCTGCCCGAGCGTCGCACGACGCACGTCGGTCTGGAACTGCCCGGCGATGCCGCGTACGCGCTGCCCAAGAAGGGCTCGGGCACGCAGGAGATCGCCACGACCATGGCGTTCGTACGTCTGCTCAAGGACCTGCTGCGGGTGAAGGACTTCGGTCACCGCATCGTGCCGATCATCCCCGACGAGGCGCGCACGTTCGGTATGGACGCGTACTTCCCGACGGCGAAGATCTACAACCCCAAGGGCCAGCACTACACGTCGGTCGACCGCGAGCTGCTGCTGGCGTACAAGGAGAGCCCGCAGGGGCAGATCATCCACGTCGGCATCAACGAGGCCGGCGCTCTCGCGGCGTTCACCGCTGCGGGAACGGCGTACTCCACCCACGGCGAGCCGCTCATCCCGGTCTACGTCTTCTACTCGATGTTCGGCTTCCAGCGCACGGGCGACGCCCAGTGGGCGGCGGGCGACCAGATGGCGCGCGGCTTCATCATCGGCGCGACCGCCGGTCGCACGACGCTGACGGGCGAGGGCCTGCAGCACGCCGACGGACACTCGCAGCTGCTGGCGTCCACCAACCCGGCAACCGTGTCGTACGACCCCGCCTAC
This sequence comes from Microbacterium sp. CFBP 8801, assembly GCF_014839455.1. Taxonomy (NCBI): domain Bacteria; kingdom Bacillati; phylum Actinomycetota; class Actinomycetes; order Micrococcales; family Microbacteriaceae; genus Microbacterium; species Microbacterium sp. CFBP 8801. Next base: position 442,827 of record NZ_JACYNU010000001.1, on the reverse strand, counting down.
GGCTACGAGATCTCGCACATCGTGCGTTCGGGTATCGAGCGCATGTACGGCGGCAACCACCCCGACCCGAACGTCATGTACTACATGACGGTCTACAACGAGCCCTACGTGCAGCCGGCCGAACCCGAGGGTGTTGATGTCGACGGCATCGTCCGCGGTATCCACCACATCTCCTCCGGCGAGGGCGATGGCCCCCGCACGCAGCTCCTCGCGTCGGGTGTCGGTGTGCCGTGGGCGCACGAGGCCCAGCGCCTGCTGAAGGACGACTGGGGCGTGGTCGCCGACGTGTGGTCGGTCACCTCGTGGACCGAGCTGCGCCGCGACGGCCTGGCCGCCGACGAGCACAACTTCCTGCACCCCGAAGAGGAGCCGCGCGTGGCCTACCTCACCGACAAGCTGAAAGAGGCCGAGGGCCCGGTTGTCGCCGTGAGCGACTGGATGCACGCCGTCCAGGACCAGATCCGCCAGTGGGTTCCGCAGAACTACTGGACGCTCGGTGCCGACGGCTTCGGCTTCTCGGACACGCGCGCCGCGGCCCGTCGCTTCTTCAAGATCGACGGCCCCTCGCTCGCCGTTCGCGCCCTGCAGGCGCTGGCCGAAGAGGGCAAGGTCGATCGCGCCGTCGTCGGACAGGCGATCGAGAAGTACCGTCTGCACGACGTCAACGCCGGCACCAGCGGTAACGCGGGTGGCGAGGCCTGATCGCGTGAGCGATCCGGAGATCGGGACCGGCCCCGCCCTTTCGGGTGGGGCCGGTCCCGATCGCGTTTCCTCCGGCGGCGGCGAGACCGGCGCCGCGCCCGCCGGCTCCGACCGCGTCGCGCGCGACAAGGCCGAGACTCTCGCGTGGCTCCGCCGCATCTCGGGCGACCTCGCCACGGCGACCATCCAACGTCTCGAAGACACGCTCCCCTGGTACGCCGGCATGCCCCCGGCGCGCCGCTCGGCCGTCGGACTCGTCGCCCAGGCCGGCATCACCTCGTTCACCCAGTGGGTCGAGGACCCGGCGCAGACCCCCGCGATCGCCTCCGACATCTTCGCCGCCGCGCCCCGCGAGCTGTTGCGCAGCGTCAGCCTCACCCAGACGCTGCAGCTGGTACGCGTGACCGTCGAGGTCATGGAGGAACGCGTCGCCGGGCGCAGCAAGACCGTGCGCGAGGCCATGCTGCTCTACTCGCGCGAGGTGGCGTTCGCCGCGGCCGACGTGTACGCCCGCGCAGCCGAAGCCCGAGGCCTCTGGGACGCCCGGCTGGAAGCCCTCGTCGTCGACTCGATCCTCACCGGCGAAGCCGATGACGAACTCCCCAGCCGCATCGCGGCCCTCGGCTGGCACGGCCACGGCGAGGTCGCCGTGCTGGTGGGCACGACTCCCCCGCAGTTCGACGTCGACCAGGTGCGCCGCACCGCGCGCAAGCTCGGCGTCGACGTGCTCATCGGTGTGCAGGGGTCGCGGCTCGTGCTGGTGCTCGGACGCGCCGACCTCCCCGCTCGCGGGGGTGACGAGGTCACCGAGCTCGCCTTCACCGAGATCGCCAAGCGCCTCGAGCCCGGCTTCGGCACGGGGCACCTCGTGCTCGGGCCCCCTGTCGCCGCTCTCGTCGATGCGGGACAGAGTGCCCGCGCCGCGCTGGCGGGCTTCGCCGTCGCGCGCGCGTGGCGGAACGCCCCCCGCCCGGTCGAGGCCGACGACCTTCTGCCCGAGCGGGCCCTCGCCGGAGACGCCGTGGCGAAGCAGACGCTGGTGGAGCGCGTCTACCGACCCCTGCAGGCGCACAGCGCCGACCTGGTCGCCACGCTCTGGAGCTACCTCGACAACGGTCGGTCTCTCGAGGCCACCGCCCGCGAGCTCTACGTGCACCCCAACACCGTGCGGTACCGCCTCAAGAGGGTGTCGGAGGTCATCGGATGGGATGCCACGGGGCCTCGCGAGGCGCTCATCCTGCAGACCGCGTTGATCCTCGGATCGATCGGAACCGACGCCACGCGTCGCCGTGGACCCGCCGGTCGGCGCTCCTCTCTGCCGCGCTGATGCACGGCGCGCACAAAGACACGCCGCATTTCTGTGTCGATATCTCCAGAACGCGGCGCCTGATCCTTGGCAGGATGGAACGGTGATCATCGCCGTCTTCCCCGGGCAGGGCTCGCAGACTCCTGGGTTCCTGTCTCCCTGGCTCGAACTCGACGGAGCGCGGGAGCGCCTCGAGGCCTACTCCGAGCAGGCCGGCGTCGATCTCGTCGCCGCCGGAACCGAGTGGGACGCCGACCGTATCCGCGACACCAGCGTCGCGCAGCCGCTCATCGTCGCGGCGAGCCTGCTGTCGTGGTCGGCCCTGACGGCATCCGACGCCCCTCGACCCGCCGGTGTCGCGGGGCACTCCGTCGGAGAGATCGCCGCCCTCGCGGCATCCGGCGTCCTCGACGAGGCCGACGCCCTGCGCCTGGTCGGACTGCGCGGGCGCGCCATGGCCGAGGCGGCCTCGGCCGTCGAGACGGGCATGAGCGCCGTGGTCGGAGGAGACGAGGCGGCCGTGCTCGAGCGTCTCGAAGCGCTCGGGCTCACCCCGGCCAACTACAACGGCGGCGGTCAGATCGTCGCCGCCGGCGAACTGCCCGCTCTGGCGGAGCTCGCCGCCGACGCCCCGCGCGGCACCCGGGTGATCGCCCTGCAGGTCGCCGGCGCGTTCCACACGCGCTTCATGGAACCCGCCGTCGAGACGCTGCGCTCCGCCGCCGCCGACGTGTCGGTGTCGGACCCCTCGACGACGCTCTGGACCAACTCCGACGGCACGACCGTCGGCGAGGGGCGCCGCGCGCTCGACCTCGTCGTCGCCCAGGTGGCTTCGCCCGTGCGCTGGGACCGCTGCATGGCGTCGTTCACCGAGCAGGGTGTGACCGGCATCATCGAACTCTCGCCCGCGGGCGCCCTGACCGGGCTCGCCAAGCGCGCCCTGCGTGGAACGCCGACCGTGGCGGTCAAGACCCCCGACGACCTCGACGCGGCCGTCTCACTCCTGAAAGAAGACCAGGCATGAGCACCCCCACCCTCCGTCAGCTGCAGGGCCCCGCCCACACGCGCATCTACGCGTACGGCGCCGCTCGCGGCGAGAACTTCGTGCCGAACGACGACCTCGTCGGCCCCATCGACTCGAGCGACGAGTGGATCCGCCAGCGCACCGGCATCGTCACGCGCGTTCGTGCGAACGCCGAGACCGACGTCATCGACCTCGCCACCGATGCCGCCCGTGAGGCCGTCGAGAAGTCTGGCGTCGCGCCGGCCGACATCGACGCCGTGATCGTGGCGACCATCAGCAACCCCAAGCAGACGCCCTCGGCCTCGGCGATCGTCGCCGACCGGATCGGCGCCAACCCCGCGGCGGCGTACGACCTCAACGCGGCCTGCGCCGGCTTCGCCTACGGCGTCGCCCAGGCCGACGCCCTCGTGCGCGGCGGTCTCGCGAAGCACGTGGTCGTGGTGGGCGCCGAGAAGCTCAGCGACATCGTCGACCCCACCGATCGAAGCATCTCGTTCCTCCTCGGCGATGGTGCCGGCGCGGTCGTCATCGGCCCGAGCGACACCCCCGGCATCGGCCCCACCGTGTGGGGATCCGACGGATCGAAAGCGGATGCCGTGGGCATGAACGCCACGCTGACGCAGTTCCGCGACGGAGCCGCGCCGTGGCCGACGCTGCGCCAGGAGGGTCCCACCGTGTTCCGCTGGGCCGTCTGGGAGATGGTCAAGGTCGCGCGTCAGGCGATCGAGGCGGCCGGCATCGAGCCGTCGGACCTCGCCGCCTTCGTGCCGCACCAGGCGAACATGCGCATCATCGACGAGTTCGCCAAGCAGTTGGGTCTGCCCGAGACGGTGGTCATCGGCCGCGACATCGAGACCACGGGCAACACCTCCGCGGCATCCATCCCGCTCGCCACCCACCGCCTGCTCGAGGAGCACCCCGAGCTCAGCGGCGGGCTCGCCCTGCAGATCGGCTTCGGAGCCGGTCTCGTGTTCGGCGCGCAGGTCGTCGTCCTTCCCTGACGCAGCGTCGCCGAACTCTAGACTGATCGGGGCCCGTCAGGGTCCACCCCTAACAAACAGGAGACATCATGGCATTCACCAACGACGAGGTTCTCGCCGGCCTTGCCGAGCTCATCACCGACGAGACCGGTATCTCGGCCGACGAGGTCGCCCTCGAGAAGTCGTTCACCGATGACCTCGACATCGACTCCATCTCGATGATGACGATCGTCGTCAACGCCGAGGAGAAGTTCGGCGTCACCATCCCCGACGACGAGGTCAAGAACCTCAAGACCGTCGGCGACGCTGTCACGTTCATCACGTCGAACCAGTCCTGACTCTCCCGGTGGGGGCTTCGGCCCCCACCGGTCATGTCTTTCCGGTCGGACCAAGGATCCTTCACCCATGAGCACATCCCGCATCGTCGTCACCGGCATCGGTGCCACCTCGCCCATCGGCGGTACCGCCCCCGAGAGCTGGTCGGCGCTGCTCGCCGGCACCTCCGGCGCGCGCACCCTCGAGCACGAATGGGTCGAGAAGTACAACCTGCCCGTCACCTTCGCCGCCGAGGCGCTCGTGCGACCCGAGACGGTTCTGGATCGTCCCGTCGCCAAGCGTCTCGACCCCTCGGCGCAGCTGGCCATGGTCGCCGCCAAAGAGGCCTGGGAAGACGCGGGCTCGCCCGACGTCGACCCCGATCGCCTCGGCGTCGACTTCGCCACCGGCATCGGCGGCGTGTGGACGCTGCTGGACGCCTGGGACGTGCTGCGTGAGAAGGGCCCGCGTCGCGTCATGCCGATGACGGTGCCGATGCTCATGCCGAACGCGGCCGCCGGCAACCTCTCGCTGCACTTCAACGCCCGGGCGTTCGCGCGCACCGTGGCCTCGGCCTGCGCCTCGAGCACCGAATCGATCGTGAACGCCGTGCAGCACATCCGCGACGGTCTGGCCGACGTCGTGATCGCGGGCGGAAGCGAGTCGGCGATCCACCCGATCACCATCGCGTCGTTCGCGTCGATGCAGGCGCTGTCGAAGCGCAACGACTCCCCCGAGACGGCCTCGCGTCCGGCGAGCATCGACCGTGACGGTTTCGTCATGGGCGAGGGCGCGGGCGTGCTGATCCTCGAGACCGAGGAGCACGCCCTGGCCCGCGGCGCCAAGATCTACGCCTCGATCGTGGGAGGCGGCGTCACCGCCGACTCGTACCACATCACCGCCAACGACCCCGAGGGCACGGGAGCCGCCCGCGCGGTGCGCCTGGCGCTCGAGATGGCGGGAGCGTCGGCCGACGACGTCACCCACATCAACGCCCACGCCACCTCGACCCCCGTGGGCGACCCGAACGAATACAAGGCCCTCCACACGGTGTTCGGCGACCGGATCGACGAGATCCCCGTGTCGGCGACGAAGGCCTCGACGGGTCACCTGCTGGGTGGCACGGGAGCGCTCGAGTCCATCTTCACGGTGCTGGCGCTGAAGAACCGCGTCGCGCCTCCGACCATCAACCTCACCGAGCAGGACCCCGACGTGCCCTTCGCGCTCTCGGGTGCGCCGGTCGAGCTGGGCTCCGGCGACCAGCTCGCGATCAGCAACTCGTTCGGCTTCGGCGGTCACAACGCCGTCGTCGCGATCGCCTCGGTCTGACGCACGAAGAACGCCCCCGGCATCCCGAATCGAATCGGGACGCCGGGGGCGTTCTGCCTTTGTCGGGCGAGGGATACGCGGTCTCGATGCCGGGTGCGATCACCGGCCTCCGGTAGTGGCGCCTCCCCCGCCCGACGTCTTCACCCCACCTTGTGCAGCCAGACGATCTGCTGGTCGTCGCTGGCGTGGCGGAAAGGTTCGAGCTCTTCGTCCCAGGCGGAGCCGAGCGCGATGTCGAGTTCGCGCTGCAGCTCAAAGGCGTCGCCGCCGGCGACGTCCATCGCGTAGCGCACGCGGTCCTCGCCGATGACAACGTTGCCCGCCGCGTCCGTCTGCGCGTAGTGGATGCCGAGACCCGGCGTGTGCATCCAGCGGCCGCCGTCGCTGCGGGGCGTGGGATCTTCGCTCACCTCGAAGCGCAGGTGCTCCCACCCGCGGATGGCACTGGCGAGGGCGGCGCCGGATCCGACCGGGCCCTCCCAATAGAACTCCGCGCGACGGCTGCCCGTCAGCACGGGCTGTTCGGCCCAGTCGAAGTTGACGGCGCGGCCGAGAGCGCGTCCGACCGCCCACTCGAGGTGGGGGCACAACGCGCGGGGCGCGGAGTGGATCAGAATCACTCCGCGCGAAGACGTGATCGCCATGGTCTCTCCTTCGTCAGGTACGTCTTCCCCTACGACCTGTGATGGAGTGCCGGCGATTGTTCGGTTGTCCGGCAATTATCGCCCGTTCATAACGAAATCACAACACTGTGATTTCGCTGCACATGGTGAGGTCGTACGGCCTGCTCCGCGCGGCGTCGGGGTCGCCGCAGATCAGCCGAACCAGAGGGCCCAGTACAGGGCGAAGTTGCGGTTGCCGTAGGCCGAGCACGCGTCGCCCGTCCCCCAGCGTGCCGCGAGAGCCGCGGCGTTGGGTTGGTAGGGCGTGTAGTTGTACAACGCCGCGGTGGCCTCGTTGGTGATCGTCACGTCGGAGCCGCCGCACGCGGCATCGGGCGAGTAGGCGATGTAGTGCGTGCCGGGTTGCCGCATGAAGTCGGAGGCGCTGTACGACTTCAGGTCGGTCGCGCCCTGGGCCACCTGGGCGGCGAAACCCTCGGCGCCCGTGTCGCACGCGGCGTCGTCGGGGCAGCGAGCCCCCATCGCCGCTCCGAGCTCGCGCGGTTCGGGTGCTCGGGCGGTGCGACCGGCGACGAGACTCTGTTCTTTCTGCAGCGTGACCAACAGCACCTTCGCCGAGATGCCGCACGCGCGCTGGACGCGGTCGATGATCTCGGCCGCCGTCAGCTCCCCGCCGTCGTAGCCCTCGCAGACCGTCTCTCCCGTGGCATCCGAGACGATCGGCCCCCGAGCGGGAAGGGTGGTCCGCAGGACTGCGAGGCAGGAGTCGTTGCGACATTCACCCACCTGTGCGTCGAGGAAATCCTGGATCTCGCCAGCTGACAGGGCGTTCGCGTCGTAGAAGTCGGCGTCGCTGATGAGGGTGCCGGGATCGAACGTCGTCAGATCGATGGCCTGGCGGCGCGTCTCGGCGTTCCAGGCCGAGACGAGGCCGGCCAGCGGCACGATCGCCAGCACGACGAGGCCCGCGAGCAGGATGCCGACCACACCGACGATGATGCGCCGGCGACGCAGAACACGTGATGCGGGCCGACGCCGACGAGAAGGGCGAGCGCGGGGGCGTCCGGGGGTCGGGCGGCGGGACCGCGTGCTGTTCGCCACCCCTCGATCGTGCCCCACCGCGCTGACCGCGCGCTGCACGCCGGTGGGCGTGGCGCGGCGATCAGCGCGGGTGAGGTGTCACGAACCGGGCTGGGCCGGAGGTGTGGCGCCGGTGCCGGGCTCGGTGCCCGGGGCCGGAGGGGTGGGAGCGGCGCCGTCGGTCGGGGGCGTGGGACGCTCCCCGGCGCCCGGCCCGGAGCCCGGGGTCGGCGGGGTGGGGGCGGTGCCGTCGGTGGGCGGGGTCGGCGCGCCGGGACCACCGGGTCCGCACTCGCCCGGCTTGGCTCCGGGACCCGGGGCCGCGGGGGCCGTGCCGTCGGCGGGAGGCGTGGGGGCCGTACCGTCGGCCGGCGCGGTCGGGGCACCGCTCGGGGTCGTGCCCGGGGTGGGCGTGGTCGTGCTCGGCGAGACGCCGTCGGCGCTCGGCGCCGACGTGACCGACGCGACGGGCGTCATGCCGCCCGACGACGCCAGAGCGGCGGTGCCGCCGGTGAGGCCGGCGGCCACGATGACCGCGCCGGCGATGAGGGCGGGACGCTTCCATGACCGACGACGCGGCTCGTGCGCGTCGTCCATGCGGGGCAGCGGGAGGGTGGGGTTGTCGTCGTTCATGATCTCTTTCTGCGGCGGTGTCGGTCACCGTCTCGAGTACCAGCCTTCGAGCGGGGACTGAAGCGAACCTGAAGCCGCCGACCGTGCGGTCAACCCAGGCCGTTCGCATAACGGGCATGCAGCGATGGGCCCTAGCGTGGGCCGGATGTCCTCTGCTGCCCGCGTGCTCGTGCTCGACGACGACGAGACCATCCGCGTCGCCGTCGCGACCGCCCTGCGCGCCGACGGATTCGTCGCCGAGGCCGCGCCCGACGGCACCGACCTCGCCGAGCGCCTCGAGATGTTCCGCCCCGACCTGGTGGTGCTCGACTGGATGATGCCCGGGCCCTCCGGCATCCGGTTGCTTCCGCTCGTGCGCTCCCGCAGCGACGCGGCGGTCATCATGCTCACCGCCCGCGACGAGGTCGACGATCGTCTGCGCGGCTTCGCCGAGGGCGCCGACGACTACGTCGTGAAACCGTTCACCATGGCCGAGCTCATCGCGCGTACGAGCGCCGTGCTCCGTCGCCGCGGTCGTCTGCCGCAGACCATCGAGGTGGCCGACCTCGTGGTGGATCCGGATGCCACGACCGCGCGCCGCGCCGGATCGTCGCTCGATCTGACCGCGACGGAGTTCCGCCTGCTGCGGCTGTTCGCCGAGAGTCGTGGTCGCACGCTGTCGAAGGCGCAGATCCTGACGCAGGTGTGGGGGTACGACGACTACGACCCCAACCTGGTCGAGGTGCACCTGAGCGCGCTGCGCCGCAAGATGGAGGCGCACGGTCCCCGGCTCATCCACACCGTGCGCGGGCTCGGCTACCGCCTGAGCGTAACGCCGTGAGCGACACCCGGCCGCTGCGCGCGGGGTCGCTGCGGCGGCGCACCATCGTCGCGGTCGTCGCCCTCGTGGCGCTGCTGCTCATCGTGCTCGCGGTCGTCGTCGACGTCGCCCTCGGCGCCCGCCTGCGCGGCCAGATCGAGGAGCGCCTGCGTGACCGCGCCGCCGCGGCCGCCTCGCTCGTCGGCACGGTCGACGACGAGGACCTGGCCGAGCGACTGTCGGATCAGGGCCTGTCGGTGCGCATCGACAGCGCGGGCGGCGACTCGGTCGTCGCGGGGCCGAGCCCCGAGCAGCTGCGCGACGGGCCGCCCGGTCCCGGCGGCCCCGGTCCCGCCGAGCGGTCGGTGCCCCTCCCCTCGGCGTCGACCGACGTGAGCGTCGTCGCCTCGGCCGTGACGGGCGACGCCGACCTCGTGACGCTGACTTCCACGCTGAGCGACGGTTCGACACTGAGCCTGACCGCATCCGCCGCCGGGATCGGCGAGACGCTCGGCCAGGTGCGGTGGATCATGGCGATCGCCTCGGTCGGCGTGCTCGTGGTGGCCGCCGGAGCGGTGACCCTCGTCGTGCGTCGCACGCTGCAGCCCCTGGACCGGGTCTCGGAGGTGGCCCGCTCGATCGGGGCCGGTGAACGCGGGCGACGCCTGCACCCCACGCGATCCGACACCGAGATCGGTCGGGTCGCGACGGCACTCGACGACATGCTCGACGACGTCACGGGAGCCGAGCAATCCGCGCGCGAGGCCGAGGCCCGCCTGCGCGTGTTCCTCTCGGATGCCGCACACGAGCTGCGGACGCCGGTCGCCGGCATCCGCGCCGCCGCCGACACGCTGGTGCGGGCCGATCTCGACGGACCCGAGCGCGAGATGCTCGCCGCGCACGTCGCCCGCGAGGCCCAGCGCGCCTCCCGTCTGGTCGACGACCTGCTCACGATGGCCCGGGTGGATCAGGGGCTCGAGCTGACGCGGAGCTCTGTCGATCTGCGGACGATCGTGGCGGCCGAGATCGAACGCGCCCAGCTCGTGCACCCGTCGCTGCAGGTGTCGTCGGTGGTTCCGGATGCCGCCGTGCCGGTGCGCATCGACTCGGGGCGCATCGCGCAGGTGCTGTCGAACCTGGTCGAGAACGCCGCGCGCGCGACGAACGGGCGCGGCACGGTCGTCGTCGAGGCCGCGGTGACGGGCGGCGCCGCCACCGTCGCGGTCATCGACGACGGTCCGGGCGTGCCGGTGGCGGAGCGGGAACGCATCTTCGACCGTCTCGTGCGCCTGGACGCCGCGCGCTCGCCCTCGGGCGGCGTGGGCCTCGGCCTGCCCATCGCGCGCGGGATCGCCCGAGCGCACAGCGGTGAGGTACGAAACGTTCCCCGTGATGCCGGGGCGCGTTTCGAGCTGACGCTGCCGGTCTCGGACTGACCGGGCGCCGTCGCGACCGGCCGCACCGGCGGACGCGACGACCACCGGTGCGAACCGGGTCAGCGTCCGGCGCGCACCCCCGCGGGTTGACGGGTCGCGATCGGCAGCGGGGCGATGCCCGCCGCGGTGAGCGTGAGCCCATCGGCGCCGCTCGCGTCGTGCATCATCTGGTCGACGAGTTCGCGGTCGATGGCGGGTTCGCGTCCCCCGTAGAACTGCATGACGAGCGCGTTGGAGGCGTGGATCCAGAGGCTGGCCTGCCGAACGCCCTCATTCACCGGCAGCTGGAGCATGAAGCCTTCGTTGCGGCGGAGCTTGTTCATCACGACGATGCGGAGATGGGCGAGGATGCGGTCGTCGATATCGAACGACGCGCGGTCACGGTAGATGAGGCGTCCCACGGCGGGTCCATTTCTGGCGCGACGAAGCGCACCTGTTGAGCAAGGGCGGGACCACGCCGGGAAGCGAGGCAATGCGGGACCTCTATTCTGCCACCCGGATCGGGGGTGGGGCGCGTTCGGGCGAGGCCGTCTTCGGGCCGGGCGTGTCGTTTCGGGGCCGGCGCTTGACACGTGCGCGACCTTCGTTGCATGGTTACTTAGTCAAGTAATTAACCAACAGACGGAGGTCGCATGATCGACGACGGCCGAGCGCTGTTCCTCCAGATCGCCGAGAGCGTCGAGGACGCGATCGTCGACGGTTCGCTGGCCGAGGAGAGCCGTGCGCCCTCCACCAACGAACTGGCGGCATTCCACCGCATCAACCCCGCCACCGCAGCGAAAGGAATCACCATGCTCGTCGACAAAGGCGTGCTGCAGAAGCGACGCGGCATCGGCATGTTCGTCGCGGTCGGAGCACGGGAACAGCTCCTGGGCGAGCGTCGCTCGGCATTCGCCGACCGCTTCGTCGAGCCCCTCCTCACCGAGGCCCGCACGCTGGGCCTCGGCCCCGACGATCTCGCCGACCTCATCCGCGAGCGCGCGGCGCTCGGCTCCTCCCCCGCCCACACCAACGAAGGGATCGCCCGATGACCGCTGTGATCGAGGTCGCCGGCCTCCACAAGCGCTACCGTGACGCCGCCGCCCTGAACGACGTGTCGTTCCGCATCGAGAAAGACGCCATCTACGGCTTGCTGGGGCGTAACGGCGCCGGCAAGACCACCCTGATGTCGATCCTGACCGCGCAGAACTTCGCCACCGAGGGGCGCGTGCGCGTGTTCGGCGAGGACCCGTACGAGAACCCGCGGGTGCTGTCGCGGATGTGCTTCGTGCGCGAGAGCCAGAAGTATCCCGATGACGCCAAGCCCGCCCACGCTTTTGCGGCCGCGAAGATCTTCTTCCCGAACTGGGACGACGAACTCGCCGCCGATCTCATCCGGCAGCTCCAGATCCCCGTGACTCGAACCATCAAGAAGCTGTCGCGCGGTCAGCTCTCGGCCGTGGGAGTGGTCATCGGGTTGGCATCGCGCGCCGAGATCACCTTCTTCGACGAGCCGTACCTCGGACTCGACGCGGTGGCCCGTCAGATCTTCTACGACCGTCTGCTCGAGGACTACTCCTCCCATCCGCGCACGATCATCCTCTCGAGCCACCTCATCGACGAGGTCGCCAACCTGCTCGAACGCGTCATCGTGCTCGACGGCGGCCGCGTGGTGATGGACGAAGACACCGACGCCGTGCGGGAGCGGGCAGCGACCGTCGTCGGAGACGCCGCCGCCGTCGACGCCTTCTGCGCGGGCCGTGAGGTGCTGCACCGGGAAACGCTCGGAGGCGTCGCCTCGGTCACGATCCTGGGCGCCCTGACCCCGGTCGATCGGCGCGCCCTCGCCGAGGCGCGGCTCGAGGTCTCGCCCGTCTCGCTGCAGGAGTTCATCGTCCGAGCCACCCCGCACGCGGCGAGCGCGTCGGCCGCCACTCTTCCGGAAGGAGCGCTGCGATGAACCGCGCGCTGAACGTCGTCCGTCTGCAGCTCATCAACCGCCAGACCTTCGTCTGGATCCCCCTGATCATCCTGTTCGGCTCTCTCGCCATCAGCCTGCTGCTCTACGGCATCATCCAGTCGGCGGGGGCGCGCGGCGTGATGATCAGCGGCGGGGTGCAGGCGCCCCTGTGGTACTTCGGCGTCATCGGGGCCCAGTCGCTGACGCGGACGTTCCCGTTCTCGCAGGCGATGAGCGTCACCCGTCGCGACTTCTTCGCCGGCACCCTCCTGACCGCTGCGCTGACGGCGGCGCTGCTGTCGGTGGTCTTCGTCCTCGGCGGCATGATCGAGCGGGCGACCAACGGCTACGGGATGAACGGGTGGTTCTTCTACATCCCGTGGGTGTGGGAGGCCGGTCCGCTCGCCGCGGGGGTCGCCTACTTCGCCCTGGCGATGTTCTTCTTCGTCATCGGTTTCTGGGCCGCCACCGTGTTCAAGCGCTTCGGCGGCCTGGTCACCACGGTCACCCTGGTCGGCGTCGGCCTGCTCCTCGTGCTCGTGGTGTGGCTGATCACGGTGACACGGTCGTGGCAGGGGGTGGCCGACATCGTTCTCGCGCTCGGCGCCCTCGGCATCGCGGTCTGCGGGATCGTGCTCACCGCGGTGCTCGCGACGTCGTCGTTCGCGACGTTGCGACGCGCCGTCCCCTGACCCGGATGCGATCGGGCCGGACCGTCTCGGCGGCCCGGCCCTTTCGCGTTCCCGCGCGGGCGGCGAGCCCCGGCGGCGAGGCGAATCCCCAGCTACGCGGGAGCGGCCTCGGTAGCATCGAAGGGATCTGCGATCACCCGACCCACGAGAGAGACAACCCCGTGAGCCCTCACCGCACCTCCACCGACCAGGAGGGCCGATCTTCGAGCCCCCTCTTTCCGAGAGGGGGTGAGATCTGATGCTGGCTGCGGCCCTGACGCTCCTGGTGGGCGTCATCGTGACTCTGGCGATCATCGTGGCGTGCGGCTTCTTCGTCGCGCAGGAGTTCGCGTACATGTCGGTCGACCGCTCGCGCATGGCGGCGTTGGCCGAGAAGGGTGACGCCCAGGCGAAGCGCGTCCTCGCCATCACCAAGCGCACGTCGTTCATGTTGTCGGGCGCGCAGCTCGGCATCACCGTCACCGGTCTGCTGATCGGCTACGTCGCCGAACCGCTCATCGGTGAATCTCTCGGGACGCTGCTCGGCGGGATCGGGATCGATCCGGCCGTCTCGGTGCTGATCGGCACCGTCGGTGCCCTGCTGCTCGCCACGATCGTGACCATGATCTTCGGTGAGCTGTACCCGAAGAACCTCGCCATCGCCGACCCCGAGCCGCTGGCGCGCGCCCTCGCCGTGCCGACGCGCATCTACCTCCTGCTGTTCGGCTGGTTGATCTCGGTCTTCGACCTCGCCGCCAACGCCCTGTTGCGGGTGCTGCGGATCGAGCCGCTCGAAGACGTCGACGAGAGCGCGACCGCGCGCGACCTCGAGGCCATCATCGAGGAGTCCCGCGCGAGCGGTGACCTGCCCGACGATCTGTCGATGATCATCGACCGCATCCTCGACTTTCCGCACCGCGACGTCGAGCACGCGATGATCCCGCGTTCCCAGATCGATTCGGTCACCCCCGAGACCACCGTGGGCGAGGTGCGCGCCCTGATGGCCACCGGGCACACCCGCTACCCCGTCATCGGTGACGAGGACTCCCCCGTCGGCGTCGTCGAACTCATCGACGTGCTGCGCGAGAACCCGTCGGACGAGACCCCTGTGGCCGCCGTCATGCGCGCCGCGGTCGTGCTGCCCACCTCGATGCTGCTCCCCGTCGCGTTGGATCGCATGCGCCAGACGCGCAATGAACTGGCGTGCGTCGTCGACGAGTACGGCAACTTCGACGGCATCCTGACCATCGAGGACCTGACCGAAGAGGTCATCGGCGAACTCTCCGACGAACACGACGTCGAGGTCGCCGAGGCCGCCTCGGTCGGCGACGACGCGTGGAGCGTTCCCGGCGATCTGCATCTCGACGAGCTCGAGCGACTCATCGGCCACGACCTCACCCAGGGCGACGTCGAGACGGTCGCCGGTCTCGTCATCGAGACGCACGGCGATCTTCCGACCGTCGGCGTCATTGTGCGCGTGGATCTGCCCGAGCGTGCGTCCGAGACGGTGCAGGGTCTCGACATCGAGCGCTGGCTCGCGATCGAGGTCGTGGAGGTCGACCGGCACGTGCCCTCGCAGCTGAAGGTCGACCTGCACGAGGTGGACCGGGATGCCGAGCCTGCCGACGACGTCGTCGCGATCGACCGGGAGGTGGCCCGATGAACGGCTGGACCATCGCTCTCATCACCACCGCGCTCATCGTCGCGAGTGCGTTCTTCGTGATCGTCGAGTTCGCGCTGCTCGCCGCCCGGCGTCACCGGCTCGAAGAAGAGGCAGCGACAAGCGCCTCAGCGCGTGCTGCCCTGCGCGGCGTCAACGAGCTGACCGTCATGCTCGCCTTCGCGCAGTTGGGCATCACCGCCTGCACGTTCCTGCTCGGCGCGATCACCAAGCCGGCCATCGATTACGCCCTGGCACCCGTGCTCGAGCAGTGGGGACTTCCTCCCGTCCTGTCCGGGGTCATCGCGTTCATGCTGGCGCTCATCGTGGTGACGTTCCTGCACCTGGTGATCGGCGAGATGGCGCCGAAGTCGTGGGCGATCGCCCACCCGGAGACGGCGGCGAAGGCCACCGGCATCCTGGCCCGCGCCCTCACCTGGCCGCTGCGCCCGTTCCTGCTGTGGATCAACCACATCGCCAACCGCCTGGTGAAGGCCTCGGGCGTGGAGCCCGTCGACAAGGCCGCCGCCGGTGGGCAGGATGCCGACACGATCCGCGAACTCGTGGCGCACTCGCGTCGGGCGGGCACGCTCGAGAAGCAGTACTCCGAGCCGATCGCGCAGGCGATCGCGCTGGGGACGCTGACGGTCGGCGACATCGTGCGCACCGATCGCACGCCGACGTCGGTCGCCGCGGATGCGACGGTCGCCGACATCCAGGCGGTCGCCGCCTCGTCGACGCACCTGCGCATCCTCGTCGGGGCGGGTGCGACCTCGCGCGTCGCCCACGTGCGCGACACGCTCACCGTCGACCCGACGACCCCGGCGCTCGAGATCGCGCGCGAGCCCCTGGTGCTGGAGCCGTCGGCGTCGGCGTACGACGCTCTGGCGCGCATGCGGCGCGGTCGCGTGCAGTTGGCGACGGTCGTCGACGGCGAGCGGTTGATCGGGGTGGTCACCCTCGACGACCTTTTGCGCGAGATCCTGCCCGGCGCGGGGGAACTCGTTCCGCTCGCACGGTAGGTGGTGCGGGTCCCGCTTCGCGTTGGGGCGGAGCGGGGCCCGCGGCGGCACTCGTGGTCAGGGGCTGGCTCGCGTGCGATCATTTCTCATGTCGAACCCGCCCGAGCGCCTTCCTGCCGCGCCGACCCGTCAGCCCGACCTCGACGACGACTTTCGCGCCGGGCTGAGCGCGGAACGATGGATCGCGAGCTATCTGCCGCAGTGGACGACCGCCGAGAGGGCGCGAGCTCACTACGAGGTCGTTGCCGACGGAGTCGCGTTGCGGATCGACGCCGACCAGCCCGACTGGCGCGTCGAGGATGCACCTCTGCGCGTCTCGAACCTGCAGACCGGTGTCTATGCCGGGCCGCTCGGTTCCGCACTCGGGACGCATCGCCACCGGCCCGACCTGCGTGTCCGCACCGAGACACCGCCACGGCTGCTGTTCGCACCCTCTCGCGGGCGAGTCGAGATCACCGTCTCGGCGACCCGAGACGCCGATTGCATGGTCGCGGCGTGGCTCGTCGGAACCGAGCACAGATCCCCGACGGAGTCCGGCGAGATCTGCATCTTCGAGATCGACTCCGACGCCATCGGAGAAACCACCGTGGCGCGCACCGGCGTCAAGGCGCACCACGACCCTCACCTCACGACCGACGTCGCCGAGGTCGCGATCCCCGTGAACGCATCGACACCTCACACGTGGACGGTGATCTGGGGCGAGGGCGAAACCGTGATCGGGTGTGAGGGACTCGTCCTGCGGAGGATCGCACAGGCCCCCGACTACCCGTTGTTCCTCATGATCGACCTCTTCGAGATCGGACCCCGCGGCGGCAGCTATCCCAAGTCAGCGACGATCCACCGGGTTCGCGCCTGGGACGGCGACGATCGAGGACGACCGTCCTCTCCTGGAGGTCGTTCGGCAGCTCACGTGACGGTGTGAGGGCAGAGGAAACGCCCTCCGATCATGCGCGGCCTGACGGAGGGCGAACGTAGGGCGGGTGGGACTTGAACCCACGATCGTCGGTATTAGTCACGTGACCGTCTCTAGCCCGTTCAGACCCGAGATTACGCTGTTCTTAGCGGAGATGCACGGACTGGCCCTGGACGGGAACAGGACCACTGCAAAGTCCTCGGGCCCATTGTTTGACCATTTTCAGACCACTGATTGTGTTGTTGTCGGAGCGAAACGGTGTGTGCTAGCGAAGGTTTCTTAGTGGGCCTCGCTACCCGCGGCGGAGGCTCTGGTGACCTGCCGCATCCCCGACTAGATGATGGACGTGCCGTTCAAAGATTGAGCGTTGGAGTTTTTGCAGACATCTTCTCGCGGGGTTGTCCAACCGGTGGAGGACGGGAAGATGTTGTTCGGATGGGTGGGGATTGGTCTATGGCTCCCGGCGCCGCGGAGACCCCAACAGATCCTCGAGGATCGATGCTGAGCCGACAGTTGCATACGCGGCTCCCGCGTAGTGCTTGAGGGTGATGCGCATGTCGCTGTGGCCTAGAAGTTTCTGAGCTGCCCTCAGATCGCCTTTGCCGGCCGCGGCGACGAGGGTGGCCGCGGTTCGGCGAAATGTTCTCGGTGTCAGATCTTCCGCTGTGAGCCCGGTTGCAGCAAGCGACATGACCACCGCCGGAGCGCGGCGCACTTCCCGGAGTGAACGACGAAGGTTTCGTGGCGCAATCCAGCTCGGTCCCCAGCCTTGAATCAGCGGGGCCATCAAGGACCGTGTGCCCCCTCTGCCAGTCCAGAGGAGAGCGTCTTCGATTGCGTCAATCGCGAATTGAGGTAACTCGATTCGACGTGCCTGAGCGCGCGACTTCAGGTGGTCCTGCCGAACGACCGCCCAGCGCTCGTCGTCGACCAGCGTGCCGGAGACGGAAATTGTTCCTCCTTGGCGATCAAAGTCCATCATTCGCAGCGCAAGGACCTCCGCGGTACGCAAGCCCGAACCCAAAATGACTTCCGTGGTCCATCTGAGCGCGCCGGCCGATCCGCCAATGCGAGGACGAAGTGATCCCTCTCGCAACAGAATCTCCGCTCGGACAGTTGGGACTTGCGAGACAGTGAGGGTCACCGGCATCGCACCAGCAAGGTCCCGCCGCCGTACGCTGCGTACCGGATTGTGCTGAAGTACATCCGACTCGACCGCGAGACTGAGCGCACCGCTGAGGGCGACCCGCGCATGGTGGTAGGCAGACGCGGATCGGCTTCGTTCGATCTCTGAGAGCAGGCGCTTGATTCGCGCTGGACGGAGCTCATCAACCGTGAGCGTGCCCGCCAGCTCGGATAACCAACGCGCCGTATCGGTGTAGATCCGCAAGGTTTGGAGTTCCACTTGCCCGCGGCGGTCCTCAACCCAGTGCTCTAGGAGCTCCTTCAGAGCCGTCTCCGGACCCACTTCCCCGTCGTCCAGACCCCACTGCGCTGCTTTTCGTTTGAGCATGACGATCACCTCGGCCTCGGACGAAGCATGCGCACGAAGACGGTGCGGCATTCCAGCCACGTCTCGCGTGCGCGCGCGGCCGCTGAAAGCATCGCCGACTCGGATGACCGAGATCTTCCCCAGCTCACCGGGCCGGAGGCGGGGCCGACCCGCTTTCAACCTGAACGTGAGCGGTGGATGCTCAACCACGCGTCTTGCGTCCGAGGACTCACCCGCGGGCAATGCACCGGGATCGCAGCTGTCTTTGGCCACGTTCTCGGTCTTGCGCTGTTACCCATGCCCCATGCCCGCTGCCTTCCCTGTGGCCACGACTTCGCAAAATGACCATGCTGACAAACACCGCGTCACGTCCGTGCGCAGGTGAGCTGAACGTGCTCAGGCGTCGACTTTAGGGGGCTCAGACGTTGCATGCCCGCACCAACTGCGAACGGTTCAACCCCCTGCTGATGCGCCGCCGATCTGGCGGAGAGTGACTTCGCGCTCGGTGGACAGCTCGCCCTTCTGGGAGGCTCGAAGCTGACGCGAGTACCAGTGGGCAAGTGAACGTTCGCGTACATGCGTCGCACGCGCACGCGGCAGCCGACCGTGCTGTTGGAGAAACGTGCGTACTTCCTCAGCCCGACGCAACCAGGCGTCCTCCCGTGGGTCCCAACTCCACCCAGGCAATTGCTCGAGGAGACGCACCTGTTCTCGTGTCAGAGTCCATGACCGCCTCTGATTCTTCACCCACGAGACGAGCGAACCGCTCGATTGAGATCGTGTCGGCAGCTGGCCGTGCTCCCGTGTGAACTTCTTCAGCTGCGTGTATCGCAGCATCCACTGGCGGGGAGGCCGCGCCCGGTCAAATACCTGGTTGATTGCGTTCATGCACAAGACATGCGCGGTGGTGAGACCGAACTGGACCACCACGCTCGCGCCCCTCAGCGAGGGCGTTGCCGATCTACCCGGTTAGGCCGGCGAGCGGGCGAGTGCGCTTAGCCGCAGAGCTGGCGCATGATTCTGTTGGTCGACCGTTGCGGCTTGCGCCCGGGTGACGTGGACATGTACCTAAACGGCACGTCTTCGAGAACGCCCTCAATGGGTTTCGAGGAGTTCGAGCCGGCGGTGAGCTGACACGACCCGGTTCGACGCCTGGGGCGAGTGGCCCCCATTTCGCCTACGACGGGGGATTTCCCCTTTTCCTGTCGTCCTCATACTGTTTCCTGTGCAGAGCCCCACGCCGTCTGACGAAACCCCTGGGCGACAACCCCATTCGTTGTCGGATGGGATGCAGAGCGGCGATTAGAGCTACTCAGTTACGCAGCCCGCTTGAACCCTCTCGCTCCCGCCCAGAGCGCACGCTACGGCCCGAACAGCGAGGGATCCGCTCGCGACCGCGGGTGGCACCCCAATCCTTCTTTGCCGGTGTCTGGCACCCGCGCTACCGTCGTGCTGTGGGCACTAGAGCACCCGATGAACCGAGCGACGCGCAGCGGCGTGCGGCCATTCTCGGATTCCCGGCAATTCCCGAGGAGTATGTCCGCGCTGGCGACGCTTGGGTGAGTGCAACCACTCGCGTGCTCGTGGGTGAGCTGCATCCGTTCCTAAAGGCGATCCCACACGAGACGGTCAATGAACTGCCGGATCTCACGGAGGAAGACAACCTAGACGACGCGGCTGAGGGCAAAGCTGCCCCGATTTCGACGGACTACCGCCAGTTCGCTCATGGGCATGAGACCGTCATCTCGTTGGATACAGCGCTGGAGTTCGATGTCGACGCTGTCCTCGTTCTCGTCTACGAGCTCGCCGACAGCCTAGGCAGACAGCAGGAAGCCGCGATAATCCGTCTTATGAGCGATGCGGCCGACGCCAGCGGCAACGTCATCCGTTTGGGTAACGCAGACTTCTGGGATCAGTTCATCTCGTCGCTCGAAGGAATGAAGGTGGACTTCGACGACCAGGGGGAACACAACCTGTCGTTCGTTGTCTCACCGGAGTTCAACGCCCAACTACAAGCAACCCCTCCCACCGCCAAGCAGACGGCGAAGATGGACGCGTTGATGCAGGCCAAGCGAGAGGAGAGCCGTGCTTCACGGGGTCGTCGGCGTCTTTCTTGATTCCGTCTCGGAGCGTGAGTTCGATCCAGTCGTGCTCGCGATGCTTGCAACGCGAGGATTCGTCGATGTGCACTTCATCCACGGTTCGTACGAGTTCGGGAAGGACGTCATCGCGAAGCGGCCTGATCCCAATGGCGTATTGCAGCAGTACGCGATCCAGGCGAAGGCCGGCGACATCGGACAGCCAGAATGGCGCGCCGTTCGCCCACAGCTGGACGAGGCTGGCTACAACACCCGCTCCCATCCCAACTTCGATAAGACGCTTCCTCGCGTTGCTGTCCTCCTCACGACGGGACGGCTGAAGGGCGCCGCGGCCGTGGACGCGCAGGAGTACGCAGAGAGCGCCGTTGCCCGAGGGCTTACGCGGGTGGAGGTATGGGACAAGGAGATGTTGACGGGGTGGCTCGTTTCAGACCCGGCGGCAGCAATGCTCACCCTCAGCGACCAGGTGGAGTTGCAGCGCATCCTGGCAGACGCACGGTCCGGAAGCCTTGATGAGCCGCAGCTGGAACAATACTCACGGCGCTGGGGCTCGCCGGGGCTCGCCGGGGCGGCAGCCGTAGAATGCGCTGTCATCGTGCATGTACTTCGCGAGGGCGCCCGCCTCGATCTTGCGGCGGCGGTCGCACTCCACTTCTTTCGCGGTCTGCGTACCAGCACTGATGGGCAGGCGTTTGAGCGCCAGAAGGAGGCCGCGCGGGCGCTTTTCCTGTCTCTCTGCTCGTTACTGCGAGACGCAATCCGCCCGCTGTTGAACGACCCTGCGGATCTCGTCCGCATAGTGGCCGGGCCGACCGCGCCGGTGTCGTACGCCGTGATAGCAGTGCGCGCGACAGAGCTCCTGGCGTTGGGTGCCCTCGTAACGCCGGACGCTGCGGAACAAGCGGGGTTCGAGGACATCGTCTTCGACCTTGCAACGCGTCACCCTGGAGCCTCTCGCCCCGTATCGGACCAGTTCGCTGTTTCGCCGATTCCCATCACCTGCGTCCTTCACCGCCGAGATCCGCAGGCCGCGGCGGCCTACCTCCGCTCTATCGGGCGTTGGCTGCTGGATCGGAGCGACCCAGCTCTGAACGGCCTGGGGCTAGGCACGATGGATGAAGCTCCCCTCAGCGTGACGAGCCGGCTGCTCGCCGGCGCCCTCGAGGCAACCACGTTGGAACCGTCTCGTATGAGCTACGTGCTCACAGTCCTCCTCGACCTCTGTCTGGCGGTGGGACGTAGAGATCTGTTCGCAGCACTTTACGAGGACAGCAGGACGCTGCACCTAGTGCCGTCCACGACTACGGTGCCTGCCGATGCGGAGTCGTTCCGGCGGGCTGGTGGTCCCGTCCGCCCAGTCCCCCGCCTCGAGTACGCGCCTGACGGATCTACGACACCAACGCGCCGCAAGTCCTCCGGGTGCTCATCGAGGGACACATTGCTACTCGTTGCTGCCTGCCGCAGTCGTCACTACACAGACGACATCATTGAGTCCCTACGCCATCCTGTCTAAGCGAGAGCGCAGCGAACCGTGACACTCGAGGGCGCTCAACCAGGTCAAAACGTTCACCATTGCGGAGGTCGGCTTGGCCGACGGATCGAACTGTACCGCGACGGTCTACACGGAGCGGATCGCAGAGCTCGGCACCGTTCCCGTACTAGAACCGTCGGCGACAGCTTCGGTGGTGCGCTGGCGGGGGCGGTCAATAATTTCTAGGAGACCGAACTTATTCCCCAATAAGGCCCGTGGCGGAGCGTTCAGCACAATGAACTTGGAACGATCCTATGGATCGCGGGCGAAATGTTCCTCGATACAAGGTCCAGGTTGAGATCTAGGGGGCAAGAGCAATGTCACAACTCGCTAGGGAGGTAGTCGGACGGGTCTAACTCGCCACTCGTAGCGTGATGCACGCCCGCGAGCACCCAGCGCGAATATTTCGAGACCGACGCGGGGCTTGTTTACGAACGCATCTGTGACCACGACAGAGCTTCGGCGATGCCGCGTTTCACCGCAAGCTCGGCAAGATCCTTGAGTAAAGCCGGGCTCACCCGCTTCTCGACGCGTTCGAGCAGTTCGCTGAGCTCGCTACGTACGTGCCAGTCGGGGTTCGTCGTGAGCTTCAACCGGTCGGTGGCGACACTCACGAGCAGGTCCGCGAACGCTTGCGTCTGAGTGACTTCAAGGTGATGGAATCTTGTGTGCTGGCCCATCGGGCCGGGCGCAGCGGCTGTGAGGAGCAACGCTTCGGTCGTCCCGAGTTCGAGAGCGAGATCGCCCCACGCGGTCCTCTCATGGAGGGACTGAACCCCGGGTGCAGCGTCCTGTCTTCCGGCGATGGCTGCCTCAAGCCAGGAAGACCAAAGCTCATGTTTACCGTCCTGGTCGAGTTCGTCGACCACGGTTCCGAGTGCGTCGGCGAAGATGGGCAGCCGCCCGGAGCTAGCCGGCGCCGCGAGCGCAATGATGAGAGCCGGCCGGTCGACAACGCTGGCTGTGGAATACACCGCGATGGAAGCCATCGTTCGCCAGAACCGGTACGCGATTTCTTTGTCTTCGCCCGTTGCAGCGGCCTCTGACGACCGGAGAAGAATCTCCCAGAACCCTGCATCCAGGAGGTCAGGTGGCGTTCTCGGTTCGTGCAGAAAACTGTGCCACGCGTCGGGCGCAATGTCGGACTGATCGGGGTCGAATAGTGGCAGCACGTGGGCGGTGGTGAAGTCGCGGTCCGCCGAGAAGAGGAAGTACAGCTTCCCGGTCAGGATGCTGGCGCTGGTAGCGCCGGCCGAGGTCGATGGGTCGAGCATCGAAAGGAGAGCGGCGGCCTCGGGCTGCGCGAGACCTGTCCAACGGTCGGGAGCGGAACGCCATCTTGATGAGATGCGATTCAGCCAGTACTGCGCCAGGATCCCGGGCCACGTGTTGAGTCCGCGCATGAGCGAATCGCTCCACCCGCCGGGGTCGAATGTGGCGGCGTTGGTCGTCCATACCTGAGCGGCAATCCCATCGAGCCGTCCGAGCAACTGCTCGTCCACTCGTTCCGTGGGTGACGTAGAGAAGCCCTTCAGAGCTTCGCTCACCGCACGAGCAAGCTCCGGGCGCGTACATAGCACCGCAAGGGCTTTAGCCTGATCGTCGACCCGATCCTGTGGGACCGGCCCTTGACCCCACCCCTGAAGGACTGCTGCAACAAGCTGGTGATGGAGAGTGACAGGGGTGAGACTCACCGCGGGGAGTAGGTCGAGGCCGATAGCCGGGTGAGCGGCCGTCGTTTCTCGCAAGAGCCGGCAGAAGTCATCCCACGTGGGCTGGTTGAAGTCACGCTCCGTGTAGTCGAGATTGACGAGCTCCTGCACTACAGCACTCACGCCGGCTTCCCGTATCTTCGCCACGAACTCATCCACGGTGAGGGGCATCACGCCACCCCACGTTCCTGACGTCATGTAGTGGTCAAGATCTGGATGGGGACGGACTCCCATATTTGGATCAACCAAGAGAACGGACGCAATGGCATCGTCCAGGTCTTGCCAATGACGAGTGTGTCGGCGGAGCCATTCAAGACGGTCGAAGATGGCCCGTCGGCGGAGACGAGCGTCGACGCCTTCCACCGGGTCCTCGCGGGGCGGGCCACCAACGACCGCTGAGAGCAGTCGGGACTTTGCTTCCGGAGTGAGCTCAGGACCGGCCAGGGCAAGGAGGCGGAAGACTTCGTGTTTGGCGTCAGGGTCATATATGAAACCGTCGAGGACGACATTGCACTTCTCATCGGCGTCGAGCTCTGTCGACTCGATAACCAGGTGAAGACCCAGTCTGCGGAACAGTGCGTGCTTGCTGGCGAGCCACCGTTTCCATAGAGGCTTTGCAGCGTTCGAGGCGGCCGCGGCGGCGTCGCGAAGCGTATCGACGACCGTGCCCTCTTCGTCGCCGAAGCTGTTCTGTTCGTGCGGCTCGATGGCGGACCGGTGGAAGGACCAGGGATCGAAGGTGCGGTCGGGGTCGAATGCTCGGAGCAGTCCGTAGGCGTCAGAAAGGGCTTGTTCGGCGATCTGGAGAACCTCGTCAGCGATCTGTTCCAGGCCTTCCGCGACCTGTTTCCAAAGCTCCCCAAGCACGTTCTTGGACACCGCCCACTCGATATCCGCGGATACGCGGAGCGGTTGGTCATCGTCCTCATCCGTGGGGAACCAGGGGTGGTCCTCCCTGAGCACGAGTCGGGGCACGAGTGCCCGGCGCAGTAGCGGAAGAGCATCGACGCCCTTCAGTGGACTGCCGTAGCCGTGAAACCATGCCAATCCCGACTCTGCCTCTTGAGTCCGGAGACTTGCGGTGAGTAATGCCGTCCACCGACGCGCTTCCACCGGAGCCGGCGCACTGAGGGCACGAACAGCTCGCGAAAGCTCCCATTGCAGTTCTTCGGACACGACTGGACCTAGTCGCGCGACGGTTCCTAGCGCGAGCGATGAATGCTCGCTAACGGCTACGTAGTTGTCGACGAACCAGCCTGCCAGAACACGCGACGCTTCGTCCTCGCATCTACCTGGTCGGAAAAGTGCTCTGAAGACGTCCTGACCTTCAGCCCACCGAAGCCATTCGTACCCCTTGGCGACATCCGCGAAGCCTCGCGCCCCAGATGAGGTCCGAAGGACATCCTCGAGATAGTCCGCGTCCTCCGGGACTTTCGGAGGGCTTCCAGCCGCGATGTTCTTCGCCCTCGTGTGATGGTCAAGTAGCCCCATATTCATCCAGGCAGCCCACGCGTCCAACGCGACGGACACCGCCGCGTGCCCATCATCTACTGGATAAGCGACGGGGGTGATTCGAAGGCTGGCCCAGCGTCCGCTTTCTGGCTCATGGGTGAGAACGAAACGGGCTCGAGCACTCGGCGGCAACCCGCGAGCGAGGTAGGTCATGACCAAATCGTTGTGGCTGTAGCCCACGAACAGCACGGTCCGGTTCTCGAAGAGATCCTGCACAAACCGGCGCGCCCAGCCCTCAGTCAGGTACGCCCTCCCGAAGTCGTCATCGGTGACCACGAGCTCGGATGCCGGACGCGACGCGGACCCGTGGAGGTACACGATTCCTCGGAAATCGCGCCCGAGCGGTAGAGCTGGCGCTGTATACCGGTCCCCCAGCGTCAGCTCCTCGGCCGCGGCGGCCGCCTCGATGTGGCCGTCGTAGTTTGTCGACACGACGGGTGCCTTCGCTGCGGCCGCCAGACGGGCAATGGCTTTGTGGTTGGCGTTGGGTTTCGATAGGCGGTGGCCGGTCACGGCCCGCACCTGTTCCTTCACAAGCGGATGGTCAATTGCAAGCTGGCCTAGGAAGCGGTCGGAGTCCACCGAGTCGTCGAAGTCGACACCGAGGGCTTCCGCGATGGTTCTCGCGAGGCCCTCGTAGTCGGGGAGGTTGGACGGTGCGTTCAGCGAGACGCCAGCACCGACAAATAGGACCAGGCGGCCCTCGCGTGCTGCGCTGAGCAGCTCGCTCGGGATATCGACGTTCTTTGTGATCCTCACGTATCGAACTTCCCACGATGCACGCGTCGATGCCCGCACGGCGCGCGAGCCCATCGGAGCGCCGTTCTCCCAAGGCGGGCACGCGCGAGTTGACAGCTTGACCGCCATAGCATTCGCCCTCTACAGCGTGCGCGGTGAAGGGCTCTGATCTTCGCGCGCTCTATGTGCTCATTCCGCGGTCCTGGGTTCAACGCAGATAGGCGTCGACGAGCAATGACCCACGCACGCGCCGAACTTCGTCGACGAGCCGGTCGAGACCCTTCGCGCTCCAGGCACTCAGCTGGATGTCTCGGGGCCCTAATGGTTCGAGCTTGCCGGTGCGGATGCGGATGACTTCCCACCCGGCGGCGCGGAGTGCACGGTCCTTCCGGCGGTCGGTCTCCTCGCGCTTCCCGACGTGCTCGAGGCCGTGGCGTCCAGTGGAGTCGTACTCGACAGCGATGCGCAGCTCTTCGAGGGCGAAGTCCGGCCACACCTCGAGGTGCTCGAAGAAAGGCCTCTGGACGCGGACGGCGTTCAGGGCGGGCGTTAGCGCGAGCCGCGCGAACAGGTCTGCACGCATCTGCGCTTCGACGGCGGACGCTGGCTTCGGCGCGCAGTCGGAGACGAACGCGGTCCCGACCGGGACGTCCGGGGTCTTCCGGCACAGCTTCAGTTTGGGGCGCGGTCGCCGCGGTCGCAGGACTGCCTGCTCGACGGGCGAGGTGACCGTCTCTCGCATCGGTAGAGCGACCGCCTTCGTCGGGTTAGCCGCTTCCGAGCATTCTGGGCACCAGGCACTTCGGCGTCGCTCGCGCCCCGGCCGCATTCGTTGTTCGGTTGGAGTGGCCGCGAACCTGTGACCGCCGCTCGCGCATTCCCAGAGCAGGAGCACCTCAGCCGCCGGTGGGATCTGCGTCAGCATGATGCCACCGTTGAGCTCCGGGTGATACTGGCGAATGAGGGCCGGGAACGCGGCCCACGCTTCACGGTATGTGCCAACTAGGTAGGGGACGTCGAGGCCCTTCGACCACTGGCGGCGCGCCCACCACGATTCGACCCGTTCCGGCATGAGGGCACCCTAACCGGGGCCGTCGACATTGGCCCGACTCGCAACGACAGTTGACCTGTGCAGAAACTGGCTCGCGTTCTCACCGACTCGGTAGGTTGCGGGATGCGCGGTGATCCCACTCCGATACGGCCCGCACTCGACTCCTCGTGGTTCACAACGGAGCCGCGGATGCACAGTCTCGATTGCGAACCCACCGCCCCTCAGGAGTAGGTGCGATGTACGTGCCAGTGGTCGCGCTCTCGGAAGACGTCGAAAACAAGGGTGATTCTGTCGTCATCGGTGGTGGCTTGGAATCGCCATCCGCGAGATGCGTGGGGAGGGTGACTCCCGTCACTCGCAAGTGGGGTCGGTGTGTCCGTCACTCTCCACCGACGCTGGCCATAGATCATGCGGGCGGGGATGTCGTCACTCATCCATAGAGTCAGCGTGGGTGCGGTGATAGCGGGCATGTTTGCAGAGTAGAACAAAGGTACGACACTCGGTAGTCTGAGTCTCTTCTAGAGGAGGCACGGATGGGCACGAACCGTCGGTACGCAGCCCATTACGACCAGCTGATGGACGCTCGCATCATCGAGCGGGTTGTAGCGAGCGCCGGCCCTCTGCAGTCGCTGAGCCGGGAGGAGCTAGAGCTAGACACCCAGCCCATGACGAGAGACCCCCAGCCGAAACGCGTAAGTGCCTGGGTTCGCTTCGGGGGTACCCCTCTCCTCGTCGACGCGAAGGTGACAAGCTGGACCCCGACGGCAGTGGCGGTCCGGTTCGTCGTCGCCGGAAAGGTATACAGGGCCTGGGTGTGGGCGTCGGCAGTTCGCGAGGCACCGCCGGTATCGAAGGGCTGAAGCTGACTGCGACCCCGCGTGACGGCTCTGCCCTAAGCGAGTCACCTTGCGCCCTGCGCCGCTAAACGCGGTCACCACCACCTTGGAGCTCAGTCGCGCCGACTGTCGCGCAGGTGGCTAGTACGCGTTGCAGGTGCCGCCGGGCGTTGTGTAATGGGCTGCGCCCCAGACATCCGATCCACTCACCCCCGCGATTGTGAGGCTGGCGGCGAGTCCGGCGCTCGGCGCGAGGCGTGTCACATGAGTGGAAGGGGGCCGTGCACGACTTGCAGCTCCTGACCGCGCTGCAATGCGAGGGCTGCGAACTCGCTGACGTCTGAGGCAGAGATTGTCTCCCCCTCATGAGGATTCACGTGTGCGTATAGCCGCCCGGCTTTGGCTTGTCGAACATAGATGCCGACCGCACCCGGGGTCTTACCGCGCCCGCCAAGAAGCACCGACTGGTACCAAGCGGAGTTCCCTGCCGGAAGCGTAATACCCATGGTGCTCGTTAGTTCGCCGGGTGTGCTCGCGGTGGACTCCAACGCGCGCGGCGCGACGGTTGTCCCCCTGCTGAGGAACCGGAATCCCTCGGATGCGCCCACTGCCGTTAGGCAGTACCCGCCCACGCTGGGGTGCCGCCCCAGAGGACCTGCGAGTTGATCCATCGCACCGATCAGGGCTTGCACCTCGCCCCACTTCTCTTGGGAGTCGTTGTAGAGCCGGGTCAAGTCCCCGAATGCGTCAGGGTTTCCCTCGAGGGCTAGTTCGCCCGCCGGAACGGAGGCGACTTTCCCGTCACCCACCGTCCAGAGGGAGGGGCCCGCGGTTGAGGCGACGATGAAACCAGCGTCTTTCACACCTCTCAGGTGGTCAACGATGTCGCCCAGGTCGTCCTCGCGCCGCTGCACGAGTTGACGAACGGTCTCCATTGGCCGCTCACCGGAGATCGCAACGGCGATTTGGTCGCGAAGGAGAACGATCTTGGGTAGCGCGAGGTCGAACACTCTCGCGCTCTGAATAGCGTCCTCCGCATAGGTGACCTTTGTATCGGAAACGATGGCAATTCCGGATTCGAAGGCAACCGCCGCGATGAGCGTCATGGCTGAAGACTACGGCCGCTTGCTACTTGCCTCGTCTGGGAGACGCCGGGGGTGAGGCGGTGGGCCCAACTCGGTTTTCGTGCTGGGCAACCTGACTCAGCCCTTGGGGTACATCGCAGAGGCGACGGGGCAATAGGCGCGCGCATGACGAACGAGTCGAACAAGGCAGCACGGATTCGGGCCCAGCTTCGTCTCACGCAGGTAGCCAACATCAACCCGGCACAGGTCGTAGTTGCGAAGTAGCTCCGAAACAGAACAGGCCGTGTGAACATCGTCTAATGCATCCTCTGCTAGACGACGAGAAGCTTTCCGGTCCGCGCGAAGTGCGAATTTCGGCACGCCCCGCCCGCGAGGTGATACCGGTACGCGACATAGACACGTTCGTCACTGCGGTAGAACGTGCCTGCCAAGTTTGGGGCGGTGCGGCGGACCCTATTGTTCCCGTGGGCAGGGAGGGCGAGGTCTCGGACCTCTACCGCGTCAAACTGCATGGTTCCAACGTCGACCGCGTGGTGGGCTCCAGAGTGAATCGGATGGACTTCCGCCCCTTGGCCCCCGACTCTCCGCCCGAGATGTCCTTCTGGGGCAGGCAACTGGCGCTGGGCTTGCTTCCCTACCGAAAGCAAGCGCAGCAGCCGACGCTCGAGATAATCGAGTTGAGCGCCGACGATCCGTGGCGCGCGATTTACGCAGCGTGCCTGGGTGCGCTTCCCCACGACATCGACCCTCGGCTCGTTGAGCAGGGTAAATGGGTCTCAGACTTGACCTTTGACGATTTCGTTGAAGTCAACCGCGTGCTCGCGCGGGGGAATCTAGCGGACCTGCGCACACGAGCCGGGGAGGTCACTCGCGATGTGTCTACCCCACGACGTAGCTCGATGCTGTCTCTTGGGTACGGAGCGTCCAACGTGATGGCTCTTGGAGCGACCGACCCCCTCTTGCCTGACGCAAACTTTTTGAAGCGGCATTACGGGCCGGATGTCCTAGTCGTATGCGCACCCGATGCCGTCGAGGATGTTGCGCTGCTTTGGAACCTCCGGGCGGCGCATGGTGACCGATACACGCTGCCAATAGGCATCCCCCTTCACGAATTCAACGCGCAGTCCCTTGAAGAGGTGCTCGACGACCCAGGCGTAGGACGGCTGAGGATGAGCCGTTCGCGCAGGATTCTCGTGACTAGCGCGACGGTGCCGACCGAGCAATTGATGGATCTCGCGAGCCCCGATGGTGCCGAGATCGAAAACGTTGTCTTCGCCGACCAGGTTGAAGTGTTGGACTTCGGCCGAGTTTTTGGCTGGAGTCGTGACGAAGTGATTGTTTGGGCGAATGGTTCAGCTCGTTACACAGCGCTCGACACAAGCACTGAGCGAGAACTGCGAAGAGAGCGCAATCTGAGTGATGTGCTGCGTTTCCAGTTTGATCTCGAAGTCCCAGACAGCCCGATTCCGGAGGCTGACGATTTCCGGGTAGACACCGGTGGCGAGTCTTTCCACGGCGGGGTCCGCTCGGTCTGGATGTCGCTCAGCCGCTCGGATCGCGTCAGGCAAGTTACCTGGCCGTCGCGTTCCGTGCTGGCCCGCTCGGTCGCATCGACCCGCGGCCTCGATGTTCGAGAATCAGTCCCCGGTACGGCCGCGAGCACTCTATTACGAGGAGTTGGAGGCCTCCTGGAACTCGGCCACCTCTGCCACGCGCCTCTGCTGAACCTGTTGGAGGAAATGTCCACGAGGCAGGGATTCGCTTGGTATCGAGACAGGCTTCGCCGTAACGGCACAGAGGCGAGCCCCGGAGACGCCGTAGCTGACGCTGTCGAGGAGCTTCCGTCCTACACGTCCCACCGGTTCAAGAAAGCGCTCGGGAACAGCACTGCAGCTACCAAGTGGTGGCTGCAGTGGGCGGAACGCGCCGAACTGATCGTCAAAGGCTTCTCCGTCGCATGCGTGGAATGCGGCGCGAAGCAGTGGCTCCCCGTCGACAGCTTCTCGCCACCGATCCGATGCCACGGGTGCGGCCGAGAGATCCGGTCACCATTCGGAAATCGGACAAGCCTAGAGTTCGAGTACCGGCTGTCGGAGCGCCTGCGGCGAGTTTACGAGGCGGACGCGATGGGTCATCTGCTCGTCGCACGTTATCTGTACGGAATCATCATGGGCTATCAAGGTGACCGGCTCATCGGCATGCATCCGGGAACCGAGGTATTGAGGGACGGCAGAGTTGTAGGCGAGGCCGACGTCCTCCTTCTCACACGCTCCGCCGAATTCATTCCGGTTGAGGTGAAACGGACGAGTGCCGGACTCGTCCCGTCGGAGATCGACAAGCTCGACACCCTGTGCCTTGAACTGGAGTCGCCGTGGTCTGCCATAGCCGTCTGTCAGTATGCCCGCGACGCCGGTGAAGCCATGTTGTCGCTGCAACTCAAGAACTCCGACAACACCTATCGACGGCTGGTACTCACGCTGGATCATCTGCTGGAGCCGGCGCCTATATGGACGGTGTCGAGCGATCCCTTCGCCTGGACTCCGCTCGATCCTCAGGCGATTGCCGAACGCGAGGACGAATTCGTCAGGATCACGGCTGCTCGCGAGACGTCGGACTTCGAACACTGGAAAGACGAGTCGATGCTGCGTGCAGCGCGATCCAGCATGTCCGCGCGGCACCCCAGCGGGGGCTAGTCGTGAACCCGAACGAAGACGAGTCTCACGAGACCTCTTACGCCCCGATTCCAGACCAGCTGGAAGGCGTTGTGGCGAAGATACTGAGAGCTGGCGCCCTTCTTGCCGAGATCGATCAGCTCGCCCTTCAATTCATGATGGGTAACAGCCCGACCTTCGATGTGGTTCCGAACCTCACGCACCGCAGCTATACGGTGACCGCGCATGTCCCTTCGCCGCCATTGTCCATCGCCGTCATGTTCGGCGAGGTCCTGCACAACCTTCGTTCCTGCCTTGACCACGTTGCGAGGTTGCTAGTGCTGGCTGCCGGCGGGACGCCAGTCGACAAGCCGCCACGCGCGACTTCCTTCCCAATACTGTTGGACGCGCCGAGCAGGAGCCTGGGCGTTTTTCCTGGAATACGGCCGGAGGCCCTAGAGGCCATCGAGTCGCTTCAGCCTTATCGCAGCGCGGAGGGCGAACGACATCCGCTCTGGAGACTCAGCATTCTCAATAACATTGACAAGCACCGCCTACTCCACGTCACATCTCTCAGCGGGGCCGGCGGGGTCGCGTTCGTTCCAGCGCCGCTTGATCCGGAGGCATCGACAACCCAGGAGCAGCGTCGACACACGGTTCGGTTGTTACCTGAGCAGCCCCAAGTGTTCCTGGCCACGGCCGCCGAGATGCACGATCCTGCCGCGATGGCAGGCCTATGGTCTTACACCGTCGTGCTCGGTGAACCTGGGGCGGGGTTCCGAGACCAGGTTGTCGGGGTTGGACATGAGCTGCTCGACTTCGTCGCGGACCAGGTGCTGCCAACCTTGGCCTCCTTCACCCTTCCGCCCCAACGTTAGAACTTGAGGCATCAGTTTCACCGGTTGTCTCGCAGCGGCCGCCCGCGCCAGCGAGTCCTTCAAGCATCGCTTCGCTTCGCGACGATGCGGGCACCGGATGAGGCCGACGCGAGCTAAACAGCCGTACGGATCATCAGCCTCGCGTGTGAAGCAGGACGGTTGGAGTGAGCCGCACCGTTCGTCCCGTAAAGCTACGGCTACTAGCGGGTGCCACGAATGGGGTATCCCGTCAGCCGCTCCTTCACTTGCGTTGGCAGAACGCGGTGATCCCAGAGGTGCTGCTGGATCGCTGCGCCCGCACCGGAGTCGTTCACGTTCACGCCGGCACGAATCGCGACGAGCGCGCGGTGAACTGCGTGCGCGACATCGAGAAGTTCGTCCGGGGTGCAGAGGTACAAGTGCGGCGCTGCGATGGGAACCGCGGTCGGTTCAACCAGCTGGCTTGGTGCGACGATGACGCCAACCGAACCCGGGGGAAATTCATCGGCGTCCTTGTCCGCGGCGAGCGAATCGAGTTGAGTGTTCGCCTTGCGGACGTACTCCATGCTCAATTTGTCGGTGGTTTGCTCGCTCTTCGCCTCTACGGTCATCCACAGCTCATCCCAGATCCAGGCAGCGTCGGTCTTCCCCTTGCCGGACGGCTTGAACGAGTCCGCGCCCAGGAAGCGCCCCAGCTCGACGAGGCCGAGTTCGTACTGACTGGCCTCGGTCTGTGCGAGTTGATGGAGCATCGCTTGCGAGCGCGACGAAAAGGCGCTGCTCGAACGCAACGGTCCGCTGATTAGAGCAAGCACTCGCTGGATGGCGTCCTCATCCCAGGGCTCGGCAACCACGTCTTCGGGCGGAAGCGGTTGGATCTCGCGCAGCCACACCGCGCCGGTGGCGGCGCCGTGCGCTGTCTTCAGCAACTCAGCCGCGCGCGCGCGTGCCAAGGCATTGCCGGCGTCGGCCGACAGCCCGAACCACGCGCTCGCGAGGTAGGCCCAGAGAGCGCGGTAGGAACGAGCCCCGCTGTCACTGAGCCCCTCAAGAACCGCGACGGCGGCTCGACCTGCTGCTTCCCATTCGCCCTGCCACGCCTTCTGCCAAGCGGACACCTCTCGCACTGCGCTAGCAGCCAAGTGGGCCGACAGCGGTTGCGGGATGCGCTCAGCATGAGCTCGATTGTCCGCTATCGCTCGCTCACCGTACGTGCGCCAGTCCTCGTCCTGCGCCAGCGCACTGCGGGTGAGGGCAACGAGGTTGCTGAAGTTGGTGGCGCTGGCAGCGAGACCGAACTCGATCTCTGCTTGAAGCTCAACCGGCATCGACGTAACGTTGTCGGGGTCGGACAGATACCTCAGCAACTCTTGACCGTGGATCGCAACGACCGCCCAATCCTGTGGGCCTCGCGTGCATCGTCCAGCGCCTTGAACAATTCGTGTGCGGATTCGCTCTGCTAGCACCTCCCCCGCCCTCAGCTTCCCGCTAAGGAACTTGTCTTGCAGATGTGACGCCGCCGGTACGTCTGCAAGCACCATGAAACGGCAGCTCTTGTCGGCAAGGTCCATGCCGTCGTAGCGATTCGGCGCGAGCAGAGTCCCTCGCTCAGCGTCCTTGAAGGTTTGGACGGTGGTGTCTGAGGCAACGATTAGCTCAGACTTCGGGGTCCCGATGAGTTTGGCAATCTGTTTCGCCGCGGACAATGCCTGAGTGAGGATGAGATGCTTCTCGGCAAGCGCGGCGATACGTTGCAGAGCTGATGGCTCTTCGACAACGTCGACACCGTCCAGTTCGTCCGAACTTGCTGGCGGCGGGACAACGGTGGCGTCCTCGGCTGAGTCGAACTCTGCAAGATCGGGAAAAACGAAGAACCGTCGCCCGCTGCCGGTTCGTTCCCAAGCCTCGGGAGAAGCGATACGCGAGATCGCACCGCGACCAAAGGCACGTTCAAGCTCGCCGGCCTCGCCGAGCGTAGCTGAGAGGTAGATCCGCTGCCCAGGGCCCGTGAAGGGCACGTGCTCGAAAGTCGGGGGGATCATTGGGCGGATATACCAGCCGCTCCGTGCAACGTAGAAAAGGCAAGATGCCAGGTGCTCGCGGATCATTCGGAACCGCCACCAAGCGTCGGATCCATTAGTCAATCCGGCGTCGAGCACTGCGAGGATCTCAGGGATCCGCGCACTCACCGCGCCTTGCGGCAACAGACGAACCTCGCTGGTCGTGACTGTATCTGGCCCGTCGCCAGTCATTCGTGCAGCGAGGTGCGGGTCGACGGCGTCCCCAATTGCATCAAAGAGGTCATTGTAAACACTCGATCCGTTGCCTACCTCAAGAGACCAAGCCTCAGCGACGTAACCCTCTGCGGCGTGGGCGTCGTCGAAGAGCAGAGTCTTCGCGCCAGCGAACTGCGAGTGAGAGTTGAAGACGTGGGAGTAGGTGGTCACCGCAAGAGCCTGCGCGCGCGTATACGCGGAGAGCTCCCGAGCCTCCCAATTGCGATGCGAGTCGATGAGCGCGTGCGCCTTGATCCCTTGACGCTCGGCCGCCTCAGCGACTTGCAACGCCAACTGCTTTGTAGGGCAGGCATAAACAACCCGGTGTTGGTACTTCCTACGCCGCCATTCCGCAATGAGAAGACCTACCAGCGTCTTCCCCGATCCGGTCGGCAACTCGAGAGCGACATCGGGATCTTCTAGATGGGCTTGGTGGTACTCGCGCATCTGATCGACCTGATGCGACCACAGGGCTCCGACTCCATCGCGCCGACGAGGAAGCTCGCCAAATAGGGTTTCAGGCGACGCTGTCGGCTCTTCTGCTCGCGCAGCGGTGGGGAACACAGGGCGGGGCGGGCGTCCAGCATCAGTCATTCAGAAGCCTTCAAGTCGGCGAATCCGTCGACACCGAGGCTAGCGGTCTAGCTGGTCGCGGGACATAAGCGCACCCGTGGACGTTGCTTCGAAAACGACCAATGCGCCAGATGAGCATCCACAAACCTTTGATAGGAGTGCGCCCCTGTTCCCCACAATCATGCTCTTGCCTCGTTGATCCGCGCCTCGGCGCGGCCTTGAAGGAGCACGAGCAGGTTCCATCACGGGAGCGAAGCGGAAGCTTGCTCCATAGCGATCTACGGGGATCTGAGGTGCGTCGCTATGAGCTCGGAGAGCCCCGCTGCGCCTCCAGCTGACCCGCTTTGACCTGTACCGGTCGGTAGGTCTCGGTACGTTTCAGTGAGCCTCAGCGTCAACCCGTACTTCTCCGTGCTACTCGGACCCCTTTTCGTCAGGCATCCAAAAGTGGCCCCATTTCCGGACCACATGCCGATACATACACCTTCTGTACACGGGTTCTCCGCGTATTTACGCGGTTCTTGTGGGGCGGGTGGGACTTGAACCCACGCTCGTCGGGTTATGAGCCCGCTGCCTTGACCAGCTTGGCCACCGCCCCCAGCGACGACGAGCCTACCGGCATCCGTCGTCCGGCGAGAAAGCGGGGCCCGGTATGACGTGCCCGCGCGATCTGCTCAGCGCGGTGCCCTCAGCCGAGGAACCCAGCACCGCACCGCGTGCCGGTAGCGGGCGTACTCGTCGCCGAAGGTCGCGGCGAGGGAGGCTTCTTCATGCGGGCGGATCGCGTAGTTCCACACGAGAGAGCCGGCGAGGGCGTAGGCGACGACCATCCACGACGACAGCATCAGCCCGACGCCGACGCCCTGGGCGATACCGGCGACGGCCATCGGATTGCGGATGATCCGGTACGGCCCGACGATCACCAGACGGTTCGGCATCGCCGAGGGCAGGGGCGTGCCGTCCCCGCGCGTCGTCAACGACGCGGCAGACCAGAGTCCGAGCGCACTGGCGGCCACCACGACGACCACGCCGGCCGCGACCGTGCCCTCCGGCGTGGGGACCGCCAAGCGCCATCGCTGTTCGAGCGCCGAGATGACGAGGGGCAGTACGACGAGGCAGACGCCCCAGAACACGACGATCTGAGCCGCCGTCGCTGCAATGTGCGCCCAGGGTGTACGACGTGTGCGTGCCGGACGAAAGGCGAACGGTCCGATCAGAATCCACGTCGTGGGGATCCGCCCGAGAACGAGCAGGAACCACGCGCCCACCGACCCGGTGGATGCCGCGATCATGAGGACGACTCCCCCGCCCGCGTGAGTGGTGACGGTGGCGTAGGCGAACAGCAGGACGGTCACGACGAGCGTCCACGTCGTCGCGATGCTGGCCGCCCACCGGGATCCTCGACTGGGTATCACCGCGGCGGCGGCGGAGGCGACCACGAAGAGCGGAACGTCGAGGGCCGCCACTGGAACGGGGTCGAGGCCGCCCAGCGTCGCCTCCCGGACGAAAGGCATGGTGAACACGCCCACCCACCAGACTGCACCGCCGGCGGCTTGCAACGCGAAGTACGCCCGAGCCAAGATCGAGACCCGACGGCGGACGTCGTCCGCGCAGACCGCCGACGCAGCCCGGCGAAGGCTCACCATCCCGCTCAGCGCACGCGCGGCTTGGCGGGCTTGCCGTCGCCGGCGATCTGGGGGTGGTGCTTGGTGAGCTGGATGACGCCCCACGTGGCGATCGCGCCGGCGATGACGAAGCCGATCAACGCCCACGCGGGGGCGGTCGACGCCTCGCCCAGCACCAGCAGGCCGATCAGCACGGCCACGATCGGGTCGATCACGGTGAGTCCGGCGATGACCAGGTCGGGCGGGCCGACCGAGTAGGCGGTCTGTACGAAGTAGGCGCCGACGGCGACGGCGGCGACCAGCGCGACGACGCAGAGAAGGGTGAGCCACTCGAAGTTGCCGGCCTGGATGCGGCTGATGATGACCTTGGCGAGGGTGGCCACGAAGCCGTAGATGACGCCGGCGGCCATGATGTAGAACAGGGCCTGCGCGCGGCGGCGCACCAGCATCCAGAAGGCACCGAAGACCACGACGACCACGGCCAGGATGCCGAGGATGATCAGCAGCTCGCGCTCGGTGACCACGTGCTCGGTGGCGAAGAACGCGGCGATGGTCACGAAGATGAAGATGCCGCCGACGCACAGGGCGATCGCGATGAGCGACTGCCGGGTGGGCTTGTGGTGAGAGACCCGGGCGTTCAGCACCGTCGTGATGACGAGTGCGATCGCGCCGAGTGGCTGCACCAGGATGAGCGGCGCGACAGAGAGCGCCCCGAGCTGGCAGACGATGGCGAGCGCGAGCATCACGGTGCCCGCGACCCACGACGGACGCGTCAGCAGCGAGGTGAGCTGCTTGCGCGAGAGGCCGCCGGTGGTCTTGCCCGAAAGGCGCTCCACCTTCTGCACGCCCCGGTGCTGGTACTGCGCTCCGAACGACATGAACACCGCGCCGAGAAGGGCGAGCGGGATGCCGAGAAGGATGCGCGGATCGCGGAAGATGCCGACGAGATCGTCGATACCGTCGGTCAGGGAGACATCGAGCGGGATCACCCCTCGACGATAACGGTCCGCCCGCTGGTTAGGCTGGAGACGTGGCCGTACTCCCGATTCGCATCATGGGCGATCCCGTGCTGCACGCCCCCGCTGCCCGCGTCGACGAGATCACCGACGAGGTGCGCACCCTCGTGGCCGACATGTTCGAGACCATGGACGCCGCCCCCGGTGTCGGTCTCGCGGCGCCGCAGGTGGGTGTGGGCCTGCGCATCTTCACCTACACGTACGAGGACGACGAGGGACTCCCCTGGCGCGGCGTGGTCATCAACCCCGAGCTCTGGATCCGCCCGACTGAGCCGGGGTACCCCGATCCCGACGACGAGTCGGAGGGGTGCCTGTCGTTCCCCGGGGAGCGCTTCCCGCTGCGACGGTCCGAGGCCGCGCTGATGACGGGCACCGATCTCGACGGGCATTCGGTGCGCGTCGAGGTCACCGGGTGGCGCGCGCGCATCCTGCAGCACGAGTTCGATCACCTCGACGGCATCCTGTACGTCGACCGCCTCGACGACGAAGACAGCCGGGTCGTCGCGAAGATCGCGAAGAAGCGCAAGTGGGGCAAGCCCGGCGTCTCGTGGATGCCGGGCGTCGACGATATCGACGCCTGAGCGGTCCGCCCGGTCTCAGCCCTCGATGATGTTCGGGGCGAAGCGGCAGTAGTAGTCGGTGATGGGTCCGTCGGATTCGCGGATGCCGACCCCGTGCGCCTCGTCGTCGACCACCCACGACCCGAGCACGGGGTGATTGCTGCCCCGCGACCCGCGGAAGTCGGGCAGCTCGTGGTACTGCTGCCATACGCGCTCGCGCCCGGTGCCTTCGCGTCGGTACTCCTGACCGTTCGAGGCGACGCTGCCGTCGGCGCGGTGCACCCGGATGCCGTCGCCCTCGCGGCCGAAGACGGGTTTGACCACGAAGTCGGTCATGCCGTTCGGGCCGTCGGCGTAGGCGGGCAGCAGGTTCGGGTGCCCGGGGTACATCCGCCACAGCGCGACCAGCAGCAGCTTGTTCGAGAGGAACATCTTCCACGCCGGTTCGTACCAGCGGCCGAAGAGTCCGCGTCCGGCGATGAGAAGGGCGCCGAACTCCTGGTCGCCGATGACCCGATCCTCACCCGAGACCAGGTCTTCCCACGGGTACAGCTTGAAGAGGTTGCGGATGACGGGGTACTGGGTGCCCGGGGTGTCGCCGGGCAGCGCGGCGATGCTGCGGGATGAGCCCCACGCCTCGGGAACGCCGACGAACTGGCGCGCGCCGTGGTGCCAGCCGATGTCCTTCATCTCGATGCCGGTGTGCTCCCACCCCGCCTCGGCGGCGAGATCGCGCATGTAGGCGACGGTGTCCCAGTCCTCGCCGTAGATGTCGGCATCCGAGTGCGCGACGAACAGGCGACCGCCCTCGCCCTCGTTCAGCGAGCGGTGCAGCAGGGTGCGCCACCGCGCGACGAGCGCTTCGTGCAGGCCGTTCCACTGGTCGGTGTCGGCGGGGAGCGCACCGGTCTTGATGCGGTCCTGCAGCCAGAACCACTGCGTGAGCGAGGCCTCGATGAGTCCGGTGGGGGTGTCGGCGTTGTACTCGAGCATCTTGGCCGGGGTGCCGTCGCCGGCGTACGCCAGGTCGAAGCGGGCGTACACGTCGGGTTCGTCCTGCTCGAGCGACCACTGCGCGAGCTCGAACGCTTTCGGGGTGAGCCCGAGCGAGCCGAGTTCTCCGGATGCCAGGTAGCGGGCCGCCTCGCGGCACATGCGGTGCAGCTCCTCGGTCTGCCGCTCCAGTTCCTCGACCTCGGGAAGGGTGAAGACGTAGGCCGCGCCGTCGTTCCAGTACTCGACCGCCGTGCCGTCGTCGCGCAGGGAGCGGGAGTAGATGAGGCCGGACTGCTTGATCGTGCGTTCCCAGTCGGGGCGCGGCTCGAGCTCGATGCGGCGCATCAGCCGCCGTGGCTTCCGTCGGATCCCGAGCCGCCGAACCCACCGCGCGAGACGCTCGCGCCGTCGCCCGAGATGCCCTTGGCCGCGGTCTTTCCGCCCGGCAGGGTGTCGACGCCGCCCGCGACGGGCTGGCCGACGGCCGGGACCGCGCGACTCCCCGACCCGAGGGGCAGGAAGTACCAGTGCGCCCCGCCGCCGTGGTTGTTGCAGTCGTCGTCGGGCAGGCGCTTCTCGGTCGCGTTGTCCTGACAGATCTGGGCGTAGTCCTCGGAGACGTTCGTCCCCTGCCCGCAGCCCGTGAGGGTGGCGGCCAGGGCGGCGACGACGCCGACGGACACGCTGCGTGAGGCGCGGCGGCGCGCGACGGGGGGCATCGGTTCTCCTGCGAGATCAGGCGGGGATCGGGGGGTCACGCCGATGCTCTCACACGCACGGGTAGTGCGGGTCGAGATGCACGGGGCGCGCCCTCCGGCGTCGATGGAGAAGCGCGTTCAGACCGCGAAGCTGTGCAGCTGCAGGTCGTCGCTGAGCATCTCGCTCGCCCGACGGCCGCGCACGCTCGTGCCCTGACCGTCGAGGGGCGGACTGACGACCGCGGCTCCCAGACGCCCCGGCGCCGACAGCACGATCGCCCCCGACACGCTCGACTTCGCGGGCACGCCGACCGCGCGCATCCACCGCCCCGACCCGTCGTACACCCCGCAGGTCGCCATGACCGAGACGACGTCGCGGGCCACGCGCGCGGAGACGACGCGTTCGCCGGTGCAGGGGTTCACGCCGCCGAGCGCGAGGGTCGCGCCCATGACCGCGAGGGTCTCGGCATCGACGAGGGTTGCGCACGCGCGGGCGTATACGGCCACCGCGTCGTCGGCCGAGGGCTGCAGCGCGCCTTCGGCCCGCATGAGGTGGGCGAGGGCGTGGTTGCGGTCGCCGAGCAGATGCTCGTTGTGCGCGACCTGCTCGTCGACGAGCAGGTCGCGGCCGGCGAAGGCCGAGAGGCCCCGGGCGATCCGCGCGCTGCGCTCGTCGGGGCCGTCTCCCTCGACGAGTGAGGCCGTCAGCAGCGCCCCCGCGTTGACCATCGGGTTCGGCGGCCGACCGGTGCCGCTTTCGAGCTTGATCGCGTCGAAGGCCTCACCGGTGGGTTCGATGCCCACGAGATCGAGGGCTTCTCCGTCGGTGTCGACGAGGGCGAGCGCGAAGAGGAAGGGTTTGACCGCCGACTGCACGCTGAACGGCACATCGGCCTGGGCGCTGGTGCGCACGGTGCCGTCGGGCAGCGCCAGGGCGAGAGCGCACAGGTCGGGATCGGCGTCGGCCAGCTGCGGGATGCTGTCGTCGACCGTGCCACCGCGCTCCGAGAGCAGGCGCG
Organism: Microbacterium sp. CFBP 8801; assembly: GCF_014839455.1. Classification (NCBI taxonomy): domain Bacteria; kingdom Bacillati; phylum Actinomycetota; class Actinomycetes; order Micrococcales; family Microbacteriaceae; genus Microbacterium; species Microbacterium sp. CFBP 8801. Next base: position 402,068 of record NZ_JACYNU010000001.1, on the reverse strand, counting down.
ATCGGAGCGCGTCGAGGTCGAGGGAGCGGGGATCGGGGGGCGAGGTCACTCCCCCAGCCTGTCAGCCGAGCGAGCGCGCGGGGCCGTCAGTACAGTCCGCGGGCCGAGAGCTCGTCGCGCAGGATCGGCGCGAGGCGCTCGGCGAACGCCGGTGTCAGGTGCATGTCGTCGTACCGCACGGGTGTGTCGCCGGCGAAGGCGGGACACACTCCTTGCCAGCACGAGAACGGCAACGCGTCGATCGCCGCCTCGCCGGTGGCGGCCGCCTGCGCCTCGGTGGCGGCCTGCATCTGCGTCCACACGTCGTCGACGGCGGCGAGGCACGCCGCCGGGCCCGTGAGCGGGGAGTAGCAGCGTCCCAGGTCGGCGCCGTGCGGCGGAGGCGCGAGGAACACGGTGTGCCCGGCCGGCGCCCACCCCGAGACCTCGTTCGCGACCCCGGATGCCAGCTCCGCGGCGTTGAGGTCCCGCCCGTCGACCGTGCGGGCGAGCGTGTAGGCGTTCGACACGACGAGCAGGTCGGCGGGGTCGGCCGCGACCATCGCGGCGATGTCGGACTTGCGCCCGGCGCACCCGGCCGTCACCGCGGGGTCGCGGCTCTCGATGAGGGCGTCGGTGAAACGGCATCCGTACATTCCGACGGTCGTGACGCGCCACGCTCCGCCGCTCGCGTCGGCGAGGGCTCGGAAGGCGGGCGCGTAGGCCATCGCGCTGGAATCGCCGACCAGGTAAAGGTGCCGCGGAGCGTCGGCGTTCCCCCACGTGCAGCGGCCGGCGTCGGGAGCGATGTCGGGGGTGAAGCAGTCGTGCGCGGGATCGGTGGCCGAGGTGGCGCGCATCACCTCGTCGAGCGAGGGATGCAGATCGGGCCAGCTCGACGCCGTCGTCGCAGCCGCGAGCTCGCCCTGCAAAGCGGCGAGGGCGGCGCCGGCGTCGGCCACCGGAGCGGCGGCGACGGGTGCGGCGGGCGCGACGATGACCGGCGCCCCGTACGCGACGAACACCGCGAGCACGGTCGCTCCGGCCCCGATCGCCAGGGTGGCGCCGGCCAGGGCGATGCGCGGGGCGAAGCGCGTTCTCCACTCGGCCCAGGAGTCGCCGGAGCGCCGGGCCGGCGCCGGGGTGGGCACCGGCGTGGGCTGGGGCGGGGTGATTTCTGCAGCGGGGGCCGGTTCCGGAGCGACCGCCTCGGTGCTCGCGCTCTCGGTCGCTCGCCGTCCCGGGTAGTACCGCTGCCCGGGCACCCATCCGGCGGGGCGAGACGCGAGCGCGGCGGCCCGTGGCGTCGGCACCGCGACCTCGGCGAGGGCAGGGGTCGAGGCGGCCGTGACTTCGTCGGCGGTCGGAGCGCCCCCGTTCGGGCGGACCAGCCACGGCGAGCGGTGCAGAGGCTGCTCGACGCCGAGGTAGGTCGCGACGGTGAGCACGACCATCACCAGCACGGTGATGCCGGTGGCCGCGGGCCCGGGCGCCAGCAGCGCCCCGGCGAAGACGATGACGGGGAGGTGCCAGAGGTACAGCGAGTACGACGCGTTGCCGATCGCGACCGCCAGCGGATTCGAGACGACGAAGAGGGAGCGGTGACGCGGGTCTCCCCCGGTGCCGCCCGCGATCACCAGCACCGCGCCCGCGACGGGCATCACGGCCCAGGGGGCAGGGAACGGCGCCGTCGGATCGAGGACGAAGAACGACGCGACGACGAGCGCCACCCCGGCCCACGAGAGCAGGGCGCGCAGGGGGCTCGGCATCCGGAGCAGGAGCGGCACGAGGGTCGCGACGACGGCGCCGGTCGCGAGTTCGCCCGCGCGGGTTCCGGTCGAGAAGTACGCCACGCTCGGGTCGAGCGGGGTCTGCACCCAGGCGAGAGCAGCGGATGCCAGAACCACGGCGCTCGACAGCAGGCCCACCGCGACGCGCGCCGCGGAACCCCGCCGACGCGCGACGGGCAGCGCCAGCACGAGCAGCATGACGAGGAGGGGCCAGAGCAGCGAGAACTGCTCCTCGATCGACAGCGACCAGAAGTGCTGCAGTGGTGAGACGGCGATGGTGGAGAAGTAGTCGCGTCCCTCGAGGGCGAAGCGCCAGTTCGAGACGAGGCCGACGGCGGCGAGAGCGTCGCCCACGATGCTCTCGGCGCGGGTACCGGGGAACACCACGAAGGCGGCGCCCACGGTGGCGGCCAGCACGACGAGGGCCGCGGGCAGAAGGCGTCGGAGGCGTCGGGCGAAGAACGCCGACAGGCGCACGGTGCCGGAGGCGTCCAGATCGCGCAGCACGATGCCGGTGAGCAGGAACCCCGAGAGCACGAAGAACACGTCGACGCCGACGAAGCCTCCGCGCGGCCATCCCGTCAGGTGCGTGGCGACCACGGCCACGACGGCGAGCGCCCGGAGCCCCTGGAGATCGCGGCGCGCGGGGGCTGCGGGTGCGGTCACGGCGGCGTCCTCTCCGGCCGCCGAGCGACGGCCGGAGCGAGTCTAATGGAACCGCTCCCATACGCCGCGCACAGGAGGCCGCCGTTCAGAGCGCGAGACGTGCGACTCGCCCGTCCCGGGCCCGCGATGATCGCCCGGAAAAGAGGAAAGGCCCGGGGTGGAAGCCCGGGCCTAAGGTGAGAGCCACGTTAGATGACGCGGTACTCTCGCTCCCCGGCTTGGACTCGAACCAAGAACCTGTCGGTTAACAGCCGACTGCTCTGCCAATTGAGCTACCGAGGATCGTGCGCACCTTGCGGTGGGCAACCCAACGATACTAACAGCACGCGGGGGCGTGCGAAAAATCAGCCCGCCGAAAGACGTCGCTCGGGCGTGCCGTCGGGTGTCCACTGCAGAGCCTCCACGCTGTGGCCGAACGCGACGGCGTGCCCGGCGTGCAGAACCAGCACGTCGGCGTCGAGGTCACGGGGGGCATCGGCGTCGTTCGTGACGACCAGTGTCGCCATGCCGCGCTCGTCACGGCGGCGCAGGATCGAGGCACGGGCGGCGGCGCGCACCTCGACGTCGAGGTTGGCGTACAGGTCGTCGGCGACGAACAGCCGCGGTTCGAGCACGAGGGCACGGGCGAGCGCGACGCGCTGCCGCATCCCCGCGCTCAGCTCGTACGGATACTTCGGAGCCGTGCCGAGCGGGAGCTCCATCTCGTCGAGCAGAGTCGCGACGCGCACCGCCAGCGCCCGGGTGTTGACCTTGCGATCGCGGCTCGTGATCGGTTCGGCGATGACGTCCTGCACGGTCAGGCGCGACGGGAGCCCCGCGCCGGCGCCCTGCGGCAGGTAGCCGGTGTGGAACGTCCACTCCCGGCGGGCGCGCCCGGGCCGGCGCGCCGAGATCCCGTGCACGCGGGCGTCGCCCCCGACCACGGTGAGCCCGTCGTCGGGATGGCCGGCGAGCAACGACACCAGCGAGGTCTTGCCCGACCCCGTGGCGCCGCGCACGACGAGGGTCTGGCCCGCGCCCAACGAGAACGTGATCCCGTCGATGACGCGGACGCCGCTGCGAGCGAGCGAGAGGTCGTCGGCACGGAGGGCGACGTCGGTGTCGTGGGACCGGGGCATTCCTTCATCCTCGCCCACCACGGGGGCCGATGCCAGCAGCGCGTCCCTACTGCGCGACGAGTCGTTGGCGGTCGCCGTCCAGTTCGCGCAGTCGGATGCGCAGGCGGCGGCCCTCTTCGGAGTCCGCGGGAACCCGCTGGATGCCGCGCAGCAGCTCGTTCTTCTCCCGCTCCAGTTCGCGCACGAGGAGTCCTCGCGCCAGGTCGTTGGCCGAGGCGACCGCGCCGTCTTCGGTGCGGGCCGGGAACTCGGCCGTCAACAGCTCGGCGGCCAGGGTGCGGAAAGGCTCGCGCACCGCCTCGACGGCGGCCACGGCCCACCCGGGCTGCGACAGATCGGTGGCGGCCAGCGAGCTGCGCACGGCCTCGAGGGCGGGGTGTCCGAACGGCGACTGCAGGGCGCGCAGGAACAGGTCGGGCTCGATGCGATGCCCGTACTGCAGGAAGGCCATCATCGCGCCGCGTTCGAGGGCGACGTCACGCGTGTTGGGCAGCGAAGCCAGGCTCACCGACTGCGCGATCACGGGGCGCTCCGTCTCGCCCGCTCCCCCGCGCTGCGTATCACGCTTCTCGGCACGGTCCGCGCCGCGCGCGGCACGCTCGACGGCGCTCCCGACCTCGGGCAGGTCGAGGCCGAGGCGTCGGGCGAGCACGCGGACGTAGCCCGGACGCAGCGCCGGGTCGCGGATGTCGGCCACGATCGGGGCCGCGGCGCGCAGGGCACCGGCGCGCCCCTCGACGCTCGACAGGTCGAAGTCCTTGAGCCGTTGGTCGATGACGAACTCGAACATCGGCGCCTTGTTCTCCATGAGCGCGCGCACGGCACCGTCGCCGCGCTGCAGGCGCAGGTCGCACGGATCGAGACCCTCGGGGGCCACGGCCACGTACGTCTGGGCGGCGAAGCGCTTCTCGTCGGCGAAGGCGCGCAGCGCCGCCTTCTGCCCCGCGGCATCCGGGTCGAAAGTGAACACCACCTCGCCCGAGGCGCTGTCGTCTCCCATGACGCGGCGGAGCACCGTGATGTGGTCGCTGCCGAAGGCCGTTCCGCATGAGGCGATCGCGGTGGTGATGCCCGCGAGGTGGCAGGCCATCACGTCGGTGTAGCCCTCGACGACGACCACGCGGTGCGAGCGCGAGATGTCGCGCTTGGCCAGGTCGAGGCCGTACAGCACCTGGGCCTTCTTGTAGACCGGCGTCTCGGGGGTGTTGAGGTACTTCGGGCCCTGGTCGTCGTCGTAGAGCTTGCGCGCCCCGAACCCGATGACCTGACCGGTGATGTCGCGGATCGGCCAGACCAGCCGGCCGCGGAAACGGTCGTACACGCCACGCTGCCCCTGCGACACGAGTCCGGATTGCAACAGTTCATCGCGCGTGAACTTCTGGGCGAGCAGGTGGTCCATGAGGTGCGACCAGCCCTTCGGCGCGTACCCCACGCCGAAGTGCGCGGCGGCGCCGGCGTCGAACCCGCGGTCGCCGAGGAAGCGGCGCCCGGTCTCGGCCTCGGGCGTCATGAGCTGGGCGCGGAAGTACTCGGCGGCGGCGGCGTTCGCCGCGTACAGGCGCGACCGCCCGGTCGTCTCGGGAGCCGGCCCGCCGCCGTCTTCGTAGTGCAGCGTGTAGCCGACGCGCGCCGCCATGCGCTCGACGGCCTCGGTGAACGAGACGTGGTCCATCGCGCGCAGGAACGAGTAGACGTCGCCCGACTCGCCGCATCCGAAGCAGTGGTAGTAGCCCACCTGCGGCCGCACGTGGAAGCTGGGGCTGCGCTCGTCGTGGAACGGGCACAGGCCCTTCATCGACCCGACGCCCGCGGACTTCAGGGCGACGCGTTCACCGACGACGTCGGCGATGTTGACCCGCCCCTTGACCTCGTCGATGTCGGACTGGCGGATGCGCGCCATCAGGCATCCGCTCCGCGGGGTGCGCGGGTGCCCGGCGCCCAGACGCCCAGCTCGGCGGCGTCGACGTCGCCCACCAGGCGGTTGTGCCAGGCGATCGCGAGCTGGTCGGTGAGGCTGGCGACCTGGTCGACGACCACCCGGCGACGTGCAGTGTCGTCGGCGGCGGCCTCGAAGTCGGGGGCGTGCAGGGCGTCGAGCGCGCCGGGGTTCTCCCAGAGGGCGGATGCCAGGCGCTTCAGCACGTGGCGCTGCTCGCGGTAGAGCACCTTTCGGCCGTCGATCGACACGACGGTGGCCCCGATGATGCCCTTCAGCACGGCCATCTCGGTCTCGACCTCGGCCGGGACGATCACGTGGGCGCGATAGCGGGTGAGCTCGTCGGCCGGGTAGGCCTCGCGCGTCGCCGCGGTCGCCGCGCGCGCGAAGCGGCCGATGAGGTCGGAGGTGAGGTTCTTCAGGCGAGCGAGGGCGGGGCGTGTGCCGTCGAACGAGGGGATCCACTCGGGCATCGACATGAGCCGCTCGAGCCCCTCGGCGAGGTCGTCGCGCACGAAGTCGTAGCCGACCCATCTCTGGATCGCGTCGAGCAGACCGTCACGGCCCACCCTGGATGCCAGGCGGGCGGGGTCGATGTAGCGGTTGACCATGGCGTCTTCGAAGTCGTGCACCGAGTACGCGATGTCGTCGGAGAGGTCCATGACCTCGGCCTCGATGCAGCGCTGGCGCGCGGGCGCTCCCCCACGCATCCAGTGGAAGACGGGCTCGTCGTCGGGGTAGACGCCGAACTTGAGCCGCCCGCCCGGATCGGGGACGGGTTCGTCGACCGTCCAGGGGTACTTGCAGGTCGCGTCGAGGCTCGCGCGCGTCAGGTTGAGCCCGAACGGCTCGCCGTCGGCGCCGAAGGTCTTGGGCTCCAGGCGCGTGAGGATCCGCAGCGTCTGCGCGTTGCCCTCGAAGCCGCCGATGTCGGCCGCCCAGTCGTTGAGGGCGCGTTCGCCGTTGTGACCGAAGGGCGGGTGACCGAGGTCGTGACTGAGGCAGGCCGTGTCGACCACGTCGGGCGACAGCTGCAGGGCCGTCGCCAGCTCGCGGCCCACCTGCGCGACCTCGAGCGAGTGCGTGAGTCGGTTGCGGGCGAAGTCGGCGGGGCTGGCGGGGCTCAGCACCTGCGTCTTCGCCGCGAGGCGCCGCAGGGCGGCGGAGTGCAGCACGCGCGCGCGATCTCGGGCGAAGTCGTCGCGCTGCGAACGGTGCTTCTCGACGTGGAAGCGGGCGGCGTCGGCGTCGACGTAGCCGAGCGGACGAGCGGTCGCCGTGCTCAGCTCAGCCACCGCTGTGGTCCAGTTCGGCGTCGGCGAGGGCGCGGCCGGCGGCGTCGCCGATCTCGCGCGAGTCGAGCCATCCGTCGGGCAGGGCCGGGCGCTTGGGCGTGCCCGCCCGCCCGCGCTGACCCTCGGCCGGGGCGCCGGGGTACGGCGCGTCGAGCTCCATCGTCGCCAGCAGCTCGTCGATCTCGTCGAGGGTCGAGGCCGTCGCGAGGCTGGCTCGCAGCTCGCCGCCGACGGGGTAGCCCTTGAAGTACCAGGCGACGTGCTTGCGGATGTCACGGCATCCGCGCCCCTCGTCGTCGAAGAACTCCACGAGCAGCTCGGCGTGACGGCGGAAGGCGCGCGCGACGAACCCGAGGGTCGCGTCGACGGGGGCGCCGTGGGCGGCGTCGGGGCCGCCGAGGGCCCGCGCGAGATCGCCGAACAACCAGGGACGCCCGAGGCAGCCGCGGCCGACGACGACACCGTCGCACCCGGTCTCGGCCATCATGCGCACCGCGTCCTCGGCCGACCAGATGTCGCCGTTGCCCAAGACGGGAACGCCGGTCACGGTCTCTTTGAGCGTGGTGATCGCGTTCCAGTCGGCGTGACCCGAGTAGAACTCCGATGCCGTGCGGGCGTGCAGGGCGATGGATGCCACTCCCGCGCCCTCGGCGATGCGTCCGGCCTCGAGGTAGGTGAGGTGGTCGGGGTCGATGCCCTTGCGCATCTTGATCGTGAGCGGCTTGTCACCGGCGGCGCGCACGGCGCGCTCGACGATCTCACGGAACAGCGAGAGCTTCCACGGCAGGGCCGCTCCTCCGCCGCGCCGGGTGACCTTGGGGACCGGGCAGCCGAAGTTGAGGTCGATGTGGTCGGCGTGGTCCTCGTCGACGATCATCTGCACCGCCGCTTCGACCGTCGCGGGATCCACGCCGTAGAGCTGGATCGAGCGGGGGGTCTCGGACTCGTGGTGGCGGATGAGGCGCAGGGTGGTCTCGTTGCGCTCCACCAGGGCACGCGTCGTGATCATCTCGCTGACATACAGGCCGGCGCCGTACTCGCGGCACAGTCGACGGAACGCGGTGTTCGTGATGCCGGCCATGGGGGCGAGCACGACGGGGGCGTCGAGTTCGATGTTGCCGATGCGGAGCGTCCGCGCCGGAGCCAATGCCGTATTCACTCGTTCATTCTCCCAGACCTCACGAGACAGCGGTGCCCGGTCCGGTCAGACGCCGGGACGGGCACCGCTGTGGAGAAGCTTCACGCGTCGGCGGTCTCCGACGCCTCGCGACGCTCGCCCCAGACCTGGCGGGCGATCTGCGTGAACGCCTCGACCGGCTGCGCACCGCTCACGCCGTACTTGCCGTCGATGACGAAGAACGGCACGCCGGTGATCCCGAACTGCTGCGCCTGCTCCTGGTCGGCGCGCACGGCCGCGCGGTAACGCTGCGAGGCCAGGGCCTCGCGTGCCGCGTCGGCGTCGAGGCCCGCCTCCACCGCGAGGTCGACGAGGTCGTCGTCGCGGCCGACGTGGCGACCCTCGAGGAAGTACGCCGACATGAGCAGTTCGGCGAGCTCGAGCTGACGCCCGTTCTCTTTCGCGAAGTGCAGGAGCTCGTGCGCCTTCACCGTGTTGGTGTGCTTGAGGATGTCGAAGCGGTAGGTCAGCCCCGCGTCGGCGGCGACGCCGGTGACGCGGTCGAGCATCTCGCGCGCGGACTCGGGCGAGATGCCCTTGTGCTGCGAGAGGTAGTCGACCTCGCCGCCGTCGAAGTCTTCGGGGGTGTCGGGCGAGAGCTCGAACGAGTGGTATTCGATCTCGACGACGGGGGCGTCGTCATCGGCGGCGGTCGCGGCCAACCCGTTCTCGAGGTTGCGCTTGCCGATGTAGCACCAGGGGCAGGCGATGTCGCTCCACACGTCGATCTTGATGGCATCCGTCATATCGCGTGCAACCTCTCGAGCTTGTGATCTATTCCGTTGGCGGCATCTTCGCCGGAATCAGGCGGTGGGGGTGTCGATCGCGCCGCCGAAGCGACGGTCGCGCGACAGGTAGAGCCCGATCGCGTCCCACAGGTGCGTACGTCGGAAGTCGGGCCACAACGTGTCGAGGAAGACCATCTCGGCGTACGCCGACTCCCACAGCAAGAAGTTCGACGTGCGCTGCTCGCCGCTCGATCGCACGAACAGATCCACGTCGGGCATGTCGGGCTGGTAGAGGTTCTTGCGGATCAGCTTCTCGGTCACCGCCGAGGGCTTGAGCCGGCCTGCGGCGATGTCGTCGCCGATGCGCCGCATGGCATCCACGATCTCGACGCGCCCGCCGTAGTTCACGCACATGGTGAGCGTCAGCGTGGAGTTGCCCTCGGTGAGGCGTTCGGCGTGCTGCAGCTCCTTGATGACCGAGCCCCACAGGCGCGGCTTGCGGCCCGACCAGCGGATGCGCACCCCCCACTCGTTGAGCTGATCGCGACGGCGGTGCAGCACCTCGCGGTTGAAGCCCATGAGAAAGCGCACCTCGTCCGGAGAGCGCGACCAGTTCTCGGTCGAGAAGGCGTACACCGACAGGTGCTTCACCCCGGCCTGGATCGCGCCGGCGACGACGTCGAGCAGCGCCGCTTCGCCCGCCCGGTGGCCCTCGACGCGGGTGAGACCCTGCCGGTTCGCCCAGCGTCCGTTGCCGTCCATGACGATGGCGACGTGCTCCGGCACCGCGCCCTTCGGGTAGGCCGGCGGATATTGCTCCGTCCAGTCGAGGGGACGGTAGGGCACGGCGTCGCGGTGGGTGAAGGGCTTCGGGGTCACGGATGCGCCTCCAGGTGCGAGAGCGAACGGATGCCCCGTTCGAGATGGAACTGGGCGTAGGCGGCGACGAGCCCCGACGCGGCGGCGGTGGTGCGCCCGGCGGCGGCGTCGACGGCATCCCACTCCCCCGCCATGAGCGAGCGCAGCAGATCGACTGTGTCGCGCGCGACCCGAGGAGAGCCGGCCGGCGCGCACGTCGAACAGATGACGCCGCCGAGCTGGGGAAGGAAGTAGTCGTGCTCGCCGACGGTGCCGCAGCGCGCGCACTCACCGAGTCCGGGTGCCCAGCCCGACAGCGCCATGGCCCGCAGCAGGTACGAATCCAGCACGCTCCGTGCGGCGTGGTCGCTGCGGGCGAGCGAGCGCAGCCCACCCACGAGCAGCAGGTACTGCTGCGGGGTCGCCTCGGCCTCGTTCAACCGATCGGCGGTCTCGACCATCGCACTGGCGGTGGTGTAGCTGTCGTAGTCGGCGACGATGTCGGCACCGTACGAGCCGAGCGACTCGGCCTGCTGCACGATGTCGAGATTGCGGCCGGTCGCCAACTGCACGTCGGCCACCATGAAGGGCTCGAGGCGCGAGCCGAACCGCGACGAGGTGCGCCGCACGCCCTTCGCCACCGCGCGGATCTTGCCGTTGCGGCGGCTGAGCAGGGTGAGGATGCGATCCGCCTCCCCCAACTTCTGGGTACGCAGGACCACGACTTCATCGCGGTAGGTGGGCACAGTCCATTATCGTTCGGCGATCCCGTGAGAGGCCTGCGCGGCGCGCGCGCGGCCGGGTCTGCGGCGCGGAATGGTGCGTCTGTCGGACCGCCACGCGTTTCGGTGGCGCACACGCCTCGATAGGCGTCACCAGCCCCACCGGTCAGACAGATGGACCGCGTCCCCGGCGGCGAGACCGGCCGAACGGGAAAGCCCATCCGCAGCGCGGAGTGGTCCGTCTGTCGGACCGCACCGCGTTTCGGTGGCGCACACGCCCCGGTAGGCGTCACCAGCCCCACCGGTCCGACAGATGAACCACCCCCGCGGGCGGCGAGACCGGCCCGCCCCGCGTTGCGGTGGCGCACACGCCCCCGTAGGCGTCACCAGCCCCACCGGTCCGATAGATGAACCACCCCCGCGGGCGGCAAGACCGAAGGGGGGAGAATGGATGCCGTGAACTCGGTCTTCGTCATCCCCCTGTGGGCGGATCTCACCGCCGTCGCCCTGGGCGGCGTGCAGGGTGCGCTGTTCGCGTCGGGCTTCCAGGGGCAGCGGCGCCTCGATCTGCTCGGCGTCGCGATCATCGGCATCCTGCTGGGGATGGGCGGCGGTCTGATCCGCGACCTGCTGCTGGGGCTGACGCCCGCGACCCTGCAGAGCAATTGGTATCTCATCACCGCGACGTTGGCGTCGATCGTCGGCATGCTGCTGTCGGGGATCTTCCAACGTCTCAATCGCGCGATCGTCATGCTCGACGCGGTCGTGATCGGTCTGTTCGGTGCCTTCGGCACGTCGAAGGCGCTCGCCCTGGGCATGCCCGCCGTGCCCGCGATCTTCGTCGGCGTGGTCGCCGCCGCGGGCGGCAGCGTGCTGCGCGACGTGCTGATGGGCCTGCCGGTGGCGATCATGCACGTGGGCTCGCTCTACGCCGTCGCCGCGGGTGGCGGATGCGCGGTGCTCGCCATTACGGCCGCCTTCGGCGTGCCCCTGCCCCTCGCCGCGGTGATCGGCGTCGTCGTGACGACCGTGATCCGCGTGCTTGCGGTGCTGTTCGACCTCTCGTTCCCGGAGCAGCGCAAGCTCTACCGCCGCAAGGTCGCGGTCGAGACCACCGGCATCCCGATCATCCGCACCGACGACCCCGCCTGAACCGCGCGCAAGCCCATCCAGGTTTGTCGCTTGGCGCCGCCCCGAAGCAACGAATCCTGGCGACTCACGCGGCGACGACGACCTCGTCGCCCTCGCGGATCGTTCCGCCGCCGGCCACGGGGAGGAGCAAAATGCCGAGGGTCGGCTCGTCCTGAGTGAACTCGGTCGTGAGCACGCGCAGCAGTCGCGCGTCGCGCACTCCGGTGTCGGGGTTGGCGGTGATCGCGGCGCAGCGCTCGATCGGCTTCTGCACCTCGAACTCCACCTCGCCGATGCGTACGCGACCACGCCACTCGAGTTCGGTCCACGCGGCGGTGCCCCCGACCACGATGTTCGAACGGAATCGCCGATCGTCGACGGGCGCCGGCACCGTGGCATCCAGGGCCTCGACGGACGCGGCGCCGTGCAGCGACACGAAGCCGCGCGGGCGATCCTGGAACCGCGCGGTGCGGCCGTCGCCCAGCAGTCCGAGGGGAAGGATGCCGTCGGCGGCGAGCAGCTTCGCGTCGCTCGTCGTACGCAGATACGCCGTCACGGCGTCGGCGAGACGCGCGCGACCCGCGGGGCTGAGGTCGGCCTCGACGTCGATGTCGTCGACCTGGAGTCGCAATGTCTGCCTCTCGTCGTCGTAAGCGAGATCGACGCGCGCCAGCGTGGGGAAGGTCATCAGCGCCAGGCCGCGGCTCTTCGGGAACGTCGCGTCCTCGGGCTCGAGCGCGTCGGCGAAGCGGAACACGAGGGCACGGTCGCCCTGCACCCGCCCGTCGTCCTGGATGACGAGGTGGTCGCACCGTTCAGGGGTGAAGCCCTTCACGGGATATCGGTACAGAGCGGAGACGATGGGCACGGATTCATCCTCGCACCCATCGCTCCGCTCCCCCGCGCGGGTCAGGCCCGGGCGAGCACCTCGCCGTGCGGCAGCAGGATCCACCCGTCGGGGTGCGCGGCCCATTCGCGCCAGCCGTCGGAGATGCGCTGCAGCGCGGCGTCGTCGGCGAGTCCGAGTCTCTTCGCGTGCCCCGCGAACGCCGACGCGACGACGCGGTCAGCCCACATACCGCCCCACCAGGCCCGCTTCTCGGGCGTGTCGAAGACCCACACGCTCGCACTCGCCTCGATGCGGGCGAACCCCGCCTCGCGCGCCCACGCCTTGAGCCGCCGGCCCGCGTCGGGCTCGCCCGACACCCCGCGGTGCACCCCGTGGTAGATCTCGAGCCACTCGTCGAGGGCGGGGATCCGTGGATGCCAGATCACCCCGCCGTAGTCGACGTCACGCACCGCGACCAGGCCCTCGGGCCCCGCCACGCGGCGGAACTCGCGCAGGGCGTCGACGGGCCGGGCCAGGTGCTGAAGGACCTGATGCGCATGCACGATGTCGAATGACCCATCGGGGGCATCGAGGTCGTACGCGTCATCGGTGCGGAACTTGACGTTCGTGCGCTCCCCCGCGGTGGCGCGGGCGACCTCGACGACGTCGGGTGCGGCATCCACCCCCACGACCCGCCCCGGGAAGACCCGGTCGGCGAGGCCGACGGTGATGGTGCCGGGGCCGGCGCCCACATCGAGGATGCGGGCGCCGGCGAACAGCGAAGACACCAGGTACGCCGCCGAGTCGGCGACGGTGCGTGCGGCGTGGGAACGCAGCACGCTCTCGTGGTGTCCGTGGGCGTAGGCCACGGCCGTGGTCTTCGGCGTCGAGGTCAGACGCCGGCGAGGGCGTCGGCCGACTGACGGGTGCGGATCGCGCGGTTCACGCCCGAGACGATCGCCTTCAGCGACGCCGTCGAGATGTCACCGTCGATGCCGACGCCCCACAGGCGCTGGTCATCGACCTGCAGTTCGACGTACGCCGCGGCCTGGGCGTCGCCGCCCGAGCTCAGGGCGTGCTCGACGTAGTCGTAGAGCGTGACGTCGAAGCCCTGCGCGCGCACGATCTCGAGGAACGCGGCCACGGGGCCGTTTCCGACGGCCGAGGCGGGGTGGGTCTCGTCGCCGTCGCGCAGGGCGACATCGAGGTGCACGTCGCCCGACATGTCACTCGACGAGCGCGTCGACAGCAGCTCGAAACGACCCCAGCGCTGGTCCTGGTCTTCGGCGGGCAGGTACTCGTCGGTGAAGATGTCCCAGATCTGGGCACTCGACACCTCGCCGCCCTCGGCATCGGTGCGGGTCTGCACGACGCCCGAGAATTCGATCTGCAGCTTGCGGGGCAGGTCGATCGCGTGGTCGGCCTTCAGCAGGTAGGCGACGCCGCCCTTGCCCGACTGGGAGTTGACGCGGATGACCGCCTCGTACGAGCGGCCCAGGTCTTTCGGGTCGATCGGCAGGTACGGAACCGCCCACTCGATGTCGTCGATGCTCTTGCCCTCGGATGCCGCACGGGCCTCCATCGCCTCGAAGCCCTTCTTGATGGCATCCTGATGCGAACCGCTGAAGGCGGTGAAGACCAGGTCGCCGGCCCAGGGGCTGCGCTCGGGCACCGGCAGCTGGTTGCAGTACTCGACCGTGCGCTTGACCTGGTCGATGTCGCTGAAGTCGATCTGCGGGTCGATGCCCTGTGTCAGCAGGTTGACGCCCAGGGCGACGAGGTCGACGTTTCCGGTGCGCTCCCCGTTGCCGAACAGGCAGCCCTCGATGCGGTCGGCGCCGGCCATGTACCCGAGCTCCGCCGCCGCGACGGCCGTGCCGCGGTCGTTGTGCGGGTGCAGCGACAGGATGACGTTCTCGCGGTGATTCAGGTGACGCGACATCCACTCGATCGAGTCGGCGTAGACGTTCGGGGTGGCCATCTCGACCGTGGCGGGCAGGTTCAGGATGACCTTGCGCTCGGGCGTCGGCTGGAAGACCTCCAGCACCTCATTGCAGATGCGCAGGGCGAACTCGAGCTCGGTACCGGTGTAGCTCTCGGGCGAGTACTCGTAGTAGACCTCGGTCTGGGGAATGGTCGCCTCGTACTGCTTGCACAGACGGGCGCCCTCGAGCGCGATGTCGACGATCCCCTGCTGGTCGGTGCGGAACACGACCTCGCGCTGCAGCACGCTCGTGGAGTTGTACAGGTGCACGATGGCCTGCTTCGCACCGGCGATCGACTCGTACGTGCGGGCGATCAGGTGTTCACGCGCCTGGGTCAGCACCTGGATGGTGACGTCGTCGGGGATCAGGTTCTCTTCGATCAGCTGGCGCACGAAGTCGAAATCGGTCTGGCTGGCGCTGGGGAAGCCGACCTCGATCTCCTTGTAGCCCATCTTCACGAGCAGGTCGAACATCACGCGCTTGCGCTCGGGGCTCATCGGATCGATGAGGGCCTGGTTTCCGTCGCGCAGATCGACGGCGCACCAGCGGGGGGCGACTTCGATGCGCTTCGACGGCCACGTGCGATCGGGCATGTCGACCCGGATCTGCTCGTGGAACGGACGGTACTTGTGCACCGGAGCGGACGTGGGCTTCTGGGTGTTCTTCATGATGTGTCGCTTCTTTAGATTCGTTCGGTGGGGCCGACAACGATCTCCGCGACGAGGAAGGCCCTTAGAACGAGGACTCGTCGCGGCAACTAAGAAGAAGAAGGCCACCGAAGCGCATGAAGCGATCGTAGCAGTCCCACGCGAAGGCCCCGCGTCGCTGGCGTCTGTACCCCAGCCGCGCCGCCGCTACGCCAGCAACGCCACCTTGCCGCCCGGGTGGCCGGTCATGACGAAGCCCACGGCGTCGATCGCATCGGCGAGCGGGTAGGTGCGCGCGACCGGCACCTCGAGAGCCCCCGATGCCGCGAGCTCCAGAACGCGGGCGCGGGCGATGTCGCGGAACCGGGCGCTCTCGGGCCGCGAACCTGCGATCCACAGGAACCCGTCGGCCTCGGCGCGGTCGGGGCGAACGATCGTGACGATGCGGTCGCGCTCCGACACCGACGCGAGCGAGACGTCGATCGCCTCGTCGGTGCCCGCGGTATCCCACGCGGCGACGACGGGAGCTCCCTCGGCGGCGGTCGCGACGCGCTCGGCGAGGCCGTCGCCGTAGGCCACCGGGATACCGCCGTAGTGGCGGACGCGTGCCGCCGACTCGTCGGCATCCGGTCCCACCGTGCCGATGACGCGCACACCGAGCTCGCGCGCCTGCTGCAGCAGGCTCACGCCGACGGCGCCCGAAGCGGCGTGGAGCAGCACCGTGTCACCCGCGGTCACCCGCGTGACCTGGATCATCTCGGCCGCCGTCGTTCCCGCCAGGAGCAGGTTGGCCGCCTCGGCGTGCGAGAGCCGGGCGGGCTTGGCGAAGACGTCGCGGGCGGGCACCGTGATCTCGGTCGCGTACGCGCCCTGCACGCGGAACGCCACGACCTCGTCGCCGACATGCAGCGCGCCGGAGCCGCCGACGGCGTCGGGACCGACGGCCGTCACCTCGCCGGAGAGCTCGTAGCCGATCGCGACGGGGAACTCGGCCCCCGGGCGCGCCTGGGCGACGTGCTTGGCATCGGCGGGGTTGATGCCCGCGGCGTGCACGCGGACGATGACCTCACCGGCGCCGGGCGGAGCCACCTCGACCTCGTCGAGAACCCACGTCTCGATCGGTCCTGCGGCCGGAGCCGTCCACCTCATCGCCATGGCTGCACCTTTCGTCGTGTCGTTCGTCTCATGTGCGCCCGCACACGCGGCACGGGTGCGGCGCGGCCGGGTGTCAGAAGCCCAAGCGCCCGAGCTGCTTCGGGTCGCGCTGCCATTCCTTGGCCACGCGGACGTGCAGCGAGAGATACACCCTGCTGCCCACGAGGGGCTCGATGCCCGCGCGCGCACGCGCACCGACGTCGGCCAGGCGAGAGCCCTTGTGGCCGATGATGATGGCCTTCTGACTGTCGCGCTCGACGACGATGTTGGCCCACACGTCGGTGAGGTCGCTGTTCTCGCGCGCGGCGACGTCATCGACCGTGACCGCGATGGAGTGCGGGAGTTCGTCGCGCACGCCGTGCAGCGCCGCTTCGCGGATGATCTCGGCGATGCGATCTTCGAGCGTCTCGTCGGTGACGATGTCGGCGTCGTACAGCGCGGGCCCCTGGGGCATGAGCGCGAGGAGCTCGTCGCTGAGCACGTCGAGCTGGTCGTGGGTGATGGCCGAGAGCGGGATGACCGCGGCCCAGTCCTCGCGCAGCGCGTCGACCTCGACGAGGCGCTGCGTGATCTGATCGCGCGAGGCGGCGTCGGTCTTGGTGACCAGAGCAACCTTCTTGGCGCGGGGGTACCCCGACAGCGACTCGGCGATACGACGGTCGCCCGGGCCGACCTTCTCGGTCGCCGGAACGCAGAAGGCGATGACGTCGACGTCGCCCAGCACCTGTTCGACCAGGTCGTTCAGACGTTGTCCGAGCAGGGTGCGCGGGCGGTGGATGCCGGGGGTGTCGACGAGCACGAGCTGACCGCCGGGGCGGTTGACGATGCCGCGGATGGCGCGGCGCGTGGTCTGCGGCTTCTCGCTCGTGATCGCGACCTTCTCGCCCACGAGGGCGTTGGTCAGGGTGGACTTGCCGACGTTCGGCCTGCCCACGAAGGTCACGAAACCGGATCGGGTGTCGGTCATCTGTCGTTCCTCTCACGCGCGGGGCCATCGGCCTCGGCGTTGTCGTCGTTCGGAGTCTCGGCGCGCTCCACGATCACCGTGGCGATGCCGCGATTGCGGCCGCGCGATGCCCCGCCGGTCATGACGAGACCGGAGTGTTCCGCCGTCGCCCCCGGTTGGGGAATGCGGCCGAGGGCCTTGCCCAGCAGTCCGCCGATCGAATCCACGTCTTCGTCGTCGAGCTCGAGACCGAAGAGGTCGCCGACCTCGTCGAGGCCAAGACGCGCGTTCACGCGGTACCGGTTGTCGTCGAGCTCGACGACCTCACTGGTGGGCGCGTCGTACTCGTCGGCGATCTCGCCCACGAGCTCCTCGATCAGGTCTTCGAGGGTCACCAGGCCGGCGACGCCGCCGTACTCGTCGACGACGAGGCACACGTGCACGGCGTCTTTCTTCATCTGCTGCAGCAGGGTCTCGGCCTTCATCGACTCGGGCACGAACACCGCCGGGCGGGCGATGCGGCGGATCGGTGCGTCGCGCCACCCCGCCTCGTCGCGGAAGCCGAACTGCACGAGGTCTTTGAGGTACAGCATCCCCACGACGTCGTCGGCCTCGTCGTCGGCGAGGGGAACGCGCGAGACGCCCTTCTCGAGGAAGAGAGCGAGGGCCTCACGCGAGGTGGCGCCGGCCCCGACGGTCACCATGTCGGTGCGCGGGACCATGACCTCGCGGACGTAGCGGTCGGTGAAGTCGAACACCGAGTGGATGAGCTCACGGTCGTCCTGCTCGATGAGCTCGTTCTCGGCCGCCTCGTCGATGATGCTGAGCAGCTGTTCCTCTGACGCGAACGACGTCGAGTGCGGCACTCCGGGGGTGACGCGGTTGCCGACGGCGACGAGGCCGTGCGCGAGGGGCCCGAGCAGAATGCGCATGCCCCGGATGACGGGTGCCCCGCCGCGCAGCAGACCACGGGCGTGCTGGCGGCCAACCGAGCGGGGACTCGCACCGACGGCGACGAACGAGATGCCCGTCATGAGCACGGCGGCGGCCGCGACGGCCAGCCAGATGTCGTCGAAGAGCAGCATGAACGCCGCGGTCACGAGCACCGCGGCGGTGGTCTCGGCGAGCACGCGGATGAACACGACCGCCGTCACGTGCGCACTGGTGTCGTCGGCGATGCGACGCAGCGACGTGGCGTTGCGCCCCGAGGCGCCCAGCTCGAGCAGGTCGGTGCGCGAGGTGACCCCGAGCGCGGCCTCGGACGCCGCCATCAGCCCGCCGAAGGCGACGAGCAGCACGGCGGCGACGAGCAGGAGCGCTTCGGTCATGCGCGGCGCTGGCGCTCGACGGCCTGGAAGCCGGCGATGAGCTCGCGCTGAAGACCGAACATCTCGCGCTCCTCGTCGGGCTCGGCGTGATCGAAGCCGAGGAGGTGCAGCAGTCCGTGGGTGGTGAGCAGGATCAGTTCGTCTTGCGTGGAGTGCTTCGCCGCGACCGCCTGGGTCTCGGCGACGGCGGGGCACAGCACGATGTCGCCGAGCAGACCCGCCGGGGTGGGCGCATCTTCCGACCCGGGTCGCAGTTCGTCCATCGGGAAGCTGAGCACGTCGGTCGGGCCGGGTTCGTCCATCCACTGCACGTGCAGGGACTCCATGGCGCCCTCGTCGACGAGCACGATGGCCACGTCGGCGTCGCCGCTGACGTGCAGCTCGCCGAGGTTGTACTCCATCAGGCGCAGCAGCACCTGCTCGTCGATCTGGTGGTCGGATTCGTTGTTGATCTCGATCGTCATGAGCGGTTTCGTCTCGGGAGGTGATCGCGGGGACCGGCGGCACTCGAGCCGCGTCGCTCCGCACGGGTGGCGAACTCGGAGGCCTCGTCGCGCTCACGGCGGGCGACGAGACGCTTCTCGTCGTACTCGCTGTACGCGTCGACGATGCGACCGACGAGGTTGTGACGCACCACGTCTTCGCTGGTCAGGCGCGAGAAGTGGATGTCGTCGATGTCGTCGAGCACGCGGGTGACGAGACGCAGACCCGACGCGCCCTGGGGCAGGTCGACCTGGGTGATGTCGCCGGTGACGACCATGCGCGTGCCGAAGCCGAGGCGCGTGAGGAACATCTTCATCTGCTCGGGCGTGGTGTTCTGCGCCTCGTCGAGCACAACGAACGAGTCGTTCAGCGTGCGTCCGCGCATGTACGCGAGAGGTGCGACCTCGATCGTGCCAGTCGCCATGAGCTTCGGCACGATGTCGGGGTCCATCATCTCGTTGAGCGCGTCGTACAGCGGGCGCAGGTACGGATCGATCTTGTCGGTGAGCGTGCCGGGCAGGAAGCCCAGACGCTCGCCGGCTTCGACGGCGGGGCGGGTGAGGATAATGCGGGCGACCTCTTTGCGCTGCAGCGCCTGCACGGCCTTGGCCATGGCGAGGTAGGTCTTGCCGGTACCGGCGGGGCCGATGCCGAACACGATGGTGTTCTCGTCGATCGCGTCGACGTAGGCCTTCTGCCCGGCGGTCTTGGGGCGGATGACCTTGCCGCGCGACGACAGGATCGCTTCGCCCATGACCTCGGACGGACGGGGACCGCCGTCGGAGAGCATGCGGTTCGAGCTCTTCACGTCGGAGGGGTCGAGGCCATGACCCGAGCGGGTCATCGCGAGCAGCTCGTCGACGAGGCCCCGCGCCGCGGCGACGGCGGAAGCGGTGCCCGACAGCGTGATCTCGTTGCCGCGGACGTGCACGTCGACCTCGGGGTGCTCTATCTCGACGACGCGCAGCAGGCGATCCTGCGGTCCGAGGAGCTGCACCATGGCCACGCCGTCGACCTCGATGCGGTCGACGACGGATTCTTCGGCGGAGTCAGACACCCACGCTCTTTTCGTTCAGGCCACCCGCGAGGACGTGGGCGTGCACATGGAAGACGGTTTGGCCGGCGCCCTCGCCGGTGTTGAAGATCAGCCGGAAGTCGCCGTCGGCATGCTCGGCGGCGACGCTGTTCGCGAGCCCCACGACCTCGGTGAGCAGGTCGGGGTCGCCCGCCGCCAGCTCGACGACGTTGCGGTACTGCTGCGTCTTGGGGATGACGAGCAGGTGCACCGGCGCTTGCGGGGCGATGTCGCGGATCGCGAAGGCGTTCTCGGTCTCGGCGACGATCTCGGCGGGGATCTCGCCCTGCAGGATGCGCGTGAAGATCGACGGTTCGCTCATGGCATCCAGTCTAGTGACGGGCTCCGACACGCAGGTCGGGGGGTGCGGGCTCGACGGGCGAGGTGGTGCGTCGAGCCGCGCGACTTGTGGACGGGGCGTGAACCGTGCACCGGGGCGGTTGTTGTGCGCCCCGGTGCACATTCCGCGCCCCGGACGGGCGGGGCGGGACGTTTCGCGCCCCGGACGGGAGGATCGGAACGCGGCGGGAGGTCACCAGCGCCCGTGCGCCGCCGAGAGCACCGAGATCGCCGCCGCCCCCGCGGTCGAGGTGCGCAGCACCGTGTCGCCCAGGCGCACGAGCCGCGCACCGGCGCCTTCGAGCGCGGAGAGCTCCTCGGGGGCGATCCCGCCCTCGGGCCCGACCACCAGCACCACGTCGCGACCGTCCGAGGCTTCGACGGCGACCGCGGTGAGGCGATCGGATGCCGAGGGCTCGAGCACCAGCACCAGGTCGGTGCCGGCGCGGCGCACGAGGTCGGCCGTGCGGGCGACGCCCTCGACGTCGGGGATCCACGCGCGGTGCGCCTGCTTCGCGGCCTCGCGCACGATGGTGCGCCAGCGGGCCAGACCCTTGTCGGCCTTGGCATCCCAGCGCGAGACGCTCCGCGCCGCCTGCCAGGGAACGATCGCGTCGACGCCGAGTTCGGTCGCCGCCTGCACCGCGAGCTCGTCACGGTCGCCCTTGGCGAGCGCCTGCACGAGCACGAAGCGCGGCGACGGGGCCGGATGCTGCTCACGGCCCGTCACCCGCACGTCGACCTGCTTGGGCGTCGCGGCCGTAACGAAACCTTCCAGCCATGCCCCGCGCCCGTCGCCCAGGGTGACCGCCTCGTCGACGCGCACGCGGCGGACGGCCGCGGCGTGGTGCGCCTCTGCTCCGGTGAGCGTGACGGCATCCCCTGGCTGAGCGGATGCCGCCTCGTCGGTGACGAAGTGCAGCGCCACGGTCAGTGCCGGAAGCGGTCGCGGAACTTCGAGAACATGCCCTGCTGGTGCTCGGCCAGGCGCGGCTGGGGGGCCTTCGTGCGCTTGGCGAACTCCTCGATGAGGGCGCGTTCCTTGTGGTCGAGGCGCGTGGGCGTCACGACGTGCACGCCGACCTTCAGGTCGCCGCGCTGGCTTCCGCGCAGCGGCGTGATGCCGCGGCCCTTGATGGTGAGCACGTCGCCCGACTGCACGCCCGGGCGCACCTCGAGCTCGACGGCTCCATCGAGGGCGTCGATCGTCGTGGTGGTGCCGAGGATGGCATCCGGCATCGACACCTCAAGGGTGGCGAGCAGGTCGTCGCCCTCGCGGCTGAAAGCCTCGTGCGCGTCGACGGTGATCTCGAGGTACAGGTCGCCGTTGGGGCCGCCGGCGGGGCCGACCTCACCCGAACCGGGAAGCTGCAGGCGCAGGCCCGACTCGACGCCGGCGGGGATGTCGACCGACACGGTACGGCGGGCGCGTACGCGCCCTTGCCCCTGGCAGGTGCCGCAGGGGTAGGGGATGGTCGTGCCGTGTCCGTGGCACACGTTGCAGGGCTGGCTGGTGACGACGTTGCCGAGCAGGCTGCGCACCGTGCGCTGCACGTGACCGGAGCCGTGGCAGATGTCGCAGGTGACTTCGCTCGTGCCGGGCTGCGTGCAGGCTCCCTGGCAGGTCTCGCACAGGACGGCGGTGTCGACGTCGAGGTCGCGGTGCGTGCCGAAGACGACGTCGCCGAGATCGAGCGTGACGCGCACGAGGGCGTCCTGCCCGCGCTCGCGACGCGAACGCGGACGCGGTCCACGCCCGCCTCCGCCGCCCTGGGCACCGCCGAAGAACGTCTCGAAGATGTCGCTGAAGCCGCCGAAGCCGGCCGCTCCCCCGCCCCCGCCGAAGGGGTTCTGGTCGCCGCCCATGTCGTAGCGGCGACGCTGCTCGGGGTCGCTGAGCACGTCGTACGCGTGCGTGACCAGCTTGAAGCGTTCGGACGCGTCGTCACCGGGGTTCACGTCGGGGTGCAACTGACGAGCGAGACGGCGGTACGCCTTCTTGATCTCGTCGGCGCTGGCGTCTCGTTCGACGCCGAGGACCTCGTAGTGGTCAGCCACAATCGCCTTCCTGTCCGCGGGTGCGGGGTCGTTCTCGGTGGGGTGCTCGTCAGCGCGCGCTGTCGTCGTCTTCGAGCATCCGGGTCAGATAGTGCGCGACGGCGCGAACCGCCGCGAGGTTGGAGGAGTAGTCCATGCGGGTGGGGCCGAGCAGGCCCACGCGGGCACCGCCCGTCGAGCCGTCGTACCGGCTGGCGAGCACCGAGGCCTCGATGAGTCCGAAGGGTTCGTTCTCGCGGCCGATGCTGGCCGACAAGCCCTTCTCGTCGGCGACCATCTCGGTCATGAGCCGCAGCAGGGTCACCTGCTCCTCGATGGCTTCGAGGAGCGGGTAGATGCTGCCGCGGAAGTCGGACTCGCGCTTGGCGAGGGTCGCCGCCCCAGCCATGACGAGGCGATCCTGACGGAACTCCTCGAGCTCCTCGCCGACGACGCGGAACACGGCGTCGGCGACGGCGTCGAGGGCGATGCCGGGGCGGGGTCCGTCGGCGACGACCGCGGAGACCTGCTGAGCGCAGTCGGCGACGGAGCGCCCGACCAGCACCGCGCCCACGCGGGCACGCAGCTGCACGATGTCGGCCTCGACCGGCTCGGCCGGGACGAGCGCGATCCGCTGCGAGACTCGGCCGGTGTCGGTGACCAGGATGACCAGCACACGCGGACCGCCGAGCGCGACGAGCTCCACGTGCGAGAGGTTGGCGCGCGCGAACGACGGGTACTGCACGATGGCGACCTGGCCGGTCAGCTGCGTCAGGGCACGCACCGTGCGGGCGAGCAGGTCGTCGAGATCACCCGCCTCGTCGAGGAACGAGGTGATCGCGCTGCGCTGCGCGCCCGAGAGCGGGCGCAGTTCGGCGAGGTGATCGACGAACACGCGGTAGCCCTTGTCAGTGGGCACGCGGCCCGACGAGGTGTGGGGGGCGACGATGAGGTCTTCGTCTTCGAGCAGCGCCATGTCGTTGCGGATGGTCGCCGCCGACACACCGAACGCGTGCCGGTCGACGATCGCCTTGCTGCCGACGGGTTCACGCGTGTCGACGTAATCCTGCACGATCGCGCGGAGCACTTGGAGGCCGCGTTCCGACACCATGCGCTGCTCCTCCCCGTCTGGCACTCGACTTGACTGAGTGCCAATTCTACGCCGATCGACGGCGTGCCCCGTCGGGGGCTCGCGGATGCCAGATCCTCCGCGCGTGCGTGCGGCCCCGCCGCGGGATGCGACGGCGCGGATCAGACCGTGAGGGCTCGCACCACGGCATCCGCCAGCAGGCGCCCGCGGCGGGTCAGGACGATGCGGCCCCGGATGGCATCCGCCCCCTCGATGAGCCCGTCGGCGATGAGCGACGCCACGGCCTTGCGGCCCTCGCCGTGCAGCTCGCCGACGGCGAGACCCTCGCGAATGCGGCTGCGCAGCAGCACCGACTCGAGTCGTCGGGCGGTCTCGTCGGGGCGCTCGCGCGCGGCGGCCGGCGACTCGTTCGCCGCGAGGCGCTGGGCATAGGCAGCCGGGTGCTTGACGTTCCACCAGCGCAGCCCCGCGACGTGGCTGTGGGCGCCCGGCCCGAACCCCCACCAGTCCGTGCCGCGCCAATAGGCGAGGTTGTGCCGCGAACGGCGGGCGACGCCGCGCGACCAGTTCGACACCTCGTACCAGTCGTACCCGGCGTCGGCGAGCATCTCGTCGGCCAGCTCGTACATGTCGGCCTGCAGGTCGTCGGACGGCTCCGCGACCGCGCCCGAGCGGATCTGGCGGGCGAGCTTCGTGCCGTCTTCGACGATGAGCGCGTAGGCCGAGATGTGATCGGGAGCGAGCGAGACGGCGGCCTCGAGAGACGCCCGCCAGTCGTCGAGCGACTCCCCCGGTGCGCCGTAGATGAGGTCGAGCGACACGTCGAGCCCGGCGCGGCGGGCCGCGGCGACGGCGGTCGAGACGTTCGCGGGGTCGTGGGTGCGGTCGAGGGCGGCGAGCACGTGCGGGCGGGCCGACTGCATGCCGATCGACACGCGCGTGACGCCCGCCGCGGCCAGCGTCTCGACCACGGCGTCGTCGACGGTGTCGGGATTGGCCTCGACGGTGACCTCGGCCCCCTCGGCGATGCCGAACTCCGCGCGCACGGCGTCGAGCATGCGGGCCAGATCGCCGGGAGGCAGAAGCGTCGGCGTACCCCCGCCGAAGAAGACCGTGGATGCCGTGCGGCGGCCACCCGTGGCATCCATCACCCCGCCCGCCAGGCGCACCTCGGCGGCGAGCGTGTCGGCGAAGTCGTCTTGCCGCGCGCCGCGCAGTTCGCTGGCCGTGTAGGTGTTGAAGTCGCAGTAGCCGCAGCGCACGCGGCAGAACGGCACGTGCAGGTAGACCCCGAAGTCGACCGACGGGTCGATGGTCAGGTCGTCGGGCAGACGACCGTCGGTGGGCGCGGGGTCTCCGAGGGGAAGCGGTCCGCCCATCAGGACGTGTACAGCGGCGAGATCGCGCGCAGGTACCGCGTGAACAGCGCCTTGCGGCGACGACGCACGCGGCTGGTGAGGAGCTTGTAGGACGGCGCGGTGGGGCGGTCGAACGCGCGCACGACGAACCAGACCTCGTCGTTGTCGCGCCACTCGAGCGAGAACAACTCTTCGCCGCTCACGATGGAGTGTCCGACCGTGCCGAGGATGAATCCGACGCGGCGCGGCTCCTCGAACACCGAGATGACCCGCAGCTCGGCGTCGGCGCGGTGGCCATCGACCTTGCCGTGCAGGCGCACGCCCGTTCCGGGGCTGACGAACGGGGTGCCGTCGGCGGCGAAGCGCTGCTCGGCCTCGAGGCGGCTGGGGGCGACGGGAGCGCCCTCGGCGTCGAAGCCGACGCCCGCGTAGCCGGCGCCCGACGCGGGACGCACGTCGGTGATGCTCAGCTCTTCGCTGCGCAGCGGCGCCCACGCGAGCAGCAACTCGCCCGCGGCGACGAAGCGCTCTTCGCCGCTGCCGATACGCCACGCATCTTCGGCGGGCACGGAACGCTCGGGCGGATACTGCATGAGGTCGGGGGCCTGAGTGGCGCCCACCGCCGCGTAGTCGACCGTGTCGTCGGTGAAGTTCTGCCGGCGCATGATCTTCCTCTCGAATCGGTCGTTACTTCTTGGCCTCGACGTCGCCCGAGAGGGCGGCGATGAAGGCTTCCTGCGGCACCTCGACGCGGCCCACCATCTTCATGCGCTTCTTGCCCTCTTTCTGCTTCTCGAGCAGCTTGCGCTTTCGGGTGATGTCACCGCCGTAGCACTTCGCGAGGACGTCCTTGCGGATGGCGCGGATCGTCTCGCGCGCGATGATGCGGGCGCCGATCGCGGCCTGGATGGGCACCTCGAACTGCTGGCGCGGGATGAGTTTGCGCAGGCGCTCGGCCATGAGCGTGCCGTAGGCGTAGGCCTTCTCGCGGTGCACGATCGAGCTGAACGCGTCGACCTTGTCGCCCTGCAGCAGGATGTCGACCTTCACGAGGTCGGCGGTCTGCTGACCGGCGGGTTCGTAGTCGAGGCTCGCGTAGCCCTGCGTGCGCGACTTGAGGTGGTCGAAGAAGTCGAACACGATCTCGCCGAGGGGCATGTGGTACCGCAGCTCGACGCGGTCCTCGCTGAGGTAGTCCATGCCCAGGAGCGTTCCGCGGCGCGACTGGCAGAGCTCCATCACGGTGCCGACGTAGTCCTTGGGCAGCAGGATGCCGACCTTGACGATCGGCTCCGAGACCGAGGCGACGCGACCGTCGGGGTACTCGCTGGGGTTGGTGACCGAGACGGTGTCGCCCGTGTCGGTGGTGACCTCATAGGTCACCGACGGGGCGGTGGTGATGAGGTCGAGACCGAACTCCCGCGAAAGGCGCTCGGTGATGATCTCGAGGTGCAGCAGGCCGAGGAACCCGGCGCGGAAGCCGAAGCCCAGCGCGACCGAGGTCTCGGGCTCGTACTGCAGCGACGCATCGGACAGCTTGAGTTTGTCGAGGGCTTCGCGCAGCTCGGCGTAGTCGCTGCCGTCGATGGGGTAGATACCCGAGAAGACCATGGGCTTCGGATCGGTGTACCCGGGCAGCGCCTGGGTGGCGGGCTTGCGGTGCGTCGTGATCGTGTCGCCGACCTTCGACTGGCGCACGTCTTTCACACCGGTGATGAGGTAGCCGACCTCGCCGACGCCGAGACCGCGCGTGGGCACGGGCTCGGGGCTCGACACACCGATCTCGAGCAGCTCGTGCGTCGCGGTGGTCGACATCATCTGGATGCGCTCGCGCGGCTGCAGCGAGCCGTCGATCATGCGCACGTAGGTGACCACGCCGCGGTAGGCGTCGTAGACGGAGTCGAAGATCATGGCGCGCGCCGGGGCGTCGGGCTTGCCGACCGGGGCGGGAATCTTGTCGACGATGAGGTCGAGCAGCTCCTCGACGCCCATGCCGGTCTTGCCGCTGACGCGCAGCACGTCTTCGGGCTTGCCGCCGATGAGGCCGGCGAGCTCGGCCGCGTACTTCTCGGGGTCGGCGGCCGGCAGGTCGATCTTGTTCAGCACGGGGATGATCGTCAGATCGTTCTCGAGTGCGAGATAGAGGTTGGCCAGCGTCTGCGCCTCGATGCCCTGCGCCGCATCCACGAGCAGGATCGCTCCCTCGCACGCGGCAAGCGAGCGGCTGACCTCGTACGTGAAGTCGACGTGGCCGGGCGTGTCGATCATGTTGAGGGCGAACGTGCCGTCGGCGGTGGCCCACGGCATCCGCACCGCCTGCGACTTGATCGTGATGCCGCGCTCACGCTCGATGTCCATGCGGTCGAGGTACTGCGCCCGCATATCGCGGTCGCTGACGACGCCGGTGATCTGCAGCATGCGGTCGGCCAACGTCGACTTGCCGTGGTCGATGTGAGCGATGATGCAGAAGTTGCGGATCTGCTCCGGCGGAGTGGCAGACGGCTCGAGGGGCTTCAGGGCGCGCGGTGACATGTTCCGTCGATTCTACGGTGGCGCGCCGACATCGCCGTCCGCGTATGCCCGGGGTCCGGCATCCGGGGGTCCCCCACGGGTCGAGATCACCCGTTCCACGCGCGGGAACGTGCGGCGCGTGGGGGACGCGACGCACAGCCGGTCGGCAGCGAACGGCTTCTACCCTGGATGCCATGACGGTCCAGGTCGTGTTCGTGCACGGTATCCGCACCTCGGCGACGATGTGGCGCGCGCAGCTCGCCCACCTCGAGGAGCGCGGCAACCCGGCCGTCGCCGTCGACCTGCCCGGACACGGCACCCGCCGCGGCGAGGAGTTCACTCTCGACGAGGCGTTCGCCACGATCGACCGGGCGGTGCAGGATGCCGCGACCCGCGGCCCCGTGCTGCTCGTGGGCCATTCGATGGGTGGGTTGCTGTGCATCGAGTACGTGGGGCGCGAGGACCCGCCGCCGGTCGCGGCGTTCATCGCCGCATCGTGCACCTCGATCCCGCGGGGTGTGGGCCTCGCGGCCTACCGCTTTCTCGCGCGGCGCTTCGACAGCCTGCCCGACCGCGGGCTCGGGCTCACCAACCGCGTGCTCGACCGCACGCTCCCGCCCGAGACGCGGCCCGACTTCGGTGCGGGCGGATACGCCTTCGAGGCGCAGGACACCGCCCTGGCGAGCCTGTCGGTGCTCGACCTTCTGGCGTCGCTGTGCCGCATCGAGGTTCCGCTGTGGTTCATCAACGGGCAGTGGGACCAACTGCGCGCCAACGAGAAGCTGTTCGTGTCGGTGGCGCGTGAGGCCGAGCTCATCGTCGTCCCCCGCACCACGCACCTGGTGACGGCGATGCGGCCCCGCGTGTTCAACGCGCTGGTCGACGTGGCGCTCACCACCGTCGAGGCGTCGACCTGATAGAGTTGGTCCTTGGCTTGCGTGTGGGGTTTTTCCCGACCTCCACGATGCCGGTGCAGCGTCCCTCTACCGCTCGCCCGGCTCTTCCATATTCACTTCAAACGAAAGACCGTCGACGTGGCGAATATCAAGTCGCAGATCAAGCGCAACAAGACCAACGACAAGGCGCACGAGCGCAACAAGGCCGTCAAGAGCGAGCTGAAGACGCACGTGCGTCGCACCAAGCAGGCTGTGCTGGCCGGTGACAAGGAAGGCGCTCTCAAGGCGCTCGCCACCGCGACCAAGAAGCTCGACAAGGCCGTGAGCAAGGGTGTCATCCACCAGAACCAGGCCGCGAACCGCAAGTCGGCCATCGCGAAGTCGGTCGCCGCTCTCTGAGTCGCACCTTTTCGACAGCCCGTCCCGCATCATGCGGGGCGGGCTTCGTCGTTTCCGGGGTAGGGCGCGAAAGCGTAGGGGGCGTCGGGGTGGGTGCTGTGGACTGCGCGGGGGCCGATGAGGCGTGGCGAGCGGAGGGATGGGGGCGAGCGGAGGACGCGCGGCCTCGATCCGGTCCTCCGTTGAGCCCGGGCCCTCCCCTGGTCACGGATCTGCGCCGCGCAGCAGGTGTGAGCTCGCGCGTGCCTCGTCGCGTGGATGCCAGGAGGTGCGGGCGTCCCCGTCCGCTGGAGCTCGTGGGCCGACGAACCGTGGCGAGCGGAGGGGCAGGGGCGAGCGGAGGACGCGCGGCCTCGATCCGGTCCTCCGCTCAGCCCACGCCCTCCCCTGCTCACGGATCTGCCCTGCGAGCCCAAGGCCGGCGAGACGACCGTGCGCGGTCAGCCGCCGTACGGTGCGCGGGTGGCGATGATCGTGATCATTCGCTCGAGCGCGAAGACCGCGTCGCGCGACGCGCCCTTCACCTCGGCGTCGGCGCGGGCGGTGGCGTGGATCGCCATGCCGAGGGTGTTGCCGGTCCACCCGACCAGGTCGCGCCGCGCACGGTCGACCTGCCAATCCTTCATGCCGAGGCGTTGAGCGGCCGCCGACGAGGACTCACGGGTTCCGGCGACCCGGGCCATGGTGCGGAGCTTCATGGCGACCGCGGCGACGAGGGGCACGGGGTCGGCTCCGGATGCCAGCGCGTGCCGCAGCGCCAACATGGCGGGGCCGTAGTGCCCGGCGATGGCGGTGTCGGCGACCGTGAACGCCGAGGTTTCGACCCGCCCGCCGTAGTACCGCTCGACGATGCGCTCGTCGATATCGCCGGGGACGTCGGCGATGAGCTGCTGGCACGCGGCGGCGAGCTCGGTGAGGTCGTCGGCGAACGCCGAGACCAGGGAGCGGAGGGCGACGGGGGCGATGCGCTTGTGCGCGGCCTTGAACTCGCCCACGGCGAAGTCGAAGCGGTCGGAGTCGCGCTTCACCGCCGCACACGGGATCTCGATGCCGGCGCCCTGCCCGGCACGGATGGCGTCGAGGAGCTTCTTGCCGCGCACGCTCGCCCCGGTGTGGCGCAGGATGACGGTGGCGCCCTCTTGCGTCTGCGAGAGGTACGACACGGCTTCGCTGAGAAACGTGTCGCTGCACTTCTCGACGCCGCTCACGCGGACCAGGCGGGGCTCGCCGAACAGCGAGGGAGACGTGACGCCGAGCAAGGTGCCCGCGGCGTAATCGTCGGCGCGGATGTCGGTGACCTCGAGGCTCGGGTCTTCGCTCTTGAGAAGTGCCCGGATGCCGGCGGTCGCGCGCTCGGCGCACACCTCTTCGGGACCGGAGATCAGCACGACGGGCGCGGGCTGCGGGGTGCGCCAGGACACCTGGGGAATGGCCGACTTGGTCTTCGCGGGGGCGGAGCGTCGGGGTGCCGGGGTCACTCCCCCAGCCTACCGACCGGGTCCGACATCGGAGCCGCGGTGCGGAGGCGCGGAAGCCCCACGACGGCGCGGCAACGGGCGTCGCCCCGCGGTGGCTCGCCGCGGCGTTCCTTTCCCGGTGCGGCGAGACACCGACGCGACCTGAACCGGCGCACGCACGGCTACCGGGGCGCAGACGATGTCGGGC
Source organism: Microbacterium sp. CFBP 8801 (assembly GCF_014839455.1). Classification (NCBI taxonomy): domain Bacteria; kingdom Bacillati; phylum Actinomycetota; class Actinomycetes; order Micrococcales; family Microbacteriaceae; genus Microbacterium; species Microbacterium sp. CFBP 8801. The sequence continues at coordinate 371,925 of NZ_JACYNU010000001.1, read as the reverse complement.
TCGGAACGCCGTCGACAGCGGGACCGTTCTCGCGCCAGAGCGACAGGCGGCCCTGCTCGTCGATCCACACGGCGAGGGCTCCGTCTCGGTCCGTGCGACCCACGCTCGTGCCTTCGCTCTCGAGGATCGACAGGAGGGATGCCGTGGGATGGCCGTAGCGGTTGTCGGCACCGACGCCGATCAGTCCGATCTCCGCGTGGAGTCGCCGGTAGAGGTCGGCGTCCTGGTCGGCGCTGCCGTGGTGCGCGACTTTGACGACCTGCACCGGCGTCACGTCGGCGCGTCGGAGCAGGGATTCCTGCGCGTCCTCGCCCAGATCGCCGAGCATCTCCGTGCGGGGGAAGCCGGGGCCGGCGACGTCGAGGGCGACGCTGGCGTCATTGCCCGGCTCCGCTCGCGGCGGTGGGTGCAGAGCCTGCCAGCGCGTGGCGCCCAGCGTGCCGGTCATCCCGGCCGTCGCCTGCGTGAGCGAGGCACCCGCGGCGGCGAAGCGCTCGAGCAGCCGCTGGTCGGCGCCCCCGTCGGTCGGGCCGTGGAGGACGAGGTCGGTGCGCCCGAGCACCGCCGGCGAGCCACCGACGTGGTCGAGGTCGAAATGGGTCAGCACGACGAGGTCGAGGCGCTCCACCCCGAACTTCTCGAGGCAGCCGGTGAGCGCCGCCGGGTCGGGCCCGGTGTCGACGAGCGCGATGGCCGCTCCGGATCGCCAGAGCGTGGCATCGCCCTGCCCCACGTCGCACATGACCACCTGCCACGCCGCGGGGACGGTGAGCGACCCCGCGAACGTGCGGACGGCCGATTGACCGAGCATCAGGCCGAGACTGACGGCGGAAGCCACGGCGGCGAGGGCTGCGGTGCGGGGCAGACGGCGGGGGCGGACGACCGCGACGAACACGGCGGCGCCGACAAGCCCGAGCAGCCCGGCGCCGAGCAGGCCGTCGGGCCACGGAATGTTCTGCGCCGAGATGCCCGCGGTCGTGTGCGCGACAGCGGCGATCCACGAGGCGGGGATCCACGCCAGGGCGGTGAGTCCGTCTTGCAGCCAGGGGAACGGGGCAATGGCGGCGAGAGCGCCCGCGATGGTGGCGGGGGCGGCCGCCGGATCGGCGAGGAGGTTCGCGACGATGCCCAGGAGCGGCACGTGCGGATCGATCAGCACGATCAGCGGGCCGCAGACGAGCTGCGCCGAGGCCGGCACGGCGATCGCGAGCGCCAGAGCCCGCGGCATCCAGCGCTCGAGACCGGCGGCGAGGGGCCGCGCGAGGACGAGCAGGGCGGCGGTGGCCGCGGCCGAGAGCGCGAAGCCGATGGACCGCGAGAGCCAGGGGTCGAGGATCAGCAGCACGGTCGTCGCCAGCGACAGCACGGCGATCCCGACCGCCGGTCTGCCCAGGGCCAGGGCAAGGAGTGCCACCGATGCCATCGCCGCGGCACGCACGACGCTGGGTTCGGGGGTGACCAGCGCGACGAAGCCGGCGAGCACGAGCAGCGCCCCGACGATACGTGCTCCCCGTGGTGCGCGGCAGAGGGCGAGCAGGGCGAAGGCCGCCCCGACCACGATGACGCAGTTGGCCCCCGACACGGCCGTGAGGTGCGAGAGCGACGAGACCGTCATCGCGGTCTCGGTCGCCGCGTCGAGGCTAGAGGTGTCGCCCACCGCGAGGCCCGGCACGAGGCCGGCACCAGGCTGCGGGAGTCCCTCGGTCGACGCGACGAGGCGGCTGCGGAGCCCCTCCAACCATCCCCAGACCCCGCTCGGCGGTGCCGCTCTCGCGACCTCCTCGGCCCGGACGACGAGCACCGCCCGCTCCCCCGGCTCGGCGGGCAGAGCCCGACCGACGACCTCTACCTCGCTGCCCATCGCGGCCTCGGCGAGGACCCGGCGCCCCTCGGCATCCACTCCGATGCGGGCCGGGATGTCTCCCGAGAGCTGCACGCTCCCGGCGCGGACCTCCGTGGCGACGGCGTCGAACCACGCCCCGCCGTCCGGGGCGCCGTCTATGCGTCCGGTCACCGTGAGCTCGAGCACGATCTGCCGGCCGCCCTCCACCTGCAAAGCGTCGACCTGCTCGCGTACGGCGTCCACGAAAGCCACGCTCGACACGGATGCCGCGGCGCAGGCGACGGCGATGGTGGCGACGGCGAGGACCGCGTGCCGTCTGCCCAGAAAGGCGAGGGCGGTGAGACCCGCCCCCGCGGCGAGGACGAGAGCCAGGACGCGGGCGTCGGGGAGCCCGGTGGCGAGCCCCGCGAAGCCCCAGGTGGAGACGGCCACCGAGATCGGCCGGAGTGCCCGTCTCCGCAGCGCACGCCGCTCGCTCACACCCGCACCAGGTCGCGCAGGGCCTCGATCATCTTGTCGCCGAACCCCGGTATCGACGACAGGTCGTCGACGCTGGTGAAGCGGCCGTTCTCGTCGCGCCACGCGATGATGCGGTCGGCCAGAGCGGGGCCGATCCGCGGGAGCGTGTCGAGCTGCTCGCGCGTCGCCGTGTTCAGATCGACGACGCCGTCCGAGGCTCCCGAGGCCGGAGCGGCTCCCCCGGCGCCGACGTCGGCTCCTGCCACCGGGACGACGATCTGCTCGCCGTCCGCGACGGGCCGCGCGAGATTCACCCCGTCTCGTGCGGCGTCTTCGGCGAAGCCGCCCGCGCGCGCGACCGCATCGGCGACACGGTCGCCGACCTCGAGCCGGTAGAGCCCGGCCTCGCGCACCGCGCCCGCCACGTGCACGTAGACACCGACCTGCGGGACGGCGGCCGAGGGGGGTGACGCCGACACGGCGGGCTCGACGACCTCGGTCCCGGTCGCACCCCGCAGCATGCCGATCCCGATCGTGACGGCGAACGCCAGCAGCACCAGCACGACGACCGCCCCGATCCCCAGCCGCGTCCGCGCCGGAAGATGCTCGCCCGGGAGGGGCGGGTGGGCCTCGGCGGGGACGACGACGTTCTCGGTCACACCGCGACAGTAGGCAGCGCCCCCGCCCGCCCGTGCCCCTCCGACGGCGATCGGTGAACGCTCGCGCGAGAAGCCCTCCTGGGGAGGAGCGGCATCTCGCCCGCCCTGACGAACGCGAACGGCGGCCCGAGGTCGCCGCCGGCGGATCAACGGTCGGGTCGGAACGACGGATGCCACGCCCCCGCGCTCCGTGGAGCGCCGGGGACGTGGCATCCGGAACCAGAACCTACTTCGTCGAGAAGCTGACCACCTTCGGCGGACGCACGACCGCGCGCACGATCTCGCGCTCACCGAGCGCGCGGAGCACGCGCTCGTCGCCGCGGGCGAGGGCTTCGAGCTCGTCGCCGCCGATCTTGGCCGACACCTCGAGCGTGGCGCGCACCTTGCCGTCGATCTGCACGACGGCGGTGACGGTGTCTTCGACCAGCAGCGTCGGGTCGGCCTGGCGCCAGGTCGCGAGCCCCACGAAGCCGGTGTAGCCGAGCGTCTGCCACATCTCTTCGGCGGTGTGCGGGGCGAACAGGTCGAGGGTCATCGCGATGACCTCGGCCGCCTCGCGCACGGCGGGGTCGCTCGCGCCGGCCTTTCCGTCGATCGCCTTGCGGGTGGCGTTGACCAGCTCCATCAGGCGGGCGACGACGACGTTGAACTTCGTCTGCTCGACGAGGTTCGGCGCCTCGGCCAGCAGGCGGTGCGTGACGCGGCGGAGCGAGGGGTCGCCTTCGGCCCACACCACGTCGGTGTCGCTGTCGACGTCGTGCGCGATGCGCAGGGCGCGGGCGAGGAACTTCGCCGCTCCGGTGGTCGAGACGTCGTTCCAGTCCTTGTCGTCTTCGACCGGGCCGGCGAAGGCCAGCGCCACGCGCAGGGCGTCGGCACCGTGCGCGTCGAGCTCTTCCTGGAACAAGACCAGGTTGCCCTTGCTCTTCGACATCTTGGTGCCGTCGAGAATGACCATGCCCTGGTTGATGAGGCTCGAGAACGGCTCGGTGAACTCCACCAGGCCCATGTCGAACAGCGCCTTGGTGATGAACCGCGCGTACAGCAGGTGCAGGATGGCGTGCTCGACGCCGCCGATGTAGAAGTCGACGGGGCCCCACTTGTTGGCCTCGCGAGCCGAGAACGCCTCGGTGTCGCTGTTCGGCGACAGGAAGCGCAGGTAGTACCACGAGCTGTCGACGAAGGTGTCCATCGTGTCGGGGTCGCGCAGCAGCGTCTGGCCGGTCTCGGGGTCGGTGACCTCGACCCATTCGGTCGCGGCCCCCAGCGGCGAGGTGCCCTTGGGCTTGAGGTCGAGGCCCTCCACCGACGGCAGGGTGACCGGCAGCTGGTCGGCGGGGACCGGCGTGATCGAGCCGTCTTCGCCGTGCAGCATGGGGATGGGCGTGCCCCAGTAGCGCTGGCGCGAGATGAGCCAGTCGCGCAGGCGGTACGTCTTGGCGGCACGGCCGACGCCCTTCGCCTCGAGCTCCTCGATCATGCGGGCGATGGCGTGGCGCTTGGACAGGCCGTTCAGCGAACCCGAGTTGACCATGCGGCCATCTCCGGTGAGGGCGATGCCGGTCTTCACCGGGTCGGTCTCGTCGAGGTCGCCCAGCGGGTCGATCGGCACGCCGTCATCGTCGAGCTCGATGACGGGGATCGCCCCGGTGACGGGTGCGAGGGTGTCGACGACGACCCGCACGGGCAGGTCGAAGGCGCGCGCGAAGTCGAGGTCGCGCTGGTCGTGCGCGGGCACGGCCATGACGGCACCGTGACCGTAGTCGGCGAGCACGTAGTCGGCGGCCCAGATCGGCAGCTTCTCGCCGTTGACGGGGTTGATCGCGTGATGCCCGAGGAACACGCCGGTCTTCGGCCGGTCGGTGGCCTGGCGCTCGATGTCGGTCGCACGCTGCACCTGGGCGAGGTACGCCTCGAAGCTCTCGCGCACGCCCTGATCCGCGGATGCCGCGAGCTCGGCCGCGAGGTCGGACTCGGGCGCCACGACGAAGAACGTCGCACCGTGCAGCGTGTCGGGGCGGGTCGAGAAGACGGTGATCTTCTCGGCGCGGCCCTCGATCTCGAACTCGATGTCGGCGCCGATCGAGCGTCCGATCCAGTTGCGCTGCATCTGGATGACCTTGCTCGGCCAGAAGCCCTCGAGCTGGTTCAGGTCGTCGAGCAGGCGGTCGGCGTAGTCGGTGATGCGCAGGAACCACTGCGTCAGCTTCTTCTTGACCACGACGGCACCGCTGCGCTCGCTGGTGCCGTCGGGCAGCACCTGCTCGTTGGCGAGCACGGTCTGATCCACCGGGTCCCAGTTGACGAGGGCGTCCTTGCGGTAGGCGAGGCCCTTGTCGTAGAGCTTCTGGAACAGCCACTGGTTCCACCGGTAGTACTCGGGGTCGCTGGTGTGCAGCACCCGGCTCCAGTCGAACGAGACGCCGTAGTCCTTCAGGCTCTCCTTCTGCTGCGCGATGTTCGCGTAGGTCCACTCGACCGGGTCGGCACCGCGCTTGATGGCGGCGTTCTCGGCCGGCAGGCCGAACGAGTCCCACCCGATCGGGTTGAGCACGTTGTAGCCGCGGTGACGCCAGAAGCGCGCGACGATGTCGGAGTAGAGGTAGTTCTCGGCGTGACCCATGTGCAGGTCGCCCGAGGGGTACGGGAACATCGCCAGCACGTACTTGCGGGGGCGCGTGTCATCGTCGCCGCCGGCGCGGAAGGGATCTTTGTCGGCCCACGCTCGCTGCCACTTCGCCTGGATGGCGTGGATGTCGAAGCCACCCTCGCGGGGGTCGGGTGCGGAATTCTGAGACACGGGTGAAGCCAATCGTGAAGGTCGGGGAGGCCGCGGGGGCCAGCGTCCAGGCTATCGGACCCGGACGTCACCACCCGGGCGGTACCTCGGCGCCGAGGGCGGCGAGGGGCGCTCGCGCCTTGATCCCCACCTCGGCGACTTCGGATGCCGCGACCGAACGCCACGTGATCCCCCCGCCGGCGCCGACCCAGGCGGCATCCGCGTCGACGACGACACTGCGGATGACCATGGCGAGATCGGCCGCGCCGTCGTCGCCGATCCACCCGAAGGCGCCGGAGTAGACGCCGCGCGGGGCTTCTTCGAGGCCGGCGAGGATCTGCATCGCCGACTGCTTGGGGGCGCCCGTCATGCTGCCCGCCGGAAAGGTCGCCTCGAGCAGCGCACCGACGCGTGTGCCGGGGAGCAGGCGCCCCGACACCTCGCTGACGAGCTGGTGCACGTGCGGGTAGCTCTCGACTTCGAGCAGACGGTCGACGCCGACGGTCGACGGCTCGCACACCCGCGACAGGTCGTTGCGCATGAGGTCGACGATCATGACGTTCTCGGCGCGCTCCTTGGCATCCGTCCGCAGGGCGTCGGCCAGGGCGGCGTCGCGCACCGGGTCGGTCGAGCGCGGACGCGTGCCCTTGATGGGGTGGGTGTGCACGGCCCCGCCGCGCACCTCGAGGAAGCGCTCGGGCGACGCGCTCGCCAGCGCCGTGTCGCCGGAGCGCACGAAGCCGGCGTGGTGCGAGGTCGAGGCGCGGCGGAGGCGCCGGAACACCGCCACGGGGTCGACGGCTCCGGGCACGGTGAACCGCGTGGTGAGGCACAGCTGGTAGGCGTCGCCCTCGCGGATGCGCGCGCGGCAGGCCTCGATGAGTTCCGCGTAGCGGGTGGGTGTCACGCGACCGGATGCCGCACCCCGACGCTCCGCGACGGGCACCGGCGGCGGCACGGGGGCCTCGGCGGCGCGCCGGGCGATCTCGGCGTCGCCGAACGCCCACACGCGCCGTGCGGCGTGGTCGAACGCGAGGAACGTCTCCACCCGCAGCCAGACCGGGTCACCCTCGTACGTGAGCCAGCCGACCCATCCCCCGCGGAACGCCCCGGCTTCCTCTCCGGGTGATCCGGGGGCGCGGCCGGGCGAGGTGGCATCCTGATCCATCGGCGCCGACGACGAGTCGGGAACGCCCGTTCCCATCCAGCTCCACCCGGTCGACGCGTCGACCCCGGCATCGAGCCAGAACGCGTGATCGGCGTCGGCGAGAAGGTGCAGGAACACCGCCTCGGGGTCGACCCACGCGGGGAGGGCGACCGGAGCGGAGGAGTGCGGCACGCTCCCAGGCTAGGCGTGGCCGACGGCCATAGGGTGACGGGGTGAACGAGATCCTCACGTGGCTGCTCGACGTCGTTCAGAACGTCGACCCCGTGCTGCGCACGATCGTCGCCGGTGTCGCGATGGTGCTCGAGACGAGCGTGCTGGTCGGTCTGATCGTTCCCGGCGACACCATGGTCATCGTGGCGGGCACCGCTATCGCGTCTCCCCTCGAAGGAGTGCTGCTGGGCGCAGCCGTCGTCCTGGGCGCGCTGATCGGCGAGAGCCTCGGCTTCTGGCTGGGCCGGTACTTCGGCCCCCGCATCCGTGCCTCGCGGCTGGGCCAGAAGCTCGGCGAACGCAACTGGGATCGCGCCGACCGGTATCTCCGCCGACGCGGCGGACCGGCGATCTTCCTCTCTCGTTTCCTCCCCGTGCTGCACTCGCTCGTGCCGTTGACGGTGGGGATGAGCGGGTACAGCTACCGCCGGTTCCTGGCCTGGACGACCCCCGCGTGCCTGATCTGGGCCGGGCTGTACATCACGGTCGCGGCCACCGCCGCGGGCACCTACCGCGAGCTCGCCGATCAGTTGCACTACGCCGGCTACCTCTTCGTCGGCATCCTCGTGGTGTTCCTCGTGCTGGTCTTCGTCGCCAAGAAGCTGATCGAGCGCGCGGAACGTCGCCATCTGGCCGAGGAGACGACTTCCCTCGGACCAGCGGACGGCGACGTGAAAGACTGAGCGGAATGTCTCGCTCCTCTCGCGCCAAAGTGCTCTGGTTCGCCCGACTCGAGCGCCGGTTCCACCGCTGGCGCGAACGTCGGGCGCGCGCCCGCCACCTGCGTCCCGTGGTCACCGGCTTTCCGGGCTATGGAACCGAGGAGTGGGTGCGCGTGCTCGGTCGCGTGCTGATCGCCCCGCCGATCAAGCGCACCTCGACCGGAGAGTCCGCGAGCCTGCGCGGCTGGCGTGCGTTCGCCGCCGTTCCGGTGGGGATGGCGCGCGTCGACATCGTCATCGACGGGGTGACGCACGAGGTCACCGCCGACCGTGGCGGAGTGATCGACGCCAAGCTCCCCGCGACGCTCGCGCCCGGCTGGCAGGACATCACCATGTCGGTCGAGGGCAGCGAGCCCACCGAGACCCGCGTGTTCATCGTCGGCTCCGACGTGCGCTTCGGCGTCGTGAGCGACATCGACGACACCGTCATGGTCACCGCCCTTCCGCGTCCGCTTCTCGCGGCCTGGAACTCCTTCGTGCTCGACGAACACGCCCGCCAGCCCGTTCCGGGGATGGCGGTCATGCTCGAGCGGCTGACGCGGGAAAACCCCGGTACGCCGGTCATCTACCTGTCGACCGGTGCCTGGAACGTCGCCCCCACACTGACCCGCTTCATGCGTCGGCACCTGTTCCCGGCGGGCTCGTTCCTGCTCACCGACTGGGGTCCCACGCACGACCGCTGGTTCCGCAGCGGTCGCGACCACAAGGAGCAGAACCTCCGCCGTCTCGCGCGGGAGTTCCCCCAGGTGAAGTGGCTGCTCGTCGGTGACGACGGTCAGCACGACGACGCCATCTACACCGGCTTCGCCATCGAGAATCCGCGGAGCGTCGCCGCCGTCGCCATCCGCCGGCTGCTGCCCGCCGAGGCCGTGCTGGCCGGTGGGCGCACCGTGGTCGACGATCACTCGGCCGCCGAGGTGCCGTGGGTGAGCGAGTCCGACGGCGCGGGCCTGCTCGAGCGACTGCAGGATGCCGGGGTCATCTCGCGAGAGGGCTGAGCGCGGGCGGGGCGACGCTGGTCGTAGCCTCCGCGATGCGGACAACCTCCGTGGCATCCGGGCCGTTGGGGCTGAGGATGCGCGCATCGCTGACCACACGCACGCACGCGGGGCGAAGGCCGTCAGCTCCGGAGGCCGCACACGGCTCGATGTCGGAGGGGGCGCGTACGGTGGAAGCATGTGCGGTCGTTTCGTCGTAGCCAACGTGGCCTCCCAGCTCGTGGGGGTGCTGCGCGTCGACGTCGAGGCCGACGAGCTGCCCCCGCCGTCGTACAACATCGCTCCCACGTCGCGCGTGGGCATCGTGCTCGACTCGATCAAGAGCGAACCCCCCGTCCGACGCCTCGAGGTCGCGCGCTGGGGGCTCGTGCCCGGGTGGGCCAAAGACGTCAAGATCGGCGCCCGCGCGTTCAACGCCCGCGCCGAAGAGGTCGAAGACAAGCCGATGTTCCGCACCGCGCTCATCAAGCGGCGCGCGGTGATCCCGGCATCCGGGTACTACGAGTGGAAGACCACCGACGAGGGCAAGACCCCTCACTACATCCACCCGGCCGACGGTTCACCGCTGTTCTTCGCCGGGCTGTACGAGTGGTGGAAAGACCCCTCGCTCGCCGACGACGACCCCGCCCGGTGGGTGCTCAGCTGCACGATCCTCACCCGCGACGCCATCGGCCGCCTCGGATCGATCCACGACCGCATGCCGCTGTTCCTCGACCCCGATTTCGCCGACGCCTGGCTCGACCCGACCACCGAGAACGTCGGCGACGTGCTCGACGCCGCGATCGACGCGGCACCCGACGTCGCCGAGACGCTCGACGACCACGTCGTGTCGTCCGACGTCGGCAATGTGCGCAACGACTCCCCCGCGCTGATCGACGCCGTCGAGTGAGCACCGTCCTCGACACGACGACGCTCTCGCGCGCCGAGTGGAGCGTTCTCGCCGATGCGCACGCCGCACGCGCCGACGCGCTGACCGCCGACCATCGCGCGCGGGCGAGTCGGGCCGAGAAGCACCCGGTCGAAGACTTCCTGTTCACCTATTACTCGTACAAGCCGGCGATCCTGCGGCGCTGGCACCCCGGCATCGATGTCGTGCTCGGCGACGCCGACGAGCGCGCCGCCTGGCGCTGGTACCGCAGCGACCGTGACGGCGTGCGCGTGGATGCCGAGAGCTTCCGCACCGAGCGCGGATCCCTGTATCGCGGCATCGTCTCGCTGCTGCGGGCCACCGCCGACCGACCGGCGCAGTTCGGCTGCTTCGGGCTGCACGAGTGGGCCATGGCCTACCGCGCCGACGAGGTGCGGCACGCGGTGCCGCTGCGGCTCGGCCGCGACGGGACCGACGCGGTGGTCGACGCCCACGACCTGCGCTGCACGCACTTCGACGCGTTCCGCTTCTTCACGCCCGATGCGGTGCCGCTGAACCGTACGCCCCTCTCCCGCGACGACCAGGCCGAGCGCGAGCAGCCCGGTTGTCTGCACGCAGGCATGGACGTGTACAAGTGGGCCGTGAAGCTCGGTCCTCTCGTTCCCGGCCCCCTGCTGCTCGCGGCGTTCGAGCTCGCCCGCGACATCCGCACCCTCGACATGCAGGCCTCGCCCTACGACCTGCGCGACTGGGGCTACCTGCCCGTCCCCATCGAAACAGCCGAGGGCAAGGCCGAATACGTGGCCCGTCAGAGGAGCCTGAGCGAGCGCGGTCAGGGTCTGCGGCGCGACGTCATCCGCGCGGTCACGGGCACTGACGACACGCCCGGCCGCGCCGATTTCTTACGCCCGCGATCTGTGTTGTAAGCTCATGGAGTTGCCTCGAAGGGGGCGGAAAACAAAATATCCGGGCCTGTGGCGCAGCTGGTAGCGCACCTGCATGGCATGCAGGGGGTCAGGGGTTCGAGTCCCCTCAGGTCCACCCAGAGAAAGCCTCCGCTTCGGCGGGGGCTTTCGTCGTTCCGGTCGGTGGCGGATCCCGGTCGCGTCGGCGGGCTCACGGCATCCGTTCCCGGCTCTCCGCCACACGGCGGATGCCCCTCCCGCGTGGGAAGGGGCATCCGGTGAGACGACTCAGCGCGACGAGACCGGCACGCGCGTCTTGGCCTGCTGGGCCTCGCGCATGAGGAGCTCATCGTCGAGCCAGTTCGGGGCCTTGTTGCGCAGGGCGAAGATGTACACCGCGAGCGAGGCCGCAATGATGACCGTGACGTAGACGATGAACACGGGCACCTGCTCGGCGCTCTGCGCCCCGGCGTACAGCAGGGGGGCCGTGCCGCCGAACAGCGAGTTCGCCAGCGCGTAGCCGAGGCCCACGCCGAGCGCCCGCACGTGGGTCGGGAACAGCTGGGCCTTCACCAGCGCGTTGATCGAGGTGTACCCGGTGAGGATGATGAAGCCTCCGAGCAGGATCGCGAACGCCGCGAACTCGTTCGTCTGCTGCGGGAGCATCGTGATCAGGAACCACGTGTAGAGCACGCCGCCGACGCCGAAGAACACCAGGAGCGACTTGCGGCCGACCTTGTCGGAGAGCCAGCCGCCGATGGGCTGCATGAGCATGAGTGCGGTCAGGGCGACCAGGTTGATGATCGTGCCGGCCACGACGTCGCCGCCCGAGAAGGCGGTCTTGACGATGTTCGGTCCGGTGACCGAGTAGGTGTAGAAGGCGACGGTCCCGCCCGCGGTGACGGCGAAGCAGAGCAGCAGCGGACGCCAGTTGTTGACGAGCAGGTCGCGCATCGAGCCGGACTCCTTCGAACGGCCCGACTTGTTGTCGGTGATGACGCTCTGCTCGAGCGACTCGTCCATGGTGCGGCGCATCCAGAACACCGCCACCGCGGCGACCCCGCCGATGGCGAAGGCAACGCGCCAGCCCCACGCCGAGATGGCCTCGTCGTCGAGGGTGAGCACCATGACGAGCAGGGTCGTCTGGGCGAGCACATGCCCACCGACGAGCGTGACGTAGTGGAACGACGACAGGAAGCCACGACGACCGGGCATGGCGGCCTCGGACATGTACGTCGCGCTCGTGCCGTACTCGCCGCCGGTGGCGAAGCCCTGCACCAGGCGGGCGAAGACCAGGATGACGACGGCTCCGGCGCCGATCGCCTCGGCCGTCGGGGCGAGGGCGATGACGAGCGAGCAGAACGCCATCAGCGACACCGACACGGTGAGAGACAGGCGGCGTCCGTGGCGGTCGGCGAAGCGGCCGAAGAACCACGATCCGATCGGACGCATGAGGAAGGTGACGGCGAAGATCGCCCACACGTAGAGGGAGGAGTTCTTGTCGTCGGAGTCGAAGAACTGCGACTCGAAGTACACCGCGAACACCGAGTAGACGTAGACGTCGTACCACTCGACCAGGTTGCCGGCCGAGCCTTTCAGCGTGTTCGATATCGAGCGTCGCAGGCTCGTGGGGATCGTCGTCGTCGTTGACATGGGTAATCCGATCGGTCGATGGACGGTTCTCGTCTCGTACGCCGTCGAAGACGGGGCCCGGCGGCGGCGACGAGTCGTATCCCGTTATCGTGGCGGCGCGCGGGGGCCCGTCCCGAGATCCTTACATGCGCCTTACATTGGCCCCGGCCCGCCGCCGCGGGCGACCCCGGCGCGTGAGCCTACGATGGGGCCATGCACGTACTCGTAGCCGAGGACGACGGCTCGGTCGCCGCGGCGCTCGTCTCGGCGCTCACGCGCGCCGGGCACGCGTGCACCCGTGTCGCGCGGGGCAGCGACGTGTTGCTGCGCCATCGCGACGCCCAGGTCGTGCTGCTCGATCTCGGGCTGGAAGACATGGACGGGCTCGACGTACTGCGCCAGCTGCGCGAGGTGAGCCAGCTGCCCGTCATCGTCGTCACGGCCCGCGGCGACGAGCGCTCCACCGTGCGGGCACTGTCGCTCGGCGCCGACGACTACCTCGTGAAGCCGGTGCGGCTCCACGAGCTGCTGGCGCGGCTCCTGGCCGTCACCCGTCGCTACAGCCCACCCGACGAGCCCCAGCGCGTGCGGGTCGGGTCGGTCGAGATCGACATCGACGCCCACCGCGTGCACGCCGCCGACCGCGAGGTCGCGCTGACGCCCAACGAGTTCGGCATCCTGTACGCCCTCGCCCGACGCGCGGGGCAGGCGGTGAGCCGTCGGCAGATCCTCGACGAGGTCTGGGGAGACGCGTACGTGGCATCGTCGCGATCGTTCGACGTGCACCTGGGGCAGGTGCGCCAGAAGCTCCCCGAGGTGACCATCACGACCATCCGCGGCCTGGGCTACCGCCTCGAGGATGCCGCGTGAAGCTGCGGGTGCTGCTCCCCCTGCTCGTCTTCGGTCTCATCGCCGTGATCGCCGTGCTCATCCCCGTGGCGCAGTCGCTCGCCGACTCCCGCACGCAGCAGCTCGCCCTGCAGCGCACCGCGGCGCTCGACCAGGTCGTGCAGCGTGCCCGGACGGCGCTGGTGCAGTCCGACGCCGAAGGACTCCAGGCCTACCTCGAGCGCTTCCACGCGGTCTACGCGGAGTCGGTGCTCGTCCTCGACGAGAGCGGGGAACCGGTCGCCTCGGCGGGCGAGCTGCACCGCGATGCCGACGTCGATCAGCTCGTCATCGCGGCTTCGCGGGCCATTCCCCAGCTGTCGCTCCCCCGGGTCACCCCCTGGGGACCCCGCAGCGCCCTCGTCGCGGTGCCCGTGATCGCGGCCGGTGATCTGTCGGCTGGCGTCGTGGTGCTCGCGGTCGACCTGCGGGGCGCGCAAGCCGACGTCTCGCGCGCGTGGGCCGTGATCGCCGCGATCGGGGTGCTGCTGCTCAGCGCCCTCATGGTCGCCTCGCTGCTGTGGACCCGCTGGATCCTGCGCCCGGTGCGCGCGCTCGATTCCGCGGTCGCCGACCTCACCGCCCACCGCGGTCCCGCACCGCTGCGTCCCTCGGGACCGCCGGAGCTGCGCCGCCTCAGCCGGGCGTTCGCGACGATGGCCGATGAGGTCGAGAACAGCCTCGAGCAGCAGCGCGGTTTCGTCGCCGATGCCTCGCACCAATTGCGGACGCCCCTCGCCGCCATCCGACTGCGCGTGGACGGCCTCACCCGCGACGGTGACGCGGCCGACGACCTCTCCGCCGTCGACGACGACCTCGATCGCCTCGAGCGCACCGTGGAACGCATGCTGACTCTCGCCAACGCGGAGCACCGCGCTGCCGCGCGAACCCAGGGTCACGACGACGCCCGAGACGAGGGCGCTCCGCGCGAATGCTCGGTCACCGCGGCCGACCTGGTGCAACGCCACCGCGCGCGCCTGCACGCCGCGGGACTGACGCTCAGCATCGACGACTCCCCGGCGGTCGTGGTCCCCTGCGGCCGCGCCGACCTCGACGAGATGCTCGATGTGCTGCTCGACAACGCGGCGAAGTACGCCGGTGCGGGCGCGCGGGTGCGGGTGAGCGTGGAACAGGATGCCGGACGCCTCGAGGTGCGCGTGGAGGACTCGGGCACGCAGCTCGACGACGCGCACCTTCCGCGCCTGGGCACGCGTTTCTGGCGCGCCGGTCTCGACGGCGGCACCACCGGCACCGGCCTCGGGCTCGCCATCGTCGCGCAGCTGATGCGGGCCGCCGGTGGGCGGCTGGAGCTGCGCCGCTCGCGCGAGGGTGGACTCGCGGCGCACCTGATCTGGGACAGAATATGACGGGGGTCTCGCGTCGCAGCTTCCTGTGGGCGGGCGCCGCGGCGGGCACCGTCGTGCTGGCGGGGTGCGTGCCCACCGCGCCGACCGTGCTGACGCTGGGCTGCGGCGAACCCGGCGGCAGCTACCTGCAGTTCGGCCAGCTGCTGAGCGACGTCGCCCGAGGGTCCGGGGCGTTCGAGATCACCGCCCTGCAGACCGAGGGCAGCGTCGACAACCTCGCCCTGCTGTCGCAGGGTCGCGTGGAGCTCGCCCTGTCGCTGGCGGATTCGGCGGCGGCGGCGAGCGGTGAGGTGGTCGCGATCGGGCGGGTCTACCAGAACTACCTGCAGTGCCTCGTCCGCGCACCCGACGGCCCGCGCTCGCTCGCGGAGCTCGCCGGAACGCGCGTCTCGCTGGGCGCCCCCGGCTCGGGGGCGGCCGCGACCGCGCGCCGGGTGATGGAAGCCGCGGGACTCTCGCCCGCGTCGGCGACCGAGCGGCCGCTCCGCGATGCCGTCGTCGATCTGGAGCGGGGCCGCATCGACGCGCTGTTCTGGTCGGGCGGGGTGCCGACGCCCCAGATCGCGGAGCTCGCCGCCCGCACCCCCATCGCGGTGCTCGACACGACGCCCGTGCTGCCGACCCTCCTGCAGCGCTACCCCGACGCGTACGTGGCCACGACCATCCCCGCCGGCGTCTACGGCGCGGACTCCCCGGTTCCCGCCATCGGCGTCGCCAACCTGCTGCTCGCCCGCCCCGACCTCGACGACACGCTCGTGGAGCGCGTCGTCGACGTGCTCATCGACGACGCGGCGCGCCTCGTGGCGCCCGGGGCCCTCGGCATCCAGTACCTGACTCCGGCGAGCCTCATCGACACCCTGCCGATCGCCCTGCACGCGGCGGCCGAGCGGCGGTATCGCGAACGCTACGGGTGAGTGATCGGGCGGGCACAGCGCGAACAGGCCGGCGCGAACACGCCCCACGTACACAGAACGCCCCCGGCCGTGAGGGCCGAGGGCGTTGTCGTGGGGGTCGTTACTCGGGCGCGCCCGCGGGCGTCGGCAGCTCGATCGGAACGACGGGGCAGTCCTTCCAGAGGCGCTCCAGGCCGTAGTAGACACGTTCTTCCTCGTGGAAGACGTGGACCACGAGGTCGCCGAAATCGAGCAGCACCCAGCGCGACTCCTGACGCCCCTCGCGGCGCAGACGCTTGTGGCCGTGCTCGAGCAGCTTGTCTTCGATCTCGTCGGCGATCGCGGCGACGTTGCGCTCATTGCGACCGGTGACGAGCAGGAAGATGTCGACGAGCGGAAGGGGCTCGGAGACGTCGAGGGCGACGATGTCGTCGCCGCTCTTGGCGTCGGCGGCGAGAGCGGCGATCTGCGCCATCTCCCGTCCGTTGGCGGTGGCGGTCATCGGAAGACTCCTGTCGTGAAGGCGAGCACGAGGGTGACGGCCACCGCCAGCGCCAGCGCGCCGGTCGTGATGATGAGGCCGATGAGGAGCTTGCTCCCCTTCTCGGGCGCCGGGGGGCGAATGATCTCGCCGGGCTGTTTGACGGTGCTGATGGCGGCACTGGCCGCGATCGGGGTGGGAGACGAGGCGGGCGGGAGCTCGCCGTCGAGAAGAACGGCATCGGCGTCGCGACCGTCGGTCGTGCCCGGGGCGTGACCGACGGAGCCGAGGCCCTCGGGTAGCTCGAACGTGCCGGTGATCATGACCTCGCCCGTCGCGGTGATGGGGCCGACCAGCGGCACGCCCGAGGGCGTCTGCGAGAGGATCAGCGCGTTCGGCGTCGACACCGCGCCGCTCGCCGAGGCGTTGCGCGCGATGAGCTGGTCGAACGAGTCGGGCAGGGTGACGTCGGGCTTGGCGCCGTCGAGCAGCTCGGAACCGAGCGCCGGGTTCACGACCGACGCGCCGGGGGCGTCATCGGCCGCGGCGGGCGTCTCGGCGGTGTCGGGCGCCGACGGGCGGAAGATCGCCGGACGCGTCGGCTCGGCCTGGGGCAGAGGAGCGAACGGGGAGTTCTGGCGCGGCAGGGCGGGCTCGAGGTCGGGCGTGATGACCGGAACCGCGGCAGTGCGGATCTTCTCTTGCGCGCGCGCCTGGCGGCGCGTGAGTCCCGGAACGCCGAAGTCGGCGCCGTGGTCGCTGAACGGAGGCTCAAAGGCCGAGGGGCGCGCGGCGGCCGGACCGTCGTCGCGCGCGGTGTCTTCGCGTGCGCTGTCTTCACGTGCGGTTTCGTCGGCACCGGATGCCGCGGGCTCGGGCTCGTCGGTGGACTTCGCCGTGGGGAACAACGCGGTCGGGGCCGCGTCGTCGACCGCCGGGGTCTCGGCAGCAGGTACGTCGGCAGCCGCGACGTCGGCAGAGGCATCGTCCACCGGGGTGTCGGCCTTGGCGGCATCGTCGACGACCGGTGCACTCGACGCCGTGGTCTCGGCGGGCGCCGCCGTCTCGGCGGTGCTGTCGGTCGCGGGCGCCGAGGACTCGGCATCCGTCTCGGGCGCGATGATCGGCGTCGCGCCGGTGTGGCGGAGCTCGCGCAGCTGACGGCGGGTCAGCGCGGGGGTCTCGGGGTTCTCGGAAGTGCTCATGCATTGCTCCGGTAGAGGTGGTGCTTCGCGATGTACTGCACGACGCCGTCGGGCACGAGGTACCACACGGGGTGTCCTCGGCGCACACGGGCGCGGCAGTCTGTGGACGAGATCGACAGCGCCGGGATCTCCAGCTGGCTCACGTTTTCGGTGGGCAGGCCTTCGGTGGTGAGCACGTGTCCGGGCCGCGAGACGGCCACGAAATGCGCGAGATCCCACAGCTGCTGATGGTTTCGCCACCCCAGGATCTGCGCCACGGCGTCGGCACCGGTGATGAAGAACAGCTCGGCTCCCGGACGCTGCTCCTGCAGATCGCGCAGCGTGTCGATCGTGTAGGTGGGGCCTTCCCGATCGATGTCGACGCGGCTCACCGTGAACTGGGGGTTCGAGGCCGTCGCGATCACCGTCATGAGGTAGCGGTGCTCGCTCTCGGTGACGTCGTCCTTCTGCCACGGGCGACCCGTGGGCACGAAGACGACCTCGTCGAGGTCGAACGACTGCGCCACCTCGCTGGCCGCGACGAGGTGACCATGATGGATGGGATCGAACGTCCCACCCATGACCCCGATCCGAGGGGCGCGCGTCACCGACATACGGTGGGCCTCAGTGGCCGTGCGCCTCGGGGGTGGGCGTCCCGTGCTTCTTCGTGTAGGCGTCGGCCTTGTGCGCGTGGCGGTTGGCGACGTTGCGGTACGACAGCGTGACCAGGCTCAGCGACACGAACACGACGAACGCGACGGCGCCGAACCAGAAGGTCTGGGCCTGCACGTTGCCGCCGTGGTGGGCGCCTTCTTCTGCAGCGTGGGCGAGAAGTGAGACGAAAGTCATCTGTGCTCCGTTCGAGAGGTCTGCGCGGGGCGCGCAGCCCATTTTAGGCGGTCAGGCGCGGACCTGGCCGTCGCCGCGCCCGAGCCACTTGGTGCTCGTGAGTTCGGCGAGGCCCATGGGACCGCGGGCGTGCAGCTTCTGGGTCGAGATGCCGACTTCGGCGCCGAAGCCGAACTCTCCCCCGTCGGTGAAGCGGGTGGAGGCGTTGACCATGACGACGGCCGAGTCGACCTCGGCGAGGAACCGGTCGGCCGAGGCCTGATCGGCCGTGATGATCGACTCGGTGTGGTGGGTCGAGTAACGGCGGATGTGGGCGAGGGCGTCGTCGAGGTCGTCGACGACACGCACGGCCAGGTCGAGCGTGCCGTACTCACGCGCCCAGTCGTCTTCGGTCGCGGTGACGACGCGCGCGTCGTGTGCCCGCGTGACGTCGTCGCCGTGCACGGTCACCCCGGCATCGGACAGTGACGCCAGCAGCTCGGGCAGCAGGCGATCGGCCGCGTCGCGGTGGACGAGCACCGTCTCGACGGCGTTGCACACGCTCGGCCGCTGGGTCTTGGCGTTGAGCACGATGTCGCGCGCCCAGTCGTCACGGGCCGTGGCGTCGAGGAAGACGTGGACCACGCCGGCCCCGGTCTCGATGACCGGAACGGTCGACTCGGTCACGACCGTCTCGATCAGCGACGCGCTTCCGCGTGGCACGAGCACGTCGACCAGTCCGCGCGCGTTCATGAGCGCACGCGCGCCGTCACGGCCGAAGTCGTCGACGCTCTGCACGGCCTCGGGGCTGACGCCCTGGGCCTGCAGCGCCGCGCGC
This sequence comes from Microbacterium sp. CFBP 8801, assembly GCF_014839455.1. Lineage (NCBI taxonomy): Bacteria > Bacillati > Actinomycetota > Actinomycetes > Micrococcales > Microbacteriaceae > Microbacterium > Microbacterium sp. CFBP 8801. The sequence continues at coordinate 353,203 of NZ_JACYNU010000001.1, read as the reverse complement.
ATGACCGAGACGAGGGTCGCGTTGGTGCTCTGCGCCGCGGAACCACCGCGCAGCACGACCGCATTTCCGGAACGCAGGGCGAGAGAGGCGATGTCGACCGTGACGTTCGGGCGCGCCTCGTAGATCGATCCGACGACGCCGAACGGTACCGCCACCTTCTCGAGGGCGAGTCCGTTGGCGAGCGTTCGGCTGTCGAGCACGCGGCCGACGGGGTCGGGCAGGGCGGCGACATCGCGCACCGCCGCTGCCAGGGCTGCGACGCGTCCGGCATCGAGGCGCAGGCGGTCGAGGAGGGCGTCGCCGATGGCATCCGCTCGTCCGCGTTCGAGGTCGTCGGCGTTGGCCGCGACGATCTCGGCGGACGCCGCCTCGATCGCGTCGGCGACCGCATTGAGCAGAGCGGTCTTGCGCTCGGAATCGAGCAGACCGATCTCGCGCGCGGCGTCTTTGGCCAGACGCAAGCGCTCATCGACGGAGGCGGCGATCGTGGTCATGCGCTCAGTGTACCGGCGCGCCCACGGCGCCCACCGGGCCGGTGGCGAGGGTGACGGGGTCGGGATTCGGGGCGAACCAGGTGCCCACCGCATCGCCCGCGAGAGCGGATGAGACGAGGTCGGCGCTGGTGACGAGCACCCCGACGCCGGCGGTGGAGGCCAGCTTCGCGGCCGACGCCTTGGTCGCCGCTCCCCCGGTCCCCACGCCGTTGACGACGCCGGCGCCGAACTCGAACTGCGACAGGTCGTCGCCCCACGCCACATCGACGATCGGGCGCGCACCGGGCTCGCTCGGCGGCAGCGTGTACAGGCACTCGATGTCGCTCAACAGCACGAGTGCGTCGGCACCGATCAGCTGCGCCACGAGAGCGGCGAGCCGGTCGTTGTCGCCGAAACGGATCTCGTGGGTCGCGACGGTGTCGTTCTCGTTGACGATGGGCAGGATGCCGAGACCCAGCAGCCGTTCCATCGCCCGGCGCGCGTTCGAACGGTGCGTGGCGTTCTCGAGGTCGCCCGCCGTGAGCAGGACCTGCCCGGCGAGCAGGCCGAAGCGGTCGAGCGAGGTCTGGTAGCGCCACATGAGCACGTTCTGACCGACGGCGGCCGCGGCCTGCTGCGTCGCCAGGTCGTTGGGTCGGCCGCCGAGGTCGAGCAACGGCAGGGCCGTCGCGATCGCCCCGGACGAGACGAGCACCACCTCGGTCCCCGCGCCGCGCGCGTGGGCGAGAGCCTCGACGATCGTGTCGATCCGGTGCGCCCCGTCGCCGCTGATCGACGACGAGCCCACCTTCACCACGACGCGGCCGGCTCCCGGGATCGCGGAGCGCGAGGTCGCGCTCACCGCTCCTCGTCCTCGGCGGACGACAGCGAGGGATCCCCGTCGGCGCCGATGCCCACGGCCCGGGCGGCACGCCGCTCGGTCTCGAGCTCGGCGCGGGCCTCGGCCTTGGCATCCATGCGCTCGTGGTACCGCTCGCGGCGCTCCGACGAGGTGCGGCGCGGGTTCTGCACGAGACGGGGGTCGGTGCCGCGGGGGGCCGTCATGAGCTCGGCCGCCGAGGTGAGCGTGGGCTCCCAGTCGAAGACGATCCCGTCGCCGGGGCCGATGACGACGGTCGCACCGGCGACCGCACCGGCGCGGAACAGGCCCTCTTCGATGCCCAGGCGCGCGAGACGGTCGGCGAGGTAGCCCACGGCCTCTTCGTTCTGGAAGTCGGTCTGCTGCACCCACTTGACCGGCTTGTCGCCGAGCACGCGGTAGACGGGACCGTAGGTGCCGCCCTCGACCTTGATCTCGAAGTCCTTGCGAGTGCCCTGCGGGCGGATGACGATGCGCTCCACCGGAGCCTCGTCGATCGACGCCAGGCGGTGCTGCTCCACCACGTCGGCCAGCGCGAAGGTGAGTTCGCGCAGGCCCGTGCGGCTGACCGTGGAGATCTCGAACACGCGGAAACCGCGGGCTTCGAGGTCGGGACGCACGAAGTCGGCGAGCTCGCGGGCCTCGGGCACGTCGATCTTGTTCAGCGCGATGATCTGCGGGCGCTCGAGGAGCGGGGTCTGCCCCTCGGGCACGGGGTAGGCGCCGAGCTCGGCGAGGATGACGTCGAGGTCGGTGAGCGGGTCGCGACCGGGGTCGAGCGTCGCGCAGTCGAGCACGTGCACGAGAGCCGTGCAGCGTTCGACGTGGCGGAGGAACTCCAGGCCCAGGCCCTTGCCCTCGCTCGCGCCCTCGATGAGACCCGGGACGTCGGCGATGGTGAAGCGGATGTCACCCGACTGCACGACGCCCAGGTTGGGGTGCAGCGTGGTGAAGGGGTAGTCGGCGATCTTCGGTCGCGCCGCCGAGACGGCCGCGATGAGGCTCGACTTTCCCGCCGACGGGAAGCCGACGAGGGCGATGTCGGCGACGGTCTTGAGCTCGAGGACGACGTCGCCCTCCCACCCGGGCGTTCCGAGCAGCGCGAAGCCGGGGGCCTTGCGCTTGGGCGACGACAGCGAGGCGTTACCGAGGCCGCCGAGACCACCGGGGGCGACGATGAAGCGCATGCCCGGGGTGAGCATGTCGACGAGCACGGTGCCGTCGGGGTCCTTCACGACCGTGCCGAGCGGCACGGGGAGCTCCTGGTCTTCGCCCATCGCGCCCGAGCGGTGGTCGCCCATGCCGAAACCACCGTTGCCGGCGGTGCGATGCGGCGAGTGGTGGTACGACAGCAGCGTGGTGACCTGGGGGTCGGCGACGAGCACGACGTCGCCGCCGCTGCCGCCGTTGCCGCCGTCGGGGCCGGCCAGAGGCTTGAACTTCTCGCGGCGCACCGAGACGCAGCCGTTGCCGCCCTTGCCCGCACGGAGGTGCAGGGTGACGCGGTCGACGAAGGTGACCATGAGTGTCCTTTCAGGACGGACCGGCGGGTGCCGGGAAGAAAAGAAGAGGGGGCGGGCTGTGTGCCCACCCCCTCTGAAGCGCTGAGCGCTCGGTATTACTCCGCTGCTGCGGTGACGATGTTGACGACCTTGCGGCCGCCCTTGGCACCGAACTGAACCGCACCGGGGGCCAGGGCGAACAGGGTGTCGTCGCCACCGCGGCCGACGTTGGCGCCGGGGTGGAAGTGCGTGCCACGCTGGCGGACGATGATCTCGCCGGCGAGGACGACCTGACCGCCGAAGCGCTTCACGCCGAGGCGCTGTGCGTTGGAGTCACGACCGTTACGGGTGGAGCTTGCGCCCTTTTTGTGTGCCATCTCTGCGTCTCCTGGCTCTTACTTGATGCCGGTGATCTTGACGCGCGTGAGGTCCTGGCGGTGGCCCTGGCGCTTCTTGTAGCCGGTCTTGTTCTTGAACTTCTGGATCACGATCTTCGGACCGCGCTCCTCGCCGAGGACCTCGGCCGTGACCGAGACCTTCGCGAGCTTGTCGGCGTCGGTCGTGACCGCGTCGCCGTCGACGAACAGGACGGCGGGCAGCTGGATGCTCTCGCCGATCTTCGCCTTCTGGCGGTCGAGCACGACGACCGTGCCGACCTGGACCTTCTCCTGGCGGCCGCCGGCGCGCACAACTGCGTAAACCACTTCACACCTGTTTTCGTTCGGGAGCGCGGAGCTCCGGTTGTCTGATGACGTCGGGAGGGTCTGGCGACCCAAGTCTCGGTGCGATCCGGCGAGCAAAGCCCGCGGGGTCACGCTCCAGTAAGGGCGGACGCGACGCACCAAGGGTCAAGTTTAGCTCACCGGGCGGCATCCGGCAAAAGCATTCGGCCCGCGTGTCGACCTAGGATCGCGGGATGGTGATTCTGATCGACGATCCGCAGTGGCCCGCGCACGGACGACTGTGGGCGCACCTGGTCAGCGACAGCGACCTCGACGAATTGCACGCCTTCGCCGCCGCGGCCGGAATCCCCCGCCGCGCGTTCGATCTCGACCACTACGACGTGCCCGATGAGCGGCACGCCGACCTGGTCGCCGCCGGAGCCCAGCACGTCGGCGGCAAAGAGCTCGTTCGACGCCTGCGGGCCTCGGGCCTGCGGATCACGGCGCGCGAACGCCGCTGACACGCGTGTGGGACCGCGACCCGTCGCCCGACCGAAGTCGGGAACGATGGGTCGCGGCCCCACACGCACGAGGGAGCGGACTCAGGCCTCGCTGGAGGGCTGGGCGTTGACGGGGGTGCCGGTGAGCGCCGCGGTCGTCACACGGCGCCGTGAGCGGCCCTGACCGGGCGCCTTGGGCTCGGGGAGGGCCTCGAGCACCGACTCGAGAAGGGCGTCCTTCTCGGTACGGGGCGCCTTGGGCTCGCGCTTCTTGCGCGGACGCTTTTCGCGGACCGGTGCGGGTGCCTCGGCCTGGGCCTCGACGACGGCCTCCACCGACGCGACCACGGCCGCCTCGACCACGGCGGGGTCATCGAGGGTCGGCTTCACGGTGGATGCCGCGATCTGAGCGAGAGCGGACTTCACGCCCTCGGTGATCACGTGGGTGCCGCCGGTCGGCGCCGCTCCCCCGTTGCCGGTGGAGGAAGCTCCGGCCGACGCGCCACCGCCGTGTGCGGCATGGCCGTTCGATCCGTTGCCGTTCGCGGGAGTGTTGCCCCCGCGACCGCGGCGGTTCGACGAGCCGGTGTTGCCGCCGCCGTTGCTGCTGCCGTTCCCGGCCGGGCGGTGCTTGACGACGGGGTCGTGGTGCACGACCACGCCGCGACCGGCGCACACGTCGCACGCCTCGCTGAAGGTCTCGAGCAGGCCGAGTCCGAGCTTCTTGCGGGTCATCTGCACGAGGCCGAGCGAGGTGACTTCGGCGACCTGGTGCTTCGTGCGGTCGCGGCTGAGGCATTCGATCAGGCGACGCAGCACGAGATCGCGGTTGGATTCGAGCACCATGTCGATGAAGTCGACGACGATGATGCCGCCGATGTCGCGCAGGCGCAGCTGGCGCACGATCTCTTCGGCCGCCTCGAGGTTGTTCTTGGTGACGGTCTCTTCGAGGTTGCCGCCCGAGCCGACGAACTTGCCGGTGTTGACGTCGACGACCGTCATGGCCTCGGTGCGGTCGATCACGAGCGAGCCGCCCGAGGGCAGCCAGACCTTACGGTCGAGAGCCTTCTCGATCTGCTCGGTGACGCGGAACGCGTCGAACGGGTCCTGCTCGCCCTCGTACTTCTCGACGCGCTCGAGCAGGTCGGGGGCGACGCCCTGGAGGTAGCTCGAGATGGTCTGCAGCGCCTCGTCGCCCTGGATGAGCATGCGCGTGAAGTCCTCGTTGAAGACGTCGCGCACGATCTTGACCAGCAGGTCGGGCTCGGAGTGCAGCAGAGCGGGGGCCTGGATGGTCTTGATCTGGCTCGAGACGTGCTCCCACTGCGAGGTGAGGCGCTGCACGTCGAGGGTGAGCTGCTCTTCGGTGGCGCCCTCGGCAGCCGTGCGGACGATGACGCCCGACGATTCGGGGAGCACCTCCTTGAGGATCTTCTTCAGGCGCGCGCGCTCGGTGTCGGGGAGCTTGCGCGAGATGCCGTTCATCGTGCCGTTGGGCACGTAGACGAGGTAACGGCCGGGCAGCGAGATCTGGCTCGTCAGGCGGGCGCCCTTGTGTCCCACGGGGTCTTTGGTCACCTGCACCAGGACGCGGTCGCCCGACTTGAGCGCGAGCTCGATGCGACGCGGCTGGTTGTTGGTCTCGACGCCGTCCCAGTCGACTTCGCCGGAGTACAGCACGGCGTTGCGGCCGCGGCCGATGTCGACGAACGCCGCCTCCATGCTGGGAAGCACGTTCTGCACGCGACCCAGGTAGACGTTGCCGATGAGCGAGGCGTCCTGGTTGCGGGCGACGTAGTGTTCGACGAGCACGTTGTCTTCGAGCACGGCGATCTGGATGCGGCCGGCCTTGGACCGCACGACCATCACGCGGTCGACGGCCTCGCGACGGGCGAGGAACTCGGCCTCGGTGACGACGGGGCGGCGACGGCCGGCCTCGCGGCCATCGCGGCGACGCTGCTTCTTCGCCTCGAGGCGCGTGGAGCCCTTGATGCGCTGCGGCTCGGTGATGAGCTCGACCGCGCGCTGTCGCACCGGGGCTGCGGGGGCCTCGTGCTGCTCGGCGGGGGCGACGTCGACACCGCCGCGTCGGCGGTTGCGGCGACGGGCGTTGGCGGAGCCGCGCTCGAGGGGGCCGTCGTCGTCGCGGTCGTCGCGCTCGTCACGGTCGTCGCGGTCATCGACGTCGTCGCGCACCGGGAAGGCCGGCAGCGCGGGGGCGTAGAAGTGCAGCGCCGTCGACACGGCCGAGACGAAGACCTCGGGCAGCAGTCCGAGCGAGACGGCCGTGGGACGCGCGGGAGCTTCGGGCTCGGTGGCGGCCTCGGGCTGAGCGGAGACCTCGGGCTGCGCGGGAGCCTCGGGCTGAGCGGCGACCTCGGGCTGAGCCGGAGCCTCCGGCTCAGCGACGTCGGGAGCGGCGACCTCGGCAGCGGATGCCGTGGCGTCGGCGCCCTGGTCCGCCACGGAGGCGTCCACGGTGGGCTCCTCGACGCTCGCGGCGTTCGCCTCGGCAACGTCGTCACCGGCAACGTCGTCACCGGCGGCGGCCTGAGCCGGCGCGTCGCCGGATCCCTCGTCGAGCACGGCGGGGGGTGCCACGTCGTCGGCGGCGGCCTGCTCGGCATCCTGCACCGCGGCCTCTTCGTCGTCGACGGGGGGCACGAATCCCGCGGCGGCCTCCGTCTCGGACGCGAGGGTCTCGAATTGCGGAGCCTCGGTCTCGGGCGTCACCTGGTCAGCGGGGGTCTGATCGTCGGTCTTGTCGGCCATATCGGGGATACTCCCTAGCGGGCGACACCGCGCGTCACCCGGCGAAATCTCATGCGGCGCCGCACCCGGCGGGGCCGCGAACTCACTCGGTCTGCAGCAGGCCTGTGGCGCTTGCTGCGATGGGCGGTCATCGCCCGAAGTCTTCTGGGTGATGTTCCTGCGGCGCGGCCGCGGTCACATCAGCTTTCATTATCGCACGGACCACGCGTTTCGCCCGCAGAAGGTCGACGACGAGCCGTCTTCAGCCGGCGGAGAAGTCAGCGGTGGCAGAATCACGGCATGAGCGAAACCGTCACGACCCGTCGTCCGATCGTCACGGCGGTCTGGCTCATCTTCGCCGGGATCGTCGGCTGGTGGGCGGCGTTCTCGCTGACGATGGAGCGGTTCCACCAGCTCATGGATCCCACGGCCGCCGCGTCGTGCGACTTCAGCGTCCTCGTGCAGTGCTCGGCCAATCTGCAGTCGTCGCAGGGAAGCGTGTTCGGCTTCCCCAATCCGATCATCGGACTGTCGGCGTGGATCGCCCCCATCGTGGTCGGGGTCGCGCTGCTGGCCGGCGCCCGGTTCGCACGCTGGTTCTGGGCCCTCTTCTGGCTGGGCTTCGCTCTGGCCCTGACCTTCGTCATCTGGCTGATCGCGCAGAGCCTGTTCGTTCTGGCCACTCTCTGCCCGTGGTGCATGGTGACGTGGTCGGTCGTCATCCCCTCGTTCTTCGTCGTGACCCTGCACGTGCTGCGCGAGGGCGTCGTTCCGGGCGCGCGGGTGCGCGAGGTCGCCGACCGTCTCATGGTGTGGGTGCCCTTGATGAGCATCGTGGCCTTTGCCGTCATCGCGGTGATCGCGCAGCTGCGGCTGGATGTGCTCGCGCAGCTGTGAGGTCGCGGCGGCCCTGACCCGCCGGCCCGGCGATGGGCATCCGAGTCGCGCGGCTCGCCTCGCGGGCCCTATCCTCCAGGAATGGATGCGATGAACCCGCTGGTGCCGGCCGCGTACGACGTCGTGTGGGCGGTCGTCGCACTGGTCGCGTTCGCTCTCGCCGTCTGGGCGGTCGTCAGCCTGTCCCGCGGAGCGGCCCGCCTGTCGTCCCTCACGGTGATGCTGTGGGCCGTGGTGATTCTGCTCGTCCCCGTTGTGGGGCCGGTCGCCTGGCTCGCCGCCGGTCGTCGTGCGGGGCGCGGGGTCGCGCGCAGCTGAGCGACGCGCCGCCGCACGGGTCCGATTCGACAGACCGTGCGGCCGCGCGGGCCGATCAGACGACGATGGCCGCCACCCTCTCGGGCGGCGGCCATCTCGGCATCCGGGATCAGGCGAACCAGATCGCCAGTTCGCGTTCGGCGGACTCGGTGCTGTCGCTGCCGTGCACGAGGTTCTGCTGCACCTTGAGGCCCCAGTCGCGGCCGAAGTCGCCGCGGATGGTGCCGGGGGCGGCCGTGGTCGGGTCGGTGGTGCCGGCCAGCGAGCGGAAGCCCTCGATCACGCGGTTTCCGGCGAGGCGGATCGCGACCGACGGGCCCGAGAGCATGAACTCCAGCAGCGGCTCGTAGAAGGGCTTGCCCTCGTGCTCGGCGTAGTGCTGGGCGAGGCGCTCACGGTCGGGCTCGACGAGGCGGATGTCGACGAGCGCGTAGCCCTTCGCCTCGATGCGGGCGAGGATGGCGCCGGTCAGTCCGCGGGCGACGCCGTCGGGCTTGACCAGGACGAGGGTCTCTTCGGTAGCCATGGGTCATTCTCCGTTCGAGAGGTCGGGATGAGCGGCGCGTCGGGCGTTCTGCCGATCCAGTGCCGCTCCCTTGATGGTGGCATACGCCCACATGCCGCCGAAAATGAGGGCGACCACCGCGAGGGCGGGAACGAGGAATCCGCCGAGCAGCAGCAGGATCTGCAGGCCCCAGCCGACGACGATCGCCGCGCGGTGCTGCAGGAGCCCCGCCACGGCGACCATGGCGACCGCCATGACGACGCCGCCGACGATGCCCCACCAGGGTTCGATGCCGAAGGGCAGCACCTTAAGGCCGTAGACGACCAGGCCGCCGAGGAACACCACGATCGACTCGAAGCCGAGCACGACGGCGCCGAGCGACTCGAGCGCACCGCGCCGTCGCCGCACGCGCGGGGTCCGGGGGGTGCGCGGGCTCACGCCTGCCACCCCGACTTCCAGTCCTCGAGCTCCGACAGGCGCAGCGCCTCGCCCGCGAGCACGACGGAACCGGCGATGATGACCGCGCGCCGGTCGGATTCCGCGGCCCACGCGCGCGCCGCGTCGGCGGCTTCTTCGAGCGTCGGGTGCACGGTGACGGGCAGGTCGGCCGCCTCGGCGACGTCGGCGATCACGTCGGGGTCGCTGGCGCGGTCGCTCGCGGGGGCCGTGGCGAACACGCGCGCGACGGCGGGCACGAGAGCCGACATGATGCCCCGGGCGTCCTTGCCGTCCAGGATGCCGACGACGGCACCCCACTCGTCGATGTCGAACGCCTCGTCGAGGGCGGCGACGAGCGCGCGGGCGCCGTGCGGGTTGTGCGCCGCGTCGACGAAGACGGTCGGCGCCGTCCCGACGAGCTGAAGGCGCCCGGGCGAGGTGGCGTTCGCGAGGCCGTCGGCCACGACCTCGGCGGCCAGGGGCTGCGTGCCCCCGCCGATGAGCGACTCCACGGCCGCGACCGCCAGGGCGGCGTTGGTGCCCTGGTGCGCGCCGTACAGCGGCAGGTACAGCTCGGGGTACGACCCCGCGACCCCGCGGATCGTCAGCATCTGCCCGCCGACGGCCAGCGCCTGGGCCTCGAGCGCGAAGCCGTCGCCGGCCACCGACACGGTCGCGCCCTCCTTCTCGGCGCGCGCGCGGATGACGCGGAGCGCCGCGTCGGGCTGCGCGGCCGAGACGACGGCGGCGCCGGGCTTGATGATGCCCGCCTTGACCGTCGCGATCTCGGTGATCGTGGAGCCCAGGCGGTCGGTGTGGTCGATGTCGATGGGCGTGAAGACGGCGACGTCGCCGTCGGCGGTGTTGGTGGAGTCCCACTCCCCGCCCATGCCGACCTCGAGCACCAGCACGTCGATCGGCGCGTCGGCGCAGACCACGAAGGCCAGCACCGTCAGCAGCTCGAAGAACGTCAGCGGCGCATCGTCGGCGGCGGTGAGCTCGGCGTCGACCATGTCGACGAACGGCGCGATCTCGTCCCACGCGTCGGCGATCGCGGCATCCGCCACCGGTTCGCCGTCGATGAGGATCCGCTCGGTGAAGCGCTCGAGGTGCGGGCTCGTGAACAGGCCCGTGCGCAGTCCCAGGCCGCGCAGCAGGCTCTCGATCATGCGGCTGGTCGAGGTCTTGCCGTTCGTGCCCGTGACGTGGATGACGCGGTAGGTGCGCTGCGGGTCGGCGAGCAGCTCGAGCACTCGGCGCGTGCGCTCGACGCGCGGCTGCACCCACTGCTCCCCCTGGCGTTCCAGCAGGGCGCTGTACACGGCGTCGGCTCGGGTGCGGTCGCTCATGCGGTCCCTCCGATGCGTGCGACGGCGACGGTGACGGCACCGACGTTCGCGTAGGTTCTCGCGGCGATCTGGGTCTCGTACTCGGCGGGGGCGATGGCCCCGCGTTCGATGAGCCTTCCCTCGGGGCCGGCGAGCACGACGGCTTCGGCGAGGGTCTCGGATGCCACGCCGGCGACGTCGAACGCCTGGGCGACCGCCCGCGCGTCGGCGTCGTCGACGAAGGTGAGCGAGAGGAAGATCCGGTCGCTCACGTCGAAGCCGGCGGCCTTGCGGGTGTCCTGGATGCCGCGGATCATGTCGCGCGCCAGGCCCTCGGCTTCGAGCTCGGGGGTGGTGACGGTGTCGAGCAGCACGAAGCCGCCCGTCGCCAGCACGGCCAGAGCCTCGCCCTCGGGGCGACCCGCGGTCTCGACGACCAGGTCGTACTCGGCGGGCTCCAGCGCGATGCCGCCGGCGACGACCTGTCCGTCGACCTCGTTCCAGTCGCCCTCGCGGGCGGCCTTGATCGCCTGCTGCACCTGCTTGCCCAGGCGGGGACCCGCGGCGCGGGCGTTGACCGACAGGCGGTGCGTGATGCCGTACTCGGCGGCAGTGCCGGCCTGCAGGGTGACCTGCTCGACGTTCTTCACGTTGAGCTCTTCGCGCAGGATGTCGTCGAACTGCGCCAAGCCGGTGGCATCCGGAGTCACCACCGTCAGGCGCGGCAGCGGCAGGCGCACGCGCTTGCCCTCGCGCTTGCGGAGCGCGTTGGCGACGCTCGAGACGTCGCGGACGGTGTCCATCGCCGTGCGGATGTCGGCCGCGGCGGGGAACGCGTCGGCGTCGGGCCAGTCGGTCAGGTGCACGCTGCGCCCACCCGTCAGGCCCTGCCACACGCGCTCGGTCACCAGCGGCAGCAACGGGGCGGCGACGCGGGTGAGCGTCTCGAGCACCGTGTAGAGCGTGTCGAACGCCTCACGGCTGGTCGGGTCGTCGGTCACGCCCACCCAGAAACGGTCGCGCGAGCGACGGATGTACCAGTTGGTCAGCACCTCGGCGAAGTCGCGCAGACGCTCGGCCGCGGTCGTGGAGTCGAGCCCCTCGAGGTCGGCGGCGACGCCCTGCACGAGGTCGCCGGTAAGGGCGAGGATGTAGCGGTCGAGCACGTCGGTGGAGTCGGTGCGCCACTCGGCCGTGTAGCCCTCCCCCGACGCATTCGCGTAGGTGGCGAAGAAGTACCACGCGTTCCACATCGGCAGCAGGAACTCGCGCACCCCCGAGCGGATGCCCTCCTCGGTCACGACGAGGTTGCCGCCGCGCAGCACGCTCGACGACATGAGGAACCACCGCATGGCGTCCGAGCCGTCGCGGTCGAAGACCTCGCGCACGTCGGGGTAGTTGCGCAGCGACTTCGACATCTTCTGCCCGTCGTTGCCCAGCACGATGCCGTGGCACGACACACCCGTGAAGGCCGGGCGGTCGAAGAGCGCGGTCGAGAGCACGTGCATGACGTAGAACCAGCCGCGCGTCTGCCCGATGTACTCGACGATGAAGTCGGCGGGGGCGTGCTCGTCGAACCACTCGTGGTTCTCGAACGGGTAGTGCACCTGCGCGAACGGCATGGAGCCCGAGTCGAACCAGACGTCGAGCACGTCTTCGATGCGGCGCATCGTCGAGCGTCCCGTCGGGTCGTCGGGGTTCGGGCGCGTGAGGTCGTCGATGTAGGGCCGGTGCAGGTCGACCTCGCCGTCGCCGTTCACCGGCAGGCGGCCGAAGTCGGCCTCGATGTCGGCGAGGGAGCCGTACACGTCGACGCGCGGGTAGTTCGCGTCGTCGCTCTTCCACACCGGGATCGGCGAGCCCCAGTAGCGGTTGCGGCTGATCGACCAGTCGCGTGCGCCCTCGAGCCACTTGCCGAACTGGCCTTCCTTGACGTTCTCGGGCACCCAGGTGATCTGCTGGTTGTTCGCCAGCAGGTCGTCCTTGATCTCGGTGACCCGCACGAACCAGCTCGACACGGCCTTGTAGATCAGGGGGTTCCGGCAGCGCCAGCAGTGCGGGTACGAGTGCTCGTACGACGCCTCGCGAAGCAGACGGCCCTGCTGCGTGAGCAGGCGGATGAGGGGCCGGTTGGCCTCCATCCACAGCTCGCCGGCCACGTCGGTCACGGCCGGGAGGAACCGGCCGCCGTCGTCGAGCGAGATGATCGTCGGCAGGCCCGCGGCGTCGGCGAGGCGCTTGTCGTCCTCACCGTAAGCGGGCGCCTGGTGCACGATGCCCGTGCCGTCGCTGACGGTGACGTAGTCGTCGACGAGGATCTTCCAGGCGTTGCCGGTCCCCCACGTCTCGGCGTCGGCGTAGTAGTCGAAGAGGCGGTCGTATGACACGCCCTCGAGCTCGGCGCCGGTGAGCGTGGTCTGCACGGCCTGGCGGGCGGCATCCGGGGTCTCGTACCCCAGGTCCTTCGCGTAGCCCGGCAGCAGGTCTTCGGCGAGCAGATAGCGGTGGGCGGTGGCCTCGATCGCTTCGTCGGGGGTGCCGTCGGGAGCGCGGTGCACGTCGGCGGCACCGTGGGGACCGCCCTCGATGACCGCGTATCGGATGCCGGGACCCACCGCGAGAGCGAGGTTCGTCGGCAGGGTCCACGGCGTCGTCGTCCACGCCAGCGCCCGCACGCCGGTGAGCCCGAGCGCCTCGGCCTTCGCGCCGACGAGCGGGAAGGTCACGGTGACCGACGGATCCTGGCGCATCTTGTAGACGTCGTCGTCCATGCGCAGCTCGTGCGTCGACAGGGGGGTCTCATCGCGCCAGCAGTAGGGCAGCACGCGGTAGCCCTCGTACGCGAGGCCCTTGTCGTGCAGGGTCTTGAAGGCCCAGAGCACGCTCTCCATGTAGGTCGTGTCGAGCGTCTTGTACCCGCGGTCGAAGTCGACCCAGCGGGCCTGGCGGGTGACGTAGTCCTGCCAGTCGCGCGTGTACTCCAGCACCGACTCGCGGGCCTTGGCGTTGAAGGTGGCGACCCCCATGCGCTCGATCTCGTCCTTCTCGGTGATCCCGAGCTGCTTCATGGCCTCGAGCTCGGCCGGGAGACCGTGGGTGTCCCACCCGAAGACGCGGTCGACCTTCTTGCCGCGCATGGTCTGGAAGCGCGGGAAGACGTCCTTGGCGTAGCCGGTGAGCAGGTGCCCGTAGTGCGGCAGGCCGTTGGCGAAGGGCGGGCCGTCGTAGAACACCCACTCCTCGCCGCCGTCGCGGTTCGCGATCGACGCGCGGAAGGTGTCGTCGGCCTCCCAGAACGCGAGGGTGTCGTTCTCGATCGCCGGGAAGCGAGGGCTCGGGACGACGGATGCCGCGGACGCCGGGGTGATGGCATCCGGGCTCGCGGACGCGTCGGCGGCGGGGCCGAAGGATGAGGGGCGTGGGTAGGTCATGTCACTCCGCGGGTCGAGGTTCACTCGCCGGGACGATCCTTGCGGACCGCGGTACCACCCTGCGTTGCGCCCTCTCGCGAGGACGCCTCTCTCACTGCGGCGATGACGGGCCTGCCCCGCTCGGTTCTACCGCGGGCCGTGACCCGTTTCTTCCGAGAGCTCCCCGGTGATGGCCGGATCGGTGCTGATGCGCCCAGTCTACGCGCTCGGGCTGTCGTGCGGTGCGGCGGGGTGCGGCGGGGCTTGAGGTTGCGTCGCAAGCGTGGAGGGGCGGTTGCGGGGGTGGGGCGGCGAAGGCGTTGAGTGTCCAGGACACGCCGCGTCGCGCGGTGCGGGTGCGGCGTGTTCTGGACACTCAACGGGGCTGCGCCCGCGCGGTCGGCACCCGGTGCCGCGGGACGGGCGGGCGCGGGCGGGCGCGGGCGCGGGCCGGGCGCGGGCGAGTGCCCGGGGCGGTCGCGCGACCGGGTCGGCAGAGGCGTTGAGTGTCCAAGACACGCCGCGTGTGGCGGTGCAGTTGCGGCGTGTCCTGGACACTCAACGGGGTTGCGTCGCGCGCGGGCTGACGGCCCGTGCCGCTTGCCTGCAGTCGCGGGCGGGGTCCCGGCAACCGCACGCGGGGGCCGACAGAGGTGTTGAGTGTCCAAGACACGCCGCATGGAGCGGTGCGGGCACGGCGTGTCCTGGACACTCAACGGGGCTGCGCCCGCACGGGCGGGCGCCCGATGCCGCGGGCCGGACGGTGGCGCGCGCGGGCCGGGCAGGCGCGCGCGCGCCGACAGAGGCGTTGAGTGTCCAAGACACGCCGCGTGAGGCTATGTAGGCACGGCGTGTCCTGAACACTCAACGCGGCTGTGCCCGCGCGGTCGGCCGCCCGCTGCCGAGGGCCGGCAGTCGCGCATTCGCGCGCGCGGGTGGGCGTGCGCAGCTCACCCGTCGGCGGACGGGCCGGTACCCACGCCCGCCGCGGCGAGCAACTCCCTCGTGAACGGATGCCGGGGATCGGCGAAGACGCACGACACCGTGCCCGAGTCCACCACGCGGCCGTCCTTCATCACGATGACGTCGTCGGCGATCGAGGCCACGACGTCGAGGTCGTGCGTGATGAACACCATCGCGAGGTCGCGCTCGCGCTGGAGGGCGAGCAACCGTTCGAGGATCCGCTCGCGCACCGTCGCGTCGAGCGCCGACACCGGCTCGTCGAGCACGAGCAGGTCGGGGTCGGCGGCGAGGGCGCGGGCGATCGCGACGCGCTGGCGCTGACCGCCCGACAGCTGGGCCGGAAGCCGTCGGCCGAACGCCGGGCCGAGCCCCACCTCGTCGAGCAGGTCGCCGACCGCCGCCCGACGGCCGGCACGCGGCACACCCGCGGCGGCGACCGCCTCGCCGAGCGTGCGTCCGACGCTCCAACGCGGGTCGAGGGCGCCCCAGGGGTTCTGCTGCACGAGCTGCACGCGACGGCGGGCGGCGCCCCTCGCCGCGCGGGGCGACCACGGGCGGCCGTCGAAGGTCAGGGTCCCGGCATCCGGTTCGGCGACGCCGACGATCATCCGCGCGAGCGTCGTCTTTCCCGAGCCCGACTCCCCGACCACGGCGAGGGTGCGGCCGCGCCGCACGGCGAACGACACGTCGTCGACCGCCGCGCGGTCACCGAACCGCTTCGTGAGGGACGTGCCCGAGGCCAGCGGGGCGTCGGTGCGGGGGGCGCGATGCAACGGCGGATGCCGGGTGGCATCGACCAGCGCACGGGTGTGGGGGTCTCGGGGGGCGGCCATCACCTCGGCCGTGGTCCCCGTCTCGATCGCGCGTCCGTCGTGCAGCACGATCACCCGGTCGGCCACGCGACGGACGGCAGCGAGGTCGTGGCTGATGAACACCACGGCCACGCCGCTGTCGGCGATCGCGCGCACCTGATCGAGCACGCGCGCCTGCACGGTGGCATCCAGTGCCGTCGTGGGCTCGTCGGCGACCAGGATGCCGGGACCCGCCGCCAGCGCCGAGGCGAGCAGCGCGCGTTGGCGCAGGCCGCCCGACAGCTCGTGCGGGTACTGACGCGCCCGCCGGTCGGGCTCGGGCAGGGCCACGCGCTCCAGCACCGCGCGCACCCGATCGCGCAGGGCGTCGCCGCGCACGGCGGGTTCGTGGATGCGCAGGGGCTCGGCGACCTCGGCGCCGATCCGGCGCAGGGGGTCGAGCGAGACCAGGGCGTCCTGCGACACGAGGGCGATGCGTCGCCCCCGGAGCCTGCGCCAGGCCCGCCCGCCGAGGGCGCGCGCGTCGACGCCGTCGATGCGCAGGGCTTCGGCGCTCCACGACAGCGTGCGCGGGAGCAGTCCGAGCAGTGCGCGGGCGCTCAGCGACTTGCCCGTGCCCGATTCCCCCACGATCGCGACGCACTCCCCCGGCGCGACGTCGAGGTCGAGTCCGCGGACGAGCTCAGTGTCACCGTCGGCGATGCGCAGCCCGCGCACGTGCACGCCGCCCGCGCCGTTCCCGCCCGCGCCGCTCACACCCGCCACCGCCACGCCCCGCCCCTCTCGCCCGTTCACGCGCCGCGCTCCTCGGCGCGCGCGCGCAGGATACGACCGACGATGCTCACGCTGACCACCGTCGCGGTGATGGCGAGGCCCGGGAACACGGCGACCCAGGGCGCCTGCAGCAGCAGGTTGCGTCCGGCCGAGAGCATGAGTCCCCACTCCGGTGTCGGTTCGGTCGGTCCGAGGCCCAGGAAGCTCAGGCCCGCGGCGGCGAGGATGCTCGTGCCGATGCCGATCGTGCCCAGCACGCTCACCGCGCCCAGCACTCCCGGCAGCACGTGCCGCACGTGCACGGTGACCGCCGGAACCCCCACGATCCGCGCCGCTTCGACGTGCTCGGCGGCGGCCGAGGTGCGCGTCTGCGCATGCGCCAGGCGCACGTACACGGGGACGGCGGCGATCGTGACGGCCACCGCGACGTTGACCGACCCGGGACCGAGCACGGCGACGACCAGCAGCGCCACGAGGAACTCGGGGAACGCCAGCAGCACGTCGACGACGCGCATCGCCGCGGCGTCGACCAGGCGCGGTGCCATCGCCGACAGCGACCCGACGATCACGCCCACGACCAGCGCGAGCCCCGTGGCGAGCAGTCCGATGCCCACCGAGCGTCCCGCGCCGAAGACCACACGCGAGTAGACGTCGCGTCCGCTCTGGTCGGTGCCGAACCAGTGGGCGCCACTCGGCGGCTGGAGCGCCGCCCGCACGTCGGTCAGCAGCGGGTCGTGAGTGGCCAGCAGCCCCGGCGCGAAGGCGGCGACGGCGACGACGGCGAGAACGGCGCCCGCCGTGCTCAGCGCCACGACGCGGCCCCTCACCCCGGAACCCCCACCCGGGCGCGCAGGGCGGCGTCGGCCCGCCGCAGCCTCGGGTCGAGCACGGGCACGACGAGGTCGACCACCGTGTTCACGACGACGAAGACGAGGGCGCTCAGCAGGATGACTCCCGTGATGACGGGCAGGTCGCGATCGGTGATCGCGGTGAGGGTCACGCGGCCGATTCCAGGACGCGCGAACACCGTCTCGACCAGCACCGCACCCCCCAGCAGCGAGCCGACGAGGTAGGCCGCGAGCGTCACGCCGCCGACGCTCGCGTGGCGCAGGGTGTGGTGCACGCTCTCGCGCAGCGGCGTCGCCCCGCGGGCACGCACGGTGGTGAGGAACGGTTCCCGTTCGGCCGACTCCACGCCGTCACGCAGCACCTGCGACAGCAGCGCGGCGACCGGCAGAGCGAGGGTCACCGCGGGCAGCACGAGGGCCGCGGCATCCCTCGCCCCCGACACCGGGAACCACCCCAGCTGGAAGGAGAACACCGACAGCAGCACGAGTCCCGTCCAGAACACCGGCGAGGAGAGCACGATGAGTTCGATCCCGGATGCCAAGGCTCGGCCCGTCCGCCCGCGCACGAGCAGGGCGCTGGCCAGGGCGAGCAGCACCGCAATGACGAGCGCGAGGGCCGAGAGCTGCAGCGTGGGTCCGAGCTGACGCCCGATCACCTCGGCCACGGGCTGCCGCAGCTGGTACGACTCCCCCAGGTCGCCGCGCAGCAGTCGACCGAGGAAGGCGCCGTACTGCTCGAAGACCGGGCGGTCGAGGCCCAGCTCGCTGCGGATCCCGTCTTTCACCGCGTCGCTCACCTGCGCCTGCGGGCCGAGCATGACGTCGACCGGATCGCCGGGGATGATGCGGAACGCCACGAACGCCAGCGTCGCCGCCCCCCACAGCACCACGACGACGGATGCCACGATCCCGCCGATGCGCCTCAGCAGGGCGCGCGAGCGAGATCGTGGCATTCCGGGTCCGAGTCTCAGCCGACGGCGGCCGTGGCGAACAGCGGCCGACCGTAGAGGTCGAACGTCAGGCCGGTCACGTCGGGACGGACGGCGCTGATGAGCGCGGGGCTGTACAGGGGCACGATCGCGGCGTGCTGGGCGTTCCACTGCTGTACCTGGGCGTAGATCTCGGCGCGCGCGGTGGGGTCGGTGGTCGACGCGCCCTCGGCGAGCAGCGCGTCGACGGTGGGGTCGCTCACCTGCGAGGCGTTCTGGAAGCCGTCGGTGGCGAGGTGGCTGCGCAGCAGATCGGCATCGACACCCGAGAAGCCCCAGTCGGTGACGTCGTAGGTCTTCGGGCCGTACTGCTCGTTGTACGCACCGGGCTCCAGCACCTCGCGCTGCAGGTCGAATCCGATCGCCTTGAGGTCGCTCTGCACGGCGTTGGCGAGTGCGGCGCGGTCGTCGGGCACGGGGGTCCAGGCGATCCAGCGGGCCGTGAGGCGCTGGCCGTCCTTGGTGCGGATGCCATCGGCATCCCGTCCGGTCCATCCGGCCTCGTCGAGCAGGGCGCCGGCGGCGGCCGCGTCGAAGGGCCACGAGTTCTCGAGGCTCGCGTCGTAGCCGGGAGTCGTGGAGCCGAGGATGCTCCAGGCGCGCGGGTACTGGCCGAAGAAGATCTCCTGCACGGCGGTGTCGACGTCGATGGCCCGCGTGAAGGCCTGGCGCACCTTCTCGTCGGCGAAGACGCCGTACTTCTCGTTGAGGAACAGCGAGTAGGGCAGGCCGGGGTACTCGATCGACTCCACGGTGTCATCGGCCGGGACCTGGCTGACGAGGTTCGGGGGCAGGTTGGTCACGACGTCGGCCTGGCCGCTCGACAGCGCGCCGACGCGCACCGAGGCCTCGGGCAGGATGTCGACGCGCAGGGTCTCGAACGCGGGCTTGCCGCCCCCGTCGGGTCCCCACGTGTAGTCGTCGTTGCGCGTGTACACGATGTCCTGATCGGGCGTGTACTCGGTGAGCTCGAAGGGGCCGGTGCCGACCGTGACGCCGGGGCCGCCGGCCTTGAGCTGGTCGGCCTTCGTCTCGAGCACGGCCGGGGAGTAGAACCCGAGCAGCGCCGTGCTCGCGGCCTGCAGGAACGGGGCGTAGGGCTGCGAGAAACGCACGCGCACCGTGTGCTCGTCGACCACGTCGGTGCCGGCGTACAGGTCGCCGCCGAGCATGGATGCCGCCTGCGCCGACGCCGTGTCGGGATCGACGATGCGGTCGAAGTTCGCCTTCACGGCCGCCGCGTCGAAGGGCGTCCCGTCGTGGAAGGTGACGTCGTTGCGGAGGCGGAAGAGATAGCTCGCGCCGCCGTCTTCGACGTCCCACGACTCGGCGAGCCACGGCGAGAACGAACCGTCGGCCTCTTGGAACACGAGCGAGTCGAGCACCGCGCGCTGCACCATGGCCGACACGTCGAGCTGGCTCGTCTGCGGGTCCATGTGCCCGGCCGAGAGGTTCGCGCCCTCGATCGCCCAGACGATCTCGCCGTCGCCCGAGGCGCCCGGGTCGGAGCCGGAGCACGCCGACAGGGAAAGGGCGGCGACCGCGGCGACGGCGACCGCCGACAGCACGCGACGGGAGAGCGAAGAAGGCATGGACGAACCTCAGAGTTTTCGATGGGGAGGTTTCAGACTACCCGGGTTCCTGGACGCGGTGCGGAAACCTCGACGCCGTGGGCCGTTGTGCACCTCGGCATCCACCCCACCCCACGGACTTTGCGCACATCGCCGAGCACGCGCCCGCCGGCGCCACGCGCGCACGGCGACCCCGGTATCCTGGAGGCCACCCCCTTCAGGCACGCTCACACAGTGCCGCCCATATCGTTCGAGGAGTACTCCCATGGCCACGATTCCCGACAAGCCCGCCCTGGAAGGCCTCGAGCAGAAGTGGGACGCCGCGTGGAAAGAACGCGGCACGTACGTCTTTGACCGCCTGCGCGCCGCCGAGAGCGGCCGGCAGGGCGTCTACTCGGTCGACACCCCGCCGCCGACGGCATCCGGGAGCCTGCACATCGGGCACGTGTTCTCGTTCACGCACACCGACGTGAAGGTGCGCTTCGAGCGCATGCGCGGCAAGACCGTGTTCTACCCGATGGGCTGGGACGACAACGGCCTGCCCACCGAGCGCCGTGTGCAGAACTACTACGGCGTGCGCTGCGACCCCTCGCTCCCCTACGACGCCGACTTCACCCCGCCGTTCGCCGGCGGCGACAACAAGAGCAGCAAGGCCGCCGACCAGGTGCCGATCAGCCGCCGCAACTTCATCGAGCTCTGCGAGCAGCTCACGATCGAGGATGAGAAGCAGTTCGAGGAGCTCTTCCGCGAGCTGGGGCTCAGCGTCGACTGGACGCAGACCTACCGCACCATCTCCGACGACTCGATCCGCACGAGCCAGCTGGCGTTCCTGCGCAACATCGAGCGCGGCGAGGCGTATCAGTCGATGGCGCCGACCCTGTGGGACGTCGACTTCCGCTCGGCGATCGCCCAGGCCGAGCTCGAAGACCGCGACCAGCCCGCCGCCTACCACCGCGTGGGCTTCGCGAAGACCGACGGCTCGGGCGACGTCTTCATCGAGACCACCCGCCCCGAGCTGCTCGCCGCGTGCGTCGCTCTCGTGGCCAACCCCGACGACGAGCGCTACCAGCCCCTCTTCGGCACGACCGTGCGCACCCCGCTCTTCGACGTCGAGGTGCCGGTGCTCGCCCACCCGCTCGCGCAGAAGGACAAGGGCTCGGGCATCGCCATGATCTGCACCTTCGGCGACGTGACCGACATCATCTGGTGGCGCGAGCTCGACCTGCCGAACCGCACGATCATCGGTAAGGACGGACGCATCGTCGCCGACGCCCCCGACGTGATCGTGACGGATGCCGCGAAGGCGGCGTACGGCGAACTCGCCGGCAAGACGGTCTTCAGCGCCAAGAAGCGCATCGTCGAGCTGCTGCAGGAGGCAGGCGCCATGGAGGGCGCCCCGAAGCCCTTCACCCACCCCGTCAAGTTCTTCGAGAAGGGTGACCGCCCGCTCGAGATCGTCTCGACGCGCCAGTGGTACATCCGCAACGGTGCGCGGGATGCCGAGCTGCGCGAGCGTCTCGTCTCGCTGGGGCGCGAGATGTCGTGGCATCCCGACTTCATGCGCGTGCGCTTCGAGAACTGGACCAACGGCCTCACCGGCGACTGGCTCGTCTCGCGCCAGCGCTTCTTCGGGGTGCCGATCCCCGTCTGGTACGCGCTGGATGAGAACGGGGAGCGCGACTACGCGCGCGTGCTGACGCCCGACCTCGCCGCCCTCCCGGTCGACCCGACGGTCGATGTGCCCCCGGGGTACACCGAGGACCAGCGTGGAGTGGCCGGCGGCTTCGACCCCGAGCTCGACATCCTCGACACGTGGGCGACGTCGTCGCTCACCCCGCAGCTGGCCGGTGGCTGGCAGCGCGACGAGGAGCTGTGGAACCTCGTCGCACCGTTCGACCTGCGACCGCAGGGTCAGGACATCATCCGCACCTGGCTCTTCTCGACGATGCTGCGCAGCGCCCTCGAAGACGACCGGAGCCCCTGGTCGGATGCCGCGATCTCGGGCTTCATCGTCGACCCCGACCGCAAGAAGATGTCGAAGTCGAAGGGCAACGTCGTCACTCCCGCCGACATCCTGAAGCAGCACGGCTCCGACGCCGTGCGCTACTGGTCGGCGTCGAGCCGCCTGGGCACCGATGCCGCCTTCGACCCGCAGAACCCGACGCAGGTGAAGATCGGTCGTCGCCTGGCGATCAAGCTGCTGAACGCGGCGAAGTTCGTGCTGTCGTTCCCCGTGCCCGAGGGCGCCGAGGTCACGCACGACCTCGACGCGTCGATGCTCGCGACCCTGGATGCCGTCATCCGAGACGCCACCGCGGCCTTCGAGGCGTACGACCACGCGCGGGCGCTGGAGATCACCGAGTCGTTCTTCTGGACGTTCTGCGACGACTACCTCGAGCTGGTCAAGGAACGCGCGTACGACCAGTCCGACGTGGGTCAGGCGTCGGCGGCGCTCGCGCTGCGCACGGCCCTGTCGGCGCTCGTGCGCCTGTTCGCCCCGGTGCTGTCGTTCGCGGCCGAAGAGACGTGGTCGTGGTTCGAAGAGGGTTCGGTGCACACCGCCGCGTGGCCGGAGCCGCTCGGCATCGACGGCGACCCCGCCGTGCTCACCGCCGTCAGCGCCGCGCTCATCGGCATCCGTCGCGCCAAGACGGAGGCCAAGGCTTCGCAGAAGACGCCGGTCACCTCGCTCACCGTCTCGGGTCCGAACGTCGAAGCCCTGCGTCTGGCCGAGGGCGACCTGCGCGCCGTGGGCCGCATCGAGACCATCTCTTTCGTCGGGGCCGAGACCACCACGGTCACCGACATCGTGTTCGCACCCCAGGAGGACTGATGCAGCTCGGAACCCGTTGGACAGCCCGCGAGCAGCCGCCGAAGGCCGTGCCCGAGGCGCTGCACGCGCAGATCGCCGCGGTCGAGGCCGCACTCACCCCCGACGGCCTGAGCGCCCCCGCCCCGCGGTGGACGCTCACGTTCCTCGAGGGGCGTGCGGTCGCCGAGCTCGACACCGGGGTCGTCGTGACCCAGGATGCCGCGGGCGAGGTCGTCGTGCGCTACGACGACGACGACGAGTTCGCCTGAATCAGCGCACGCGCAGGTAGAACTCCGCCTCGGCGTACGGCGACCGCCCGTCGCCTCGGGCGGCGCGCCGTGCTTCGCTGTGCACGGGCCTCATCGCCCGCGCCCGCATGCGGGACTCCGGGCTCGGGCGAGCATGCGGGACAGGCCCAGCAGGGCGCGGTCGAGGGCGGTGGGGGCGAGCGTGCGCGGCGCCGCGGTCGTGAGGGCGGTCATGAGGCGACTCCGTCGGCGGGAAGTGGGAAGACGTCGGCACGCATGGTCACCACGCGAACGTCGTCGCCGGTCTGATCGCGGTACCGGTCGGTCGTCTCGTCGATCACCGCCTGCAGGCGTGCGCTGAGGTCGGCCATCTGCGCCGACGTCAGTCGGGCGCTGGCGGTGGCGATGAGCGTGGCATCGCGCCAGTCGGGTGCTTCTTCCCAGCCGTCGCGCACGAAGCGCATGAGCTGCTGCTGCCGCAGGGTGAGGGTCTCGCTCGCGACGGCCTCCTGCACGGCACGACCGGCCGGGGTCTCGGCCAGCTCGGGGTTGGTGAGCGTGATCGCACCCACCGGGCGTTCCCACCAGCGCTCGCGGGCGGTGCCGCGCCCCTCGACCTCGCGGATGAGGTCGTGGCGCGCGAGCGCCCGCAGGTGGTAGCTGGTCGCGCCCGTGGACTCCCCCGTGAGCGTCGCGAGGCCGCTCGCCGTCTGGGCGCCGTACTGGCTGAGCATGTCGAACAGTCGGACGCGAAGCGGGTGGGCGAGCGCGCGGAGGGCACCGGCGTCGAGGACGCGTTCCCGGGGTCGGTTCTGCTCGGTCATGATGCAAAGATACCTTTGCACGAGTTTCTTTGCAAGCACTTCTTTGCATCCGGTCGCTGGACGCGTGACTACGCTGGAACGATGACGGATGCCGTGACCAATCCCCTCCTCTCACCGCCCGCTCTCCCCTACGACCTGCCGCCCTACGGCAGCATCCGCGCCGAGCACTACCTCCCCGCGTTCCGCGCGGCGTTCGACGCCCACCGAGCCGAGGTCGACGCCATCACGGCGCAGACCGATGCTCCGACGTTCGAGAACACGCTCCTGGCGCTCGAGCGCAGCGGCGAACTGCTCGACCGCGTCGCGAGGGCGTTCTACACCGTGTCGTCGGCCGACGGAACGCCCGAGATCCAGGCCGTCGAAGAAGAACTCGCGCCGCTCCTGGCCGCGCACGGCGACGCCATTCAGCTCGACACGGCCCTGTTCGCCCGCATCGCGGCGGTGCACTCCACCCTCGACGACCTCGAGCTGGATGCCGAGAGCCGGTACCTCGTCGAACGCCACCACCGCGAGATGGCCCTCGCCGGCGCCGGTCTCGACGATGCGCAGAAGGCCCAGCTGACCGACCTCAACCAGCGGCTGTCGGTGCTCACCACCGCGTTCGAGAAGAACCTGCTCGCCGACACGAACGACCTCGCGGTCGTCTTCGACGACGTCGCCGAGCTCGACGGTCTCGGCGCCGGCGAACTGTCGGCCGCAGCCCAGGCGGCGACCGCCCGCGGTCTCGAGGGCCGCTACGTCGTCACCCTGACCCTGTACACCGGTCACCCCTACCTGGCGTCGCTCACCAACCGTGAGAGTCGTCGACGCCTGCTCGAGGCCTCCCGCTCGCGCGGGACCCGCGGCAACGCGCACGACAACCGTGCGGTGCTGCGCAACATCGTGCGGCTGCGCGCCGAGCGTGCCGCCCTGCTGGGGTACCCGTCGCACGCCGCGGCCATCCTCGCCGATCAGACGGCCGGCTCCCCCACCGCCGTGCACGAGCTGCTGCGCCGCCTGGCTGCCCCCGCCGCGGCGAATGCCCGCGCCGAGCAGGCCGCGCTCCAGCGCATCGCCGACGCCGACGGTATCGAGATCGAGGCGCACGACTGGGCGTTCTTCACCGAGAGGGTTCGGGCAGCCGAGTACGACCTCGACCGCGCGGCGCTCCGGCCCTGGTTCGAGGCGGAGCGCGTGCTCCGCGACGGCGTGTTCTTCGCCGCGGAGCAGCTGTACGGCATCCGCGTGAGCGAGCGACACGACCTGCAGGGCTATCACCCCGACGTGCGCGTGTTCGAGGTGCACAACGCCGACGGCAGCGAGCTGGGCCTGTTCCTGCTCGACCTGTACACCCGCGACACCAAGCGGGGCGGCGCGTGGATGAACTCGATCGTCACGCAGTCGGCGCTGCGCGGCACCGCTCCCGTGGTGGTGAACAACCTCAACGTCAACAAGCCCGCGCCGGGCACGCCGACGCTGCTGAGCCTCGACGAGGTCACGACGCTGTTCCACGAGTTCGGCCATGCTCTGCACGGGCTCTTCGCGACGGTCACGTACCCCCACTTCGCCGGTACCGCCGTGCACCGCGACTTCGTGGAGTTCCCCAGCCAGGTGAACGAGATGTGGATCCTCTGGCCCGAGATCCTGACGAACTACGCCCGCCACATCGACACCGACGAGCCCCTCCCCGCTGACGTCGTCGAACGCCTGCACGCGTCGGAGGCGTTCAACCAGGGCTTCGCCACAAGCGAGTACCTGGCGGCTTCGTGGATCGACCAGGCCTGGCACGGCCTGTCCGTCGACGAGGCGGCGGCCGAGATCGACGTCGCCGAGTTCGAGGCCGCCGCTCTGGCGGACATCGGCCTCGACATCCCGGCGGTGCCGACCCGGTACTCGTCGACGTACTTCGCCCACGTGTTCTCGGGCGGGTACAGCGCGGGCTACTACTCGTACATCTGGAGCGAGGTGCTCGACGCCGACACGGTCGAGTGGTTCCGCGCCAACGGTGGCGTGCGCCGCGAAAACGGCGATCGGTTCCGGCAGCGCCTGCTCGGCGTCGGCGGCTCGGGCGATCCGCTGGCGGCCTACCGCGACTTCCGCGGGCGCGACGCCGACATCCAGCCGCTGCTGGAGCGCCGCGGTCTCACGGGCTGAGGCGTCCCGCCGTGGCCCTCGCCGCCGACGGGCGTGGGCGGGGCCACGGCGGGACGTCACCGAGCACGCTCAGCGGGTGAGCGACTCGACGAAGTCGCCGACGCGCTGCGCCAACGCCTCCGGCACCTCGGCCGCGGTGAAATGACCGCCCTCGGACAAGCGCTCGAACACCCGCAGGTCGCGGTAGAACGCCCGAGCCATCACCTCGGGGTAGTCGGCCTCATGGCGCTGGATGAAGACCGCAGCCGGCACGGTCGTCGTCGCGGCGGGCTCGGCGTCGGCGGAGTGATGGTCGAAGTAGGGCCGGAACGACGTCGCGATCGTCTGCGTGACCCAGTAGAGGGTCACCTCGGTGAGGATCCTCTCGCGGGAGATGCGCGTCTCGAGCGAGCGCGGATCGTCGGTGTCGACGTCGGCCCACTCGACGAACTTCTCGACGATCCACGCCAGCAGCGCTGCGGGCGAGTCGTTCAGTCCGACCGCCAGGGTGTCGGGCCGTGTCGCCTGCGCGTGGCTGTAGGCACCGCCCGATGCGCGCTCGCGCTCCAGATGAGCGCGGAACGCCTGCACCTCGGGGAGCGCGGACAGGGACTCGTCACTCGGGGCGGCGAAGTGGGGGTGCGTCGCGATGATGCCGGTCACCTGATTCGGATACCGCACCGCCAGAAGGTCGTTGATCGACGCCGAGACGTCTTCGCCGTAGGTGACGTACGTCTCGTATCCGAGGTGCTCGGTCATGAGTTCGTGCACGGACCGCACCAGCCGTTCATCGGTCATCGGCCCCTCCCGATAGGGCGTCGAGAAACCGAACCCGGGCAGGCTGACGACCACGACATGCATGCGAGACTGCAGGCGTTCCGCGAAATCGAGCTGCAGGGCGAAGGTGTGCGGCCACCCGTGCATGACGAGCAGGGCCGGCGCCTCGGGGTCGGGCGCGCGGAGGTGGACGGCGTGCAGCGTCGCCCCCTCGACGTCGACGAGCACCTGCGGGTGCGCGTTCAGCCACTCCTCGCGGGCGCGCCAGTCGAAGTCGGCCCAGGACTCCACCAGCTCGGCGAGGTAGTCGGCCGTCATGCCCGAGGCCGGTCGGCCCGGGGAATCCGGGAGCAGCCGGGAACGGCGCAGACGCTCTCGGAGGTCGACGAGGTCGTGCTCGGGAACGGAGATTCGAAAGGGTGTGACGCTGACCATGTCGCGAGGTTAGCGGCCACCTCCGACATCGCTCGCCGACGCTGCGGCCCGTCTGGTCACCGCCGGTGCAGGACCGCGTGTGCGAACGCTCGCGCTACGGCGCCGCCGTCGTTCGAAACGGTCCCGATCTTCTCAGGCGAGACGAGCCGGGCGTTCGCGCTCAGGCGCTCCGGCGCTTCTGCGCGAGCACGATCGTCGGCGGCACACGGTCTTCGACCGACGCCCGCGTGATGACCACCTTGGCGATGTCATCGGCCGAGGGCACATCGAACATGATCGGTCCGAGCACGTCTTCGAGGATCGCGCGCAGACCGCGGGCACCCGTCTTGCGCAGCACCGCGAGGTCGGCGATGGCGCGCAGCGCGTCTTCGTCGAACTCCAGCTGGACGCCGTCGAGCTCGAACATGCGCTGGTACTGCTTGACCAGGGCGTTGCGCGGGGCGGTGAGGATCTCCATCAGCGCGTCCTGGTCGAGGGGCGAGACCGATGCCACGACGGGAAGGCGACCGATGAACTCGGGGATGAGACCGAACTTGTGCAGGTCTTCGGGAAGCGCCTCGCTGAAGAGGTCGGGCGCATCTTCTTTCCGCTGGAGCGGGGCGCCGAAACCGACGCCGTGCTTGCCGACGCGAGCGGAGATGATCTCTTCCAGCCCCGCGAAGGCGCCGGCCACGATGAACAGCACGTTCGTCGTGTCGATCTGGATGAACTCCTGGTGCGGGTGCTTGCGCCCGCCCTGCGGGGGAACCGACGCGACGGTGCCCTCGAGGATCTTCAGCAGGGCCTGCTGCACACCCTCGCCCGACACGTCGCGCGTGATCGAGGGGTTCTCGGCCTTGCGGGCGATCTTGTCGACCTCGTCGATGTAGATGATGCCGGTCTCGGCGCGCTTGACGTCGAAGTCGGCGGCCTGCAGCAGCTTCAGCAGGATGTTCTCGACGTCTTCGCCGACGTATCCCGCCTCGGTGAGCGCCGTGGCATCCGCGACCGCGAACGGCACGTTGAGACGCTTGGCCAGGGTCTGCGCGAGGTAGGTCTTTCCGCAGCCGGTGGGACCGAGCAGCAGGATGTTGCTCTTGGCGATGTCGATCTCTTCGGCACGCGCCTCGGCGGGCTGCAGGGTGCCGTGCGAGCGCACGCGCTTGTAGTGGTTGTAGACGGCGACGGCGAGGGCACGCTTGGCGGCCTCCTGACCGACGACGTACTCCTCGAGGAACGAGAAGATCTCGCGGGGCTTGGGGAGGTCGAACTCGGCGACTTCTCCCGCCGAGGACTCGGCCATGCGCTCTTCGATGATCTCGTTGCACAACTCGACGCACTCGTCGCAGATGTACACGCCGGGACCGGCGATGAGCTGCTGCACCTGCTTCTGGCTCTTGCCGCAGAAGGAGCACTTGAACAGGTCGGCGCTTTCACCGATACGTGCCATGCCGGTTCCTCCTGTCACCCGGCCCCCGCCGGTGTGTACCCGAGCCTAACCCGTGCCCGTNCGAGACGAGAAGCGCGTCAGGCGGTGAGAGCCGCGGGCATGCGCTTGCGCGTGGTCAGCACCTGGTCGACGAGGCCGTACTCGAGGGCCTCCTGCGCCGACAGGATCTTGTCGCGGTCGATGTCCTTGTTGATCTTCGCGACGTCCTGGCCCGTGTGGTGAGCCATCGTGTGCTCGAGCCAGGTGCGCATGCGCAGGATCTCCTGCGCCTGGATCTCGATGTCGGACGCCTGCCCGTGACCCGCTTCGCCCATGGCGGGCTGGTGGATCAGGATGCGGGCGTTCGGCAGCGCCAGGCGCTTGCCCGGGGCACCGGCGGCCAGCAGCACCGAGGCTGCCGATGCGGCCTGACCGAGCACGACGGTCTGGATCTGCGGCGAGACGTACTGCATCGTGTCGTAGATCGCCGTCATGGCCGTGAACGAGCCACCGGGCGAGTTGATGTACATGATGATGTCGCGGTCGGGGTCCTGCGACTCGAGAACGAGAAGCTGGGCCATCACGTCGTCGGCCGACGCGTCGTCGACCTGCACGCCGAGGAAGATCACGCGGTCTTCGAACAGCTTGTTGTACGGGTCCTGGCGCTTGTAGCCGTAGGCCGTGCGCTCCTCGAACTGAGGAAGAACGTAGCGGCTGCTGGGCATGTGTGACGCTGCGCCGCCGAAAGTGGGGATGTTCATGTCGGTGTCCTTTCCTCTCGGCCTCAGGCCGCGGTCCCGCCGCCGCCGGTGACGTCGGTGGCGTGCTCGCGCATGTGGTCGACGAAGCCGTACTCGAGAGCCTCGGCGGCGCTGAACCAGCGGTCGCGGTCGCCGTCGGCGTTGATCTGCTCGACGCTCTTGCCCGTCTGCGCGGCGGTGATCTCTGCCAGACGACGCTTCATGTCGAGGATGAGCTGCGCCTGCGTCTGGATGTCGCTCGACGTTCCGCCGAAGCCGCCGTGCGGCTGGTGCAGCAGAACGCGCGCGTTGGGCGTGATGTAGCGCTTGCCCTTGGTGCCGCTGGTCAGCAGCAGCTGACCCATCGACGCCGCCATGCCGATACCGACGGTCACGATGTCGTTCGGGACGAACTGCATCGTGTCGTAGATGGCCATGCCGGCGGTGATGGAGCCGCCGGGCGAGTTGATGTAGAGGTAGATGTCCTTCTGCGAGTCCTCTGCGGCCAGCAGCAGGATCTTGGCGCAGATCTCGTTGGCGTTATCGTCGCGCACCTCGGAACCGAGCCAGATGATGCGGTCCTTCAGCAGCCTGTCGAAGACGCTCGTTGCCATAAGGGGTTCGGGCATGTGTGCTCCTCTTCCGGTGATCTGCAACGAATCTACCGGCGGGCCGCGGGCCGGGATGCCGTGTTCGCCGCGGGCGGATCAGCGGGATTCGTCGGCGATTTCTTGCGCGTACCCGGTCACCGAGCGGGTATAGCGCGGCAGGTGCGGCGCGAGGGCCCGGAGGGCGATGGATGCCGCCTGCTCGGGCGCACCGGTCGACACCAGCGCGAGGGCGTAGAACGCCGCAGCGGCATCGTGCAGCGGTCCGCGCGGTTCGCGCCCGTACTCGGCGCGAAGCAGTGCCAGGGCCTCCTCGGTCTTGCCGAGGTTGCGGATCGTGCTGGCCAGCTGGATGATGGCGCGGGTGCGTCGCTCGTCGTCGAGGCCGAGGGCGAGCGCGCGGCGGTAGAGCACCTCCGCCTCGTTCTCGACGCCCGCGGAGTCCCGTGCGCCGGCCCGCTCGAACAGCGCGATGGCGTCGTCGTCGGGCCGCTCCGCGGCCAGCTCGTCGATGCGTGCGATCACCGCGGTGGGTTCCAGCGTCTCGTCTGCCCACACGGCATCCACTCGGTCCTGCCAGTCGTCCATGTCGTCGCTCCGCCCTCTCGGCGTCGTCCTTCTCACTCGAGTGTCCACCACACGCCGCATCACCGAAGTTGGGCGCGGCATGTCCTGGACACTCAACAGCATTCGGAGCCGGCGCCGGGCGCGCCGCCCCGCGCGTACCCCGGGGGGTGCGCCCGGGTGCGCACCCCCGGGTTCGGGGCCGGGTGCGAACCCTCGGGTCCGGGGCCGAGTGCGCACTCTCGGGTTCCGGCCCGCGCGCCGCGCACCGCACCGCCCGTGCGCCCCGGGGCGCAAACCCCCTGTTGAGTGTCCAAGACTCGCCGCTCAGAGCGCGCGGCGCGCGGCGTGTCTTGGACACTCAACAGAGAGTCCGGGAACGGGAAAGGGGGCGGATGCCGTAGCACCCGCCCCCTCGTCACGACTTACTCGCTCTCGGCGGCCTTGTCGTCGGCCTTCTTCTTGGCGGGCGCGCGCTTCTTGGCGGGAGCCTTCTTGGGAGCCTCCGCGGCGGGAGCCTCTTCGGCCTCGACGATGGCGTCGGCGTCGGCCGCGGCGTCCGCGATCTCCTGCGCCTCTTCGACGACCTCGTCGTCACCCTCGGTGGGCTCTTCGCCCTCGACGGCGACGAAGCCGGTCAGGTCGACGGCCTTGCCGTTCGTGTCGACGACGGACACCTTGCCGAGCGCGATCGCGAGGGCCTTGTTGCGGGCGACCTCACCGACGAGCGCGGGCAGCTGGTTGCCCTGCTGGAGCGCGTTGACGAAGTCCTGCGGCGCCATGTTGTACTGCGCGGCCGACTGGATCAGGTACTGCGTGAGCTCGTCCTGCGACACCTGCACGTTGGCGTCTTCGGCGATCTTGTCGAGCACCATCTGCGTGCGGAACTGCTTCTCGCTCGCCTCGGTGACCTCGGCGCGGTGCTCGTCGTCTTCGAGGCGGTTCTCGCCCTCGAGGTGCGTGTGCACCTCGTCTTCGATGAGCGCCGGCGGAACCGGGATGTCGACGGCCTCGAGCAGGGCCTCGATGAACTTGTCACGCGCGGCGGAGCCCTGCGTGAACACGGCCTGCTGCGACACGCGCTCGCTCAGCGACTCGCGGAGCTCCGCGAGCGTGTCGAACTCCGACGCCATCTGCGCGAAGTCGTCGTCGGCGTCGGGGAGCTCGCGCTCCTTGACGGCGGTGATGGTCACCGCGACCTCGGCCTCTTCGCCGGCGTGGTCTCCGCCGACCAGCTTCGAGCGGAACGTGGTCTGCTCGTCGGCGGTGAGCGATTCGATGGCCTCGTCGATGCCCTCGAGCAGCTCGCCCGAGCCGACCTCGTACGAGACGCCCTCGGCGCGGTCGATCTCGGCGCCTTCTATGGTGGCGACCAGGTCGAGCTCGACGAAGTCACCGGTGGTCGCGGGGCGGTCGACGGTGACGAGCGTGCCGAAGCGCGCACGCAGGCGGTCGAGCTCGGCGTCGATGCCGGCCTCATCGGCCTCGACCGCGTCGACGGTCACCGTGAGGGTGTCGTAGGCGGGGAGGTCGAACTCGGGGCGAACGTCGACCTCGACGTCGATGACCAGGTCACCGGAGAAGTCCTTGAGCTCGGGGAGCTCGATGATCTCGGCGTTGGGGCGACCGATGACGCGCAGTTCCTGGTCGTCGACGGCCGCGCGGTAGAAACCGTCGAGGCCCTCGTTGACGGCGTGCTCGATGACCGCGCCGCGGCCCATGCGCTGATCGATGATCGGGGCGGGGACCTTGCCCTTTCGGAAGCCGGGGATCTGCACGTCGCGCGCGATGTGCTCGTAGGCGTGAGCGATGCTCGGCTTGAGCTCGTCGGGCGAGACCGTGATGTGGAGCTTGACCCGGGTGGGGCTGAGCTTCTCGACGGTGCTGTTGACCATGCGGTTCGTTCTCCTCGTGTGGCCCGCGCGCACGCGGGGGCCGATTGGGCCTGTGGTCTGTGGGGCCGTGACGTCGGGGCGACAGGATTTGAACCTGCGGCCTCCCGCTCCCAAAGCGGGCGCTCTACCAAGCTGAGCTACGCCCCGGGGCGACGCGCGGCACGCGCCGACGAAACGACCGAGGAAAGTCTAGTCGATCGGCCTGGGCACGCCGGTTTCTCTGCGGCGGGGTTGTCTGATCCGCTCGGGATGCGTCCGCGGGCGGCACTTCCTGCCGGTCCTCCGGATGCCGAGGAGCCACCCGCCCGTGCACGAGTGCCCCCGCATGGTGTCGGAGGCACTCCCACGGGTGTCGTAGAGTAGAGAAGTCCGATTCCGCGACTCCTCGAGTCGCCGGATTTCGGGGCTGTAGCTTAGTGGTAAAGCCTCTGTCTTCCAAACAGATGATGCGAGTTCGATTCTCGTCAGCCCCTCCACCGTAAGTGCCTGGTCAAGCACCGTTTCCGTAGCTAGTTCGGCTCCCTCCGCTGGAGCCGATCGGCGTCCGTGGAAAATCCGTGGACAAAAGCCTTTCGCAGCACCCGCTCTCCGGCGTAACACGGTCATGAGCGGAAACAACATGAAGCGCAGCCACGGCACAGGCAACATCAGCGAGTACAAGGACGGCTTCCGGCTGAAGTGGAGCACGCCGGAGGGGGGCCGCGGGTCGAAGGTGCTGAGGCCTTCGACGCGACGGCAGGCGGAACAGGAGCTTCGCCGCATCCTCGCTGAAGTGGACAGGGGCGAGCACCAGGACGACCGTCGAGGGGCGGTGACCTTCGACGCGTTCTTCAAGGACTGGCTAGCTCTGCGTGAGCTGGAGGTGAAGCCCTCCACCTTTAAGAACCTCGTGAGCCTGCACAAGACGGTTCTGAGCCCCACTTTTGGCTCCCGCAAGCTGAACACCATCACGCGCCGGTCCGTGGACCTCTGGTGGGCCAAGCATTCCAGCCACCCCGTCACGAGGCGGAACGCGTACTACGCACTCAGAGGCGCGCTGGAGCAGGCGGTGGACTGGGGCATGCTCTCCGTGTCACCGTGCAAGGTGAAGGATCCCGGCAAGGACGTCTCGAAGAAGCGGCCGACGTGGAGCGTCGAAGACTTCGACGCGGTGCTCTCGCACGTTGACGCGTTCTACCGACCGGCAATCGAGGTGATGTTCGCCGGTCATCTTCGACTCGGTGAGCTGATCGCGCTCGACTGGTCAGACGTGTCGCGGGACGGCCTCATCACCGTGACTAAGCAGAAGCTCGGTTTGGGCTTCACTGCCGACACAAAAACCGGCCAGCACAAGCGCATCAAGCTTCTCCAGCGGGGCGTGGATGCCCTCCAAAAGCTACCGAGAGGGATCGGGTCCACTCCCCTGTTCCCGGGCAAGCGCGCCGAGCGCATGCCCCGTAGGAGCCTCCAGGATGCGTGGGACGACGCCCTGAAGGCCGCTGGGTACGAGAACTTCCATGTGCACGATGTCCGGCACATCGGCCTGAGCCTGGTCGCCGAGGCGGGAGCATCGGAGCGCGTCGTGCAGGAGCCTGCGGGGCACGCTTCTGCGACCTTCACCAGGCGCTACCTGCACTCGAACGAACGGATGCACGCGGACGCAGTTAGGAAGGTAGACGCGCTGGTGTCCAAGTTGCGCGACAAGGCTTCCTAACCCCTCTCCCCCATGCGGGGCGCGGTTCGCTCGGGCAGTGTCGGTGGTCGCCCCTAGAGTGCCGGTGGAGGCAGTGCCTCGGAACCCGGGGGAGCTGAATGCTGAGTTCTCGTGAGTGGGCAACACTCATCATCATCTTCGCTGCCATCGTGGCGATACTCCTGTGGCCTAAGACCAGGCGGGGTGTTGTCCCCCACCTCAAGCCATTGGTGACAGCGGCATTCGCGCCGCGCCTAGTTGCCGTGTATCTGATCGTCCTCGCAGTGTGCGTCTTGTCCACGCTCATTGCGAGGGCGGTCGGTCTATGGGAGCCCGCGCTTCTGAAGGACACAGTCATTACGACCTTCACAGTGATACTGCCGATGACCTTCCGCTCAATGAGCTTCAAGACGGGCGGCGCTCTAACTCACCGCCTTATCCGCGAAACGTTGACGCTCGCGGCGCTGCTCACTCTCTACTTGGACACTGCCCCTCTTGCCCTCGGATGGGAGATCGTGGTCCAGCTCGCGGCTATCTTCTTCGGTGCTCTCACTGCGGTGGCCGCGACCAAGCCCGAGTGGGCCCCGGTCAAGCGGCTGTGCGATGTCGTTCTGGCGTTGTTGGGTACGTTCCTCATCGTCTGGACGACGGTGCGCCTGTTCCAGGAGCCGCCTGACTGGGCAGAGTTCTTCCGCTCGTTGTTCTTCGGCTTCTGACTGCCGCTTTCTCTCCTCCCCTTCTTTTACCTATTTGGTTTCTACGCTCGCACAGATATGGTGCGCGCTCGGGCACGAGCTTTCGGCCGACCGCTGACGCCCGCGCTCGTTGCTGCCCTCCTCGTCGGCACCCGGCTGCGGCTGGGCTTGCTGGCGAAGTTCACCGGACGGTACAGCGACCTCGGGCGCAAGTCGGGTTTGAGAGATGGCCTGGCATACATGCGCTCGTTTCGTGAGGACGTTGCGCGCCGCGAACGAGATGAACAAGAGCGACTTCGCGCCCTCGATGAGCACGTCGGAGATGGCGGTGTAGATGACCAAGGTGCACACCTAGATCGCCGGGAGTTCGAGGCCACGAAAGATCGCCTCGACTGGATCTGGACATGCCAGAACGGCCAGTTCGATCGGCAGGGAGGGCGCTACTGGACGGATCTTCTTGACTGGATTGTTGACGCCGAGAAGCACGGGCTCCCCCAGGCGCACGGCTTCTTCGTGGAGGTCACCCGAGACGGTCAGATGTTCCGCGCCTGGCGGCGCACGCCGGGTGGAGCGGTGCTGGGAGTAGGGGCGCGCGAGCGGGGCTCCAAGTTCCTCTTCCAGGGCGAGGAACCTCCGACGCAGTGGCCGGGTGAAGCCGTAGCTTGGGTTGACGCCATCCGCGCGGAATGGCCTCCCGATTGGCACCGCAGCGACCGGTCACGACTGTGAGTGAATGTGGAGTGTGACGGCACCATGCGTAGTTGGGACTTTCTGAAGCAAGAAGACCTCCCCGACATCTGGGGTGGGCAGTCAACGAGCACGCAGACGGTGATCGATAGCCACCTGCTTGACGCTGTGACAGCGGGTCCGATACCCGACCACCCCGACGTCGAGGTTGCAGTCGCCTTGGCTCGTTTCGTGCACGAGGAGTATGAAGGGCGCGGAACTCACGAGAATCAGGTCTCGTCGCAGGCGGATTCCGCCACGATCATGCGCGCATTGAAGGCGGTACTTCGGCGGATGAACATCGATACCTTCAACCCGCCGTATCGCGACTTCGACACGTTCTACAAGTACTGGCGGACATCAGGGGCAACTGGGAGCTGGCAAGCTCGCCGGGATCTGCTCGATGCGGATTTCGAGCCCCTCCACCAGCTTCTGGACGAGCGCGAGGCGGGCTCTATTCACTCGACCCTTGCGACAGCAGTCTCACCTCACCGAGTCACCGGGTGGCCGCGCGTTGACGAGGAAATATCGGAGCTGAGGCGACACTTTGAGACGGCGTCGACGCGGCAGGATTACTCCAATGTCGGCAATGATGTGGTCTCGGTGCTGGAGGCTGTGAGCGCGACCGTGTACGACCATGCGACTCACGGCCGCGCCGACGAATCAGAACCTCCGATTGCTAGCACCAAGAACCGCCTAGACCGCTTCATTGAAGTTTCCCTTGACGGCCGGGATAACGCTGAGCTTCGCAAATTGGCACGCGCTTCTATCGAGCTTGCGCAAGCAGTCAAACACCGGCGGGAGACTGTCACGCGGCTGGAGGCGGGTGTCGCGGCCGACGCGGTCATTCTCCTCGCCAACATGCTGAGACGTATCCAAAGCTAACGAGCCAAGGACGGAAGGGCGTGCGCTCTGTGTCATGCTTCCCAAATGGGCTGGAAAGAGTTCGCGGCTTCCGTCATCGGAGATGTGCTCTCGTGGCCGGTCGTTTTCTTGGTTGTCATCTTGCTCCTTCTCAAGCCGTTACGCCGACTGATTGGGCGGTTGCGCAGCTTCAAGGGGTGGGGCGCTGAGATGAACCTGGCTGAGGACCTTCTGACGATCTCCACGCGGACTGAAGAGAGGCTGGAGGCGGCAGAGCCCAACGGTGCGAGCAACGCGGGAACGCGGGACGGCACAACAGTGCCCCTCCGGTCTACGCGCCGTGACGACGGCGGTCGCAAACCGGACAGCAAGGACAAGCATCCCCAGTCAGGCGGCGAGGCGTCGGAGGAGGTCGCGTTTTACGACACTGAAGCGGGGGCTGAGATTGATCCCGTTGGGGCGATCATTTTTTCCTGGTCTGATCTGCTGCACAGCCTGGTGATGCTTGACATCGCCTCGCTAGGTCCCAATAGGCCAGCGAGCGGCGAACGAAACATCTTGAAAGAGCTGGAGCGAGCGGAGCTTCTCGACGAGGGCCTCATTACGTCAATCCGGGGGCTCCAAAAGGTTCGAAACCTCGTGGCGCACGGTCAAGTCGTCCCATCACCGGCAGAGGCGCTCAGCTATAGACGCACGGCGCGAAAGCTCGCCAATCGAGCCGACATGTTGACGGGTCAGCTCACAGCGAAGTCGAAGCCATCGGGGCACCTCGACCCCTAGATTTTCGACGCGGGCGATCGAGTGATCCGGTAAATCGTTGCGATCGAGACTCCCAGGGTGCGGGCGATGTCGGGCACGCTCTCGCCCGAGTTGCGCAAGGTCTGCGCCGTGCGAGCTTGCTTGGGGTCGGTCACCCTGGGGCGACCACCGACTCGGCCCTGCGCCTTAGCCGCGGCGAGTCCGGCGACGGTGCGCTCGGCAATGAGATTGCGCTCCAGTTCGGCGAAAATACTGGCCATCTGAAGCATGGCGCGTCCCATAGGGGTGGCACTATTCAGGCCGTCCGAGACCGACTCGATATTGATCCCGCGCTCTGTGAGGTCAGCGAGGAGCTGCGCAATGTGGAGTGAGCTGCGGCCCAGGCGATCGAGACGGTAGACGACAATCGTCACCTCGTGCCCAGCCTGACGCTCGGCGTAGGCATCGGCGAGCATGGCGTCCAGTCCGGGGCGCGAGGTCCTCGTGCCGCTGACTCCGTGGTCGGAGTACCGGTTCCGGCGCAGGACCTTCGCGTCTTCCAAGGCGCTGAGCTGAAGAGCTTCATCCTGGGCCGAGGTCGAGACACGGGTGTAACCGAGGCGGATGTTTTGCGGGGCCGTCACGAGTCCAGTGTCTCATTAAGTCAGACGTTTAGGCGACTCATTCTCGCTTGAGTTCTGACGCACCTTCCGATGCTGGGGTGAGCCCAGGGATACGCGCAGCCTGATTGGCGCGCTGGTCTCTCGTCTCGGCTTCGTTTTTGAGAGGCCTCCGTCGGCTGTGTCAGGCGAGCTGCGGAGCGACGTCATCGCCGGAGTCGTCACCTATTCGGCGCATTCCGATCTGCACGGGTGGTGCGGTGCCCAACAGGATCGCTTCGATGTCGCGCGAGTTCTGGGCATCGTCGGTGATTGACATGGGGCGAAACACCGGTTCCCATCGGTCGGTCACCGTGGGGCCTCGCCCTCGCCCAGCACGCCGCGGAGGGCCTGCTCTGCGCCTTCGAGGAAAGCTCGCTGAACGGGTGTCGCGCTCTGCTCGCCACGCTCCACCGCGGCCAGGCGGGCGGACAAGGCGTCGGCGGTGGCGCGGATCTCGTTCGGTGGCATCATCTCGGGACCTTCCTTTCGATGGGGGGAGGTGGCCCGCCTCTCACTCCTGCCCATGCCCTAGGAGAAAGTGAGAGGCGGGCCGCCGACACCTCGGCCGTCGTCGGGGAAGGAGGGCCCCTCCGAGATGTCGGCGGGGTGCAGCGCTGTCGTCACTGCACCGGACCGGCCGCGATCGCCGCAAGGAGGTTCGACGATCCCGGCCGGGGGTCAACGGCTTGGAAAGGCGCGGCTGCGCAGCTCGGCCACGTACTCGCGCGGAAGATCCGCAATCTCGACCACGCGCCCGTCCTCGACCGTGAGGCAGTGCAAGATCTGCTCACGATCCAGCACGAGTGCACTCCGCGGCTGGATGCCGACAGAGATCCGCGCACCGGCCGGGACCGCGACGGTCGCGCCAGCGATCGTGAGCAACACGCTGCGTTGTCCCCGGAACGTCGGCTCCACCAAACGCTTTGTGAGGGGGAAGCCACTCTGAGAGCGCCTCTCAGGCGACTGTGCGCGCTTCTGCGCTGCTTGCAGGGCTCGTGCCACCTGGGCGCGTTGGGTGGCGGCTGCGGGCTTCTGAGTGCGCTGTGCGGTGGTCACTGGGGTTCTCCGATCCAGTACGCGAAGCTGCGGAGGGACATGAGCACGATCGCGTGCCTCACGGGCAGGCCGGGGCGCTGGATGACGGCTGCGGCCAGGCGGTTCCCGTCGGCTGCGGCTGCGACCTCTGCGAAGTCGAGGCGCTCGGCATGGCCACGATCGAGAAGATTCGCGCCAGAGGTGAGGGTCCAGCCCGGGACGCCGCCGATACTCCCCGCGGCGTGATGGTTCAGATCGAGCGAGCCGCGCACCGCGGCGGGGAGACTCGTCTTCGAGCGGATGTAGGACACGACCTCGTCGCGGAACTCCCGCCCGCGAACGGCGTTATTCTCCGGCATT
The DNA here is from genome assembly GCF_014839455.1 of Microbacterium sp. CFBP 8801. NCBI lineage: Bacteria > Bacillati > Actinomycetota > Actinomycetes > Micrococcales > Microbacteriaceae > Microbacterium > Microbacterium sp. CFBP 8801. The sequence continues at coordinate 314,407 of NZ_JACYNU010000001.1, read as the reverse complement.
GCCTAGGTCGGCGTGGGGTCTGGTGCCGGGGTCGAGGTGGCGGGCGTGAGGTCTCCGGCGAGTGCTCGCGCATAGATTTCCAGCTCGACTGCGACGAGCTGCTGCTCGGTGGCTCGCCCCTTGCGGAAGAGCACAGCGGCTCCGTACGGCACCCCGTCGTCGGCGGCGACGATGCGGGCGAGGCGCAGCGCCTCTGCCCAGTCGCGGCGATATGCGGGGCGGAGGGCCAGGGACCAATTCGGCACACCGTGGATGTCGCTCATGCGGTTGAGCCGTCGGAAGCTGACAGGGCGCTCGACAGGGAAGCCGGTCACTGCGCGGAGCAACCATGCGACGGCCTCGCCCCAGTCGTGAGCGCGGCGGTCCACCTCCTCCCGTGCTCCTCGCTGTCGGTGGGTAAGGCCGGTCATCGCAGCGCCCCGCCCTGGGCTCGTGCGTCCGCCGCGCGGGCGCTGGCGTCGAGGCGTTCACGCTCCGCGGGGTCCGACCACGTCGTGGATGATGTGAGGGGCGCGGGGCCGTAGCGCCGCTCGACCGCCGCACGCGCCAGGGCACGCTCCCGGGGGTCCTCGATCCGCCACGCGGCGACCCGGGCGGCTTCGCGGGCCTCCTCCCAAGCGGCCGACCCGCGCTCCGGGATTGAAAGATCCTCGGTGACGTCGTCTGCGGGTGCGAGCATGCGTCGGCCCCAGAAGGCCGTCTGCTTTTCCTCGTCGTGCACGAGTGCTGGCCAGCCCGGGTCACCATTGCGATCGCGGCTCGCCTCGACAAGATCGCTGGTCACGACGAAGACCTTCCCGCGAGCGAGCGTCATGCCCGCGCCGCCCAGTGTTCCGCGGCCGGTCGGCAAGCTGAGTCCATCGTGGAGAGCGACGATGCGCTCGCCGGGGGTCGCAATGCGAGGAGTCATGCTGAGACCGCCTTTCGAGTCGTTTCGGAAAACAGGATGCGGAGGTCCGCTGCGTCCTCTGAGCGGTCGGCAGCATCCAACTCGGTGGCCAGCGCCTCGCCGACGGCGGGGTTAGCGCGAACGGCTCGCTGGACAGCGGCTGCGAGGGCGGCGAGCTTAGGTAGTTCGTTGAGCGCTTGATCCGCGGGGATGCCTACGCGGTCGGCAATAGAGGCCAAGAGACTCTGCTCTGCAACGATCGCTCGGATCGCCGTCGAGTCGTGGCCAGTCGCCATCGCTCGCACGCGGATCTCGCTAGCGGCGCTCATCAGCTCGACCATGCGGGATGCGATCGTCACCGCTCCGAGGCCCAGGCGAGCGCCCTGGTTGCCGCGCAGCTCACTGGCTACGTGATTGTTCCAGTGCCGCTCGATCGAGTCAGGGAAGTAGAGGGAAAACCGGGTCTCCCGCGATACGGACGCGAACGAGGCACCGTTTGCGAGGGCTCGCTCGATGCGGTCGCGATTCTGGCTGTCGTTGCACAGACTGCATTCGCGCGGCATCCTGACCTCCTCCTGAAGGGGCTCTGTGCCGCTTCATTAAGGATATCGACCTCACCCCGGCGGAATGATGGCGATGCGGCACACGGGTTTCAGAACGCCCCGGAGGCGAGAAGGTCGTCCAGATCGAGGACAGGTCGGCATGTGCCTGTTGTGGTCCAGGTGCGGCGGCGGAAGCTTCCAGCCTCCAACTCGTGCACGAGGCCCAGTGCGTCTGCGTCTCCGTCCCGAACGCTGCTCCAAAGGGACGACGGGGTGTCAGTGGCATCAGCGCGGACGCGGCTCTTGGTCACGTAGCGGGCTGCACGGTGGAGGTCGGACTCTCCGATGAGTGCGATTTGCTGCCCCTGCGGCGATGCGTGCCGGTCCAGCTCAGCGGCTTTGACTATCCAGCGGTCGCGCAGGGTTAGCGCGAACTGGCGGGCTTCGCCACGGGTGAGACGTTTTGGAAAACAGACCAAGAGGTGCCCGTGTGGATGCCATCCGGCCTCGGTGTGCTCGACCTCGATCGCACGGGCGGTTCCGGAGACTCCTCGACGCTTGAGCCAGCTTCCCGCGGTCGTGGCCTGAATGACCTGCACAAGAGCGCTCCAGTGGCTTCTGAGGCTTTCTCCGGGCTGTCCCGCGATCGTGGGAGTCCAGAGAAGCACCGTGCCGTGTTGTGCTGTTGTGAGCGAGTCGAGGAGTGACCTACGGTTCTGACCGGCCCGGGCTGTGCTGCATACCGCGCAGAGCGCGGACTCGCACCGTCGCCCACCTTGCCTACATCGCCGGATGCCCTGACGGAGCGAATAGAGGCGCANGCAGAGCGCGGACTCGCACCGTCGCCCACCTTGCCTACATCGCCGGATGCCCTGACGGAGCGAATAGAGGCGCCGTATTCCGTTTAGCTCGTACTGGGCGTTATATCGATCGCCTCGATTTAACCCGTCTTGATGGATGGACCGTGCCGCGACGAGATTGGATGCGGCTCGGTCAGCGCGCTCGTGAGCGACGCAGGCCTCGTGGGTAAAGGGGACGCGACGCCCCGCGCGTGGGTGCGACGGATCGGCTAAAGTCGGCACTAGAGATCGTTTCTTCAGCCGCCTCAGACCTGGCCGGGTCGGGGCGGGTTCTCTTTGCCCCCTGGGCGGATGAGGCCGAGGTTATCTCATCAGGCGAATTTATACTCTGACCTGGTATTTATTTCCTTACTCGCACTAACCAACATTTGACGCTGGTTCGCGCTAGATATGCACAACGTTGCTAACAGGGGGTTCGCGCTAACCGTCCTAGGCTCGGGGCTATGAGTGGATCTGATTGGATTGCGATCGCGGCGGCCTTAATCGCCCTCATTGGTGCGGGATTCGCAGGGTGGCAGGCCCGGGAAGCATCGCAGGCCCGTCGCGATGCGGCGCAGTCCAGCAAAGAGGCCGCAGCACTCGCCGCCGAGTCCGCCGCGGCCTGGAGGAGCATCGCCGAGTCGCAAAAGCAAGTCGCACTCGCGCACCGGCCGAAGGCTTGGAGCGACGTCAAGGCGGGCCCTGGCGACCTCCGAACTATCCGCAACAGCTCAGAGCGCCCAATTCGCGTGGAGCGTATTGACGCTTCCCCCGAGGCCGCTCAGGCGCTTGTGCGGGTTGAGGGAGGGATACCTCGGACGCTCAAAGCGGGTGAGCTGCTGGAGCTGTTCGTTTCAGCACGAATGAGCCTCGCGGTGCGTAACGTGACGATTGTCTGGCGGTTTGCTGACGAGGACGGGCCGATTCACGATTCTCAGCGCCGCGTGAACTAGCTGCCGCCACCCTTCGGGCACCCGCCCCCTGCCGTGGACAATCCGTGGACAATCACGGGCCCTGCGCGAGGTAGATTATGGGGCGAAGGAACCGTCATGTTTTGCGAAATATCGCGGGTCCAGGCACAAGCAAAAGGGTCCTACATCTGTCTTCCAAACAGATGATGCGAGTTCGATTCTCGTCAGCCCCTCAACCCGTCCCGCGCCTAGGGATTCTCCGCATCGGCATCCGATCGCCGACGACACTCTCCGCGGAACGATTCCGGCAGCACGACGTTCTGCCCGGCTCCCGCGAAGAACCCGGCCACCTGCGCGGGTCGATATCCCGCGATCCCGCACCCGACCTCGGTGACGAGGAACCGCAGGTGGGGGTGATCCGCCGCGAACGCGACGAATCGCCGTGCCTGCTCCTCGAACACGGCGAGTCCCGACATCGTGTCGATGCCGTACGCCTGCCCCTGCAGCCCCTCGCTCTGACCCCAGACCGCTCCGAAACGGTCGAGGGCGAACCGCGCCGCTCCCCCGCCGTGCGCCCCGGACGCGTTCGATCCGAACACGAAGATCTCGTCGGGGCCGAGCGTCGTGATGTGCATCTCGCGAGACTACGCGTCGCGCTGCTGCTCGGGGCCGGCCCATCCGCCCAGCGACAGGTCGAGATCGAGGCCCGCTTGCGCGTCGGTGGGGACGTCGAATCCGCAGGCGGCGTAGAGCGCCGCGTGCCGCCACGACCCGCGCGGCCACGATCCTCGCGCCGCCGCGACACGGACCCGCTCACGGCGTATCGACGAGGCGGTTGCGCAGATGACGACTCCCGGGCGGCGGCGGCATCGCCGACAGCGACACCGCTGGCCACGACACCACAGTCCCGGCGCGGGCCCCGGTCAGAGCCGCGGAACTTCACCCGACGGACGCGTCGATTCGCTCCCCCTGGGTCAGTTCATCCACATACGCAGGTCTCGGTCGATGTCCGTGACCGGCGACGCGGCGCGATGCCGCGCCGCGTGCGCCACGTACGTCTGGGCGTTGCGCAGGATCTTCGCCCGCTCCTCGTCGTTCAGCGCGCGACGCACCCGGGCCGGAACCCCCGCGACGAGCGATCCCGCCGGCACGACGGTGCCCTCGAGCACGACCGCTCCCCCGGCGATGAGGCAGCCCGGACCGATATCGGCACCCGAGAGGATCACGCTCCCCATCCCGATCAGCGAACCGTCGCCGATGGTGCACCCGTGCACGACGGCGTTGTGTCCGACCGAGACGTCGGCGCCGATGACGACGGGGCGTCCGGCGTCGACGTGGACCGAGACGTTGTCCTGCACGTTGCTCCGGGCGCCGACGGTGATCGACGCGCTGTCGCCCCGCAGAACCGCGTTGTACCAGACGCTCGCATCCGTCGACAATCGCACGTCCCCCACGACTCGGGCTCCGGATGCCACGAACGCGGTGTCGTCGATCTCGGGAGCAGCATCGGGAAAGGCGAGCACGACGGCGTCGCGAGCGATGGTCATGGCCCGACCCTAACGACCCGCGGCTCCTGGCCGCACGCGCGGCCCTACTACGGGCGGGGGCCACTTCCCTGCCGGGAGCGCGAAGCCGATAACGCCGGCGATTCACTGGCCCAGACGGGGCGTGGCAGCGGCGCGCTCGCGGCCGGCGCGCTCCCGGCATCCGGAGCCCAGGGAGCGCGGACTCGCGCTCCCTGCGAGAAGGCGGGAGCATAGGTGAGGATTGCCTATTCATCAGGTATTTAGCCGAGCCTCATCTTGCTTGCGGAATGTCCGCGAGTGAGTAGCGTTGCATCCATCGAGACTTCGAACGTCGCCTAAGGAGCAAACATGAGCACCGTTCACACCCCCGCCGCCACCACCGTCGACTCCACCATGGCGTCCGGCACCGCGCAGTTCCTGTCCCCCGTCGTGATCGGCCTCGAGGCGCTCGTCGTCAACGGCAAGCAGGCGCACTGGCACGTCCGCGGATTCAACTTCATCGGCGTGCACGAGTTGCTCGACACCGTCGTGGCTCACGCGCAGGATTGGGCCGACCTGGCCGCCGAGCGCATCGTCGCCCTGGGCCTGCCCGTCGACGCGCGCCTGTCGACGGTCGCGGCCAAGGCGAAGGCCACCGAGGTCCCCGCCGGCTTCGCGCAGTCCGACGTCGTCATCCGCGCCGTCATCGCCGACATCGACGCCGTGCTGCTCGACATCGAAGCCGCCATCGAGGGCCTCGACGAGCTTGACATGACGAGCCAGGACGTCGCCATCGAGATCAAGCGCGGTCTCGACAAGGACCGCTGGTTCCTGTTCGCGCACCTCGCGGCGTAATTACTCCACGAAGGGGGCGGTGCTTCGGCACCGCCCCCTTCGTCGTCCCCACGCACAAGACGCCGGGGCTGTCGTCGCGCGCGAATCCGAAGCGGCGAGGACTGCCGCCTCAGGAGCCGTGCGTCACGCGCCCCGCGAGCAGCGTCGTGCGCACCGGCATGGCGCGCAGACCCCGCTCGTCAGCGGCGTGCGGATCGTCACCCACGATGACGAGATCCGCCAGGGCCCCGGGGCTGATCTGCGCCGGCGCCGTCGATCCTCCGGCGGTGGACGCCGCGATGGCGGTGTCGATGTCGATCCGCTGGTGCGGGTGCCAGGCGTCGCGCCCGTCGCGCGTGCGGAACACGGCCGACGCCATCGCCGCCCAGGGATCCATCGACGCCACGGGCGCGTCGGAGCCGAACCGCACGTTCGCCCCGCTGTCGACCAGGGCGCGCAGGGGGTAGGGCTGAGCGGATTGCTCGGCCCAGATGGCATCCGTCATGTCGCGATCGTCGAGCGCGTGCTCGGGTTGCACGCTCGCCGCGACGCCCAACCGGGCGAAACGCGGAATGTCGGCGTGCGCGACGAGCTGTGCGTGCTCGATAGTGCCCACCGCGCCGGTGCGTGCATACGCGTCGAGAGCGTGCGCGTTCGCGACGTCGCCGATGGCGTGGATCGCGCACTCGAGCCCCGCGGCGGTCGCCCGCGTCATCATGTCGACGAGCGCGTCAGGGGGCACGGTGAGCAGTCCGTGGTTGCCGATCTCACCCGGGTAGTGGTGGGCGCACGCCGCCGTGCGGGTTCCGAGCGACCCGTCGGTGATGGCCTTCAGCGGTCCGACGCGCACGAGGTCGTGCGCTGCCCCGCGCACCCGGTCGCCGGTGCGCAGGCCCTCGGCGATCGCGCGGTCGAGGTGCTGCGGGTAGGTGCCGTACGAGACGCGGAGCGTGTCGAAGCCCCGCGCGACCCGCCGCTGCCAGGGCTCGTCGTTCCACGTCATGTCGAGGTCGACGAGTCCGACGATCCCGCGCGCCGCGGCGGCGCGAGCCATGCGCTCGACGGCGTCGTCGGCACGGTCCGGGTCCATGGCGTTGAGTCGGCGCGAGATCTCGAAGGCGTCCTCTTCGCGCAGCATCCCGGATGCCACGGGCTCGAAGCCCTCGCGACGGAACGCGGCGCTGTTCATCCAGACGCTGTGCACGTCGGCGTTGACAAGGTAGGTCGCCCCGTCTCCGGTCGCGGCGTCGAGCAGGGCGAGACTCGGCTCGTCGGGCCACAGCCCGTCGCGGAAGCCGACGCCGATGCGGCGTCCGTCGCTCTCGGGGGCGAACGCCATGATCGATGCGGCATCGCGCGCCGAGGCGACCTCGCCGAGCGGCACGCGCTCGGCGACCAGGGCCCACTGCAGCACGTGCACGTGGTGGTCCCAGAGGCCGGGCAGCAGCCAGCCGCCCTCCCCGTCCACCACCACGCCGGTGGGCCGGAGGTTCCCCGTGGGGGCGATGTCGGCGATCACTCCGTCGGCGATGACGAGGTCGACGGGCTCCGAGGTGGGGAGGAACTCACGACCCGGCCCCGCCACCCGCACGGCGCGGACGAATCCGACGTGCTCGCCGATCACGCGCGTCCCCGGGCGTCTTCGGCGCGGCGCATCTCGCCGGCGAGCTCGGGGTGCTGTGCGGACAGCCCCGCGATGACGGTCTCGACCACCTCGGCGCTCTTGTTCTGGCTCAGCTTGCGTTTGGCCGTGACCCGCGTGGGTGTCAGGCGGAAGCCGACGGTGCCGCGCTCGAGGCGTTCGACGAACGTCGCGTCGTTCGGCAGGGCGTACAGGGTCCGCGCGTCGTCGGCGTCGCCCTCGAACCGCTCGACGAGACGTTCGAGTACGCGGAGGTTCTCGTCGGGCGTCAGGATCTCCGGGATGCCGGAGAGGTGCGCCGACACGAAGTTCCAGGTGGGGACGGCGGGCACGTCGCCGTACCACCGGGGAGTGATGTATCCGTGCGGGCCCTGCACCACCACGAGCAGCTCGCGGTCGCCGAGACCGAGGATCGCGTCGTCGGGCTTGCCGACGTGCCCGACGATGGTCAGGTCGTCTCGCTGGTCGTCGAGCATGACCGCATAGTGCGAGGCGACGAGACCGTCGTCGCCCTGACCGACGAGGGTGACCCACGGGTGGCGGTCGATGAGACGCCGGATCTCACCGACGTCGGTCATCGCGAAGCTGGGGTTCTGGCGCACCGGATCAGCCTAGAACGCGGCGGGCTTCACCAGGCTCATCCGCCGACGCGGCGCGCGAGGCACCGGGCTCGTCGACGGGACCGTCCCCGGCAGATCAGGCCCGGCAGATCAGGCCTGGCAGCGTGGGCACCAGTAGAGCTTGCGCCCCGCCGCCTCTTCCATCACGATGTCGGTGCCGCATACGCGGCACGGCAGACCCGCGCGGTGGTAGACCCAGTGCCGGTCGTCGCGATGGGCCATGGCACGGCGATACGCCTCGGGATCGAGGTCGTCCATCGTCATCATCTGGCCGGTCTCGACGCCGATCGACAGCAGTCGCACCCAGTCCCGCCACATGCCGCGGACGACCTCTTCGGGCACGTCGCGGCCAGGCGTGTGCGGATTCTGCCGGGCTCGGAAGAGGATCTCGGCGCGGTAGACGTTGCCGATTCCGCTGACCACGGCCTGATCCATCAGGAGCAGGCCGATGGCGGTGGGCTTCTTCTCGACGGTCGCGGTGAAGCGTTCCTCGCCCTCGGCGACGTCGTCGACGAGGGGGTCGGGGCCGAGCTTCGCGATCGTCGCCGCCACCTCGTCGGGCGTCTGCAGCACGCAGGCCGTGGGGCCGCGCAGATCGGCGCACGTCGTCTCGGTGAGAAGACGCAGCCGCACGGCGCCGACCACCGGCGGTGGCCACTCGACCTGTTCGTCGAGACCGGTCGTCTGCTCCGACATGCGCACCCGCGCGCGCCGGGGGGCACCGATCGAGCTCAGGGAGTTCTCGCCCGCGGCGTCGAGGATCGGCGCGTCGTCGAACGTCGTGCCGCGCTGGTTGGTGTGCCCCATGCGGCCGTTCGCCGAGGCGATCGTCGCGTCGAGCGCCACCTCGCCCGAGAAGTCCCACGCGCCGTACATGCCCAGGTGCACGCGAAGCCACACGTCACCGTCGAACCGCAGGAACATCTGCTTGGCGACGGCCCGCACCTCGACCGCTTCGCGTCCGTCGAGCACCGACGCGCCCTCGACGAAACGACCCTGGGGGCTGGATGCCGCCACGACGCGCCCCACGATGTTGCGGTCGAACTGCCGCGCGATGCGGTGGACGGAATGCCCTTCGGGCATCAGCCTGCCTCGGGGTCGAACGAGTCGCTGGCGTCGGTCAGGGTGTTCTCGCCGCGAGCCGCCCGCGGGTCGGGCAGCAGCACGCCGTCTTGCTCGTACGCCGCGAGCTGGCCGATCCGGCGCGCGTGGCGTTCTTCGCCCGAGAACGGTGTCGCGATGAAGCGGTCGATGAACGATGCGGCCTCGTCGAACGTGTGCTGACGCGCGCCGATCGAGATGACGTTGGCGTCGTTGTGCTCGCGCGCGAGCTCGGCGGTCGACACGTTCCACACCAGCGCGGCGCGCACGCCCAGCACCTTGTTCGCGGCGATCTGCTCGCCGTTGCCCGAGCCGCCGAAGACGACGCCGAGCGCGTCGACGCCGTCGGCCTGATCACGCACGACCGCTTGAGCGGCGCGGATGCAGAAGGCCGGGTAGTCGTCGAGCGGGTCGTACTCGAGGGGGCCGTGGTCGACGACCTCGTGCCCCTGGGCGGCGAGGTGGTGCTGGATCTGGGTCGAGAACTCGAGACCGGCGTGATCGGTGCCGATGTGGATGCGCATGCGCTCATCTTATTGACGGCCGCCGACATCAGGGGGCGGACGCGACGACGCCGCCCGCTCCCCGGAAGAGAGAGCGGGCGGCGTCGGATCGGGTCAGGGGCGAACGCCCGCGGCGACGGGCTTGAACCCGGCGCGGATGTTCTCGCAGCAGCCGGGGCGACACACGTCGTACCACGGCCCCAGGTCGGTCAGGTGCGGGCGTTCCGATTTCGGAGTGCCGTTCAGTCGCTCCTCGACGAGGTCGACGAGGCCCGAGACGTAGGCCGGGTCGACGCCGGGCGTGGGCGTGCGGACTGCGCGGATGCCGGCCTCCTCGGCGGCCTCCATGGCCTCGGTGTCGAGGTCCCAGAGCACCTCCATGTGGTCGCTGACGAAGCCGAGCGGCACGATCGCGACGGCCTCGACCCCGCGGCCGGGAAGTTCGGCGATCACATCGTTGACGTCGGGCTCGAGCCAGGGCTGCGTGGGCGGGCCGGAGCGCGACTGGTAGACGAGCTCCCACTCGACCTCGGCGACGGCGTCGGCGACAGCGGCCATGACGACCTCCGCGACGGCCTTGTGCTGGGCCTCGTACGCGCCCCCCTCACCGAACTCGACGTCACGGGGGCCCGAGCGCTGGGCGTCGGCCATCGGAATGGAGTGGGTCGAGAACAGCACACGGATCTTCTCGGGCGCGATCCCGTCGGCGACGAAGCCGGCCACGGCATCCGTCACTCCGCGCAGGAACGTGTCGACGAAGCCGGGGTGGTCGAAGAACTGGCGCACCTTGTCGATCGTCACGGTCTCGCCGAGCCCGGTCGACTCGAGCACGCGGGCGTAGTCCTCGCGGTACTGCCGGCAGCTCGAGAACGAGCTGTACGCGCTCGTGGCGATCGCCAGAAGAGTGGTGTGGCCGGCCTCGGCGGCCTCGGTCACGGCTTCTTCGAGGTAGGGCGCCCAGTTGCGGTTGCCCCAGTAGACGGGCAGGCCCAGCCCGCGCGCAGCGATCTCCGCCTCCAGAGCCGCCTTCAACTCGCGGTTGTGCTCGTTGATGGGGCTGACCCCGCCGAAGTGGCGGTAGTGATGGGCGACCTCTTCGAGGCGCTCGTCGGGGATGCCGCGTCCGCGCGTGACGTTGCGGAGGAAGGGGATGACGTCGTCCTGCCCCTCCGGGCCGCCGAATCCGGCGAGGAGGATGCCGTCGTATGCGACGGGCGTCTCGACCCACTTTGGCCCCGACGCCGCGGCGGGCGAGGCATAGAGGACGGGTTCAGGGGTGGTGTCCGTGTCGGTCGTGCTCACGCAGACATCCTCGCACCTGCATGGCGAGCCCGGGCGCGGGTTATCTCGTGACTAGGCTTATCTGGTTGTCATCGTCGCCGACGGCGTCCGTCGTCACCCGCGAGAGCGCTCGATCTGCGACGATCCACCCTCATCCCAGGGAGTACGCCAGTGCCAGGAGAGAACCTCACCCGCATCGAAGCGCAGGAACGCCGCGCCGTCGTCGACACGCACGCCTACGACGTGCAGCTCGATCTCACCCGCGGCGACGAGGTCTTCTCCTCGCGCACCGTCGTCACCTTCGCCGCCACCGAGGGCGCATCGACGTTCATCGATCTCATCGCGCGCACCGTGCACTCCGTCACGCTGAACGGCCGCTCCCTCGACCCGGCCGCCGTGTTCGTCGACTCGCGCATCGCGCTCGACGAGCTGGCATCCGAGAACGAGCTCGTCGTCGAGGCCGACTGCGAGTACACGAACACCGGCGAGGGCCTGCACCGCTTCGTCGACCCCGTCGACGGCGAGGTCTACCTCTACTCGCAGTTCGAGGTTCCCGACTCCCGCCGCATGTACACGGTGTTCGAGCAGCCCGATCTCAAGGCCGCCTTCACGTTCTCGGTGACCGCCCCCGCGCGCTGGAAGGTCGTCTCCAACTCCCCCACGCCCGAGCCCGTCGCCGTCGGCGACGACACCGCCCGCTGGGACTTCCCCCCGACGCCCCGCATCTCGTCGTACATCACCGCGCTCGTCGCGGGTCCGTACGAGGCGACCTTCTCGGAGCTGACCAGCGCCGACGGCCGCGTCATCCCCCTCGGCGTCTTCGCCCGCAAGAGCCTCTGGCAGCACCTCGACGCCGACTACGTCTTCGACAAGACGCGCCAGGGCTTCGCGTACTTCGAGGAGAAGTTCGGGTTCCCGTACCCGTTCGCCAAGTACGACCAGCTCTTCGTGCCCGAGTTCAATGCCGGCGCGATGGAGAACGCCGGCGCGGTGACCTTCACCGAGACCTACGTCTTCCGCAGCAAGGTCACCGACGCGGTCAAGGAACGCCGCGTCGTGACGATCCTGCACGAGCTCGCCCACATGTGGTTCGGCGACCTCGTCACCATGAAGTGGTGGAACGACCTCTGGCTCAACGAGTCGTTCGCCGAATGGGCGTCGACGATCGCCACCGCCGAGGCCACCGAGTGGAAAGCCGCCTGGACCACCTTCAACGCGATGGAGAAGACCTGGGCCTACCGTCAGGACCAGCTCCCCTCGACCCACCCGGTCGTCGCCGAGATCACCGACCTCGAAGACGTGCAGGTCAACTTCGACGGCATCACCTACGCCAAGGGCGGGTCGGTGCTCAAGCAGCTCGCCGCCTGGGTCGGGATCGAGCAGTTCTTCGCCGGGGTCGGCGCGTACTTCCAGAAGCACCAGTGGTCGAACACCGAGGTCGGCGACCTGCTCGTCGAGCTCGAGGCCACCAGCGGCCGCGACCTGGGCGACTGGGCGAAGAAGTGGCTCGAGACGGCGGGCGTCAACACGCTCTCGCCGCTCATCGAAGAAGGCTCCGACGGCACTATCTCGCGCTTCGCGATCGTGCAGACGGCGCCCGCCGACTACCCCACCATCCGTCCCCACCGCCTCGGCGTCGGCTTCTACTCGCTCAACGACGCCGGAGCGCTCGAGCGCGTGCACCGCGTCGAGATCGACGTCGACGGTGACCGCACCGAGGTCGCCGAGCTCCGCGGCATCCGTCGTCCCGATCTCGTGCTGCTCAACGACGACGACCTGGCCTACGCGAAGATCCGCCTCGACGAGCGCTCGCTCGCCACGGCGATCGCCCACCTGAAGGACATCTCCGACCCGCTGGCCCGCTCGCTCGTCTGGGGTGCGGCCTGGGATCAGACCCGGGATGCCGAGTCCTCGGCCACCGACTACCTGGATCTCGTGCTGCGCAACATCGGTTCCGAGACCGAGTCCACGACGGTGCGCACGACGCTCGGTCAGCTGCAGCTCGCAGCCAACTCGTACGTGACGCCCGCGTCGCGTGAGGCGGCTCGCGCCCGCGTCGCCGACGGCCTCTGGGCGCTCGCCCAGGCCGCCGAGGCCGGCAGCGACAGCCAGCTGCAGTTCGTCACCGCGTTCGCCTCGGCGGCCTCGACTCCGGCGCACGCCGAGACGGTGCGGGCCCTGCGCTCGGGCGAGACGGTGCTCGACGGCCTCGAGATCGACACCGACCTGTCGTGGCAGTTGCTCATCTCGCTGGCCACGGCCGGCGCGGTGTCGGCCGACGACATCGACGCGGCCCGCGCGGCCGACAACACCTCGAAGGGTGGGGAGCTCGCCGCCCAGGCGAAGGCCTCGCTGCCCACGCACGAGGCGAAGCAGCAGGCGTGGAACTCGCTCATCGACAATGCCGACGCGCCGAACACGATCGTGCGTTCGACCGCCCTCGGCTTCACGCACCCGGCGACGGTCGACGTGCTGGCCGACTTCGTCGAGCCGTACTTCGCGATGCTGCTGCCGATCTGGGAGTCGCGCAGCTACCAGATCGCGCAGTACCTGATCGTGGGTCTGTACCCCGCCGCCCTCGCGAACACCGCCCTGCGCGATGCGACCCGAGCCTGGCTGACGCAGAATGCCGACGCCGCCCCGGCGCTGCGCCGCCTCGTCGGCGAGAACCTCGCCGGCGTGGAGCGTGCGCTGTCGGTCCAGGAGCGCGACTCGCAGTAATCGCGCCCCTCAGAATGCCCCCTCCCTCACCGGGAGGGGGCATTCGTCGTTCGCGGGTCATCCTCGCGTGGACCCGGATCATCCCCTGGGAGGATGCCCCCGCCCGGGGCGCCTCCGTAGCGTGAAGGCATGATCGTTGCAGAGCACCTCACCAAGCGTTACGGCGACAAGACCGCCGTCGACGACGTCTCGTTCACCGTGGCCCCCGGCCGCGTCACCGGCTTCCTCGGCCCCAACGGCGCGGGCAAGTCGACCACCATGCGCATGATCGTCGGTCTCGACCGTCCCTCGACGGGTTCGGTCACCGTCGGCGGGCAGGACTACCGCCGCCTGCGCTCCCCCCTCACCGAGGTCGGCGTGCTGCTCGACGCCAAAGCGATCCACACCGGGCGCTCGGCGCGCAACCACCTGCGCGCCATGGCCGCGACGCACGGCATCGGGCGCAGCCGCGTCGACGAGGTGATCGAGCTCACCGGCATCGGCTCGGTCGCCGGCAAGCGGGCGGGCAAGTTCTCGCTCGGCATGGGCCAGCGTCTCGGCATCGCCGCCGCTCTCCTCGGCGACCCGCACACCCTCATCCTCGACGAGCCGGTCAACGGCCTCGATCCCGAGGGCGTGCGGTGGGTGCGCCAGTTCGTCCGCCATCTGGCGGGTGAGGGTCGCACCGTGCTGCTGTCGAGTCATCTGATGAGCGAGATGGCGCAGACCGCCGACCACGTCATCGTGCTCGGCCGCGGACGCGTCCTGGCCGATGCGCCGCTCGCCGACCTCGTCGGCACCTGGACCACCACGACCCTGCTCGTGCGCTCCCCGCGCCTGGCCGACCTCGTCTCGGCCCTGCAGATCCCGGATGCCACGGTGACGGCCACCGAGCCCGGTGCCGCTCAGATCACCGGCGTCACGGCGCAGACGGTCGGCGACCTCGCCGCCGCTCGCGGCATCCCCCTCTATGAACTGACCCCGCGAGCGGGCTCGCTCGAGGACGCCTACCTCGCCCTCACCGACGACTCGGTCGAGTACAAGATCAAGGAGATCGCATGACCGCCGTCGCTTCCGCGCCGACCACGCGGGCCCACGCCCTCGCCTCGACCGCGCACCGCCTCAGCTTCATCCACCTGATGAAGAGCGAGAGCATCAAGATGCTCACCCTGCGCTCCACCTGGTGGTCGCTCGGCGTCACCGCCGCCCTGTCGGTCGGGATCTCGTTGCTGATCGCCGCGGCCTCGAGCGACATCGGCGGCGGCTTCCCCGCGGCGAACGTGATCCTGGCGCCGACGCAGTTCACGATGCTGGTCGCCGGCATCCTCGGTGCGATCGTCATCACGGGTGAGTACTCGACCGGCATGATCCGTTCGACGCTCACCGCCGAACCCCGTCGGGGGGCGGTGCTGGTGGCCAAGGCCCTCGTCGTCGCACTCGTCATGGCCGTGACCACCGTCGTCATCTACGCGGTGGCGATCGCCGTGACCGCGCCGCTGGTCAGCACGGGCCTCGACTGGTCGACGCCCTCGGAGTCCCTGGTCCCTCTCGCGTTGGGGGTCGTGTCGATGGCGGCCTTCACGCTGATCGGTCTCGGCTTCGGCTTCGTCATCCGCAGCGGCGCCGGCGCCATCGCCGCCACGGTCGGGGTGCTCTTCGTGCTGCCCATCGTGTTCAGCCTGTTCTCGTTCGCGGGACCGAGCTGGCAGTGGATCCTCGACGCGGCCGACTACCTGCCGGTCAACGCCGCGGTGCAGCTCACCACACCCGGCGGCACGGAACTCGGCCAAGGCGCCCTCACCCTGGCCGCGTGGGCCCTCGCGCCGCTCGTGCTGGGCTGGATCTCCCTGCGGTCGCGCGACGTCTGACCCCTCCTCCCCACCACGGATGCCTCGACGCTCAGCCAGCGCCGAGGCATCCGTCGTTACGCTGTGACGGATGTCTGTTCTCGCCGAAGTCCCCGAACCGAGCCCGTCTTCCACCGCGCCCCCGGCCGACATCGGCAGCCTCGATTTCTGGACCTGGGTCGGCGGCCAACTGCTCGGCTTTGGTGGCGTGCTGCTGCAGATTCTCGGCATCGTCGTCGGGATCGCCATAGCGGCATGGATCCTGCGCGTCATCATTCGGCACGTGGTCGATCGCATCGTCAACGGCGCCAAGAGCAAGGCGCGCGTCGACGACACCCAGGCCCTCGACCGGTCCCCGCTCAGCGCGGTGCGACTCGTGCAGCGCACGCGCACGCTCGGCACGATCCTGCAGAACATCGTCAACGTCATCTTGGTGATCGTGGCGCTCGTGTGGGTCGCCGGGATCGTCGCGCCGAACGCGCTGGCCTCGCTCACCCTGCTCACGGCCGCCGTCGGTGCCGGTCTCGGTTTCGGCGCGCAGAACATCGTCAAAGACGTGCTCAACGGCATCTTCATCGTCGCCGAAGACCAGATCGGCATCGGCGACGTCGTCGACCTGGGCCTGGCGACCGGCATCGTCGAGTTCGTCAGCGTGCGCATCACCCACGTCCGCGACGTCAACGGCACGCTCTGGTACGTCCGCAACGGCGAGATCACCCGCATCGGCAACATGTCGCAGGGCTGGTCGCGCGTCATCATCGACCTCGCCGTTCCCACCGACGCCGACATCGACGACGTCGAGACGGCGATGCTCGCCGCGGCGAAGACGATGTCGAAAGAGTCCAAATGGCGCTCGCGCATCATCGAGCAGCCCGAGATCTGGGGCCTCGAGTCCATCAGCGGTGACGCTCTCGTCATCCGCCTGGTCATGAAGACGCGCTCGAGTGCCAAGGACGACGTCGCCCGCGAGCTGCGCGCGCGCCTCAAGCGTGCGATTGATGCGATGGGCATCGCCCTGCCCCAGCTGAACTCCATCATGCTCAGCGGGCCCGAGGGCGCGCAGAGCGTGCGCGGCGCGCACCCGCCGAAGACGAAAGAGACGCCGGTGGCGCCCGGCGCCGACCGCCCGCGTTGGAAGCCCCGCGGCCGCCGGATCGAGTCGTCCGACACCGCCGACGACCACGACGACGCCGTCCCCACGAAGACGAAGAAGAAGGCCGTGCGCGACGAGACCCCGACGGCGACCCTGGATCTCCCGGGCGCCGAGGTGCCCGGGGCCGACGTCGCCAAGCCGACGCCTCCGGCCGTCCGTGCCGACCAGGAGGAGCAGTCGTGACCGAACCCATCAGCTTCTACGACCAGGTCGGCGGCATGGACACCTTCCGTCACCTGGTCGATGCGTTCTACCGCGGCGTGGCCGGCGACGAGGTGCTCAAGCCCATGTACCCCGAAGAAGACCTCGGGCCGGCGGCCGAACGTCTGACGCTCTTCCTCGCCCAGTACTGGGGTGGGCCGGCGACCTACGGCGAGACTCGAGGTCATCCGCGTCTGCGCATGCGCCACATGCCGTTCCACGTCGATCCCGACGCCCGCGACCGGTGGCTTCGGCACATGCGCGCCGCCGTCGACGAGATCGCGCTGCCGCCCGCGTTCGAGGCGCCCCTCTGGGACTACCTCGAGCGCGCCGCCTACGCGATGGTCAACACGTTCGAGCCCCGCGGCATCGGGCCGCAGCAGAACGGGCGCCCCGACACGGGTCTCCCGGTACGCGCCGCCGACTGAGCGACGTCACGGGGCGGCGGGTGCCGATCACCGCCGCTCCGGCGCCGTGGTCATACCGGCCCGCGCGCCGTCGGGTCGGCCGCGCCGTCCGCCTTGCCGCGTCGACCGGCGCAACGTCGACCGGCGCAACCTCGACCGGCGCAACCTCGACCGGCGCCACGTCAGCTGGCTCGAAGCTGGCCGCCCGCGCACTGTCGCGCATTCACGCGGTGCAGCGGGTCGTCGGGCCGCCTCAGCGTCCGAGGAAGTCGCCGAAGCCCGGGATGTCGAAATTCGACAGACGTTCCCCGAGCCCGCCGACCTGATCGCCCAGACCCGACACCGCGTCCTGCGCGCCGCCGGCCCAGTCGCCCGCCGCCCCCAGATCGACGCCGCCCGCGAGTGTCTCGAGGTCGACACCGGATGCCAGAGCGTCGAGGTCGACGCCCTCGGCGAGCCCGGCGAAGTCGACGCCCAGCTGACCCGCCTGCGCGAGCAGGGGCCCCGCGACCGCACTGACGATCGCTCCGCCGGCCACGGCGGCGAGCAGCCCGCCCGCACCCACCACTCCCGCGCCGATCAGCCCGCCGCGGCCCGCGCGGGACAGCATCTGCGACATGCGACCCGGACGCGTGGCCTCGGCGCGTGCGGCCGTGCGGGCGAGGTCGTCGGGGGCGTCCGAGCGCGGACGCTCGTGCGGGTGCAGGTCGGTATCCATGCGCTCGCGCACGTGCGCGCGCTGCTCGGGCGTCAGTCGCGCGAAGGCCTCGCGATGCATCTGCTCCACGCGATCGGGGTCGGCCGTGCGCAGCAGGTAGTCGTACCGCGCGATCGCCCCGCGGTCGTCGGCCGAGAGCGCCGGGGCCGAGCCCGACGTGGGCGGCGGAGCGTATCGGCCGGTGTCTCGGCGCGAACCGGCGACGGGCGCGGGAGCGGGTGCGGAGTCCGCCCGGCGGTCACCGGTGACGGCATCGGCGGCGGAGCGCACCATGGTGCGCCAGTCGCGGGAGGCACCCGACGAGGGGTGGGGAGCGGAGCCGTCCCGCGAGGACGACGAGGACGACGCCTTGTCGACGGCCTTCGAAGCGAGATCGAACAGACGGGAGAACGAGACCATGGGGTACCTCTCGACGGGCAGCGGAAACTGCGACGTCAAGGTCTCCTCCGCCCCGGACGGGACCGACGCACCCGGAGCCCAACGGTGGGCTCGTGATGACGGATGCATCGCGACGGGAGTACTCCCCTTGCTTCCCTCAGCGTAAAGCGGCCACCTATGCGCGGGCTGGATCAGCTCCCGGTCGCGCGCACGGCGGTCAGCCCCGAGCGCACGGGGCCTCGAACGAGCACGTGACCGCGAGCGAGGCTCACGCGAGTCCACGCGCCGCTCGTGCGGACGGGCGCCATCTCGCTGCCGGCGATGAAGCCCAGCGCGAAGGCCGCGAAGGCGGTGCCGAGCGGCAGACCCCCGAGGGCGTCGTCGGGCTGACCCCACACCT
Organism: Microbacterium sp. CFBP 8801; assembly: GCF_014839455.1. Taxonomy (NCBI): domain Bacteria; kingdom Bacillati; phylum Actinomycetota; class Actinomycetes; order Micrococcales; family Microbacteriaceae; genus Microbacterium; species Microbacterium sp. CFBP 8801. The sequence continues at coordinate 295,936 of NZ_JACYNU010000001.1, read as the reverse complement.
GCGCGCGGATCACCCGCACGATGTCCTCACCCGCATCGGCGGGGAGCGCGTCGGCGACGGCGGCGACCCCGTACTGGGCTCGGGATGCCAGAACGGCGGCGTCGATGGCATCCTTCTGCTCCCATCCGCTGCGCGGGGGCGAGATCCCCGCCCACGCGGGCGAGGTGGCGGTCTCGGGAAGGACGACCGCTGAGGCGTCGTCAGGGGCCGGGAGCAGCGCGGAGGCGTCGACCACGAGGTCGCACTCGAGCTCGGGATCGATCGCCGAGACGCGCAGGCCCAGCACCGTCGGGGTGGCGTCGAGCAACCCGCGGGGAGCGAGGGGGGCGGCGGTGGCGACGAGCACTCCCCCGTCGGCACGCAAGCGCACGGTGCCGTCACCCAGACGGATCGTGCGGGAGGCGAAGGTCAGCAGGTCGGCTGCCGCCTGGGGGTCGGGGAACAACAGGCGCGCGGACACCCGCCCTAAACTATCAAGCGGCGCGGGCTCGCTGCGCCGGAAAGCGAGTCGCCATGACCGATGCCCTCGATCCCGTGGCGTCGCTCCTCGCGGTGCTCGACCTGCGCGACGCCGGCGCCCGCACCACCGAGGACATCTTCACCGGTGTCTCGCAGCCCATGCCGTTCGGGCGGGTGTACGGCGGCCAGGTGCTGGCCCAGTCGGTCGTGGCCGCGTCGCGCACGCTCCCGTCCGAACGCGCGGTGCACTCGATGCACGGGTACTTCCTCCGCCCGGGCGACCCGGCCGACGGCATCACCTTCTCGGTCGACCGCATCCACGACGGACGCTCGTTCTCGACCCGGCGCACGCAGGCCTACCAGGCCGGCGTCCCGATCTTCTCGATGATCGCCTCGTTCCAGGACGAGCACCCGGGCCTGGAGCACGCCGAACCGATGCCCGACGGCATCCCTCAGCCCGAAGACCTCGCGCCGTTCGACGCCGAGGGACTCCACCCGCTCAGCCGCCGGATGTTCTCGGAGCGACCGGTCGACGTGCTGCACGTCCCGTCGCCCATCTACACCTCGGTCGAGGGCCCTCGGGTGCCGCGACAGGCCGTGTGGATGCGCACACGCCGAGCACTGCCCGACGACCCGGCGGTGCACCGCGCGGCGCTGGCGTATCTCAGCGACCTCACGATCCAGGAGTCCATCATGCGCGCGCACGGCGTCGCGTGGAACGTCCCGAACCTGAAGGTCGCCAGCCTCGACCACGCCATGTGGTGGCACCGTCCGGGTCGCGTCGACGACTGGCTGCTGTACGTGCAGGAGTCCCCCAACGCCCGCGGCGGCCGAGGCCTGTCGACCGGGCGCATCTACTCACGCGACGGCGTGCTGGTCGCGAGCGTGGCCCAGGAGGTCATGGTGCGGGTGCCGAACGACTGACGGCGCCGAAGGCTCAGGCGCGGGCGGCTCGCCGCCGGTACTCGATCGGATCGCCCGTGTAGGGCGCCCATGCCGCGCGCTCCGCATCGGTCCATCGGATCGGGCGACCGGTCGAGGTGTCGACGAGCACGACGACGGCCGTGGCGCGCGCGTAGAGCACGCGCTCGGGATCGCCGACCGGACTGTAGACCTCGAAGCAGATGTCGGCGCTCGAGCCGCCCATCGCGCCGATCCACATCCGCACGTCCAAGGGGCGCTGGGTGTACGGCGTCGGTCGGAAGTACTCGATCTCCTGCCGCGCGATGAGGGTTGCGCGTTCCCCGCCGCTGGCGAGGACGTCCATGTCGAACACCGCGGTCGGCAGGGGCTCTTCGTCGCCGTCGCTGTACCAGAAGGCCCGCAGGCGCGCCTCTTCGAGCAGTTTCAGCATCGCGGTGTTGTTCACGTGCCCGAGCGCATCGAGGTCGCCCCACCGCAGGTGGATGGGGACGTGCACCCGCGAGGGTCCGGCCGCAACCGGACCCTCGTCGGGGGATGCCGCGCCCGCCGACGCGGCGGCCGCGTCAGTCACGCGTGAGCTTGCGGTACGACGACCGCGACGGGTTGGCGGCGTCGGCACCGAAGCGCTCGATCTTGTTCTGCTCGTAGGCCTCGAAGTTGCCCTCGAACCAGTGCCACTGGTCGGGGTGCTCTTCGGTGCCCTCGTAGGCGAGGATGTGCGTCGCGATGCGGTCGAGGAACCACCGGTCGTGAGTGATGACCACGGCGCAGCCGGGGAACTCCAACAGCGCGTTCTCGAGCGAGCTCAGCGTCTCGACGTCGAGGTCGTTGGTGGGCTCATCGAGCAACAGCAGGTTGCCGCCCTCTTTGAGCGTCATCGCCAGGTTGAGGCGGTTTCGCTCACCACCGGAGAGCACGCCGGCCTTCTTCTGCTGGTCGGGTCCCTTGAAGCCGAACTTCGACACGTACGCGCGGGAGGGGATCTCGGTCTTGCCGACCGTGATGATGTCGAGTCCGTCGGACACGACCTCCCACAGGGTCTTCTCGGGGTCGATGTTCGCGCGGGACTGGTCGACGTAGCTGATCTTGACGGTCTCGCCGATCTTCAGCGTGCCGCCGTCGAGCGGCTCGAGACCGACGATCGTCTTGAACAGCGTGGTCTTACCCACACCGTTGGGCCCGATGACACCGACGATGCCGTTGGGGGGAAGGTTGAAACTGAGGTTGCTGATCAGCGAGCGGTCGCCGAAGCTCTTCTCGAGCTTCTTCGCATCGATGACGATGCCGCCCAGACGCGGACCCGCGGGGATCTGGATCTCGTCGAAGTCCAACTTGCGCGTGCGCTCGGCCTCGGCTGCCATCTCTTCGTAGCGGGCGAGTCGAGCCTTGGACTTGACCTGGCGACCCTTGGCATTGGAGCGCACCCACTCCAGCTCCTCTTTGAGGCGCTTGGCGAGCTTGGCGTCCTTCTTGCCCTGGACTTCGAGGCGCTGGCCCTTCTTCTCGAGGTAGGTCGAGTAGTTGCCCTCGTAGGGGTACAGGTGACCGCGGTCGACCTCGGCGATCCACTCCGCGACGTTGTCGAGGAAGTACCGGTCGTGAGTGATCGCGATGACGGCGCCCTTGTAGGCCTTCAGGTGCTGCTCGAGCCAGAGCACGCTCTCGGCGTCGAGGTGGTTCGTGGGCTCGTCGAGCAGGAGCAGGTCGGGCTTCTGCAGCAGGAGCTTCGCGAGCGCGACGCGGCGGCGCTCACCACCGGACAGCGGCACCACCGACGCATCGGCGGGCGGGGTGCGCAGGGCGTCCATCGCCTGGGCCAGCTGGGAGTCGAGGTCCCACCCGTCGGCGGCGTCGATCTCTTCCTGCAGCGTGCCCATCTCGGAGAGAAGGGCGTCGAAGTCGGCGTCGGGATCGGCCATGAGGGCGGAGATCTCGTTGAACCGATCGAGCTTGGGCTTGATCGCCACGCCGTCCTGGATGTTCTCGAGGACGGTCTTGGTGTCGTCGAGCTCCGGCTCCTGCATGAGGATGCCGACAGTGAAGCCCGGGCTCAGCCGCGCCTCGCCGTTGGACGGGACGTCGAGACCGGCCATGATCTTCAGGATCGTCGACTTTCCCGCACCGTTCGGCCCGACCATGCCGATCTTGGCACCCGGGAGGAACGACATCGTGACGTCGTCGAGAATCAGCTTGTCGCCCACAGACTTACGGGCGCGGACCATGGAGTAGATGTATTCCGCCATAACCTCTCCAGTCTAGGGGCGCAGAGCCTCCGCGCCGACGCCCGGGGTCCGCTGCTGCCGATCGGTGGACGCTCGTCGCTCGAGGTCCGCGTCGCGCGGGGAGGTCGGACTGCCGGCGCCGAGGGAGGGCACGCGCACCCAAGTCCCGCGCCCGGATCGGGCGCGAAGGCTCACCAGTCGATCGTGCGCGTCTCCCCGATCAGACAGCCCCCGGCCGACAACCCGGGCAGCACCGTCGACACGGGGTTGCCGATCGAGGGACCGACCTGACCGACCAGGCAGTCGTCACCGAGGCGCACCGAGAACTCGATGCTCTCGGCGGGGTTGCCGATCGTGGTCTGGTCGGCCGTGACCTGCATCGACCCCTTGTCGAACCCGGCTGCGGCGAGGGCGTCGATGTAGGCACGACCGGCGACCTGATCGGGTCCGGACCAGACCGCACCGACGACCTGCGTGAAGTACGGCAGGTTCTCGGCGGCGGTTCCGTTCGGTACGAGTGCGACCGGCGCCGGAGCGCTGGTGGCGGCACCGGCGTCGGAGGGAGTCGTCCCCTCGGTGGCGATGGCCGCAGGCGTGGCGGACCCCTCGGGCGTCGTCGGCAACTGGCCGCCCGTACAGCCGGCCAGAGACAGCACGGCCAGGAGAGTCAGAGCGGCGAGGGGACGACCGTGGGAGCGGGACACGCGGTCAATCCTACGGACGCGGCCCGCGACCGCAGCCTCGCCGGCCTCCGCCCCCGCGCCGACCGTCTCAGAAGGGCGCGTCGACGGGCTCGGCCGACGAGTCGGCGGTAGCGCCGGACTCGGTCTCGTCGCGTGTCGCCGCCTCGGGCGACTCCCCTCCCGGGAGTGCCCATCCGTCGGCGTCGCTGGTGGCCGCCGCCGCCGTTCGTCCGGCCGATGCCGCCGCCACGACCGCGGGGCCCGACGGAGTATTCGACGACTCCGGCCGCGGCGTGCGTTCGAAGCGCGAGATCCCCCACCGCAGATCGTGGCCGATCGCCTCGGCGGTGACGTCGGCGCTGACGCCACGTTTGCTCTCGGTCTCCCATTCCCGCAGCCGCAGGCGACCGTTGAGGATGATGCGCTCCCCCTTTTGGAACGACCGCAGCGCGTGCGCCCCCAACTCGCCGAAGACGGACACGGCATAGAAGCTGGTGTGCCCGTCGACCCATTCGCCGCGTTCTCGATCGAGACGTCGCTCGCCGACGGCGAGACGGAACGCCGCGACGGTCCCGCCTCCGCGCGTCGAGCGCTGCTCGAGATCGCCGACGATGTTGCCCACCAGGGTGATGTGGTCGCTCATGATGAAGTCCTCTCGGTGTGTGTGGTGCGCTCCGGCATCCGTGTGCCCGACGGATGCCGGAGCCCCGCCAGAATGACCGCACCCGCCTGGTCCGCGCGGGCCCGAACCGCACATCCGGGGAGGGATCGAGCGATCCCTGTCGTGGGGAGGACGGGTGAGATCTCCCGTCCGCGGCGATGTCGGAGGTTGGTTCTACCGTGTCCGCATGAGCACCGCACTCTGGAACGACCTCGCCCCGGCTCCGCGTCCGGCCGGGTGGGGCGCGGCGACCCATGTCGCCGCGGGTCTGTGGCGCGTTGCCGACCCACGCGGCCTCGTGGTGGGTCACATTCGCGCGATCGCGGCCGAGGGGGGCTGGCGGTACACCGCCGAGCGCTTCCATGCCGCGTCGGGACGCTTCCGTGAGCTCGGCGCGTTCTGGTCGTCATCCGAGGCCTTCGAGTGCCTGCGGTACAGCCGCTGACCCGGTGCCCCGCGGGCTCAGCCGCCGGCACCGCGCTCCGCGCGCTCAGACGCCGACACCGCCCTCCCCCGGCTCAGCCGCGCGACCGCGCCCCGCGCGCCGACGCGGCGCTCCGCGCGCAGAGGCAGCTCGACCGACGTCAGACGACCGTCGAGAGCTCGTCGCGCGCTGCGACGGAGCCGCCGCCGCGCACGTCGTCCCAGGCGGTGCGCAGAATGTCGACCGCGCGCTCGAGGGTCGGGGGTGCCGCGGTGAAGGGCAGCCGCAGCCGGCGATCGTGGCCTCCTTCGACCGCGAAACGCGAACCCGCCGACAAAGCAAGCCCGCGCGCCCGCGCGTTCATCACCAGCGGGGTGCTGAGCGGGTGCCCGATGCCCACCCACAGCGAGACGCCACCGGAAGGTTGGGGCACCTCCCACTCGGGGAAGGTTCGGCGAAGCGCCGCGACCAGGCTGTCCCGTCCGGCGCGCAACAGGTCGCCGCGCTGGACCGAGATCTCGTCCAGCCGGGGAACGAGACGCGCCGCGATGGCCTGCTCGAACTCGGGTGTGCCCAGGTCGTGCACCGGGCGACCGACGGCGAGCCGTCGGATGATGTCGGGCGCGGCGCGGATCCATCCGACGCGAAGCCCGCCCCACACGGTCTTGCCGAGCGACGCCACACGGATGATCCGGTCGTCGTCCGGGAACGGCGCGGCCGTCCCGCGCCGATCGATGTCGAGTTCCGCCGTCGTCTCATCGAGCACCAGCACGCTCCCCACCCGACGGGCGCCCTCGACGAAGGTCGCCGCCTCGAGCGAGGTCATGGTGCGGCCGGTGGGGTTGTGGAAGTCGGGCATGAGGTACGCCAGGGTCGGCAGGGCACGCGCGAAGGTCTGTGCCGCCCGCTCCAGGTCCCAGCCGCGCTCGGGGTCGACGGGAACGCCGACCAGGCGCGCGCCGACACGACGGAAGGCGTCCGCTGCGTGCGGATAGGTCGGCGTCTCGATCATCACTCGGTCGGCGCGCGTCAGCAGGATCGACGCGATCAGGTGGATCGCGCTCTGCGCACCGGTCGTGACGAGGATCTGATCGGGGTCCGTCGGCAGACCGCGCCGCACATAGCGTTCGGCGATCGCCGAACGCAGTGTCGGATCGCCGACCACGTCGTAGCCGATCCGGGCGACCAGCGCGGGGGCGTCTTGGGCCACTTCCGAGACGACGGCCGGAAGCCCCGGCCACGCCGCCGGGCTGGCCTGCTGCAGGTCGATGATCGTGTCGTCGGCCTCGTAGCGTCCGGGATCGTTGCGCCCCACGGGAAGGGTGACGCTCCCGCTGCCGCGAAGGCTCTCAATGTGGCCGGTGTCCCGCAGGCTGCGATACGCGGCGGCGACGGTCGTGCGGCTCAGCGACAGCGCCGTCGCGAGTTCGCGTTCGGCGGGCAACGCGGTCGAGGGCGCGAGGCGGTTGTCGAGGCAGAGCAGTCTGACGCCGTCGGCCAGCGCCTCGTACGCCGGGCCGGCCCCCCGCCACCCCCCGAGTGCTTCAGCCAGAGCGCGGGCGGAGATGCGGGAATCCATGGGGCCACGGTATCCGTATTGGCCTTATCAGACCAAGCCAATCACGTGATTGGATTCCTTCATGTTCTCCCGCATCACCCGGCTCATCGTCGGACTCGCGCTCTATGGCGTGGGCTGCGCGTTCACCGTCGCCGCGGGCCTCGGCGTCGACCCGTGGACGGTCTTCGCGCAGGGCATCTCGCGGGTGTCCGGGATCGGCATCGGATGGATCACCAACATCGTGGGCCTGGGGGTCCTGCTGCTCTGGATCCCCCTCCGCCAGAAGCCGGGCGTGGGTACCGTCGCGAACATCCTTCTCGTGGGGACGAGCATGCAGGTGGCGCTCGTTGTCCTCCCCCACCCCGACGTGTTCTGGGTCCAGACGGCGATGCTCGTGGCGGGCGTCGTCCTGGTGGCCGTGGCATCCGGTCTGTACATCGGCGCGCGCTTCGGCCCCGGTCCGCGCGACGGCCTCATGACGGGCATGCACGCGCGCTTCGGATGGCCCATCTGGGCCTGCCGCCTCGGGGTCGAGGGCAGCGTGCTCGTCCTGGGGTGGATGCTGGGCGGAACGGTGGGGATCGGCACCGTCGTGTTCGCCCTCGGTATCGGACCCCTGGTCCACGTCGCGCTTCCGCTCCTGGCCACGCCCGAACCGTCGCGACGCGCGCGCCGCCCGGTCCGGGTGTGACCTCGAACGCTCAGTGCTCCCGGAACTCGGGGCGATCGCTGCCGGGCTTCAGGTGCGAATGCAGCGCGTTCTTGGCGATCTCCATCGACGGATAGACCCCCAGCCGCTCGTCCTTGCCCGCCATATGGACGGCGTAGCCCTCGGCATCCTTCTGGATCTTGCCGACGACCCCGGAGGGGCCGTACGCGACCCAGAGGCGGCGGTGCGTGATGGTCTCAGACATGAGTGCTCCTTCGCTCTCGATGGCGGCAGATTACGCTCGCGCGTCCGGCCGCACCAGGGGCTGGTGTCGACGGAACGGCCCGACGGATATCCTGGAGCGGACCCCCAGTAGCTCAGTGGATAGAGCAGCGGCCTTCTAATCCGCCGGTCACACGTTCGAATCGTGTCTGGGGGACCAGATGCCGTGTCGGAGCCCCTCACTAGACTGAGGGGATGGTGAACGCCTCCGAGAACGACCGTCTCGTCTGGATCGACTGCGAGATGACGGGACTCGACCTCGCGGTCGACGAGCTCGTCGAGATCGCCGTCGTCGTGACCGATTTCGAGCTCAACGTGCTCGACCCCGGCTTCCAGATCGTGATCAAGCCCGATGACTCCGCGTTGGACAACATGGGCGAGTTCGTCACCGACATGCACCGCTCGTCGGGACTGCTCGACGAGATCCCCCACGGGGTCAGCCTCGCCGACGCGGAGTTCCAGGCGCTCGAGTACATCCAGCGGTTCGCGCCCGTCGAGGGCAAGGCCCCGCTGGCGGGCAACACCATCGGCACCGACCGCATGTTCCTCGCCAAGTACATGCCGCGCGTCGACCGCTGGCTGCACTATCGCAACGTCGACGTGTCGAGCATCAAAGAGCTGTCGCGCCGCTGGTACCCACGCGCGTATTTCCAGGCGCCCGCGAAGCACGGCGGGCACCGCGCCCTCGCCGACATCCGCGAATCGATCCGCGAACTCGCCTACTACCGCGCCGCGGTCTTCGTGCCGCAGCCGGGTCCCACCAGCGACGAGGCGAAGGTCGTCTCGGCCTCGGCCGTGTCGTCGTTCGCGCTGGACCTATGACATAATCGTTCAGTTGTCTGCTGCGGCGGACACATGGTGGCTATAGCTCAGTCGGTAGAGCACCGCGTTGTGGTCGCGGGGGTCGCGGGTTCAAGTCCCGTTAGCCACCCCACACCCACGAAAGCCCGGTCGAGTCCTCTCGCCGGGCTTTCGTCGTCCCGGACTCCCGGGCGCAGCGCCCGTAGAATCGTCTGTGTCCGCCGGCGTCGCCGGCTCGGCATCCATCGATCGGCTTGCGACCCCGGGAGGCCCGCCGTGAACGACGACGCCGACACGCGCGCGGCCCTCGACCTCGACGCCGAAGCGTTCGAACGCCTGGTCGTCGATGAACTCGACCGCCTGCCCGACGACATGGTCGACGGGCTCGACAACGTGGTGTTCGTCGTCGAAGACCGCCCCGAAGACGGCTCCCTCGATCTGCTGGGCCTGTACGACGGATGGGCCCTGACCGAGCGCGAGCGCTACGGCGTCGGCGAACTGCCCGACAGGATCATCCTGTACCGCGAACCCCACCTCGCCGCGTGCGACGACGAGGGCGAGTTGCGCGACGAGATCCACACCACGCTCGTGCACGAGATCGCGCACTTCTACGGCATCGACGACGAGCGTCTGCACGAGCTGGGATGGGCATGATGGCCGGGCTCGCGACACCCGACCTCGACGTCGTGGACGAGACCGACCTACGCGCGCAGCCGCCGTCGTCGTGGCAGACGGTCGTGTGGAACGACCCCGTCAACCTGATGAGCTACGTGCGCCACGTCTTCCGCACCTACTTCGGCTTCGACACCGCCACGGCCGAGCGACTGATGCTCGCCGTCCACCACGACGGGCACGCCGTCGTGGCGCGCGGTCCCCGCGAAGTCATGGAAGCCCACACGCACGCGATGCACGACTTCGGACTCTGGGCCACCGTGCGGAAGGAGCCCGCGTGAGCGAGCAGATCGTGGTGCTCGAGATCAGTGGTCTCGAAGCCCTCCACCTGGCCGGCATCGTGGGTCAGTTCCGCGACGTGATCGCCGACAGTCGACGCGACGACGACCCCGCCGTGGCACGCCTGCTGCCCGACGCCTATCCCGACGACGACGACGCCACGCGCGAGTTCCGCCGCCTCACGGGCGACGACCTGCTCGGACGGCGGGCCGACGACGCCGCGATCGTGCTGCGGACGTTGGGCATGGACGGCGGCGACCTCGACGCCGACGACGATCCGGATGCCACGATCTCGGTCGCGCTCGGCGAGACCGAGGCTCTCGCGTGGATGCGCACCCTCTCGGCCGTGCGGCTCGTACTGGCCACGCGTCTCGGCATCCAGAGCGAAGACGACCACCAGCCCGACGATCCGCGCTTCGGCATCTACGACTGGATCGGCTACCGTCTCGACGGCCTCGTCACCGCTCTCGATCGGCGCTGAACGCGGAGAGTTCCGAATGCCGTGCACCCGGCGCGTGGGCGGTCACGAGGTGCCGCACGGGGCGTTCTGCATGTCGTCCCGACCAGGCGCCGGACTCGTCGGCGCGTTACGGCACCCGCACGACCACCGAGGCCAACGACACCGGATCGTGCGCGACGAGATGCTGCTCCTCTTGCACCGCCCAGCCGTCCCAGTGCGGTCGGTAGGTGTCGCCGTCGCGGTCGAGCGCGCGGTGCTTGCGGGAGGACGATGGAGCGTCGACCCACACCGTGACATCGGCCAGGCGCGCCGACTCCGGAGTGAGCACCCCGGCGCCCTCGACGACGAGAGGAAGAGACGGGTCGACGGCGTGCGCCTCGGCGCGCGCGTCGCTCTGCCAATCCCACCGCTGCCAGACGCCCACCATGCCCCGCGCGTGCGGTGACAACACGGTCTCGCGGGCGTACTCCGCCCCCGCGGCGAGCCCGCCCCAGCCGGGGTAGAGGTCGTCGAGGGCCACGAGCTGCACCCGACCGCGACCCGGCCACGCGGCGACGAGCCGACGCGCGAGAGAACTCTTGCCCGCGCCGCTGCGGCCGTCGACGACGACCACCGGATTCGCCACGCCGAGGGCGCTGACGCGCGCCACGACGGAGGCCGTCGCCGCGGCGAGGGCGTCGTCGACCGGGTCTGCGCTACTTCTTGAGGGCGCGGATGACACGGCTGAGCGCGCGACCGGCGACCCACACGAACGGGATGCCGACGGCGAGCAGCGACACGAGGTTCGGGTCGAACCGCAGGTCGTCGCCGCGGCGGATGTAGGCACCGAGCGGCAGGGTGTAGCCACCGCCGCCACCGCCGCCGTTGCCCTGCTCGTCGGAGCCGCCGCCGTACCCGGCCCACACCAGGGCGACGGGAACGATGCGCACGCCGTCGACGTCCTGCTGCTCGCCGTAGGCGGAGGTGACGCCGAAGTGGGTGGACTGCTGGCCGAGTTCCAGAGCGATGTTGGGCATGAGCCCACCGTACCGGCCCGGGGATCAGCGACCCAAGGGCGTTGCGTCGACGCCGACGGCGTGTCAGTGGTCGTACGACGGCCGGGGGTTGGTGGGCAGAGCGCCCCCGCCGCGCGTGGGGCCGAGGAGCGACCCCCGGGTCACCGCACCGCGCCCGAAGCGCGCCGTGGCCCCGTCGAGCGCTCCCTCGATGCGGCGCCACTCGGCATCGTCGTCCCAGAGCGTCGCCGCCATGGCCGCGGGCTTGAGCTTCTCGCCCCGCACGCCCACCAGGCGCACCGCCTGGCGGCGGTCGATGGAATCGAACAGCTCGATCGCCGCGTCGCCGATGCGCTGTCCGACCGAGGTGGGCTCGGCGAGCGTGCGCGAACGGCTGAGCGTGGTGAAGTCCGAGAAACGCACCTTGATCGCAATCGTCGACGCCTCGTACTCCTGCGCGCGCAAGCGGGCACCGACGCGGTCGGCGAGTCGACGGAACTCGACGTGCAGGGTGCGCGTGTCGGAGATGTCGGTGTGGAACGTCTCTTCGTGCCCCACGCTCTTCTCGGCGCGACCCGTGTGCACCTCGCGCGCGTCGACCCCGCGCGACAGGTGCCAGATGCGCTCGCCCATGGCGGCGCCCAGCACCTGGTCGAGCGCGTGCCGCGGGGTGTCGAGGATGTCGGACACCAGGCGGATCCCCCGGGACTCCAACGCCTCGGCCGCCTTCGGGCCCACGCCCCACAGGGCGCGCACCGAGCGCGGCCGGAGGAACGCCTCGGTGTCGGCGGCCGAGACGACCAGCAGTCCATCGGGTTTCGAGATGGTGGACGCCATCTTGGCGACGTGCTTGGTGGCCGCGACACCGATGCTGCACGTCAGCCCGGTCTCGGCCTTGACCCGGGCTCGCAGGTCGCGGGCGATGATGGCGGGACTCCCCCACAACCGGCGCGCTCCGCGCACGTCGAGAAAAGCCTCGTCGATCGACAGGGGTTCGACGAGCGGGGTCACGTCATGGAAGATCGCCATGACCTGCCGCGACATCTCGGTGTAGCGCTGGTACGGCGGGTTGACGACGATCGCCGTCGGGCAGAGCCGCAGAGCGATCGCCACGGGCATGGCCGACTTGACCCCGTACCGACGCGCCTCGTACGACGCACTCGACACGACGCCGCGGCCCTCGGAGCCGCCGATGATCAGGGGCTTGCCCGCGAGCGAGGGATCGTCGAGTACGGCGACCGACGCGAAGAAGGCGTCCATATCGACGTGCAGGATGCCCGCGCCGGTGTCGTCGGCGTCGGGACGCGAGACGAGCCTCCCGGTGCCGTCGCCTCGTCCCATGGCATCCATTCTCCCCCCCGACCTCCGACATCGGGCGGAGTGGAGGCGTCGACACCAACGGGAAACGACGGATGCCACGGCACCGGCCCCTCGTGGGGCGGCGGTGCCGTGGCATCCGGGGCGTTCTACTGGGCGGCGGCGCGCTCCAGCACGAGCTCGCGCACGCGCGCGGCGTCGGCCTGGCCCTTCATCGCCTTCATGACCGCGCCGATGACGGCGCCGGCGGCCTGCACCTTGCCGTCGCGGATCTTCGCCAGCACGTCGGGCTGAGCCGCGAGGGCGTCGTCGATCGCCGCGATGAGCGCTCCGTCGTCGGAGACCACGGCCAGGCCGCGGGCGTCGACGACCTCTTGCGGGGTGCCCTCGCCCGCGATGACGCCCTCGAGCACCTGACGGGCGAGCTTGTCGGTGAGGGTGCCCGCCTCGACCAGCTGCTGCAGAGCGGCGACGTGCGCGGCCGAGACGAGGTCGGCGGCGTCGCGCTCCTGCGCGTTGGCGACGCGGGTGATCTCACCCGTCCACCACTTGCGCGCGGTCGCGGGGGTGGCACCGGCGGCGATCGTCTCGGCGACGGCGTCGAGCAGACCACCGTTGGCGACGTCCTGGAACTCGAGGTCGGTGAAGCCCCACTCGGCCTTCAGACGACGGCGACGGGCCGCCGGCGGCTCGGGAAGGGCCGCGCGCAGCTCCTCGATCAGCTCGGGAGCCGGTACGACGGGCAGCAGGTCGGGCTCGGGGAAGTAGCGGTAGTCGTCGGCATCCGACTTCGGGCGCCCGGGAGAGGTGCGACCGGTGTCCTCGTGCCAGTGGCGCGTCTCTTGCGTGATCGTGCCGCCCTCGGCCAGGATCGCGGCCTGGCGCTGGATCTCGTACCGCACGGCGCGCTCGACCGAACGCATCGAGTTGACGTTCTTCGTCTCGGTGCGCGTGCCCAGCTTCTCTTGCCCGCGGGGACGCAGCGACACGTTCGCGTCGCACCGCAGGTTGCCGCGCTCGAGCTTGGCCTCGGAGATGCCGAGACCGCGCACGATGTCGCGGATCGTGGCCACGTACGCCTTCGCCAGGTCGGGAGCCGAGTGCTCGGCGCCGATGATCGGCTTGGTGACGATCTCGACCAGCGGGACACCCGCGCGGTTGTAATCGACCAGCGAGTACTCCGCGCCCTGGATGCGACCGGTCGCGCCACCCATGTGGGTGAGCTTGCCGGCGTCCTCTTCCATGTGGGCACGTTCGATCGGAATCGTCACGAGCGTTCCGTCGGCCAGCTCGACCTCGACCGAGCCCTCGAAGGCGATCGGCTCGTCGTACTGCGAGATCTGGTAGTTCTTGCCGAGGTCGGGGTAGAAGTAGTTCTTCCGCGCGAAGCGGCTCGACGGCGCGATCGAGCAGCCGAGGGCGAGCCCCAGGCTGATCGAGGAACGGATCGCCTCGGCGTTCACGACCGGGAGCGCACCCGGCAGTCCCATGTCGACGGGCGCGACCAGGGTGTTCGGCGCGGCGCCGTGGTGGGCCTCGTTCGCCGGGTTCGGCGCGGACGAGAACATCTTCGTCGCGGTGTTCAGCTCGACGTGCACCTCGAAACCGAGGACGGGCTCGAATCGCTCGAGCGCCTCGTCGAAGTCCATCAGCGCATCTTTCGCCATCAGCTCGACGCTCCGTTCGTGAGAGAGGGGGCCTTGTCCAGCAGCGGTCCGCCCCACTGGTCGACCAGCAGCGCCTCGAGCGCCGCGCCGACGCGGTACAGACGCGCGTCTTCGCGGGCGGGGGCGAGGAACTGGATGCCGACGGGCAGGCCGTCTTCGGCGGCGAGGCCGCTCGGCACCGAGATGCCCGGGACACCGGCCAGGTTGGCGGGGATCGTGGTGATGTCGTTGAGGTACATCTGCAGCGGGTCGTCGATCTTCTCGCCGAGGCGGAATGCCGTGGTCGGCGCCGACGGCGTCGCGATGACGTCGACCTCGGCGAAGGCTGCGTCGAAGTCCTGCTGGATGAGCGTGCGCACCTTCTGGGCGCTGCCGTAGTAGGCGTCGTAGTAGCCCGCCGACAGCGCGTAGGTGCCGAGGATGATGCGGCGCTTGACCTCGGGACCGAAGCCGGCGTCGCGCGTGGCGGCCATGACGTTCTCGACCGTGGCGGGGCCCTGGGGGTTCACCCGCATGCCGAAACGCACCGAGTCGAACTTGGCCAGGTTGCTCGACGCCTCGGCGGGGAGGATCAGGTAGTACGCGGCGACACCGTACTCGAAGTGCGGGGCGCTGATCTCGACGATCTCGGCACCCTGCTCCTGCATCGCGGTGAGCGAGGCGCGGAACGAGTCGGAGACCCCCTTCTGAAAGCCCTGGTCGTCGAGTTCGCGGATGACGCCGACCTTCAGTCCCTTGAGCACCTGACCGGTGGCGCCCTCTCGGGCGGCCGCGGCGAACGAGGGCCACGCGTCGGAGAGCGACGTCGAGTCGTTCGCGTCGTGTCCGCCGATGACGTCGTGCAGCAGCCCGGCGTCGAGGACGGTGCGGGTCACCGGCCCCACCTGATCGAGGCTGGATGCCAGGGCGATGGCGCCGTAGCGGCTGACTCCGCCGTACGTGGGCTTGACGCCCACCGTGCCGGTCACGTGCGCGGGCTGACGGATCGAACCGCCCGTGTCGGAGCCCAGGGCCAGCGGCGCTTCGAACGCCGCCACGGCGGCGGCGGAGCCACCGCCGGAGCCGCCCGGGATGCGATCGAGATCCCACGGGTTGCGCGTGGGACCGTAGGCCGAGAACTCGGTGGACGAACCCATGGCGAACTCGTCCATGTTCGTCTTGCCCAGGGGCACGAGGCCCGCGGCGCGCGAGCGCGCGACGACGGTGGCGTCGTAGGGCGACATGTAGCCCTCAAGGATCTTCGATCCGCTGGTCGAGGGCATGTCGGTCGTGACGAGCACGTCCTTCACCGCGAGGGGCACACCGGCGAGCTCGTGGAGCTGCTCACCCGCGGCGCGGCGGCGATCGATGTCGGCCGCCACCTCGAGGGCGTGGTCGCTGACGTGCAGGAACGCGTGCACGTCGCCGTCGACGGCGGCGATGCGGTCGAGGTGCGCTTGCGTCGCCTCGACGCTCGACACCTCTTTACGGGCGAGAGCGGCGGCCAGGTCGGCGGCGCTCAGGCGGGTCAGGTCGGTCACTGTTCCTCCCCCAGGATGGCGGTCACGCGGAATCGGCCGTCGGCCTGGTCGGGTGCGTTCTGCAGCACCTGCTCGCGCGTGAGCGGTTGCTGAACGACATCCGGGCGGAACACGTTCTCGAGCGGGATCGGGTGGCTCGTGGCGACGACGTCGGGCGTTGCGACCTCGGACACCTTCGCGATGTTGTCGACGATGGCATCCAGCTGGCCGGTGAGGCTGTGGACCTCCTCGTCGCTCAACTGGATCCGAGCGAGCACACCGAGATGGCGCACGAGATCAGGAGTGATTTCAGACACCCGTCGAGTCTAGTTCGCGCGGCGCCGCGCGCCGGGCCGCGATGGACGGGCGAAGACCGGTGACGTGCCGCGCGTATCCCCGCTGTGCGGAACGCCGGGCCGGTTGCGACGGTACGGCGCTCGCCCCTCGCCGTAGGCTGGCCGCGTGACGCGCTTCGACCCGCCCCGTCCCTGGACCCGCAGCTACGCCGACGGCGTCCCCGAGAACGTCGGAGCCCAGACCGGCTCGCTCGTCGACATCGTCGACGCCTCGACGCGCGACTATCCCGACGCCCCGGCGCTGCAGTTCTTCGGACGCGAGACGACCTACGCCGACATGTCGGCGCAGATCTCGCGGGCGGCAGCCGCTTTGGCGGCCCACGGCGTACGCGCCGGAGACCCCGTCGCGATCGTGCTGCCGAACTGCCCTCAGCACATCGTGGCGTTCTACGCCGTGCTGCGGCTCGGAGCGGTGGTCGTCGAACACAACCCGCTCTACACCCCGCGCGAGCTGCGCAAGCAGTTCGAAGACCACGGCGCGAAGCACGCCATCGTCTGGAGCAAGGTCGTGCGCACGGTGCAGGAGTTCCCCGCCGACCTGCGGGTGAGCACACTGGTGTCGGTCGACGTCACCCTGGCGATGCCTCGGCTCACGCGTCTCGCACTCCGGCTGCCGATCGCAAAGGCCCGCGAGTCCCGCGCCGCGCTCACCGAGAAGACGCGGGATGCCACCCCCTGGACCGAGCTCGTCCGTCACGCGCCGCTGCCCGAGTCGCACCCGCGACCGACCGCCGACGATCTCGCGATCATCCAGTACACCAGCGGAACAACGGGCACCCCCAAGGGCGCCATGCTCACGCACGCCAACCTGCTCGCCAACGCCGCCCAGGCCCGCGCCTGGGTTCCGCAGATCGTGCGCGGCGAGGGGTGCGTCGTCTACGCGGTGCTGCCGATGTTCCACGCCTACGGGCTGACCCTGTGCCTGACCTTCGCGATGTCGATGGGCGCGCGGCTCGTGCTCTTCCCGAAGTTCGACCCCGACCTCGTGCTCGCCGTGACGAAGAAGCACCCCGCGACGTTCCTGCCCCTCGTTCCGCCGATCGCCGAACGGCTGCTCGCCGCCGCCGAGGCCCAGGGAATCTCGCTGGCCGGAACGGACGTCGCGATCTCGGGGGCGATGGCACTGCCCCACGACCTCGTCGTGCCGTTCGAGAAGGCCACCGGCGGCTACCTCGTCGAGGGATACGGGCTCAGTGAGTGCTCCCCCGTGCTCATGGCGAACCCCGTGGCCGGCAACCGGGTCGCCGGAACCGTGGGGCTCCCCCTGCCGGGCACCGAGTGCCGCGTCGTCGACCCCGACGACCCCCGCACCGACGTCGAACGGGGCGAGCTGCTCGTGCGCGGTCCCCAGGTGTTCTCGGGCTACTACGGCAAACCCGAAGAGACCGAGTCGGTGTTCGTCGACGGCTGGTTCCGCACGGGCGACATCGTGACGATCGACGACGACGGGTTCGTGCGCATCGTGGACCGCATCAAGGAACTCATCATCACCGGCGGCTTCAACGTCGCACCGACCGAGGTCGAGAACGTGCTGCGTCAGCACCCGTCCGTCGCCGATGTGGCCGTGGTCGGCGTGCCGAGCGAACATTCGGGTGAAGACGTCGTCGCCGCCGTCGTGCCGACCACCCCGGCTGACTTCGACGCCGAGGCGGTGCGGGCGTTCGCGCGCGGCATCCTGACCCCGTACAAAGTGCCCAAGCGTCTCGTGGTCGTCGACGAGCTGCCCCGCTCGCTGATCGGCAAGGTGTTGCGCCGGCAGGTGCGCGATCAGCTGCTCGGCGGCTGAACGAGAGGCCCCGCGCGGCTCCGACACAAGTCCCCGGTGCAAGATGGCGCCCCTCGTCGTGCCCTCGATATCGTGAGCCCCACCCGGAGCGATCCGCCCGGGGAGACAGAGGGGGATCACATGATCATCAAGCGCACTCCGCTCGCCGCCCTGGCGGCGTCGGCATTGCTGCTGCTGGCCGGCTGTTCGGGAGGCGGCGCTCCGGCGGCCGATCAGTCCAAGGCCGACGCGTGCGACATCGTCAAGACGCAGTTCGAAGAGGTCAGCAAGGCGGGCTCGTCGATGAGCTCGTCCGACCCCGAGGCCGCGATGACGAGTTTCAAGAGCCTCGCGACGAACGTCGACGACGCGTTCTCGTCGATCACGAACACCGAGGTCGCACCCGCTGCCGCCCAGGCGAGCGGTGCGCTGAACGACTACGTCGCCTTCCTCGAGGGCGTCGTCGCCGACCCGAGCGGCGTCGACGGCTTGGGCGAGCAGGTGCAGACGCTGCAGCAGAGCTTCACCGACGCCGCGGCGGTCTGCGCCGGCTGACGTCGCGATACGCGCGCTGAGGGGCGGGGCCGGTGTCGGCTCCGCCCCTCCGTGCGGGAGGGAGGGGCCGATCCGGGGCCGCCGCCTCGCCGCGGCGCGGACCTCGGGCATCTCCCACGGTAGGTGCGGTCAGGCCGTCGTCGCGACCCCACGGACGCGCACGCACGCGAACGGCCTGCGGTGTCTGCGCTCCGGGGGCGTCTGCGGGGGGCCGGGGCTGCTCAGTCGTCCGAGGTCGGCATGTCGGAGGTCAGCGTCTCAGAGGTCGCTTCGTCTACGTCGCCGACAGCCCTCGCGCCGCCGTCTGCGGTGACGTCAGCGGTCGCGTCGGCGATCGCATCCGCGTTGCCGCCGTCCTCGCCGTCAAGAGCCGCGGGCCCTTGCTCGACCAGCACGCGGAACTGTGCGGCGTCGAGGATGCGCAGACCGAGCTCTTCGGCCTTCGCCAGCTTCGACCCGGCTCCCGGGCCGGCCGCCACGAAGTCCGTCTTCTTCGACACGCTCGACGCGGCCTTGCCTCCGGCGGCGAGGATGGCCTCCTGCGCCCCCTCTCGGGAGTACCCCTCGAGAGACCCGGTCGCCACGACCGTGAGCCCCGCGAGCACACCACCGGCGGCTGCTGCGGCGCCCGGCCCCGGGTGGCCGGGGATGGCGAAGCGCACGCCCGCGGCCGTCCATCGCTCGACGATCTCGCGGTGCCAGTCGACCTCGAACCAGTCGATGACCGCGTCGGCGATGATGCCCCCGACGCCCTCGACGGCGGCGAGCTCTTCTCGCGAGGCCGCGCGGACGGCATCCAGCGATCCGAACCACTGCGCGAGCGCGCGGGCGGCCACCGGTCCGACGTGGCGGATGTTCAGCGAGACGAGCAGACGGTACAGGTCTTTGGTCTTGGCCTTCTCGAGTTCGGCCACCAGTTTCAGCGCCTGCTCCGACGGACGCACCTCGCGGTGATCCTTGCGGATGCCGCGGCGTCGGCGCTCGGCGGGATCGAGGTCCTCGGTCCCCGGCGGATACGTGGCCGGGCCGAGCTTCTGGAACGGCGCGCGACGCACGAGGTCTCCGGTGTCGGGGTCGACCTTGCGCTCGCCCGTCTCGGAGTCGCGCACGACGACCTCGATGGGAACGAGCTGCTCGATCGTGAGATCGAACAACCCCGCCTCGGTGTCGAGGGGTGGGCGGTCGGGGACCTCGGGCTGGGTGAGCGCCGCGGCGGTCACTTCGCCGAGCGCCTCGATGTCGAGCGCGCCGCGGGAGCCGATGTGCTCGACACGCCCCCGCACCTGCGCGGGGCAGGAGCGGGCGTTCGGACACCGCAGGTCGATGTCGCCCTCTTTCGCGGGGCGCAGCGGGGTGCCGCACTCGGGACAGTCGGCGGGCATGACGAACGCGCGTTCCGTGCCGTCGCGCAACTCGACCACCGGGCCGAGGACCTCGGGGATGACGTCGCCCGCCTTGCGCAGCACGACCGTGTCGCCGATGAGCACGCCCTTGACCTTGACCACGTCTTGATTGTGGAGAGTGGCCTGGCGCACCACGCTGCCGGCGACCTTCGCCGGCTCCATCACGGCGAAGGGCGTGGCGCGCCCGGTACGCCCGACCGAGACGACGATGTCGATGAGCTTCGTATTGACCTGCTCCGGCGGGTACTTGTAGGCGATGGCCCAGCGCGGAGCGCGGCTCGTGGCGCCGAGCTCGTCGTGCAGCGCCAGCTCGTCGACCTTGACCACGACGCCGTCGATCTCGTGCTCCACGTCGTGGCGGTGCTCGCCGTAGTGCGCGACGAACGACAGAACGCCGTCGATCGAGGATTCGACCCGGCTGTACGGCGACGTGGGGAGTCCCCACGACGCCAACAGGTCGTAGATCTCGCTCTGGGCGGCGACCGGCGGATCGGGCCACGCGCCGAGGCCGTGGACGTATAGAGAGAGCGAGTCGATGCGGGCGAGGCCGGCCTCGAGCTCGAGGCCGGTCTTCTTCTCGATCTGCTGGCGCAGTCCGCCGCTGGCCGCGTTGCGCGGATTGGCGAACGCGGGGAACCGTCGCGCGGCCGCCTGCTCGGCCTTCTCTTCGTCGAAGGCCCGGTTGCCGCGTCGACCGGCGGCGCGCTCGCGGGACTCGGCCACTGCGCGCTCTCGGTACTCGCCCTGCAGTCTGTTGAGGTTCTCGAACTTCGCGACCGGAATGAACACCTCGCCGCGCACCTCGACGAGGGCGGGATGCCCCTCGCCGGACAGTTGTCGCGGAACGCCGGCGAGACGGAGCGCGTTGTCGGTCACGATCTCACCGACGCGCCCGTCACCCCGGGTGGCCGCCGAGGTGAGAACGCCGTGCTCATAGCGGAGGTTGAGGGCGAGGCCGTCGATCTTGAGCTCGCTGAGCCAGTGCACCGCTCGACCCGCCGCCGCCTCGGTTTTCACCGCCCAGTCGCGCAGCTCGTCGGGAGAGAAGACGTTGTCGAGGCTCAGCATGCGCTCGGCGTGCTCGATGGTGGCGAGGTCGGTGGCCTCGGCGGCGCCCACCGACTGCGTGGGGCTGTCCTGCCCCTGCAGCTCGGGGTGCAGCCGCTCGATGGCCTCGAGTCGTTGCATCCATCCGTCGTAGGTGGCGTCGTCGACGAGCTCGGCGTCCCGGCCGTAGTACGCCTCGCGCGCGTCGACGATGCGCTGCGTCAGGTCGGCCGCCTCGACGCGCGCGTCGTCGAGAGAAAGGTCGGGAAGCTGGTCGTGCTCGGTCACGTCCTCCAGCTTAGGGAGGGGTTCCGACATCGCCGTCGGGGTTGCCTCACTGGCGTGATGAGCGGAGTGCCAGGGACCAACGGAGGACCGATGCCACGGCATCCACCCTCCCCCGAACCCACACCCTCCGCTCATCACCGCCGGCGGACCCCCACGCCCGCGCGAGAAGGTCAGGCGTCGACCGGTACCGCCGACACCGTCCGGTCGATCGTGAACTGGCCCATCACGCGCGTGCCGTCGTACAGCACAGCCGTCTGCCCGGGGGCGACGCCGTCGAACGGCTTCTCGGGACGCACGGTGAGCACACCGTCCACCAGAGAAGCGCAAGCGGGCACCGGGTCGGCGTGCGCGCGGATCTGCACGTGGCAGTCGAAGCGGTCCTCCGCGGGTGCCCGGCCGGCCCAGGTGAAGCGCTCCCCCGCGATCTCGGCGCACGCGAGTGCCTCTTTCGGCCCCACCACGACGGTGTTGTTGATCGGGCGCACCTCGAGCACGAAGCGCGGCTTGCCGTCGGAGGCGGGAACGCCGAGCGACAGGCCCCGTCGCTGACCGACGGTGAAGGCGTGCGCCCCCTCGTGCGTGCCGACGACGGCGCCCGAGCGGTCGAGGATCTCGCCGCGCTCGGCTCCGACCTTGTCGGCGAGCCAGCCGCGCGTGTCGCCGTCGGGGATGAAGCAGATGTCGTGGCTGTCGGGCTTCTGGGCCACGGTCAGCCCGCGCTCGGCCGCCTCGGCGCGCACGAGGGCCTTCGACGGGGTCGACCCCAGCGGGAAGTAGGTGTGGGCCAACTGCTCCGCCGTCAGCACGCCGAGCACGTACGACTGATCCTTGGCATTGTCGGACGCACGGTGCAGCTCCCGCCCGTCGGGCGTGTCGATGAGCGTGGCGTAGTGCCCGGTGCACACGGCGTCGAAGCCGAGCTCGAGGGCGCGTTCCAGCAGGGCTGCGAACTTGATCTTCTCGTTGCACCGCATGCACGGGTTGGGGGTGCGCCCCGCGCGGTACTCCGACACGAAGTCGTCGATGACGTCGTCGCGGAACCGCTCCGAGAAATCCCAGACGTAGAAGGGCATGCCGAGCTTGTCGGCGGCGCGACGGGCGTCCATCGCGTCTTCGATCGTGCAGCATCCGCGACTGCCGGCGCGCAGCGTTCCACCCGCGCGCGACAGCGCCAGGTGCACGCCCACCACGTCGTGGCCCGCCTCCACCGCGCGGGCCGCGGCCACCGCGGAGTCGACGCCACCGCTCATCGCCGCCAGAACTCGCATGGGTCCAGTCTACGAACGCGGGGCTGAACGGGCGCCGGATGCCACGGCCCGGGCGTACGCGTCGGGAAGACGAGCGAGCACCGCCTGGACGTCCGCCGACGTCGAGGTGCGTCCCAGGCTGAACCGCAGCACCGAGCGGGCGGCGCGGTCGTCGAGTCCGAGAGCGAGGACGACGTGCGAGGGCTCGGCGACACCGGCCTGGCACGCCGATCCCGTCGACACGGCGATCCCCGCCATGTCGAGCAGGAACAGCAGCGTCTCGCCCGCGGCATCCGGGAACAGCACGTGCGCGTTTCCGGCAAGCCGATCCGTCGGATCGCCCAGCAGGCGCGCCGCCGGGACGGAGCTCAGGATGCCGTCGACCAGGCGATCGCGCAGCGCTCGGAGCCGTGCGTTCTCGCCCTTGCGCTCGGCCTCGGCGGCGGTGGCCGCGGCGGCGAAGGCGGCGGCTCCCGCGACGTCCTGCGTTCCGGCGCGCAGCCCCCGCTGCTGCCCGCCCCCGTGCACGAGGGCCGTCAGCTTCGCGTGCCGCGACACCACCGCGGCCCCCACCCCGACGGGGCCGCCGACCTTGTGCGCCGAGACCGACATCGCCGCCAGTCCCCCGGTCGCGGTCCCGGCACCCCGCCAGGCCGCGAAGTCGACCGCGATCTGACCGAGCGCCGAGACGGCGTCGAGATGCAGGGGAACCCCGGCTCCGGATGCCAGCTCCGCGAGAGCCGCCGGATTCTGCACCGTCCCGACTTCGTTGTTGGCCACGAGCGCGGTGGCGACGGCGGCCCCCGGCAGCGCCGCGGCGAACGCGTCGGCGTCGATCCGACCGAGGGCGTCGAGGCCGACCGGGCGTACGAGCGCGCCCTGGGTGGCGAGCCAGCTCACGACGTCGAGCGTGGCGTGATGCTCGCCGTCGGGCAGAACGAGGGCGTCGACCCCGGTCGGGCGGGACCACCACAGCCCCTTCAGGGCGAGATTGGCCGCCTCGGTGCCGCTGCCGGTGAAGACGATCTCGATGGCCTGGCACCCCAGTACGAGGGCGAGCTGGTCGCGGGCGTCTTCGAGCAGGCGACGCGCCGCCTGGCCG
This sequence comes from Microbacterium sp. CFBP 8801, assembly GCF_014839455.1. NCBI lineage: Bacteria > Bacillati > Actinomycetota > Actinomycetes > Micrococcales > Microbacteriaceae > Microbacterium > Microbacterium sp. CFBP 8801. The sequence goes on along the minus strand of NZ_JACYNU010000001.1, from coordinate 272,621 downwards.
GCCCCGTGGATCGACGACGGATTGCCCAGCACATCGTGTGCGGCGAGCCAGGCATAGCGCGCTTCTGCGCGCAACGGCGTGGTCGCTGCGTGATCGAGGTAGACCTGCATCGTGCTGTCCTTCCGACGACGCCTGCCGCCGTTCACTACCCTAAGACGCATGGTCCGACCCGAGACTGTCCTTCCCGCCCGCCCCGGCCTGCTCGGCAGCGCCTTCGACGATCTCGGAGTGAGGCTGGGCCCCGATGGCGGCACCCTCCGGGTGTGGTCGGGTCACGCCGACGCGATGCAGATGCTCGTGTTCGACGACGTCGACCTCGACTGGGCGACCGAGACGGTGACGATGGTCCCCCTCGGCGACGGGGTGTTCGAGGCGACCTCCGCCCTGCTGCGGCCCGGAGCCCGCTACGCCATCCGCGTGGGCGGTCCGCTCGGCCCCGGCAACACCTTCAATCCGCAGACGCTCCTGGTCGAGCCGTACGCGCGGGGACTCGTCTCGGGCAACTTCGGCGATTGGCGCGCGGTCGTGGTCGAGGGCGGCTTCGATTGGGGCACGTCGACGAAACCGCGCGTGCCGCTGGACAAGACCGTGATCTACGAGGGCCACGTGAAGGGGCTGACCAAGCGGCATCCCTTCATTCCGCCGGCGCTGCACGGCACCTACGCCGGTCTCGCGCACCCCGCGATGATCGATCACTTCCTGTCGCTCGGCATCACCAGCGTCGAGCTGCTGCCGATCCACGCCTTCGCGACCGAGCCGCGTCTGCTGCAGCTGGGGCTGACGAACTACTGGGGCTACAACAGCCTCAACTTCTTCACCCCGCACGCCGCCTACGCCACCGCCGCCAGCCGCGCCGAGGGTCCCGAGGCGGTGCTGCGCGAGTTCAAGGGCATGGTGAAGCTGCTGCACGAGGCCGGCCTCGAGGTCATCCTCGATGTGGTCTACAACCACACCGCCGAAGAGGGCATCGGCGGCCCCCGCACGAGCTTGCGGGGCATCGACAACCGGTCGTACTACCGCCAGACCGACGACGGCGCCTACATCGACGAGACCGGGTGCGGCAACGCGGTCGACACCTCGACCGACGCCGCGGCGCGGCTGGTCCTCGATTCGCTGCGTTACTGGGCGAACGACGTGCAGATCGACGGGTTCCGCTTCGACCTCGCCGTCACGCTGGGCCGCGACGAGCGGCACTCGTTCACGCCGGAGCATCCGCTGCTCCAGGCCATCCGCGACGACGCCGAACTCGCCGACGTGAAGCTCATCGTCGAGCCGTGGGACGTCGGCATGGGCGGGTGGCAGACGGGGAACTTCGGCGACGGCTGGCAGGAGTGGAACGACCGCTACCGCGACCGGGTGCGCAACTTCTGGCTGAGCGACATCGACTACGCCCGCCGCGCCGACACCGCCCCCGTGGGGATCGGCGGCTTCGCCACGCGCCTGGCGGGCTCCTCGAATACGTTCTCAGAGGAGCGCGGACCGCTCGCGAGCATCAACTTCGTGACGGCGCACGACGGCTTCACGCTGCGCGACCTCGTCTCGTACGACGTCAAGCACAACCTGGGCAACGGCGAGCAGAACCGCGACGGCGCCGACACCAACCGCTCCTTCAACCACGGCGCCGAAGGGCGCACCGATGACGAACGCGTCCTCGCCACCCGTCGCAAGGCCATGCGCAACCTGATGGGCACGCTGCTCGTATCGGCCGGCATCCCGATGATCACCGCGGGCGACGAGATGGGACGCACCCAGCGGGGCAACAACAACGCCTACTGCCACGACTCGGCCCTCACCTGGCTGTCGTGGGATCTCGCGCCCTGGCAGCGCGATCTGTTCGCGCACACGCAGCGTCTGCTGCAGATCCGCCGCGACAACCCGGCCCTGCGTCCTCGGCGGTTCGCCCGACTCGGGGAGCGCATCCCCTCGGCCTCGGTGATGCAGTGGTTCGACGAGAAGGGGCGCACGATGTCGAGCGACGCCTTCAACGACCCCGCGCATCGCACGCTGCAATACCTCGCGACCTCGACGCCCGAGCACGAGGACCTCAACCAGGTCCTGCTGGTCGTGCACGGGACCGAGGCGCCGGCCGACATCGTGCTGCCCGCCCTCGACGACGATGCCGGCACGGCCTACGTCTCGCTGTGGTCCAGTGCCGACGAGGCGCCGACCCCCGGCGGGGAGCGTTTCGCCCCCGGCGAGACGGTCTCGCTGGCGGGTGCGTCGATGCGTTTGTTCCGCGTCGAGTAAGCGACGCGCGCTGTCAAGGGCGCGAGAAAGGTGAGGGCACGTCGTCGCCCCGCGGTAGGTTCGGACCGTGGCTGACACGACGACTCTCACGCCCGAGCTGCCCTGGCGCAGTGCCGCCTCGATCCCCGTGCGGCCGGTCAAGCCGACACCGACGTCACGGAACGTGGTCACCCCACGCATCCCCCTGGCTCTTCCGCATCCGAGTGTTCCCGGCGGGCGGTTCCGACCGTCGGCCTTCGTCGGCGAAGCCGTGCCCTTCACGGTGACCGCCTTCCGCGAGGGACACGATCTGATCGGCGTGCACGTGCGCCTGTTCTCGCCCTCGGGCGACGAGTCACTGCACCGTCTCAGCCCACTGAACGACGGGTTCGACCGCTGGTCGGCGCTCGTGGTCCCCCTCGAGCAGGGTGTCTGGCGGTTCCGGTTCGAGTCCTACGCCGACGACTTCGCCACCTGGGAGCACGCGGCAGACCTGAAGATCGCCGCGGGCGTCGACGTCGCCGTCATGCGCGAGATGGGCGCTCAGCTCTTCGACCGCGCCCGAGGCGAGAAGAAGCGCCCCGGCAGCGACAAAGACGTGCTGTACGACGCCGCGCGGGCACTCCGCGACCCCGACACGCACGACGACGTCGCCCTCGACATCGTCCGCGACCCCGCGATCGCCGCGTTGTTCCACGCCCGGCCCCTGATGGGTCTGGTCTCGGTCGGGCGCGACGCCGAACTGCTCGTCGAACGCACCCGCGCCGGTGTCGGCTCGTGGTACGAGTTCTTCCCCCGCTCCGAGGGCGCCACGCGCGCCGAGGACGGCAGCGTCGTCAGCGGAACCTTCCGCACCGCCGCCGAGCGCCTCCCCGCCGTCGCCGCGATGGGCTTCGACGTGCTGTACCTGCCGCCGATTCATCCGATCGGTCAGACCAACCGCAAGGGCCCGAACAACACCCTCGTCACCCAGCCGGGCGACCCCGGTTCGCCGTGGGCCATCGGCGGGGCCGCGGGCGGGCACGACAGCGTGCACCCCGACCTCGGCACTCTCGACGACTTCCGCGCCTTCGTCGCCGCGGCGCGCGAGAACGACATCGAGGTGGCCCTCGACCTCGCCCTCCAGGCCTCCCCCGACCACCCGTGGGTCACCGAGCACCCCGAGTGGTTCACGACGCTCCCCGACGGCTCCATCGCCTTCGCCGAGAACCCGCCGAAGAAGTACCAGGACATCTACCCGGTCAACTTCGACAACGACCCCGACGGCATCCGCGCCGAGGTGCTGCGGATCGCGCGCCACTGGATCGCCCAGGGCGTCAAGATCTTCCGCGTCGACAACCCGCACACCAAGCCGTTGCAGTTCTGGGAGTGGCTCATCGCCACCGTCAGCGCCGAAGAGCCCGACGCGGTCTTCCTCGCCGAGGCGTTCACGCGCCCAGCTCCCCTGCAGGGGCTCGCGATGGCCGGGTTCCAGCAGAGCTACACCTACTTCACGTGGCGCAACACGAAGGAAGAACTCGAGGAGTTCCTCTCGGGCCTCGCGCACGAGACCGACGACTTCCTCCGTCCCAACCTCTTCGTGAACACTCCCGACATCCTCACCGAGTACCTGCAGTTCGGCGGTCGACCGGCGTACAAGATCCGCGCCGCGATCGCCGCCACCGCAGCCCCCACGTACGGCGTGTACGCCGGGTACGAGCTGTACGAGAACGTCGCGCGTCCCGGCGCCGAAGAAAACATCGACAACGAGAAGTTCGAGTACAAGTTCCGCGACTGGGCCGGTGCCGAGGCGGCGGGCGACTCGCTGGCCCCGTACCTGCGCATGCTCAACGAGGCCCGACGCGCGCACCCCGCCCTCGGCCAGCTGCGCAACCTCAGCGTGCACTGGAGCGACGACGACGCGATCCTCGTCTACTCGAAGCACCTCGATGCCGCCCTGTCACCCACCGGCGAGAGCGACACGATCATCGTGATCGCCAACGTCGACCCGCACTCGACCCGCGAGAGCACCGTCCACCTCGACACCACCGTCTGGGGTGTCGAACCGGGAACGTCGTACGACGTCGAAGATCTCGTGACGGGACAGGTCTGGACCTGGGCCGACCACAACTTCGTGCGTCTCGACGCCTTCACCGAGCCCGTGCACATCCTGCACGTCAAGGAGAACCGATGACCACTCTTCCTCCCGAGATCCTGGATGCCGTGGCGAACGGCGCGCACCACGACCCGCACAGCGTGCTCGGCGTGCACGAGGGCGCCGACGGCTGGGTCCTGCGCGCGCGGCGCCCTCTCGCGCGCGAGGTGGCTGCCGATCTCGCCACCGGTGACAGCGTCACCCTCGAGCACGTGCACGGCGGCGTGTGGGAAGTCGCTCTCGCCGAGAACCCCGGCCGGTACACGCTGCGCACGACCTACGACGACGGGGTCGAGAACGCCACCGACGACGGCTATCGGCACGCTCCCTCGATCGGCGAGCTCGACCTGCACCTCATCTCCGAGGGGCGTCACGAAGAACTCTGGCGGGTCCTGGGCGCCCACATCCGCGAGATGGACGGCTCCGCCGGTACGGCCTTCACGGTGTGGGCGCCCGACGCCCGCGCCCTGCGCGTGATCGGCGACTTCAACGGCTGGGACGGCACGGGCAGCGCGATGCGCTCGATGGGCGGCAGCGGCGTCTGGGAGCTCTTCGTGCCCGGCATCGGCGCGGGCACCCGCTACAAGTTCGAGATCCTCACCCGCGGCGGTGCCTGGATCCAAAAGGCCGACCCGATGGCCCGCCTGGCCGAGGTCCCCCCGGCCACGGCCTCGGTCGTCACCGAGTCCGAGTACGCCTGGTCGGATGACGCGTGGATCGAGGAACGCTCGACGACCGCTCCGCTGGACCGCCCGATGTCGATCTACGAGCTGCACCTCGCGTCGTGGAAACCCGGGCTGTCGTACCGTGACGCCGCCGACGAGATCATCGACTACGTCGGGGCCCAGGGCTTCACGCACGTCGAGTTCCTCCCGCTCGCCGAGCACCCGTTCGGCGGTTCCTGGGGCTACCAGGTCTCGGGCTACTACGCTCCGACGAGCCGCTTCGGAGACCCCGACGACCTGCGCTACCTCATCGACCGGCTGCACCAGGCCGGCATCGGCGTGATCATGGATTGGGTCCCCGGCCACTTCCCCAAAGACGAGTTCGCGCTCGCGCGCTTCGACGGCGAGCCCCTGTACGAGCACCCCGACCCCCGGCGCGGGGAGCACAAGGACTGGGGCACGCTCATCTTCGACTACGGCCGCAACGAGGTGCGCAACTTCCTCGTCGCGAACGCGCTGTACTGGTTCGAGGAGTTCCACGTCGACGGTCTGCGCGTGGATGCCGTGGCATCCATGCTCTACCTCGATTACTCGCGCAACGACGGCGAGTGGGCCCCCAACCAGTTCGGCGGGCGCGAGAACCTGGAGGCCATCCGGTTCCTGCAGGAGGTCAACGCGACCTCGTACAAGCGTTATCCGGGCATCGCGATCATCGCCGAGGAGTCGACCAGCTTCCCCGGGGTGACCGCCCCCACCTCGCACGCCGGACTCGGTTTCGGGTTCAAGTGGAACATGGGCTGGATGAACGACTCGCTGCAGTACATCGGGCGCGATCCCATGTACCGCTCGCACCACGAGGGCGAGCTGTCGTTCTCGTTCGTCTACTCGTTCAGCGAGAACTTCGTGCTCCCCATCAGCCACGACGAGGTCGTGCACGGCAAGGGGAGCCTCTTCGGCCGCATGCCGGGCGACCACTGGCAGAAACTCGCCAACATGCGCGCGTTCCTCGCCTACATGTGGGGCCACCCGGGCAAGCAGCTGCTCTTCATGGGCCAGGAGTTCGGCCAGATGTCGGAGTGGTCGGAGTCGCGCGGCCTCGACTGGTGGATGCTCGACCAGCCGTCGCACGCGCAGTTGCACGCCTTCGTCGCCGAGCTCAACCGCGTGTACCGCGACCAGGCCGCCCTGTGGTCGCGCGACCACGACGGTGCCGCGTTCTCGCGTCTGGGCGCTCCCGCGTGGAACCCCAACGTGCTGGCGTTCGCGCGCCGCGACCACCACGGCAACACCATCGCCGTGCTGTGCAACTTCTCGGGCGTCCCGCTCGGGGACTTCCCCATCGACCTGCCCGAAGCGGGAACGTGGACCGAGATCCTCAACAGCGATGCCGAGGCGTTCGGCGGCTCGGGTCAGGGCAACTTCGGTGCGGTGACGACCGATTCCCGCGGCAGCGCCGTCGTCACGCTCCCGCCCCTGGGCGTGCTGTGGCTGCACCACCGCGCCGGGAGCTGACCTCGGCGAACGACGAAGGCCCCACCCTCGATCGGGTGGGGCCTTCGTCGTCGGCTCAGAAGAGCAGGGATGCCAGACGGGTACGCGCGCGGATGACGCGGGCGTCGTCGTCGCCGACGAGACCGAACAGCTCGAGGATGCGTTCGCGAACGGGCGCCCGATCGTCGGCCGGGAGCTCGGCGAACAGATCGAGAAGACGCGCGAAGGCGTCGTCGACGTGGCCGCCCACGAGGTCGAGGTCCGCAACCAGGAACTGCGCGTCGAAATCGGTGGGAGCTGCGGCCGCGGCCGCACGGGCGGCCTGGAGGTCGGCATCCTGCACGCGGGCGAGCAGGCGCACCTGTCCGAGTCCGGCGCGGGCATCGGCGTCGCGGGGGTCTTCGACCAGCGCCTGCTCGTAGGCGGTGATCGCCCGGGCGTAGTCGCCCTCTTCGATCGCGGCGAACGCCTCGGCGTGCAGCGGGGGCAGAACCGGCTCTTCGGGCTCGGCGACCGCATCGGCGGCGCCGTCGACGGGGATCGTGCCTGTGACGCCGTGCTGAGCCGCGAGCTGCAGCAGCTGGGCGAACACCTCGCGCACCTGCTCCTCGGGGACGGCGCCCGTGAACAACGGCACGGGCTGGCCGGCGACGAGCGCCAGCACCATCGGGATCGACTGCGCGCGGAAGCCCTGGGCGAGCTGCGGGTTGGCGTCGACGTCGACCTTGGCGAGCACGAGACGGCCCGCGAGCTCGGTCACGACCTTCTCGAGCACGGGGCTCAGCTGCTTGCAGGGACCGCACCACTCCGCCCACAGGTCGATGACGACCGGAACGGTCCGCGACAGCTCGAGCACCTCACCGAAGCTGGCATCGGTGACGTCGAAGACGAGGGGCAGCGCTCCCGACGGCGGGGCCGCCGGGGCGGCCTCACCGGCGGCGGGGGGCTGCGGGCGGTTGCGCAGCGACGAGAGGTCGACGGCACCGCGCATGACGGAACCGGGGGCGGGAGTGCTCACGGGGACACCTTCGCTTCGAGGAGGCTGGATCGGTAACCGAGCAGGCGGATCTGGTCGTCCGAGCCTTGGCTGGGGACGTAGAAGAAGACCTGGTCGGAGTAGGTGGTGGTGAAGCCCGTCGCCGACTGGTCGACGCCGGTCAGCGCCTTCACCGCCGGGTTGTTGTCGAGCTTGATCACGGCGTCGGCGTTCGTGGGCTTGGCCGTGTCGCTCTCGTACACGTTGACCGCGACGATCGCGCCGGTGTCGAGGGTGGCCAGAGCGATCGGCGAGGCGGGACCGGCCGAGGCGGCGAAGCTGATCTCGGCCGTGCCCTGACCCGTCTGATTCAGCTCGTCGGTGCGCTTGGTCTTGTTGTCCTGGATGGCGGTCAGCAGCAGGTCGTTCGCCGTGTCGAAGAGGCCGTACGAGGCACTGTTCTGCCCGTTGTTGATGATGTCGGAGTAGGCCTCCGCGACCTTCTGCGGCTCCATGACCAGGAACGACGAGTCCGGGGGAACCTGCGTGGCGCCCACGTACGGGGCGGCCAGCTCGGGCAGGTTGGTCGAGGCCTCGAGGTTTCCGACGTACGCGGCCTTGTACTCGGCCCAGGGCGTCTCTTGCGTCATCATCATGATCGTCGTGGTCGGAGTCGCCGCGTCAGCGGACTCCACGACCGTCATGAGCGTGCGCGGCCACGCGCCGGTGGTCTGCGGCAGGATGATCTGCACCGGTTCGGCCGGGATGGCGGGGAGGGCCGGACGGTCGGTGATCGCCGCCCGCAGCGTGTAGTTGGTCTCGCGCTCCGCGAGCGCCGGTCCCGTCAGGCGGGTCGCGGCGGCGGTCTTGTCGAGGGACGCGTCGGCCTGCGTCACCGCGGTCGACACGCGCGAGACGATGCGCGTCGCCTGCGCCTCGGTGACGGCCGGCGGGAACTGGCCCTCGGGCACGATGACGGTCGGGGACGCACTCGGCGTCTCGGTCGCGGCCAACTGCGGCCACGCATCGGCGGAGCAACCGGCGAGCAGGGTGAGCGAGACACCGAGCGCGGGGACCGCGATGAGGGCGCGTCGTCCACCACCCAGGGCTCCGCGCACCCGACCCCGGCGGGCCGGCGACTCGCTCACGACACCCGTGCCCGCCGTCCGGGACTCGCCGATCGAGATGGGCTCGGTCACGGGCAGCGGGAGGCCCTTGCGGCGCGGGCGGCGCGAACGACGCACGTGCCGGATGCCGAGGAGGTACAGCACGAGACCGGCGAGAAGCGCGATGCCGCCGCCCACGATCAGCGGGCCCGCCCAGGGTGTGCTGTCGTCGATCGGCCACGTCACGCTGATGTCGGAGGGGGCGGGAGCGATACCGTCCGAGGCCACCAGGACGCTCATGTCGGCGGGAAGCTGCAGAGTGGTCGACAGCGAACCGGTCTGTTCGAACTCGTCGAGCCACAGGTCGGAATCGACCGGGCTGCGCCCGGCGACCTCGCCCGTCGCGGTCGCGGTGGGCTCGACGACCGACGTCTGGAGGCTGCCCTCGCCGCCGGGGACCACCGAGGTGTACCGCGTGTCCGACAGCCACGCCTGCATGTCGGAGGTGCGCCCGTACGACACGAACACGGCTCCGTCACCCGCGACGCGCAGCGTCTGCGCGCCCGGGGTGCTGGTGAGAACCGACCCGTCGATGAGCGTGTAGGGCGTGGTGCCCTCGGTCTGCACGGCCGCGGTGGTCTCGGACGGACCCTGGAATACGGTCCGCTGAGCGATGCCCGCACCGATCATGGCGGCGGCGATGACGAACGCCACCACGGCCCAGACAAATCTCACTCTTCACACCATCCCCACCGGCGGCCCTGGCACCACCGAAGAATCGACGTTTCAGAATAGCCGAGGACGCCTGAAAGTTCGCGGCGAGGCCCGTCGCGCACGTTCGAGGGCGCGGCGTCAGTATCCTGACGACAACGGGCGCCGTCGCACCCGTCCGAGGCGGGAGTCGTCGTCATGAAGATCCACAATCCTTTCCAGGTGGCGCTGCTGGCGACGCTCGGCGTCGGCGTCGGGCTGCTGCTGATCGGCAGCGTCGAGAACCTGTCCACGATCCTGCTGTACGTGGGAACGGCCCTCTTCCTCTCGCTGGGCCTCGATCCCGTCGTCTCGTTCCTCGAGAAGCGCGGTCTCCCCCGGTGGGCGGCGGTCCTCGTGACGATCCTCGGGGTGCTGGGGATCTTCGCCGGCATCATCGTGATGGTCGTGCCGATCATCGTCGGGCAGATCACCCAGCTCGTGGTGCAGATCGAGCAGCTCTTGCAGCCGACCCGGTGGAACGAGATCGTCACGCAGGTGCAGACCTGGGTCGAGCAGACCCTCCCCTGGTTGCGCCTCGACGAGGTGTGGGCCGGTGTGCAGCAGTGGGTCACCACGCTCGACGTGGGTTCCATCTCGACGATGGTGGGCAACAGCCTCCTCACGATCGGCGGTGCGGTGGCGGCCGGCCTCGGCGGCGCGTTCATCGTGCTCATCCTGACGATCTACTTCACGGCATCCACCCCGTCGCTCAAGTCGGCGGTCTACCAGTTGGTCCCCGCGTCGAAGCGCGCGCGGTTCATCGAGCTGGCCGAGAAGATCACCGATTCCGTCGGCTACTACGTCATGGGTCAGGTGAGCCTGGGCGTGATCAACGGCGTGCTGAGCGCGATCTTCCTGTCGATCATCAACGCCCCGTTCCCGGCCGTGCTCGCCGTGATCGCCTTCTTCTTCTCGTTGATCCCGCTCGTGGGTACGCTCACCGGGTCGACGATCATCGTGCTGACGTGCCTTCTGCCCGGGCTCGGATCTCCCACGACGGCGCTGATCGCGCTGGTCTACTACCTCGTCTACATGCAGATCGAGGCGTACGTCATCTCGCCGCGCATCATGAACCGCGCCGTCTCGGTACCCGGTGCCGTCGTCGTGATCTCGGCCCTCGCCGGCGGTGCGCTGCTCAACCTGCTCGGCGCCCTTATCGCCATCCCCGTGGCCGCGAGCATCCTCATCATCTACCGCGAGGTGATCATCCCGCGGCAGAACGAGCGGTGATCGAGAGTCGGCGCTCCGTCACCCCGCGAGACCGGCCGAGCCGTTCGCCTCGCGTGGGAGACCGTCGTCAGCCGTCGAGGTCTCCGTCCCACTCCACGGGGAGCGGCAGCGCGTCGGGGTTCACGGCGGCGACGATCTCGGTGAGCACCCGACGGGTCTGGGTCTCGCCCACCCACAGGTGCTTCCCGCCCTCGACGGCGATCAGGGTGGCATCCGGAACGGACGCGAATCGCTCCCGCGCCTCATCCGGTCGCAGGTAGTCGTCGAATTCGGGAACCAGCACGACCATGCGCCGCGCGTCGCCGGCCCACGCGGCGACCTCTTCGGCCGTCGCACGATGCAGCGGCGGCGAGAGCAGGATGACGCCCTCGACGTCGTGATCGCGACCGTACTTCAGCGCCAGCTCGGTGCCGAACGACCACCCGACCAACCACGGTCGGGGAAGACCCCGCTCGCGCGCGAAGTCCACGGCCGCGGCGACGTCGAACACCTCGCTCGCTCCCCCGTCGAAAGTGCCCTCGCTCGTTCCGCGGGGTGACGTGGTGCCGCGCGTGTTGAAGCGCAGCACCGCCAGGTCGGCCAGGGCCGGCAGTCGCCCCGCGGCCTTGCGCAGGATGTGCGAGTCCATGAAGCCGCCCGCCGCCGGCAGCGGATGCAGGGTCACCAGCGTCGCGACGGGTTCCCGCTCGAGCGGAAGGGCGAGCTCGCCGACGAGGGTGAGCTCGTCGACCGTCCGCAGCTCGATGTCCTCACGACGGGCGGGGAGCAGAACGGGTCCGCGTATCTCCATCAGGCGATCCTCCAACAGTGCGTGTGCCAATGGCGTCGGGCGGCGAGGTCGGCGGCGTCACCGAGCACGCCGTCGGCCCGCCAGACGACGAGGTGGGCGGTTCCGGCCACGACCGCGCGACCGCAGCCGGGGCAGACGTAGTCCTTCAGCGCTTGCGGTGCCGAGATCGGCTGCACGGTCCAGTCGATCCCGCGCTTGACCTCGGTGCGCTTCCACCCGGCGATCAGGCGGTCGAGGGAATCCTCGCCGCGGCCGGGTTCCGGACGACGTTTACGGGAGCGGGGCATGGGCGCCGCTCACCACCAGTGGTTGCTGGTCCAGAACGCGTAGGCCCCGGCCCAGCTGCCGTACCGGCCCGTGGCGTACCCGGTGGCCCAGCGCAGGTTGTCGACCGGGTCGTAGCCGTTTCCGGGCACCTTGCTGCACGGCAGCGCCTGCACGAGACCGCACGCGCCCGAGGAGCGGTTGGTCGCGTTCGGGTTCCAGCCGCTCTCACGGCTGACGATGTAGTCGACGTAGCCCATGTCCGCGTCGGAGATGCCCGCCGCCGCCATCCACTCGCCCGGGGCACCGCCGCCGGAGTAGAACAGCGGTCCGGCGTCGCCCGCCGACGATCCCGACCCGCTCGACGGCGTGGGGGTGGGTGTCGGGGTCGGCTTCGGCTTCACGTAGACGTTGTAGCTCGAGCGATCGAGCACGGGAGCCTGCTTCTCGCCCGAGGTCGATACGGCCTGCGTATCTCCGAGACCCTCGGCGTACAGCGTGACCGTGCGGGGTTCGTCCGCCTGAGCCGGCGTCAGCGCCGCACCCATCGGACCGACGTACGCGGCGGCGAAGAGCACCGCGGCGCACGAGGCGAAGACACCGACCACTCCGCGTCGGCGAGACCAGCGCGGCGCCGAACGACGCGGAAGCGCGGGCGGCACGACGTCGACGGACACCACGCCCCGGCGGGCGGCGCGGGACGAGGAGGCACGCGAGAGGTCTGAACCGGCAGTCACAGTGTGCTCGAGTCTACCGACGCCCGCGGGCGCGTGCCACGTGAACGGGTCATCCGACGGCGAGCATGACCTCGACGACGGCATCGAGCACGGCGTCGACCTGCGCCTCGCGGTATCCGCCGCGCTGCATGCGGAAGGCGACGGCGCGCACCTGCTCGGGCGTGACGGGGTGGCCCGCCGCCAGATACCCCGCGACTCGGTCGGCGACGACGTCGACCTCGTCGACGCGGTAGCCGTAACGGAGCAGACCGACGCGATCGAAGCGTTCGCCGCGCGGGCGGCCCAGACGATCGAGCACGACCTGGGCCGTGTCGCGCGTCTCGGCGACCCACGCCCGCGCGCCCAGGCGCGACAGGGCGAACTCCCGCTCGCGGGCGGCGAAGGCGTCCTCGACGCGTCCGAGCGCCGCGTCGACGGCGGCGACCGCGTAACCGCCGCGCACCAGGGGGAAGGCGGCAGCGCGGATCTCCGACGAGCGCAGCGCTCCCTCGGCATCCGCTTCAAACGCCTCGCGCGCCTGCGCGAGGAAGGCGTCGACGGCCCGCTTCTCGTAGCCCTTGGAGCGCCCGGAGGCCTCGGGGAACGGCGTCGCGCTCACTCGATCGTGGATCGGGGTCTCGGTCATGACACTCCCAGCGGGGCGAGCACGTAGAACATCACCAGCGCGGCGGTGGCCGACGGCAGGATCGAGTCGAGGCGGTCGAGCACTCCCCCGTGGCCGGGGATCCACGAGCTCATGTCCTTGATGCCGAGGTCGCGCTTGAGCATCGACTCACCCAGGTCGCCGACCGTCGCCGTCGCCAGGACGACGGCGCCGAAGATGAGACCCGCCCACCACGGCACCTGCAGCATGAAGACGGCCAGCAGCGCCCCGGCGACGAGGGCGGCGACGCAGGCCCCGGCGAAGCCCTCCCAGGTCTTCTTCGGGCTGATGCGGGGGGCCATCGGATGCCGCCCACCGCGCCCGAACGTCAAGCCCGACACGTACGCGCCGGTGTCGGCGGCGACGGCCAGGATGAGGAACGCCAGCACCCACCATTCGCCGCGCGGCTGCGCGAGCAGAATCAGCGCGACGCTGGTGAGGAAGGGGACGTAGAGCTGCACGAAGCCGCCGACGAGAACGTCGCCGATCACCTCGATGGGCGCGCGACCGTCGTCCGAGAACAGCTGCGCGGTGAGGCGCCACACGATGACCACGACGACCGCGACCAGGGTGGCGACCCAGTGCACCCACGCGCCGAGGAAGAACCCGCTGAGCACGAGCAGGAAGCCCATGACGAGCTGGGGCACCACATCGACGCGCCGCCCGGCCACCTGGAGCGCGCGCGAGAACTCGAGCACGCCCAGCACCATGGCCGCCGCGGCGAACAGCACGAAGAGCCACTTGACGAAGACCAGCGACGCGATCACGATCACGCCGATGCCGACGCCGATCAGTGTGGCGACGATGAGGTCGCGGCCCGTGCGCTGCTTGAGACGCTCGTTGGCCTGGTCGAACTCCGCGCGGGCATGCGCGATGTGCTGCTCGGCGTCGGTGCGCATCGCCCGCAGCTGCGACTCGATCGCGGTCACGCCCTCGCCCGTGATCGGCGAACGGCGCACCGGATCAGCCCGGCGAGCATCGGTCGGATCGATCGGATCGGTGTCGCCGGTCCCGGGCAGGTCGGTCATGACTCAGACCTCGAGGAGTTCGGCCTCTTTGCGCTTGAGAGCCTCGTCGATCTTGTCGACGTGCGTGCGCGTGAGGCCATCGAGGTCCTTCTCGGCGCGGACGAGCTCGTCTTCGCCGACATCGCTCTTCAGCGCGTCGAGGTCGTCCTTGGCCTTGCGGCGGAGGTTGCGCACCTGCACCTTGGCGTCTTCGCCCTTGCCGCGCACGATCTTGACGTACTCCTTGCGGCGGTCCTGGGTGAGCTCCGGCATGGTGATGCGCACGATCGTGCCGTCGTTCGTCGGGTTGACCCCGAGGTTCGGCATGTCGCGGATCGCCTGCTCGATCGCCTTCAGCGCCGACTTGTCGTAGGGGTTCACCACGAGCGTGCGGGCCTCGGGGTTGTTCAGCGAGGCGAGCTGACCGAGAGGGGTGGGCGAACCGTAGTAGTCGACCAGCACCTTCTGGAACATCTGGGGGTTCGCGCGTCCGGTACGGACGGTCGCGAAGTCCTCCTTGGCGGCCTCCACGGCACGATCCATGCGCGCTCCGGCATCGGCGAGGACATCGGCGATCACGGTGACTCCATTCGTTGGGACTGACTTCTCAGTCTAGCCGTGTGCGGACCCGGCTCCCCGGGCCCGCACGGCGCGTCATGTGGTGACCAGGGTGCCCATCGTCTCGCCGAGCAGCGCACGGGTGACGTTGCCGGCCGGCTCCATGCCGAACACGCGCATGTCGATGCCGTTGTCCATGCACAGGCTGAACGCCGTCGAGTCGACGACCTTGAGACCCTTCTGCAGAGCGTCGCGGTAGGTGAGGTGATCGAGCTTGACGGCGTCGGCGTCGGTGCGCGGGTCGGCGGTGTAGACGCCGTCGACGCCGTTCTTGGCGACGAGCACCTCGATGGCGCCGATCTCGAGCGCGCGCTGGGCGGCGACGGTGTCGGTGGAGAAGTACGGCAGCCCCGCTCCCGCGCCGAAGATGACCACGCGGCCCTTCTCGAGGTGGCGCACGGCGCGACGCGGAATGTAGGGCTCGGCTACCTGCGTCATCGAGATGGCGGACTGCACGCGGGTGGCCGCTCCCGCCTGCTCGAGGAAGTCCTGCAGGGCGAGTGCGTTCATCACGGTGCCCAGCATGCCCATGTAGTCGGCGCGCCCGCGGTCCATGCCGCGCTGGCTCAGCTCGGCTCCGCGGAAGAAGTTGCCACCGCCGACCACGATCGCGATCTCGACCCGGTCGACCGCCTCGGCGATCTCGCGGGCGATCTGGCTCACGACGTCGGGATTCACGCCCAGTTGGCCCCCGCCGAATGCCTCCCCCGACAGCTTCAGCAGTACACGGCGGCGCTTGGTGGCTTCATCGATCACGTGTGGTGTCCTCTCGTCTTGAACAAACTAGCTCCCCGCCCGCGTCGACCGAAACGACCCCCGGGCAGGGAAAAGGCCCGGGATGCCATGGCACCCCGGGCCTCGTCATGCGTGGATTACGCGCCGACCTTGAAGCGGGCGAAGTCGGTCAGGGTGAGACCGGCGTCGGACGCGACCTTGGCGACGGACAGCTTGTTGTCCTTCGCGTAGTCCTGGTCGAGCAGCGAGACCTGCTTGAAGAACGCGTTGACACGGCCCTCGACGATCTTCGGAAGGGCGGCCTCGGGCTTGCCCTCGTTGCGGGAGATCTCGGTGACGATCTCGCGCTCCTTCTCGACGTCGGCCTCGGGCACGGCGTCGCGCGTGAGGTACGAGGGGTTGGCGAACGAGATGTGCTGCGCGATGGAGCGAGCGGTCTCGGCGTCGTCGCCCGTGTAGGCCAGGACCACGCCGACCTGCGGGGGCAGGTCCTTGCTGGTCTTGTGCAGGTAGACCTCGAACTTGTCGCCCGAGATGGTGCGCACGCGACGGAGCTCGACCTTCTCGCCGATGATCGCGGCCTCGTCCGAGATGAGCTGCTCGACGGTCTTGCCGTCGGCGTCGGCGGCCAGGGCGGCCTCGACCGAGTCGGCGCCGGCGGCGGACGCCGCGTCGACGACCTTGTCGGCCAGAGCGATGAAGCGCTCGTTCTTGGCGACGAAGTCGGTCTCGCAGGCGAGCTCGAGCAGCGTGACGGTGCCGTTAACCTCGCGCGCGGCGACGAGGCCCTCGCTGGTCGAACGGTCGGCGCGCTTGGCGTTGCCCTTTGCACCCTTGAGGCGCAGGATCTCGACGGCCTTCTCGACGTCGCCGTCAGCCTCTTCGAGCGCTTTCTTGGTGTCGACCATGCCCGTGCCGAGCTGCTCGCGCAGCGCCTTGATGTCGGCGATCGTGAAGTTTGCCATGGTGTGGCGGTCTCCTTGTCGTTTGCGTTCTAGATGTGAGCCCGGCGGGGCCGTGTCACCACCCTCGCGAAGAGGGGGCGGTCACGACCCCGCCGGATCGTAGCCTGTGCGGGTGACGCCCCGGCCACCCGAGGGTGACCGGGGGTCGCGCGGCTTACTTGCTGTCGGTGGCCTCGGCGTCGGCGACCTCGGTCGCGGTCTCGCCCGACGCGTCGGCGACGGCCTCGTCGTGAGCCTCGGCGCCCGCGGCGTCGTCAGCCGACTCGGTGGCGGCCTCGGTGGTCTCGGCGTCGGTCTCGGCCGCAGCCTCGTCGGACGTGCCCGAGGTGAGCAGCTCGCGCTCCCACTCGGCGAGCGGCTCGGCGGCCTCGGCCTCGGCCTCGCCGGCGGGCTGGTGGCGCTGGATGAGGCCCTCGGCGGCGGCGTCGGCGATGATGCGCGTGAGCAGGCTCACCGAGCGGATCGCGTCGTCGTTACCGGGGATCGGGTACTGGAACTCGTCGGGGTCGGCGTTCGTGTCGAGGATGCCGATGACGGGGATGCCGAGCTTCTTGGCCTCGTCGACCGCGAGGTGCTCGCGCTTGGCGTCGACCACCCAGATGGCCGAGGGGGTCTTCTGCAGGTTGCGGATACCACCGAGCGACTTGTGCAGCTTGTCGAGCTCGCGCTTCTTGAGCAGCAGCTCCTTCTTGGTGAAGCCACTCTCGGCCGGGTTCTCGTAGTCGAGCTCTTCGAGCTCCTTCATACGGGCGAGGCGCTTCGACACCGTCTGGAAGTTGGTGAGGAGGCCACCGAGCCAGCGCTGGTTGACGTAGGGCTGGCCCACGCGCGTCGCCTGCTCGGCGAGGACTTCCTGCGCCTGCTTCTTGGTGCCGACGAAGAGGATGGTGCCGCCGTGCGCAACGGTCTCTTTGACGAACTCGTAAGCCTTGTCGATGTACCCGAGCGACTGCTGCAGGTCGATGATGTGGATGCCGGAGCGCTCGGTCAGGATGAAGCGCTTGACCTTCGGGTTCCACCGGCGGGTCTGGTGTCCGAAGTGAACGCCGCTGTCGAGCAGCTGGCGGATGGTGACGACGGCCATGGTCGTACTCCTGTTTCTGGGCGCTTTCGCGCCGTGGTTGTGGTTGTTCGCGTCGGACGATGCGTTCGACGAGCCTGGTGCCCGGCGCACACCCGCCATCCGCCGGAGCGGAGGACCATGGGGTGTGGATGCCGCGCGATGCGCTGCCCCGAGGGGCGGCGCGCTGCGCTGAGGGCACGCGGAGTCATCCCGACAAGCGAGATGCGTCCTCCAGCATACAGGACGCCTCCTCCCCACCGCGTGCATGAGAGGGACCGTCACCGTCACGCCCGATTCGCCCTCGAGGGCACGGAACGGGGCGGGAGACTTCGGCCATGCGATCCCGGCCCCTCGTCCCGCGCGCGCTCCGGTTCGCGATGATCCTCGCCCTGCTGCTCGCGGCGAACCCGACGGTCGGCGGCGATCCGCTCGCCGATCGGGGGTGGGTGTGGCCGGTGCAGACGGTGCAGCTCCTCCGTCCCTTCGAGGCCCCCGCCCACCGCTACGGTCCGGGCCACCGCGGAATCGACCTCGCGACCCCCGAGCCGGTGCGCTCCCCCGCCGACGGTCGCATCGCCTTCGCCGGAGCGGTGGCCGGACGCCTCGTCGTCACCATCGACCACGGAGACGGTCTGGTCACGACCCTCGAGCCCGTGGCGACCGGCCTGGTCACCGGTGACCGCATCGCCCGCGGAGCCGTCGTGGGCACCGTCGCCCCCGAAGGTCACACCCGGCCGCACACGCTGCACTTCGGCGTGCGGCTGGACGGCGAGTACATCAATCCGCTGCGTCTGCTGGGCGGCGTTCCGCGAGCGGTTCTGCTGCCCTGCTGCTGACGACGGGACCGGGCGGCGCGCTTCCGCGACGTCACCTGCTCGCTGCGGGCGGCCGGGCGTCAGCCGATCTGGTTACCGCGACCATCGACCGTGGTCTGGCCGACTCCCCCGCCGGCGCGGACGATGTTGTCCTGTCCGCGTACCGTGACCGATGAGACGGCACCACCGGCGTCGACGGTCGTGCGGTCGCCGCTGAGGTCGACGCTGCCGATGGCGCCGCCCGACGAGACAGCCGCATCGTTGCCCTGCACGACGAGCGCATCGATCGCCGACGCGGACACCCGGACTCGATCGCCCGAGACGCGCAGGGAACGGATCGTCGCGCCCGCGGCATCCACCGTCAGCGCGGACCCCGAGACGGTGAGTTCGGCGCAGGTGCCGACGACGCGGACCGTCTGTTCGGCGCCCGAGACGTTCTGCGAGCCTCCGTCGCCGCACGAGAGGGCATCGGGGTCCGACGCCGGCGTCGAGGGATCGGGCACGGGTGCGACCGTCGGCGCCGTGGTCGGAGGCAGGGTGACGACCGTCGGCGAGGGCGCGGCAGCGGTCGGAGGCGCGGAGGTGACGACCGCTCCCGGGGGGAGGCGCGTCTCGACGGGCGTCGGCTGCAGCGCGCACCCGGCGAGCGAGAGGACGAGCACGACGGCACCCGCCGCGGCGGAGACGGATCGGCGATTCACCCGGCTCACGCTACGTCCGCCGACGGGGCGAGCGCCAGCGGCTGGCCGCGCAGAGCGTGCATCGGGTCGCGGTATCGGGCCGTCACGCGGGGTCGGGCACGCGCGGGCCCACGCCGGATCGAGCCCGTGCACGCTCGAGCTCGCGCGGCCAGCGCCTACTCGGCCCCGTAGCTGCTCGGGTGCGGTGATGCTGAGGTGCTCGAATGCCAGACACGTGGCTGCTCCGAGGCCCGCATGCTCTGCGGCTCGGACACCACGTGCGCGGCTGGTCAGACGCCCGGGTGCTTAGGCCCGCGGATGCGCGAGCTTGTACGCCTCCCGCAGCCGTTCGCCAGAGACGTGGGTGTAGATCTGCGTGGTTCCGAGGCTGGCGTGTCCGAGGATCTCCTGCACCGCGCGCAGGTCGGCGCCCCCGTCGAGCAGGTGCGTCGCTGCGGAGTGGCGTAGCGCGTGGGGTCCCAGGGTCTCGGCCCCGACGACGGGGGCCACGGTGCGCGAGACGAGGGAGTGCACGGTCCGTGGTCCCAGGCGCCGGCCTCGCGCGCCGAGGAACACCGCGCGCCCCGCGCCCCCCTCACCCCGCGCCGAGAGGACCGGGCGCGCGCGGACCAGGTAGGCGTCGAGGGAGAGGCCGGCGGGAACGCCGTAGGGCACGACGCGCTCCTTGTCGCCCTTCCCGCGCAGACGCAGGGTGCGACGCTCGGGGTCGATGTCGTCGAGGTCGAGACCGCAGATCTCCGACACGCGGGCGCCCGAGCCGTAGAGCATCTCGAGCAGGGCGTGGTCGCGCAGCGCGAGCGGATCGCCCTCGCGCGCGTTCTCGGCCGCCGTCGCCAACACGCCCTCGAGTGCCTGAGCGGTGGCCACGGCCGGCAGCGTGCGACCGCGCTTGGGGGCGACGAGGCGTTGCGCGGGGTCGCCGTCGATCAGCCCCGCGTCCTTCGCCCAGGCGAGGAATCCCCGCACCGCCGACGTCCGTCGCGCCGCGGTGGCCTTCGACAGCCCCGACGTGGATGCCTCCCACTGCCATTCGCGGAGGTCCTCGACGCCGAGCGCCGCGACCTCCGGATCGCCGGTCGCCCCCGTGAGGTCGGCCAGATCGGCCCGGTACGCGCGCACCGTCGCCGACGAGAGCCGGCGCACGTCGGAGAGGTGGGTGAGATACCCCTCGACGGCTTCCGAAACATGCACGGCTCCACCCTGCCCGCCACGCACGACGGAGCCCGGCGCGACGCGCACTCCGACCGCGATCGCATCGAACGGACGACCGACGGCGCGCGCGGGGCCACGCGAGGAGCATTGGGCACTCCGCCACCGGCCCTCTCATCGCGCGCCGTGCCCCAGGAGCCAGTCCCCCTCGCCGTCGCGCATCACCCGCCCCTCGAGCTCGGCGAAGCCCAACAGCACGACGGCGCGTGAGGGCGCCAGCCCACTCCGCCGCGCGACCTCGTCGGCCGGTCGTGCCGACCGCGCGGAGAGAGCGTCGATGATCCGGGTGCTCTCGTCGGTACGCCCGTCGTCGACCGACGTGCCCGCTCCCGCGCCGCCGAGCATCTCGCGCACGTCGGCAGCCGAGGTCACGCACACTCCGTCGTACTCGCGCAGGATGCGGTGGCAGCCGGCCGAGGCCGCACTCGTCACCGGCCCGGGTACCGCCCCCAGGGCGCGACCGAGCGTCGCCGCATGTGCAGCCGTGTTGAGCGAGCCGCTGCGCCACCCGGCCTCGACGATGACCACGGCATCGGCGAACCCCGCGATCAGCCTGTTCCTCGCGAGAAACCTCCATTTCGTCGGTGCGGCTCCGCACGGTGTCTCGCTCCACACCCCACCCGACGCGGCGATCGTCGTCAGCAGGGCTTCGTGCCCGCGCGGATACGAACGGTCGACGCCTCCGGCGAGGAAGGCGCTCGTCGTTCCCGCGGTGCTCAACGCGGCGCGGTGGGCCGCGCCGTCGATTCCGTACGCCGCTCCCGACACCACCGTGACGCCGTCCGCAGCGAGCTCGGCGGCGAGGTCGGCAGCGATCCCCTCTCCGTAGGCCGTCGAGGCGCGCGCCCCGACAAGGGCGACGACGGGCCCGACGGGAGCCGCAGATCGGCCCCGCCGCCACAGAGCCACCGGGGCATGGGCACCGAGGTCGTCGAGCTTCACCGGCCAGTCTTCGTCGCCCGGCACGACGAGGTCGACCGCCGCCCGACGGGCCGACTCCAGCGCGGCGGTGATCGACCCGGGCTGCAGGCGCGGCAGCCACCGTGCGCGCGCGTCCGCGAGTTCCGCCCCCTCTCCGCGCGAGACGAGACGGAGCGCGTCGACCGGCCCGTGCGTCGCGATCAGGGCCCCGGCCACCCCGTCGCCGGGCTCGAGCAGAACGCTCCAGATCGCGCGGGCGTAGGCCGAGCCGTCGTCGCCCTCGGCGCGCCGGAGCCCGTGGAGGGCGCGGCGCGCGGCCGGTGCCTCGAGATCGGGGAGGTTCACGCGCTCATCCCCCGCCGCAGGTACAGCGCTCGACCCACGTCGTCGGGCTGCAACCGCTCATGACCGGCGATGTCGGCGACGGTCCACGCCACCCGCAGCAGCCGGTCGTAGCCGCGCAGGGTCAGCGCCCCACGCCGCAGTGCCGCGTCGAGCGGGCTCAGCACGGCGGGCGACGGTGCCGCGGGGCCGCGCAACCAGGTCCCCGGCACGTCGGCGTTTCGACGCCACGGGGTTGCGGCCCACCGGACCGCCGTGTGTTCTCGCGCCCGCGCGACGGTCTCGCGCGCCTGCGCGGTGGTCACCGTCCGTGTGTCGCTCTCGCGTCGCGCGGCCGATACGCGCTGGAGGCGCAGGTCGATGTCGATCCGGTCGAGGAGGGGACCCGACAGTCGACGGGTGTACCGCCGGATCGCCTGCGGGGCGCACTCGCATCTTCCCCCGGCCACCCCGTACTGACCGCACGGGCAGGGGTTCGTCGCGACCACGAGTTGGAAACGCGCGGGATAGGTGGCGGCCACCCCCGATCGGTGCACCTGGATGACGCCGCTCTCGAGCGGTTGGCGCAGGGCGTCGAGGACCGCCGCCGGGAACTCACCACCCTCGTCGAGGAACAGCACCCCGTCGCTGGCGCGGGCGATGGCGCCCGGGCGGACCACGCCCGACCCTCCCCCGATCAGGGCGGCGGCCGTCGCGCCGTGGTGAGGGCTCTCGAACGGCGGTGTCCGCGACAACCGGGTCACCGTCTCGCCCGACAGGGAGCGCACCGACGCCACCGACAGCGCGGCGTCGTCGTCGAGCGGGGGCAGGATGCCGGGGAGCCGACGCGCCAGCATGGTCTTGCCCGCGCCCGGGGGCCCGCTCATCAGCATGTGGTGGCCGCCGGCCGCCGCCACGACGAGCGCGTCGACGGCATCGGCCTGCCCGACGACGTCGGCGAGTTCGTGGCTCTCATCGGAGGACTCGTCGACCGCCGGAGCCGCGACGGGGTCCAGCTCCACGGCGTCGGTCGCCCCTCCGTGCCAGCGCACGACCTCGGCCAGGCAGGTGGCGGCGAACACCTCGACCCCCTCGACGAGGGCGGCCTCGGCCGCATTGGCCGCGGGGACCACGACCCGTGCGTGCCCCGCGCGGCGGGCAGCGACCACCGCGGGCAGAATGCCCGGCACCGGGCGCAGCCGCCCGTCGAGTCCCAGCTCGCCGACGTGCACGGTGGCGGCGACGCGGGCGGCATCCATGCGCGTGGTCGTCGCCAGTGCGGCCACGGCGATGGCCACGTCGAACCCCGACCCGCGTTTGGGAAGACTCGCCGGCGAGAGGTTCACGGTGATCCGCCGCTTCGGCAGGTCGAGACCACGATTGGCGCACGCGTTGCGCACCCGACGCCCTGCTTCGCCGAGGGACTTGTCGGGGAGTCCGATGATGGCGAACTCCGGCGTCTGCGACGACACGTCGGCCTCGACCTCGACGGGGTCTCCGCGCAAGCCCGTCAGTGCCACCGCCCACGTGCGTGCCACGCTCACAGGGCGTCCTCGAGGTGCTCGAGGCGGGCCGTCGCCGGATCGTCCCCCACGAGGGCGATCGCGTCGATGCGCAGATGGCGGCCGCGTGCCGCGTCGGGGTGAGCGGCGATCCACGCCATGGCCAACCGCCACAGGCGAGCCGCCTTGCGCGCGTCGATCGCCTCGAACGGGTGACCGAAGTCCTCGCTCCGGCGGGTCTTCACCTCGACCACGACGAGAGTGCTCCCGTGCTCGGCGACGATGTCGAGCTCGCCCTGTGCGCACCGCCAGTTCCGCGCCAGTATGCGGTAACCGTCGCCCGTCAAGAAGGCGACGGCGCGTTCTTCCCCGGCTCGGCCGAGATCGTCTTTCGCTGCCATGCCCGAGAGCGTGGCATCCGGCTCACCCCGTCCGGGGCATCGAAACCGTCATCGGTGGAGAGCCCGAGAGATCGGGCCGCTGTGGAGGAGCCTCAGTTGTCGAGCGACAGCTCGTCGGGCAGCTGGAAGTCATGGCGAGAGAGCTCTTCGACGTTGACGTCCTTGAACGTCAGCACCCGCACCGACTTCACGAACCGGTCGGCGCGGTAGATGTCCCACACCCACACGTCGGTCATCGAGATCTCGAAGTAGAAGTCGTGCTCGGTGTCGCGGCGCACGACGTTGACGTCGTTGGCCAGGTAGAACCGTCGCTCGGTCTCGATCACGTAGGTGAACTGGCGCACGACATCGCGGTACTCGCGGTAAAGGGCCAGTTCGAGTTCGCGGTCGTAGTCCTCGAAGACGTCGTCATCCATGGTTCTCCCATCCTAGGCGGGCGTCGGGCGCCGAGCCGCACGCGGGTGCGCTCCCGGGCGCGTCCCTCGGCGTCGTCGGATCGGCGTCGTCAGAACAGCGTCGTCAGAACAGCGTGGGCGCCGCGGCGATCGCCCACGAATGCCGGTGGTGCTCGCTCATGCCGTGCACGGCGATCGCGTCGCGGTGATCGAGGCTCGCGTACCCCTTGTTGCGCGCCCACCCGTAGGCGGGCAGGTCGTCGTGCAGACCGACCATCAGGGTGTCGCGGGCGACCTTGGCGATGACGGATGCCGCGGCCGCACTCGCGCAGTCGCGGTCGGCCTTGATGATCGGGCGCACCGTCAGCCCCGACTCGCCCGCCGGGGTGATGTAGTCGTGGTTGCCGTCGAGGATCACGAGCGCTTCTTCGGGCACGACGCCGTGGGCGCGCAGGTCGGCGATCGCCCGGACCGCCGCGAGCCCGAGGGCACGGATGATGCCGATCTCATCGACCTCGACGGAGCTCGCCCACCCGACGGCGCTGTGCTGCACGAACGCCGCCGCCCGCGCGGCGACCTCGGGGCGACGGGCCTCGGGTACGAGCTTGGAGTCGCGCAGCCCCATCGGCACGCGCTTGCGTGAACGGGCCGGGTCGACCACCGCCGCGCCGACCGCCACCGGTCCCGCCAGCGCCCCGCGACCCACTTCGTCGCAGGCGATGACGATCGCGTGCTCCTTGAGCAGGCGACGCTCGAGCGTGAGGGTGGGCTCGATCACGGCGATCCCGGCGCGGGGACCCCCGCGAACACCTCGTGGTGGAAGTCGACGAGGCCGAACCGGTCGAGCGGCCACGTCTTGAGGAAGGCGCGCCCGACGACGTTGTCGACGGGAACGAAGCCCAGCCCGGGCTGATCCTGGTTGAAGCGCGAATCGCGCGAACTGTTGCGGTTGTCGCCGAGCACCCAGAGCGAGCCCTCGGGCACCGTGATGTCGTAGGGAACCGGCTCGGGAGCCGTGGCGCCGGGCGCGAGGCGCACGTAGCTCTCGTCGAGCGGCACACCGTTCACGGTGGTCTGCCCGAGCGCGTTGCAGCAGACGACGTGGTCGCCGGCGGTGCCGATCACGCGCTTGATCAGGTGGTCGTCACTGTCGGGCGCCGACAGGCCGAACAGCGACAGCGCCCAGTCGACGCCCTCGACGAGCGGCGACCGCGGAGCGGCCGGTGTGGTGTCGAGCCATCCGCCCGGGTCGCGGAACACGACGACGTCGCCGCGCGAGTACTCGCCGAAACGGGGGGTCAGCTCATCGACCAGAATCCGGTCGTTGATCATCAGCGTGTTCTCCATCGACGCCGACGGGATGTAGAACGACCGAACCACGAACGTCTTCACCAGGAACGACACGACCAGCGCGATGAGCACGATGACCACGAGGTCGCGGAAGAACAGCGCCCACCCGCGGCGACGCCGACCGTCGGAACGGGATGCCATGGCATCCGGGGTCGAGGCGGTCTGGTCGTTCATGTGTTCCTTCACCGGGTCCACCGCACACCGGAGAACCGCACGGACAAGGGTCGCACATCGAGGCCCCGCCGAATGACCGACGCCGCCGCGAAAACGCCGAACGCCCCGTGGGTGAAATCCACGGGGCGTTCGAGGGGAGCGGACTCAGCGGTCGCGCTTCTCCTTGATCTTGGCCTTCTTGCCACGGAGGCTGCGCAGGTAGTAGAGCTTGGCGCGACGGACGTCACCGCGGGTGACGACCTCGATGTGGTCGATCACCGGGCTGTGGACGGGGAACGTGCGCTCCACGCCGACCTGGAAGCTGACCTTGCGGACGCAGAACGTCTCGCGGACGCCATCGCCCGAGCGGCCGATGACGACGCCCTGGAAGACCTGGACACGCGAGCGCGTGCCTTCGGTGATGTTGACGTGCACCTTGACGGTGTCGCCGGGGGCGAAGACGGGGATGTCGGACCGCAGCGAGGCTGCGTCGACGGAGTCGAGGATCTGCATGATCTTCACTTCCTGC
The DNA here is from genome assembly GCF_014839455.1 of Microbacterium sp. CFBP 8801. NCBI lineage: Bacteria > Bacillati > Actinomycetota > Actinomycetes > Micrococcales > Microbacteriaceae > Microbacterium > Microbacterium sp. CFBP 8801. The sequence goes on along the minus strand of NZ_JACYNU010000001.1, from coordinate 246,921 downwards.
GACCGCCACAGGTCGATCGCACGATAAAAGGGGAAAAGGTGAGGCGTGCCCGAAGCCGCGGATGCGGCGGACTCCCCTGAGGCAGAGCCGGTCAGGGCACAAACGCCTATTCTGCCACGGACACCGGGCGCGGCAAAACCGGCTCAGTCGGGGCGGCGCGTTTCGGAGACGACGATCACGTCGCCCGCGGGCTGGGCAGCCGGGCGTTCCTGCGCCGGCGGGATGTAGGCCGTGCCGTCGGTGGCGTGCAGCACGGTGACCGCACCCCGTGCTTCGTTCCACAACTGCGCCAGCGATGACCAGAACAGCAGCAGCGCACCGACGACCGACAGCACCAGCAGCGGGAAGAACACGCGCGAGTCGAAGAAGCCCAGCGCGATGATCACCACGTGCCACAGCCCCAGGCCCGCCACATCGCGCCACGACACCGCGCGCGACTCGCGCACGCTCGCCCGTCCGCGGATGAGCAGTGACAGCAGCACCTGCGAGACGAAGACGGCCGGCAGGGCGACGAACAGCCACAGCAGGGCCCACCCGCTTCCGCCCGAGAAGACGATCCATCCGACGAACAGCCAGAGCGGCAGGACGAAGGCGGCCGGGAACAACCAGCCGAGGAAGAGTCTGCGCAGCGCCATGGACCGATGCTACGGCGCGGGAATGTGCGCTGCCTATGAGAACCCTCTGCCCGTCTCGGCGCGAGGGCGCCGCGTCGGGGAGAATGGATGTTCCACGAGAGGAACACCATGATCGAACTTCGCACCCCGGCCGAGATCGAAGCGATGCGTCCGGCGGGCCGCTTCGTCGCGGAGGTGCTCGCGACCCTGCGCGACGAGACCAAGGTGGGCACGAACCTGCTGCACCTGGATCGCCGCGCCCACGACATGATCCGCGCCGCCGGTGCCGAGTCCTGCTACATCGACTACCACCCCTCGTTCGGCGCGAGCCCGTTCGGCAAGGTGCTGTGCACCTCGATCAACGACGCCGTGCTGCACGGCCTCCCCCACGACTACGTCCTGCGCGACGGCGACCTCGTCTCGCTGGACTTCGCGGCGTCGGTCGACGGCTGGGTCGCCGACTCGGCCGTGTCGTTCGTGGTCGGCACGGCCCGCGACGAGGACCTGGCGCTCATCGACACCTCGGAGCGCGCTCTGGCCGCCGCGATCGACGCCGCGACCGTCGGCCACAAGATCGGCGACATCTCGGCGGCCATCGCCGCGGTCGCCCACGCCGAGGGGTTGAGCATCAACACCGACTTCGGCGGTCACGGCGTCGGACGCACGATGCACGGCGACCCGCACGTCGCCAACGACGGCAAGGCAGGACGCGGCTATCCGCTGCGTGCGGGTCTCGTCGTGGCGCTCGAGCCGTGGTTCCTGCACACGACCGACGAGCTGGTCACCGACCCCGACGGCTGGACGCTGCGCAGCGCCGACGGCTCGCGCGGGTCGCACTCCGAGCACACGGTCGCGATCACCGCCGACGGCCCGATCGTGCTCACGGACCGTTCGTTCCTCGGCGTCGACTGACACGCGATCGACGGATGCCGCGGCCTCGGGGTCGCGGCATCCGTCATTCACAGGGCGGGCCGGTGCCGAGCGCGGGGCGCACCCGATGCGGACTCCCCCTCCGCCCCAGGCCGCGAGGCGTACACCCGGGGCGGCGGGGTCAGTCGGCGAGCAGGTCGGGCCGGCGCTGTCGCGTGCGCTCGAGCCGCTGCTCGCGTCGCCACGAGCCCACCGCACCGTGGTTGCCGCTGAGCAGCACCGGGGGCACCTCGCGCTCGCGCCACACCGCGGGCTTGGTGAACGACGGATACTCGAGCAGCCCGTCTTCGTGGGACTCCTCGACGAGGCTCTCGGGGTTGCCGACGACGCCGGGCACGAGGCGGCCGATGGCCTCGACCATCGCCATCACGGCGACCTCTCCCCCGTTGAGCACGTAGTCGCCCAGGCTGATGAGACGCACCTCGCCGAGTTCGGCGGCGTAGTCGAAGACGCGCTCGTCGATGCCCTCGTAGCGACCGCATCCGAAGACGAGGTGCGGGGCGGTCGACAGCTCGCGCGCGGTGGCCTGCGAGAACCGCTCGCCGGCGGGCGACGGGAAGACGATCACGGGCCGCTCGGGCGCATCGCGGGTGACGTCGTCGAGCGCCTCGCCCCAGGGTTCGGGCTTCATGACCATGCCGGCGCCGCCCCCGTAGGGCGTGTCGTCGACCGTGCGATGACGGTCGTGCGTGTAGTCGCGCAGATCGTGCACGCGCACGTCGAGCAGGCCGCTCTGACGGGCCTTGCCCAGCAGCGACACCTCGAGCGCGTCGAAGATCGTCGGGAAGATCGACACGATGTCGATGCGCACGTCAGTCCTCGCGCGCGTCGGTGGCCTCGTCGGCGTCGGGCGTCTCGTCGACGTGCGCCTCGAGGTCGGCGGCGTCGGGCTCGGGCTCGTCGCCCTCGACCGACGGAAGCTCTTCGAAGAGACCGGCCGGGGGCGTGACGACCACGCGACCGGCGGCGATGTCGACCTCGGGAACGATCGCGCTCACGAACGGAACGAGGACCTCGCGCTCGTCGCCGCTCAGGCGGACGATGAGCAGGTCCTGCGCGGGGAAGTGTTCGACCCGCACCACGCGACCTATGATGTCGCCGTCACGCACCACGTCGAGACCGACCAGCTGGTGGTCGTACCAGGCGTCGTCTTCGGTGGGGGCGGTCTCGGAGTCCTGGTCGATCCACAGGATGGCCTTGACCAGCGCCTCGGCGGCGTTGCGGTCGTCGACACCCTCGAAGAAGGCGACGGGGTGCGAGTTCATCCACCGGAACTCGCGAACGGTCAGTTCGCGGCCGTGCCACGGCGACGACTCGGGCACCTGCAGAGTGAAGGTGCTGCCCGGGACGAAGCGCCTGTCGGGGTCGTCGGTGTAGAGCTCCAGCTTGAAGGCGCCTTTCAGGCCGTGGGCCTTGACCAGGCGCCCGACGCGGAGCTGGGTCTTGGCGGGCTGGGAGCCCGCGGTGTCGTCGGCCGCCATCAGTCGTCGGCGACGTCGACGCGAACGCGACGCCCGTCGGCGAGGACGGACACGACGGTGCGCAGTGCTTTGGCGGTGCGTCCGCCGCGCCCGATCACGCGACCCCGGTCATCGGGGTGCACGTGAACCTCCAGCACATCGCCGCGGGGCGAGGTGCTGGAACGGATGGTCACGGCGTCCGGGTGATCGACGATCCCCTTGACGACGTGTTCGAGCGCGGCAGACAGCACGGGAATTACTCGGCCGAGGTCTCGGCGGCGTCGGCGGACGCCTCGGCGGGGGCCTCGGCAGCCTTCTTCTCGGCCTTGGGCTTGACGACCGACTTCTTGGCGGCGTCGGGCTGGAAGGGCGCCTTGGGCTCGCGCACCTTGACGGTGGACACGGCGTTGGCGTCGCCCTTGAACTTGCCCCAGTCGCCCGTGAGCTTGAGGATGGCGGCGACCTGCTCGGTGGGCTGGGCGCCGACCGACAGCCAGTACTGCGCGCGCTCCGAGTCGACCTCGATGAACGAGGGCTCCTCGGTCGGGTGGTACTTGCCGATCTCTTCGATGACACGACCGTCGCGCTTGGTGCGCGAGTCGGCGACGACGATGCGGTAGTAGGGCGCGCGGATCTTTCCGAGGCGCTTGAGACGGATCTTGACAGCCACGATGACTCCTGATGATGGAAAACGAACGAACCGAACGCCTGGAGCGTGGGGTGCACACCCGGCGGAAGCTCAAAAGGGCGGACCGACACTGGATAGAGGGTCGAGTGGTGGGTCCGACCCTCTATTCTGCCAGATCCGTCGCCCCACCCGCGACAGCGACATCGAATGACACGCCGCGGCGCGCCGGAGTCGGCGTAACACGGCGTTTCCCGCGGCGCGATCCACCGCATGCCGCATGCGAGACTGAGCCGCATGAGGCTGCCGTTCGCTGCATCGACGCGCTCGTCCGTGGGGCTGGAGTGGGAGCTCATGCTCGCCGACCGCGAGACGGGCGACCTGGTCCCCCGTGCCCCCGAGATCCTCGAACGCCTCGAGGATCGCACCGCGCTCGAGCGCTTCACCGTCACGGGTGAGCTGCTGACGAACACCGTCGAGGTCACCAGCGGCGTGGGCGACACCGTCGCCGGAGCCGTCGACGACATCGCCGACGCGATCGGCGCTCTGCGCGAAGAGACCGAGCCGCTCGGCGTCGAGCTGCTGTGCGCCGGAAGCCACCCCTTCGCGCAGTGGTTCGACCAGCAGGTCAGCGACAAGACGCGCTACCACTCGCTCATCGAGCGCACGCAGTGGTGGGGCCGCAACATGATGATCTGGGGCGTGCACGTGCACATCGGCGTCGACGACGTCGAGAAGGTCCTGCCGATCGTCAACGCCCTCACCGTCTACCTCCCGCACCTGCAGGCCCTCTCGGCATCCAGTCCATTCTGGGCGGGCGAGCGCACGGGGTACGCCTCGAACCGCGCCCTCGTGTTCCAGCAGCTGCCCACCGCGGGTCTGCCCTGGCAGCTCGAGACCTGGGACGACTTCGAGCGCTACCTCGACGACATGGTGCGCACCGGGGTCATGGCGGATGCCAGTGAGGTGCGCTGGGACATCCGTCCGGCGCCCAAGTGGGGCACCGTCGAGATCCGCGCGTGCGACGGGATGTCGACCCTGCCCGAGCTCGCCGCGGTCGCCGCCCTCGCGCAGACGCTCGTGGAGCACTTCTCGCGCCTGATCGACGAGGGTCGCGAGCTTCCCGGCATCCCGCCCTGGTACGCCCGCGAGAACAAGTGGCGCGCAGCCCGCTACGGTCTGGACGCGCGGGTCATCGTCGATCGTGACGGCACGCAGCTGCCGGTGGTCGACCACCTGCGTTCGACGATGCAGGAGCTCGCCGGGGTTGCCGCCGAGCTGCACTGCGCGCGCGAGTTCGCCGGGCTCGAGACGATCCTCGCCACCGGCGGCAGCTCCGCTCGCCAGGTCGCGGTGGCCGAGGCCGCCGACGGCGATCTGCGCGAGGTCGTGCACCACCTGATCCGCGAGTTCCGCGCGGGACCCACCCTGCGCGAGCACCTCGCCTCGCTGCGGGTGTGAGCGGGCTCGGCGCCCCTTCATAGGGTCACCCTCATAGGATCGCTCCATGATGCGCGGGCGTTCTCTGGTGGTCACGACGGCGATCGCCGTGGGCCTGGGCGTGCTCCTCACCGCCTGCGCCGCCGAGACGTCGACCGCTCGGCCCGAGCCGACGTTCGCCGATCCGGTGCTGCGTCCCTCCCCCACCGCGACGCCCTCGTCGACGCCCGCGCCCCTGCGCGTGGTGACGGTGGGCGATTCCCTCATGTCGGGGTTCGGGCTGGAACCGGAGCAGGCGTGGCCGGTGCTGCTCGGCACGCGCGCGCACCTGAACCTCACCAACCTCGCCTGCGCGGGAGCGGGCTTCGTCGTCACGGGCGACTGCGGGGTGCCCTTCTCGGGGCTCGCGCCCGCCGTCACCGCCCTGCAACCGCAGCTGATCGTCGTGGAATCCTCGAGCAACGACTTCTGGGAGGACGGCGACGAGATCCGCGACGATACCGCCGACACCGTCGAGCTGCTGCGCGAGGCGGCGCCCGACGCGCGCATCGTCGGGCTCAGCACCATCTGGAACGACGAGGCCGACGTCCCCGACGACACCGCCGTCACCTCGCAGGCCCTGAGAGACGCCGTCGACGACGCCGGGGGCACGTTCCTCGACGTCGGGCAGCCGCTCGTCGGGCACCCCGAATGGATGCAGCCCGACGACGTGCACCCGACGCCGCGGGGTCAGCGCGCGATCGAGCAGACGGTCATGTCGGCACTGCAAGACGCCGACGTGCTGCCCTGACCCGACGCCCTGGGCGCGGCGTCAGCCGCGACCGAGCAGCTCTCGTCGCGGGGTCAGCCGCGACCGAGCAACCTTCGTCGCGGGGTCAGCCGCGACCGAGCATCTTCTGCAGCTCGGCGAGGTCGGCCTCGCTCGGCGCCGCCTGGCCGCCCAGGCCAAAGCCCGAACCGGTCGGAGCGGTCGCCTCGGCGACCCCGGCGTTCTCGGCCGCGCGCTTGGCGGGGTTGCCCGAGCGCGAGCCCTTCGCCTTCTGCTGCTTGCCGCGCTTCGATGAGGCGCCGGGCTTTCCGCCGACGGGACCCATGCCGGGGATGTTGGGCACACCGCCCCGTGCGACGGTCTTCATCATCTTGGCGGCCTGGTCGAAGCGCTGCACGAGCTGGTTGACGTCGGTCACCGTCATGCCCGAACCGCGAGCGATGCGCAGGCGACGCGAGCCGTTGAGGATCTTGGGGTTGCGACGCTCACCGAGCGTCATCGAGCGGATGATGGCCTCGGTGCGATCGATCTCGCGCTCGTCGAAGTCTTCGAGCTGTTGCTTCATGTTGCCCATGCCCGGGAGCATCCCGAGCATCTTCTTCATGGAGCCCATCTTCTTCATCTGCTGCATCTGCTGCAGGAAGTCTTCGAGCGTGAACGTCTCGGTCGCGAGCTTCTCGGCGACCGCCATCGCCTCGGCCTCGTCGAACGCGGACTGCGCCTGCTCGATCAGGGTGAGGATGTCACCGAGGTCGAGGATGCGCGACGCCATGCGGTCGGGGTGGAACGGCTCGACGTCGTCGAGACCCTCACCCGTCGACGCGAAGATGATCGGCCGACCCGTGATCGAGGCCACCGACAGGGCCGCACCACCGCGGGCATCGCCGTCGAGCTTCGACAGCACGACGCCGGTGAAGTCGACGCCGTCCTGGAACGCCTTGGCCGTGTTGACGGCATCCTGGCCGATCATGGCGTCGATGACGAAGAGCACCTCGTCGGGCTGGGTCGCCGTGCGGATGTCGGCGGCCTGCTTCATCAGCTCGGCGTCGACGCCCAGGCGGCCGGCGGTGTCGATGATGACGATGTCGTGCTGCTGGCGGGTGGCGTAGGCGACGCCGTCGCGGGCGACCTTCACGGGGTCGCCGACGCCGTTGCCCGGCTCGGGGGCGTAGATGGCGGCACCGGCGCGCTCGGCGACGACCTGCAGCTGGTTGACGGCGTTCGGGCGCTGGAGGTCACAGGCGACCAGCAGCGGGGTGTGCCCGTCTTTCTCGAGCATCTTGGCGAGCTTGCCGGCGAAGGTCGTCTTACCGGAGCCCTGGAGGCCCGCGAGCATGATGACGGTCGGGGGGTTCTTCGCGAACTGCAGTCGTCGCTGCTGACCGCCCAGGATGCCGACGAGCTCGTCGTTCACGATCTGCACGACCTGCTGCGCGGGGTTCAGCGCGCGGTTGACCTCGTCGCCGAGGGCGCGTTCGCGCACCGCCGCCGTGAACTCCTTGACCACGGGCAGCGCCACGTCGGCGTCGAGCAGGGCCCGGCGGATCTCGCGCACGGTCCCGTCGACGTCGGCGGGTGTGAGCTGGCCCTTCTTCCGGAGGTTGCGGAAGGTCTCTGTGAGCCGGTCGGAGAGGGTGCCGAAAGTCGCCATGATGAGACGAGTTTACGCGGGTGGCGCGAAAGGCGCTGTCGACCCGCGTGGCCCGTGGCCCCGGCGTCGCCGGGCTCAGGCGAGAGCGAGGGCCGCCGTGAGCGTGTCACGGAGCGCCGGCCCGGTTGCGGTGCGGTCCGCCCACGCCCAGACGGCAGCCAGAACCGCCGCCGAGAGGGCTCCCCCGCGCACCTCGGCCGAGAGCTCCGGCATCCCGTCCCGCACGAATCGCGCCGCGAGATCCCGCTGCAGCCGGAACTGCCGGATGGCGCGATCGCGGTCGAGCTCGGTGGCGATGCCCATGGCGTCGGCGTTCGTGATCGCCAGGGCGAGGGCGTCGGGAGCGAACCCCTCTCCGATGCGGATCAGGGTCTCATCGATCGCCGACCCCGTGCGCAGGTGCCGCTGGGCGGCATCCACCCGCTCATCGAACCCCGACCACAGCACGTCGCTCTTCGCGGCGAAGTAGTTGAAGAAGCTGGAACGACTGACGCCGACCCGGCGGGTGATGTCGGACACCGAGGTGGCGTCGTAGCCGCGCTCGAGGAACAGCTCGCACGCGGCTTCGGCCAGCACCTCTCGCGACGAGGCGCGGGGGCGTCCGCTGCGGGGCTCGGGGGTCACCGCTTCAGCCTAGGCGGCTCGTCGCATGTATTCTTGGACGCAATCCAACATTGGGAGCGGTCGATGATCGACATCCACCACGCGGGGCTCTCCCCGCACTACGTGCCCTATCTCGACGGCTGGGCCCACCAGCGGGCGATCCACGCGGACGTGGTCGCCGGCAGCCGGCCCGACACCCTGCTGCTCCTCGAGCACGAGGCCGTCTACACGGCCGGCAAGCGCACCGAGGCCCACGAGCGGCCCGACGACGGCACCCCGGTCGTCGACGTCGATCGCGGAGGCAAGATCACCTGGCACGGACCGGGCCAACTGGTGGGCTACCCCATCGTGCGTCTGCCCGAGCCGATCGACGTGGTCGCCCACGTGCGGCGACTGGAAGCACTGCTCATCTCGGCTCTCACCGAGCACGGAGTCGACGGCTTCCGCATCGAGGGACGCAGCGGCGTCTGGGTCCGACGCCCCCTCGGCGTCGACAAGGTCGCGGCGATCGGAGTCCGCGTCGAAAGAGGTGCGACCATGCACGGCTTCGCCGTCAACTGCGACAACTCCCTCGCCGGCTTCCGGCGCATCGTCCCGTGCGGGATCTCGGATGCCGGGGTCACGACCGTGAGCGAGGTGATCGGCCGCGATGTTTCCCCCGCCGATCTCGCGCCGGCGATCGAGCGCGCGTTCCGCGCCGAGTACGCGGCGGTGGCCGCGTGAGCGCCTGCGGAACCGGAGCGACCGGGGCACCGGCATCTACCGCTCCGAACGGACGCAAGCTCCTGCGTCTCGAAGTGCGCAACGCCGAGACCCCGATCGAGCGCAAGCCCGAGTGGATCAAGACCAAGGCCCGGATGGGGCCCGAGTACACGGCCCTGCAGAACCTCGTGAAGACCGAGGAACTGCACACGGTGTGTCAGGAGGCCGGCTGCCCCAACATCTTCGAGTGCTGGGAGGACCGCGAGGCGACCTTCCTCATCGGCGGTTCCCAGTGCACGCGGCGCTGCGACTTCTGCCAGATCGACACGGGCAAGCCCGCCGACTACGACACCGACGAACCGCGCCGTGTCGCCGAGAGCGTGACGCGGATGCAGCTGCGCTACGCCACCGTGACGGGCGTCGCGCGCGACGACCTGCCCGACGAGGGCGCGTGGCTACACGCCGAGACCGTGCGGCGCATCCACGCCGAGAACCCGGGCACGGGCGTCGAGATCCTGGCCACCGACTTCTCGGGCAACATCTCGCACCTCGACGAGGTGTTCTCGTCGCGGCCCGAGGTGTTCGCGCACAACGTCGAGACGGTGCCCCGCATCTTCAAGCGCATCCGTCCCGCGTTCCGGTACGAGCGCTCGCTCGGCGTGCTGACCGCCGCGCGCGAGGCCGGCCTGATCACCAAGTCGAACCTCATCCTCGGGATGGGCGAGGAGCCCGCGGAAGTCGTGCAGGCGCTCGAAGACCTGCGCGCGGCCGGCACCGACATCATCACCATCACGCAGTACCTGCGCCCCACGCCCCGGCACCTTCCCGTGCAGCGCTGGGTGAAGCCCGCCGAGTTCGTGGAGTTCAAGCAAGAGGCCGAGCGCATCGGCTTCCTGGGCGTGCTCGCCGGGCCCCTGGTGCGCTCGTCGTACCGCGCGGGGCGCCTGTGGGCGCAGTCGATGGTGTCGATGGGCCGCGAGATCCCGCCGCACCTCGCCCACCTCGCGAAGGACATCGCCGCCGCCGACGCCGGTTTCGCGCAGGCCGTCTGACGCGGTTCGTCGGCGGCGACGGCCGTCTCGTCGCCACGGCGGCAGACGGCAGCCGTCGTTCTCGCACGTCCGCGCGGGCACTCACCCGCGTCGTGAGCCCGGCCGTCTCGGGGTCGGGCCTCAGTCGGCGCTGGTGACCGACTGCACCTGACCGTCGGAGCCCAGGTTCACCAGCAGGGCATCGTCGGTGGCGTCGGGATCGAGGGCGTACTCGAGCACCGCGAAGGGGTCGGCTCCCCCGTGCTCGTCGGCGAGGATCGTCATGCTCATCAGCTGCAGCGCCTTGATGACGTCGATGTGCGTGTCGCCGGTCACGTCGGTGAGGAAGTCCTCGAGCTCGTCACCGAGGGTGGCCTGCTGCTGCAGGATGTACTCCGTCACCTCGCTCGTGCGGGTGTCGAGCTCGTTCACCATGGCGTTGCGCGCCACGAGGTCGATCGCCTCGAGCGTGGAGATGAGCGAGGCCGCGACGTCGAGCGCGTCGACCGAGACGTCGTCCTGGTCGGGGGCGGTCAGGTCGACCGTGACGCTCTGATCGCCGAACTCCACGTTCTCCGACCAGAAGATCGAACCGTCGGGACCCGACTCGAGGAGTCCGAAGAAATCGTGCTCGATGGCCATGAGTCCATGTAAGCAGTCAGCCCCGACTTCGGGAAGGCGACCCGCCTGGGGCGCCGACTGCGATAAGGGTCCCGCGGTCAGTCGACGAGCGAGGCCGCGAACACGTGCGGGGTGAAACCGGTCAGGTCGTTGATGCCCTCGCCCTGGCCGAGCAGCTTGACGGGGATGCCGGTGAGTTCCTGCACGGCGAGCACGAAGCCTCCCTTCGCCGACCCGTCGAGCTTCGTGAGCACGAGGCCGGTGACCCCGGCACTGTCGAGGAAGGCCTGCGCCTGCATCAGTCCGTTCTGGCCGGTCGTGGCATCCAGCACCAGGAGGACCTCGCTGATGGGCGCCTGCTTCTCGACGACGCGTTTGATCTTGCCGAGCTCGTCCATGAGCCCGCCCTTGGTGTGCAGGCGCCCCGCGGTGTCGATGAGCACGATCTCGGTGCCGGTCTCTTTCGCGTGGGCGACGGTCTGGAAGGCGACGGATGCCGGGTCCTGACCCTCGTGCTGCGGGCGCACGATCGTCGCACCGCCGCGCTCGGCCCAGGTGGCGAGCTGGTCGACGGCTGCCGCGCGGAACGTGTCGGCGGCACCCACCACGACCGTCCGGCCGTAGCGCTGCAGGAACTTCGCGAACTTGCCGATCGTGGTCGTCTTGCCGACGCCGTTCACCCCGACCACGAGCACCACGGCCGGCCGCTCGGTGAGTCGCAGGGTGGTGTCGAACTTCGCGAAGTGCTCCTCGAGCGTCTCGCGCAGCATGCGCTGCAGATCGCGCGGGTCGGTCGTGCGGAAGCGCTCGACCTTCTCGCGCAGCTCGTCGATGAGGCGCTCGGTCACGTCGGGGCCGAAGTCGGCGGTCAACAGCGCCGTCTCGAGGTCGTCCCACGTCGTCTCGTCGATCGTGGGTTTGACGAAGAGTCCGCGCAGCGCGCGACCCAGCGACCAGGAGTTCTCAGCCATTGCTTCAGCTTACGGGGGCGGCTTCGCCCCGCGCGGCGGCGCGATCGCCCACGCGCTGTCCGACCACGGCCGACACGCCGTCCTGACGCATCGAGACCCCGTAGAGGGCGTCGGCGATCTCCATCGTGCGCTTCTGGTGGGTGATGACGATGAGCTGGCTGCTCGCGCGGAGCTTCTCGAACACCCCCAGCAGGCGGCCGAGGTTGGCGTCGTCGAGCGCCGCCTCGACCTCATCGAGGATGTAGAAGGGGCTGGGTCGCGCGGTGAAGATCGAGGTCAGGAACGCCACGGCCGCCAGCGACCGCTCCCCGCCCGACAGCAGCGACAGCCGCTCGATCTTCTTGCCGACCGGGCGCACCGACACCTCGATGCCGGTGGTGAGCGGATTGTCGGGGTCGGTCAGCGAGATGCTCCCCGCCCCGCCCGGGAACAGGATGGGGAAGATCTCGGTGAAGGCGACCCGCGTGTCCTCGAAGGCCGCGACGAAGATCGTCTGCATGCGGTCGTCGAGCTCGGCGATGATCGTCTGCAGGTCGGCGCGCGTCTGCTGCAGGTCGGCGAGCTGCTCGGTCAGGAACGCGTGCCGCTGCTCGAGGGCCGCGAACTCCTCGAGGGCGAGGGGGTTCACCCGTCCCAGCTGGCCGAGCTTGCGTTCGGCTTCCTGCAGGCGCTTCTTCTGCGCCGCGCGGTCGAACGCCACGCCGTCACCGTCGCCCTCGCCGGGAAAGACCTGGTCGGGACCGTATTCCGAAATGAGAATGCTCTCGTCGAGCGCGAGCTCCGAGTGCACGCGTTCGAGAAGGCTGGTGATGTGCAGCTTCTGCTCGTGCATCTGCAGCTCGAGACCGTGGACGCTCTCGGTGAGACGTGCCAGGCGCTCGCGCACCCCGCTCTCCTCCGCGCGCGCTCGGCTCAACTGCTCGGTCACGGCCGTTCGGGCCGACTCCGCGGCGGCGAGCTCGACGCGCGCCTCGCTCACCGATCGATCGACGGAGTCGAGCACCGCCGGGAGGTGCCCGGCGACCTCGGCGGCGATCTCGCGCTGCGCGCGACGGATGACCGTGCGTCGCGCCGCTTCGTCGGCCGCCGCGCGCTCTCGCTCCCGCTGCTGCTCGAGCTGCACGATGCGGGCCTCGCCCGCGCGCACCCGCTCGCGGAGCGTCTCGATGTCGAGTCGCGCCCGCATCTCCCCCTCGCGCGCCGCCTCGACCTCGGCGAGGAATCCGTCGCGCGCCGACACGTCGAGGATGGGGCGGGGCGTCTCCTGGGCACGGCGCAGCGCCTCCTCGGCGACGCGGGCGGTGGCCTCGGCCTCGGCGACGGCGGCCTCGGTCTGCGCGAGTCCGGCCGCCAGGCGTTCGCACTCCGCCACGGCGGCCTCATGCCGCACCGTCACGCGGTTCACCTTCTCGGCGTGCGCCGCCAGCGCGGCGTCGTGCGCGCGCAGGGTCGACAGCGCGTCCTTGGTGCGTTGACGCGCCTCGCTCTGGTGACGCTGCTCGTCGCCGAGGGCCTCGCGCAACGAATCGGCGATCACGACGGTCTCGTCGAGCCGCTCGCTCGCGGCGGCGCGTTCGGCCGCGAGCTCGAGGCGCGAACCGCCCGCTCCCGAACCGGCGCGCAGGGTGCGCGCGGTCAGCACCTCTCCGGCGCGGGTCACCAGGGTGATGTCGTGGGCGAGCGAGGGCAGAGCCGTCCGGGCGGTCGCCAGGTCGTCCACGACGACCACCCGCGACAGGATGGCGCTCACCCCCGACGAGGCCGTGACGACCTGCGCGGCGGGCACCCCGCCCGCCACCGTCGGCGGGGCGTCCGAGACGGCGGCATCGGCGATCGCGATCTCGACGAGCCCCAGATCGGAGTCGGCGGCCGTCCGGGCAGCGGCGAACGCCGCGTCGATGTCGTCGACGAGCAGACCCTCCGCGAGGGTGCCGAGGGCGGCGGCGATCGCCGCCTCGAAGCCGGCCGTCACCCGCACGTCGTCTCCGACGAGCCCCCGGATGCCGGTGCCCCCGGCCGCGATCAGTTCGGCCGCGGCGTTGCGCACGTCCAGCGCGCGTCCGAGCGCGGCCGTCTGCGCCGACAGCGCGTCGCGCTCGCGCTCGGCCGCGTGGAGGCGTTCCCGCAGCGCCGCCACCTGCGTCTCGGCGTCGTTCGCGTCGCGCTGGGCGCGCTCGTACGCCGTGGCGTGTTCGACGGTGGACGCTTCGGGCACGACGTCGGGATCGAGCGCCGCCCGCGCCTCTTCCGCTTCGGCGCGCCGGGCGAGCGCGGCCTCGAGCGCACGCTGCTGACGCTCCACGCCCGCGCGCACCGCGGTGAGGGCCGCGTGGGCGGCATCCGCGGCTCCGCGCAGGGTGGTGAGGCGCATGTCGTGCTCGGACACCAGCGCGCTCTGCGCGGAGATCTCGGTGTCGAGGGCGTCGAGCTCGGCGCGAGCCCGCGCCACGGCCCGTGCGGCATCCGCGGCGGCGTCGTGCGCGTCTCCGAGACCGGCCGCGATGTCGTCGATCTCGGCGCGGACGTCGTCGATCATGGTCTGCGTCACCGTGGGGGCGAACCCCGCGCCGTCGGCGTCGTCGTCGGCGAGCAGCGTCAGACGCTGCCCGGCCAGGCTGTAGAGCCCGCGCAGACGCTCCTGCACCTGCTCGAGCGCGAAGGCGACGCTGCGCGCACGGTCGACCGCCTCGGAACGCTGGTCGTTCTCGAGCCGCTCCACCCGCTGACGCAGCCCATCGGCCTGCTCCTGCAAGCCCAGGCGTTCGGTGTGCCGCTCGCTCTCGGCGCGGGCGGCGTCGGCGAGCTGCCCGCGCAGGCGCACCAGTTCGTCGGCGTACAGCCGGGCTTTCGCATCGCGCACGACCGCCGCGATCGTCGCGGCCTCGCGTGCGACCTCGGCCTGCTTGCCGAGCGGCTTCAGTTGGCGTCGCAGCTCCCCCGCGAGGTCGCTGAGACGGGTGAGGTTGGTCTCCATGGCCTCGAGCTTGCGCGCGGTCTTCTCTTTGCGACGGCGGTGCTTGAGGATCCCCGCCGCCTCTTCGATGAACCCGCGCCGATCCTCGGCCGTCGCCTGCAGAACGGTGTCGAGGCGGCCCTGGCCGATGATGACGTGCATCTCGCGGCCCAGGCCCGAATCGCTCAGCAGCTCCTGCACGTCGAGAAGGCGGCACGTCTGTCCGTTGATGGCGTATTCGCTCGCGCCGGTGCGGAACAGCGTGCGGCTGATCGTCACTTCGCTGTAGTCGATGGGCAGGGCGCCGTCGCTGTTGTCGATCGTCAGGTGCACCTCGGCGCGCCCGAGGGGTCCACGCGTGGACGTTCCGGCGAAGATGACGTCTTCCATCTTGCCGCCGCGGAGCGTCTTCGCTCCCTGCTCGCCCATCACCCAGGCGAGGGCGTCGACGACGTTGGATTTCCCCGATCCGTTCGGCCCGACGATGCAGGTGACGCCGGGTTCGAGGGCGAAGGTCGTGGACGAGGCGAAGGACTTGAAGCCCTTGAGCGTCACGCTCTTGAGGTGCATGTCACCCCGCCTTCCCGCGATCGAGTACGGCCTCACGGTACCCGAGATTCCGCGGGATTCCGCGGCGCCAAGCCGCGCACCGTCGTCGCGACGCGCCCGGCGGGCACGCCAATCTGGACGAACGCTTGACATTCGCGCGCACACCTCGCTAGCGTCGGTGGTCGCAACCGACGACGAAAGGAGGTCCTCCCATGATTCGCACTCTCACCGGCTTCACCGCCACCGGCTTCATCGCCGTTCCCGTGCTCTCCGCACCGTTCACCGGAGTGACCACCGCCGTCGGAATGCCCTCCCGCCAGGGTTGACCCGGCCCACGGGGTTGTCACCTCGCGTCGAGACGCCGTCCGTCTCCGCTTCCCGTGCCGCATCCCTCGGATGCCGTGCACCCGATCCTCTGGATCCCTCCGTGCGAGCTCGGCTCGCGCGATTCTTTCCGCTCTTCTCTTCTCGGAGCCTCCGCATGAGCACTCTGCCCACGCGCGCGCCGCACTCTGCATCGGCCGCGCCCGCCCCTCTCACCATCCCCGTCACCGACCACCCGGTCGGCCGCCTCGACCGACTGACCCTGCGTCTCGGCCTCTGGCTGCTGACCCGTCACGCCGCCCGGATCCACGCGATCGAGCGGCGTGCCGCCGCCGCCCACCGGGCACGGCAGCACGACGCCCAGCGCACCCAGCGCGAACGCGACTGGTATCGCGCCGCCGCGCTGCAGCGTCCGCCGGCCTGACCCGGCAGTGCCGTCCCCTCGGGGGCGGCACTGCTCGCCCCCTTCTCCCCCGTAAGAAAGACACACACGACATGACTTCGCTCCCCGCCGGCCTCGAGCTGCGCCCCCTGCACGTGCCGATCTCGATCGATGCCCCCGATGCCGCCGACTTCCGCGAGATGGCCCGGGTGCGGAACCTCGTCTACGCCGAGATCTCCGGACACGACGACAACTCCATGCCCGCCGACGAGCTGCTGCCGGCGTATCAGCCCGACCCCGCTCAGGTGCGTTACTGCTGGTTGGCCGTGCTCGACGGTGAGGTCGTGGGCCGTGCCTCACTCGACCTGCCGCAGGAAGAGGGGGCGCGCACCGGGTTCTGGCTCGTGGAGCTCCGACGCTCCGCCTGGAACCGCGGCATCGGCCGCGCCGCCTTCGCCCTGATCGAGCGCACCGCGCGCGAGCATCACCGCACCGTGCTGCAGGCCTGGGCCGAGCACCCCGAGACCGACGGACCGCGGCTGGACGCACCGACCGGATTCGGCTCCGTCCCGCGCGACCACGCGGCGCGCTTCTTCCTGGCCTCGGGGAGCACCCTCGAGCAGGTCATGCGCGTCAGCAGCCTCGACCTCGCCGACGCCGCACCGCGGGTGCGGGACCTCCTCGACGAGGCCGAGCGCGCGGCCCGCGGCTATCGCGTCGTGCAGTGGGCGCTCCCGACCCCCGACGAGTTCGTCGAGTCCTTCGCCGCGATGAAGTCCCGCATGGTCACCGACGCCCCCTCGGCCGACCTCGAGTTCGACGAGGAGGTGTGGGATGCCGCACGCGTCCGCCGCTTCGAGGCGACTTACCTCGACGCCGGTCGCCACATGCTCATCACCGCCGCGCAGCACGTGGACTCCGGGGAGCTGGCGGCGTTCACCGAACTCGTCATCGGCAAGGACCGCACGGCGATGTCGCATCAGGAGGACACCCTTGTCACGGCCCCCCACCGCGGCCACCGCCTGGGGATGCTGGTGAAGTGCGCCGCCCTGCAGGCCTGGCGCGAGATCGCCCCCGACTCTCCGCGGGTGATGACGTACAACGCCGAAGAGAACCGCCCGATGCTGTCGATCAACGAGCGCATCGGGTTCGTTCCGGTCGCCTACGAGGGCGTATGGAAAAAGGTGCTCGACTGACGTCCGCCTGACCGGGAGAGGTTCCCGCGCGTCCCGCGAACCGCGGCGCGCGGGAACCGGGCGCCGGCGGGTCGCTCACCGCACGCGCTGGCAGTGCGGACAGAAGTGGCTCGAGCGGTTCATGAACGACACGCGCACGATCGGGCGCCCGCATCGCGGGCACGGTTGCCCGGTGCGGCCGTAGGCGTTGAGCGAGTGCGCGAAGTACCCGGCCTGCCCGTTCACGTTGACGTACTGCGCGTCGAAGCTCGTCCCGCCCTCGGCGAGGGCCTTCTCGAGCACGGCCTGCACCTCGGCCAGCAGACGGTTCACGGCACGGGTCGACAGAGCCGACGCCGCGGTCTCGGGGTGGATGCGCGCGGCCCACAGCGACTCGTCGGCGTAGATGTTGCCGATGCCGCTGGCCACGGTCTGATCCAGCAGCACGCGCTTGATGCCCGACGCGGTGCGCGCCAGACGCGCGCGGAAGCGGTCGGCGCGGAAGGCGGGGTCGAGGGGATCGCGAGCGATGTGGGCCACCTGCGTCGGCACCCGGGCGAGGTCGGATCCACGCCCCGCCGCAGCGCCGTCGGCGGTGTCCACGAGGGTGTCGACCGCGAGCGAGCCGAACGTGCGCTGGTCGGCGAAGACCACCGACAGTGGCCCGTGCACGGGATGCTCGAGCTCGATGCGGATGCGCTCGTGACGCTCCTCGGGCGCCCCGGGAACACGAAGCAGCATCTGACCGCTCATGCCCAGGTGGGTGACGATGGCCTCGGTGTCGGAGACCGGCATCCACAGGAATTTGCCCCGGCGCACCGCCGACGAGATGCGGCGACCTGCGAGCTGGGCTTCGAAGTGCGCGGCTCCCCCGGTGTGCCGGGTGAGGGCGCGCTCGTCGCGCACGTCGACCGACGCGATGACGGCGCCGGTGACCGCGGGTTCGAGTCCCGCGCGGACGACCTCGACCTCGGGGAGTTCAGGCACGCGCGTCGAGTTCGCGCCAGGCGGTGAGGGCGGCGGCCATCTCCGCCTGCTTCTTGCTCGACCCCGCACCCGTGGTCACGACCTCGCCGACGGTCACGGTGGCCGTGAAGCGACGGTCGTGGTCGGGCCCGGTCGCCTCGACGCCGTAGACGGGCGCCGGAAGCCCCAGTCGCGCGGCGATCTCTTGCAGGCTGGTCTTCGGGTCCATCGCCGCGCCGTACCGCTCAGGGTCGGCGAAGAGCGGTTCGACCAGGCGCAGCACCATGTCGGTGGCGGCATCCGGTCCCGCCGAGAGGAACGTCGCCCCGATCACGGCTTCCATGGTGTCGGCGAGGATCGAATCCTTGTCACGACCGCCGGTCAGGATCTCGCCCCGGCCGAGCCGCACGTGATCGCCGAGGCCGATGGTGCGCGCCACCTCGGCGAGGGCCACGGTCGACACGACGCTCGCGCGTCGCTTGGCGAGGCTTCCCTCGTCGAGATCCGGATGCCGGGAGAACAGCCGCACGGTCACGGCTTGGCCCAGCACCGAGTCGCCGAGGAACTCGAGACGTTCGTTGTGCGGGATGGCGCCGTTCTCGTAAGCGAACGAGCGGTGGGTCAGGGCAAGCGAGAGAAGCTCGGGGTCGATGTCGACCCCGAGCTTCTCGGTGAGCGCTGAGCGCCCGACGGTGTTTCGCGTCACGGTGTTTCGCGTCACAGTGTTCCGCGTCGCAGTGTCTCGTCGCGGGCGACGATCAGACGTCGGCGACCTTGCGGCCCTTGTACTCCATGAAGAGTTCGGTGCCCTGCGAGTCGGTGACGACCTTGGCCTGGTGGGGGCGGCTGTAGACGACCTTGCCGTTCTCGATGGTCTTCACCAGCGGAGTGGGTTCGGCCTTCCACTGCGCGCGGCGCGAGCGGGTGTTCGAGCGGGAGACTTTCCGCTTCGGGGGGTTACCTGCCATGGCTAGCTCTTCTCTGTCTTGGGGGCGGCGCGGAGCGCATCGCCGTCGTCTGGGGTGTACTGCTGGAGCGCAGCCCATCGAGGATCAACGGACGTCTGCTCCGTGTCGCCGGTGCTTTCCGTCAGCCTCTCGCCCGTATTCGGGTCGAGCCCGGGGCAGTCCGGCTGACACACCGGCTGGAACGGAAGCGACAGGACAATCGTGTCCCGGACCAGATTTTCAAGATCCACGTGGTCGTCTTGAACGTCGAAGTCACTCGCTTCGTTTCCAGGATACGTGAAAAGTTCCTGGAACTCGACTTCGACAGGCTCCTCGATGTCGATGAGGCATCGGCCGCACACGCCGGTGGCGGTGGTGTCGACGGTGCCGGACACGAGGATGCCCTCGTGCACCGACTCCAGACGCACCTCGATCTCGAGGGGCTCGGCCTCGGGGATCGAGACGAGTCCTTCACCCCACTTCTCGGGCGCGGGGATGTCGAGGCTGTGCTCGCGCATCTCTCCCGCGTGGTGCTCGATGTCACGTACGGGGAGTTGGAAGGGACCGGGTCGGCGGGTTCTCACGGTCGTCCATGCTACCCGCGCGCCCCTGAACACGGGCCGGATGCCGCGTCGCGACCCGCCGCGGACCGGTGGGACCCGCGGTCAGAGCCCGCGTGCCCCGGTGTCGAGGAAACGGGCGACGGCCGGGGGGACGTACGGCGACACGTCGCCGCCGAGCCCCGCGACCTGTCGCACGAGCGAGCTCGACACGAGCGCGTGCGAGGGATCGGGCAGCAGGAACACCGTCTCGACGTGGGCGAGGTCGCGGTTGACGATCGCCATCGGGGTCTCGTAGGCCACGTCCACCTGCGAACGGATGCCCTTCACGAGAACTCGGGCGCCGACCTCGGTGGCGTAGTCGACCAGGAGCCCCATGCTCCAGGCCGCCACGATGACGTCGCCCTCGATCCCGGCCTCCGAGATCGACTGCTCCACCAGCGACTGCCGCTGCGCGAGGGGCAGCATCGCCTCTTTGCCCGGATTGTGCACGACCAGCACGTGGAGCTGATCGAACAGCCCCGCCGCGCGGCGGATCACATCGAGGTGACCGAGGGTCGGCGGGTCGAACGAGCCGGGGACGACGGCGATCCGGGGGTTCATGCCGTCAGCCTACCGACGACGCCCCGCACCCGGCCCGCGCCGTCACGACTTCGCGAGCGCCGCCCGCTCCTCCACGCCGACGCGGCGCTCGAGCGCGGCCGCCAAACCGGGATGCCGCTCCAGCGTCGGATCGTCGGCCAGCAGCCGCTCCCCCTCGGCGCGGGCTTCGGTGATGAGATCGGCATCGGTCACCACGCGCAGCAGTCGCAGCGACGAGCGCACGCCCGACTGCGCCCCGCCGAGCACATCGCCCTCGCCCCGCAGCTCGAGATCGACCTCGGCCAGCGCGAAGCCGTCGAGCGTGCTCGCCACGGCCTCGACGCGAGACCGCGACGACGAACCTGGAGACGCCTCGGTAACCAGCAGACACAGGCCCGGCACCCCGCCGCGTCCCACGCGTCCGCGGAGCTGGTGGAGTTGCGACACCCCGAAGCGATCGGCCTCGAGGATCACCATGGTCGAGGCGTTCGGCACGTCGACGCCCACCTCGATCACGGTCGTGGCCACGAGGACGTCGATGTCGCCGCGCGCGAAGGCCTGCATGACCGCGTCCTTCTCGTCGGCCGGCAGCTTGCCGTGCAGGATCTGCACGCGGATGTCCGCGAACGACGGCATACGCGACAGCATCTCTTCGACCTGCACGACGCCCCACCGCGTGCGGCCGCTCTCGGCGGCGGCCGCCGCGGCCGGGGCGTCGGCGGGTTCGTCGGTCTTCTCGTCGGCGGCGAGCTGTTCGGCATCGATGGCCGCGCACACGACGAACGCCTGGCGTCCGAGACGCACCTCTTCGGCCACCCGGTCCCACACCCGCGCGAACCACCCGGGCTTCTCGGCCAGCGGAGCCACGAACGATTGGATGCCGGCACGCCCGGCCGGCATGGTGCGGATGGTCGAGACATCGAGATCGCCGAACACCGTCATGGCGACGGTGCGCGGGATCGGCGTCGCCGTGAGCACGAGCGTGTGCGGCGATTCGCCCTTGGAGCGCAGTGCCTCGCGCTGCTCGACACCGAAGCGATGCTGTTCGTCGACGACGACGAAGCCCAGCTCGGCGAAGGTCGTGCGGGCGCTGAGCAACGCGTGGGTGCCCACGACGATGCGGGCCTGCCCCGAGGCCACCCGGAGGGCGGCCTTGCGGCGCTCGGCGGCGGGCAGCTGGCCGGTGAGCAGGGTCGGCATGAGCTCGGGCGCGAGCTCGGGGCCCAGCATGCGGGCGATGGAGCGCAGGTGCTGAGCGGCGAGCACTTCGGTGGGGGCGATGAGCGCTGACTGCCCGCCCGACTCGGCGACCTGCAGCATCGCGCGCAGGGCGACGAGCGTCTTGCCCGACCCCACCTCGCCCTGCACGAGCCGGTTCATGGGCCAGTCGCCGATCATGTCGGCGGCGATCCGGGCACCCACGCTTCGCTGGTCGGGGGTGAGCTCGAACGGCAGGATCGCGTCGAATCGCTCGAGCAGCCCGCCCGCGGCGGCGGGACGCTTCGTGGCCGACAGGGCCCGCACGAACTGCCGCTGCTGCAGCAAGGCGGTCTGCAGCACGAAGGCCTCGTGCATGCGCAGCGTCGCCACGGCCGGAGCGATGTCGTCGTCGTCTTCGGGCCGGTGGATGTGCTCGAGCGCCGTGCGGGCGTCGACGAGTCCCCGGCGTGCCCGCAGGTCGTCGGGCAGCGGATCGTCGATGTCGCCCACGGCGTCGAGCACGAGCGAGATGGTCTTCTGCACGAGGGGGCTGGGGACCGAGCTGGTGGCCGGGTAGATCGGGATGGGGCGCTTGGCGGTGACCTCGGCCTCGGCCCGGGCCTCGGCGATGTCGTCGAACAGCTCGTAGTCGGGGTTGGTGAGCTGCGTCTGCCGCCGGTACTCGCCGACCTTGCCCGAGAAGATGCCCCGGCGACCCGGGGTGAGCTCTTTCAGGCGCCACGGCTGATTGAAGAACGTCAGCGACATACGCCCGTCGCCGTCGCTGATCACGACCTCGAGCAGCGACCCGCGGCGGTTCTGCATGCGCCGCTCGCTCGCGCTCACGACCTCGGCCACGATGGTCACGGGCTCACCGAGCGGCAGGGTCGCGATCGGCGTGAGCTCGCCACGTCGGGCGTAGCGACGCGGGTAGTGCTCGAGGAGTTCGCCCACGGTCTTCATGCCGAACGCGCGATCGAACGCGGCCGCCGTCTTGCCGCCGATGACACCGTCGAGACGGGAGGCGAGCGTGAGAGCGGGCATGCTCCGAGTCTAGGGAGAGCCGCCGACACCGCCGGCCGACCCCACGGGGCTGTGCATACGGGCGCGGTGATCGGCCGCACCGAGCCTAGGCTGAGACCGTGACGCGCATCATCTCCGGCCGCGCCGGCGGCACCGTCCTCGACGTCCCCCCGAAGGGCACCCGTCCCACCAGCGACCGCGTTCGCGAGTCGCTGTTCGGCGCGCTGGAGTCGGCGGGGCTGCTCGACGACGCCCGCGTCGCCGACCTGTACGCCGGCTCCGGGGCCCTCGGGCTCGAGAGCCTCAGCCGCGGAGCCGCCTCCGCGGATCTCGTGGAGCTGTCGGCCCCCGCGGCCGCGTTGATCCGCACGAACGCGGACCGCCTGCGCTCGGCCGGGGTGACCGCCCCCGCGCGGGTGCACCGCGCGAACGTGACGACGTTCCTGTCGGCATCCACCGCCGAGTGGGACCTCGTCTTCCTCGACCCGCCCTACGACCTCGGCGACGACGAGCTGACCCGGGCACTGGTCGCTTTGGCGCCCCGTCTGAGCGCGGATGCCACGGTCATCGTCGAGCGGGCCACGCGCTCGCCCGCGCCCGACTGGGCGGCCGCCGGCCTCGAGGCCGAGCGCGACCGCGCCTACGGCGACACGACCATGTGGTGGGGCCGACCGACGCTCTGACGCCGGCGCTCCCGGGCTGGTGCGGGGCGTCGCCGGCCCGCGCCGACGACGACACGGCCCACTGGCCCCGGACGGCGTCGGTGATCAGCCGCGACCCGCGTCCCAATCGCGGTAGGGATCCCAGCCGGCGCGCCCCGTCCACGCGCGGCCGTCCACCGTGACGGCGTCGGCGCCGCGCGGCACGACGGTTCCCACGCGATGACCGAGCGGCTCGGCATCCGGGGCGAAGGTGACGAGGAAGCCGTGGTCCTCCCCGCCCGCGAGCGCGAGGGCCGGGTTCTCGCCCAGGGTGGCGGAGTCGAAGGCCACCGTCACGCCGGAGGCGTCGGCCAGGCGGGTGGCGTCGAGAGCGAGGCCGTCCGACACGTCCATCATCGCCGTCGCCCCCGCGTCGGCCGCGCGCAGAGCCTCGGCGAGCGGCGGGCGCGGAGCGAGCTGTCGCGACAGGGCCAGGGCGTCGACGGCGCTGAGCGCCGCGCGCGTGTCGTCGGTGACGGGCAGCGGCGCGCCCTGGGCGTCGGTGAACCGCCCGAAGAGCACCTCGAGGCCGCGCGCCGCGAGCCCGAGCTCGCCGATGACGTAGACACCGTCGCCCGCCCGTGCGCCCGATCGGCGCACCGGCTCCCGACCGTCGAGGCTGCCGAGCGCGGTCACCGCGATGGTCAGCGTGTCCGAGACCGTGAGGTCGCCGCCCTCGACCGCGCAGCCGGGGGCGAGTTCCGCGCACGCGGCCGCGAGTCCGTCGGCGAATCCGCGCACGAACGAGACCGGTGTCGACTCGGGCATCGCCAGGGCGACGAGCAGCGCGATCGGTCGCGCCCCCATCGCGGCCACGTCGGCGAGGTTCACGGCCGCCGACTTGAAGCCCAGGTCGAAGGGCGACGACCACGCCAGCCGGAAGTCGGGGCCGTGCACCAGGGTGTCGGTCGTCGCGACCACGCGCCCATCGGGCACCACGAGCACGGCCGCGTCGTCGCCCGGACCCACCGGCGCCGTCGAGGGCGGAAGGCGGTCGAGGATGCCCCGCAGGATCTGCCCCTCGGACAGCTCTCCCACGGTGGTCTCACGGGTGGTCTCGGCGTCGGTCACCCCTCCACGCTATTAGCCTGGAGGGGTGCCCCGCTCAACTCGGACCCTCGCGCTCCTCGCCGCCGTCGCCCTGATCCCGGGGCTCGCGGCGTGCAGCACGACCGTGCCGATGCAGCCCGCGAAGCTCGCCAACGACGCCGCGTGCGCCGAGGTCGTCTCGCGTCTGCCGGCCTCGATCTCGGGGCAGGACCGCCGCTGGACCGATGCGCAGGCGACCGGCGCCTGGGGCGACCCGGCCGCGATCCTCATGACCTGCGGCCTCGAAGCCCCCGGCCCCTCGACGCTGCCGTGCCGCTCGTTCGACGGCGTGGACTGGATCGTCGACGAGTCGCAGGCCGACCAGAACCGGTACACCCTGACGACGTTCGGGCGTCAGCCCGCCGTCCAGGTCTTCCTCGACTACGACATCGCGAGCAGTGGCGACGTCGCCCAGGCGCTGGGCCCGCTCATCCGCCAGTACCTGCCCGCCACCGGTTCGGTGTGCACCTCGGTCTCGGACGCGACACCCGCGCCGACCCCGACGCCCTGACCGGCGCGACCGCACGCCGCGCGCGGCGCCCCCGTCGGCGACGCTCCGGCCGGTGCCCGTCGACGTGCGTCAGACCCGCTCGAGCGCCGCGTCGAGAAGGTCGCTGATGAGGTCGGGATACGTGAGACCCGAGGCGATCCAACAGGTGGGGAACATCGAGATCGGGGTGAAGCCCGGCATCGTGTTCACCTCGTTCACGTAGAACTCGGTGCCCGTGTAGAAGAAGTCGACGCGCGCGAGGCCCTGCCCGCCGATCGCCTCGAAGGCCTGGGCGGCGATGCGCTGCATCTCGGCGAGCTCACCGTCGCCGAGCTCCGCGGGACACACGAGATCGACGCCGGGGGCATCGAGGTACTTGGCCTCGAAGTCGTAGAACTCGCGCCCCGTGACCACGATCTCTCCGGCGACGCTCACGCGCACCGCTCCCCCGTCTCGCCCGGGCAGCACGCCGCACTCGAGCTCGCGCCCGACGATGGTCTGCTCGACGAGCGCGAGGACGTCTTCGGCGAAGGCGGTCTCGAGCGCCGCATCGAGGTCTTCCCAGCGCGACACCTTCGTGACGCCGACGCTCGAGCCAGCCTGGTTCGGCTTCACGAACACCGGAAGGTCGAGGGCGCGCATGCGGCGCTCCCACAGCGCCCGGTCGCGGGCGAGGTCGGCGCGCGTGACCGCGACCCACGGCACGACCGGGACGTTCGCCGAGCGCAGCACGCGCTTGGTGACGTTCTTGTTCATCCCGATCGCCGACATGAGCACCCCGGCGCCGGCGTAGGGGATGCCGAGCAGCTCGAGAAGGCCCTGCACCGTTCCGTCTTCGCCGAAGCGGCCGTGGAGGATGGGCATCACCACGTCGACCTCGCCGAGGGACCGGATGCCATCGGCATCCGTCACCGTCCACTCCCGCGAGAGCGTCGAGTCGGGCATCCGCACGCGGGTGCCGTTGTCGACCACCTGGGGCAGGGCCTCGGGGCGCAGGGCGAACTTGTCGGGATCGTCGTCTTCGAGCACGAAGGCGCCGTCGCGGGTGATCCCGACCGGGATCACCTCGAAACGCTCACGGTCGATCGACCGCAGAACCCCGCCCGCCGTGGCGGAACTGATCGAATGCTCGCTGGAGCGCCCGCCGAAGAGCACCACCACCACCGGTTTGGTCATTCTGCGTCCTCTCGCCCTGCGGCTGATCGTCGTCTGTCGTGAGGTGCGGCGCGATGTCGCGCGGGTCCATGGTGCCGTCGAGCACCATCTTCACCTGCTGCACGATGGGCATGTCGACACCGACCTGCTTCGCCAGCTGCAGCACCGGGGCGACGGAGGCCAGCCCCTCGGCGGTCTGCTGCATCTGCGCGACCACCTCTTTGTAGCCGTATCCCTGACCGAGCAGGCGCCCCGCGGTGTTGTTCCGGCTGAGCGGCGACTGGCACGTCGCGATCAGATCGCCGAGCCCCGCGAGCCCCTGGAGCGTCTCGGGTTGCGCGCCCTGGGCGACCGCGAAGTCGGTCATCTCGACGAGGCCGCGCGTGATGATCGACGCCTTCGTGTTCTCTCCGTAGCCGACGCCGTCGACGATGCCGATGGCGACGGCGATGAGGTTCTTCAGCACTCCGCCGAACTCGGTGCCGATGACGTCGGTGTTGACGAAGGAGCGGAAGTACCGGTTGCGCGCACGACGGGCCACCGCTTCGGCGGTCTCGGGGCTGAGCGAGCTGATGACCGCCGCGGTCGGTTGCTCGCGTGCGATCTCGAGGGCGAGGTTCGGGCCGGATGCCACCGCGATCCGCGCCGGGTCGCACTCGAGCACCTGTGCGATGACCTGGCTCATGCGCAGCCCGGTCGTCTTCTCGACGCCCTTCATGAGAGAGACGATGGGCACGTCGGTGTGCTGCACGAGCGGTTTGATGGCGGCGAGGTTCTCGCGCAGCGATTGGCTGGGAACCGAGAGGTAGATCTGCTCGGCGCCGGTGAGCGCCTCGGCGAGGTCGGTGGTCGCCGTCATGGTGCGCGGCAGGTTGATCCCGGCGAGATAGCGGCTGTTGCGCTTCGATTCGGTGATCTCGGCCGCGAGCTCGGCGCGTCGGGCCCACATGACCACCGAGGCGCCCCCGTCGGCCAGGATCTTGCCGAAGGTGGTCCCCCAGCTCCCGGCGCCGACGACGGCGACCTTGGGGCCGGCGAGGGGTGGCGCATTCCTACGGCTCAAGGCGCCCCGTCTCGTTCTGCCCGTGCTGCGACGGGTTCCACCGCTCGGCGGGGGCGGGAAGACCCCGGATGCCGGAGAGCAGGGCCGTGATCCGATTCATCATCGCGTCGGTCGCGCGGGTGAGCGTCGCCGGGTGCGTCGGGGTCGCCCGGTACTCGCTCATGTCCATGGCCGGACCGAACTCCACGATGACGTGCGAACGCCGGGGGAAGCGCAGCTTGCCGTAGCGGGGCAGGATCTGCTGCACGCCCCACTGCGCCATCGGGATGAGCGGCAGGTCGGCGGCGAGGGCCAGGCGCACCGCGCCGGTCTTGCCCCGCATCGGCCACAGGTCGGGGTCGCGCGTGAGCGTGCCCTCGGCGTACACGATGACGCCGCGGCCGTCGCGCGCGATCTGTTCGGCGGCCTTCATCGACTGGTTCGCGCTGGTCGACGCGCGGGGCACGGGCACCATGCCCGTGGCCTTCAGCGCGGCACCCAGCACGGGCACCTTGAAGAGGCTCTCTTTGGCCAGGAACCGGGGAGCCCGACCCAGCCGCCAGACGGCGACCGCAACGATCACGGGATCGAACTCGGAGTTGTGGTTGGGAGCGATCACGTACGCACCCTCACGAGGGAGGTTCTCGGCCCCGCGGATCTCGATCCGCGCGAACAGACCCGTGATCGGGACGATGATCGCCGCGAGCGGCCAGAAGGCGCTCGGGCGGCTCTTCTCGGAGGAAGCGGCCACGCCCGTCACCCCACGACGCGGAAGTCGGCGTCGAGAGCGGTGAGCTTCTCGAGGAACTTCTCGTAGCCGCGGCGGATGATGCCGATGTTGCGCACCGTCGACTCGCCCTCGGCCGCCAGCGCGGCGATGACGTAGCTGTAGCCGCCGCGCAGGTCGGGAACCTCGACGTCGGCCCCGTGCAGGGGCGTCGGGCCGTTGATGACGGCCGCCTGCTCGAGATCGCGACGCGGGACGCGCCGGTCGGCGCTCGAGAGCCCCTTGGGGTGCACGACGATGTCGGCGCCCATCTTGTTGAGGGCCTCGGTGAAACCGAGTCGGTTCTCGTAGACGGTCTCGTGCACGGTGGAGGTTCCCGACGCCTGGGTGAGCGCCACGATGAGCGGCTGCTGCCAGTCGGTCATGAAGCCCGGGTGCACGTCGGTCTCGACCATGACGGGCTTGAGCGACTCGCCACGACGGAACAGGATGCCGTCCTCGCGGACGTCGAACCATCCGCCGGCCTTGCGGAAGACGTTGAGGAAGGTCAGCATGTCCTGCTGGCGGGCGCCCTTGGCGAAGATCTCGCCGTCGGTCGCCAGCGCCGCACACGCCCAGGACGCGGCTTCGTTGCGGTCGAAGATCGCGCGGTGGTCGTAGCCGTCGAGCTTGTCGACGCCCTCGATGAAGATGACGCGGTTGGGCTCGTACGAGATGATCGCGCCCATCTTCTGCAGCACCGCGATGAGATCCATGATCTCGGGCTCGATGGCGGCGTTGCGCAGCTCCGTCACGCCCTTGGCGCGGACCGCGGTGAGCAGCACCTGCTCGGTCGCCCCGACGCTCGGGTACGGCAGCGTGATGTTCGCTCCGTGCAGGCCGTTCGGGGCCGTGATGCGGATGCCCTCGTAGCTCTTGTCGACGACCGCACCGAAGGCGCGGAGCGCGTCCATGTGGAAGTTGATCGGACGGTCGCCGATGCGGCATCCACCGAGGTCGGGAATGAGCGCCTCGCCGAGAAGGTGCAGCAGCGGTCCGCAGAACAGGATCGGGATGCGCGAGGCGCCCGCGTGCGCGTCGATCTCTTCGAAGTGCGCGGCGACCGCGCCCGAGGGATCGAGGTGCAGCGTGCCCTCTTCGTCGCCCTCGGTCACGGTCACGCCGTGCACCTCGAGGAGCGAACGCACGACCTTCACGTCGCTGATCATGGGCACGTCGCGCAGCGTGCTGGTGGTGCCGCCGAGAAGGGCTGCGACCATCGCCTTGGTGACGAGGTTCTTGGCCCCCTTGACCTCGACGGTGCCGCGCAGCGGGCGACCGCCGCGGATCGTGAGGGTCTCGGCCGCTTCCCAGTCGGGCTGTCCGGGGTTCTGATCTGCGGAATCGGTGACGAGTGTGCTCATAGGGGGGTGGACCTCACTTCGTGGACGAGGGGCGGCGAATCGAACCGATCGGGTCGATCGGATTCAGCGGACCGGGAGGGTCCGTGGCCGCCATGCCTCGCGGCGCGCCTCGAACTGCGTGATCTTGTCTTCGTCACGCAGCGTGAGCCCGATGTCGTCGAGCCCTTCGAGAAGCCGCCACCTAGTGTAATCGTCGATCTCGAACGAGACCTGGAGGTCGCCGACCGTGGCGGTCTTGGCCTGCAGATCGACGGTCATCTCGATACCGGGCTGCGCCTCGATGGCGGCCCAGATGCGCTCGACCTCGTTCTCGGTGATCACGCCCGTGACCAGGCCCTGCTTGCCCGAGTTGCCGCGGAAGATGTCGGCGAACTTGGGGCTCAGCACCACCTTGAACCCGTAGTCGCGCAGCGCCCACACGGCGTGTTCGCGGCTCGAGCCGGTGCCGAAGTCGGGACCGGCGACGAGTACGGATGCCGAACGGTAGGCGTCCTGGTTGAGGAGGAACTCGGGATCCTGGCGCCAGTTGGCGAACAGGGCGTCTTCGAAGCCCGTCTTGGTGACGCGCTTGAGGTAGACCGCCGGGATGATCTGGTCGGTGTCGACGGCCGAGCGCTTCAGGGGCGCAGCGATACCGGTGTGCGTGGTGAACTTGTCCATGTCAGGCCTCCGCCCCGGTCGAAACGATCTCATCGGTGCGGGCGGCACCGCCGGTGATCAGGGTGCCGTCGCTCGCGATCGCGTCGAGGTCGGCGGGGCTCGAGAGCGTGCCACGCACGGCGGTGGCCGCGGCGACGAGCGGCGACACCAGGTGCGTGCGGCCGCCCTTGCCCTGGCGTCCCTCGAAGTTGCGGTTCGAGGTCGAGGCGCAGCGCTCGCCCGGCGCCAGCTGGTCGGGGTTCATGCCGAGGCACATCGAGCACCCGGCGAAGCGCCACTCGGCGCCGAAGTCGATGAAGACCTTGTCGAGGCCCTCGGCCTCGGCCTCGAGGCGCACGCGCGCGGAGCCCGGCACGACCATCACGCGCACGTTCTCGGCCTTGGTGCGGCCCTGGATCACCGAGGCGAAGGCGCGCAGGTCTTCGATGCGGCTGTTGGTGCACGAGCCCATGAACACGGCATCCACGGGGATGTCCTTCATGGGGGTGCCCGCCGCCAGATCCATGTACTCCAGCGCCCGTTCGGCGGCCGCGCGCTCGTTCGGGTCGGTGATGTCGGAGGGGGTCGGCACGACGTCCGACAGCGACACGCCCTGACCGGGGTTCGTGCCCCAGGTGACGAAGGGCTCGAGGTCGGCGGCGTCGAGGAAGACCTCGGCGTCGTACACCGCACCCTCGTCGCTCGGGAGCGTGCGCCAGTACGCGACAGCCTCGTCCCAGTCCGCGCCCTGCGGCGCGTGCGGCTTGTCCTTGACGTAGGCGAAGGTCGTCTCGTCGGGCGCGATCATGCCGGCGCGGGCGCCGGCCTCGATCGACATGTTGCACATCGTCATGCGCCCCTCCATCGAGAGGGACCGGATCGCGCTGCCGCGGAACTCGAGCACGTAGCCCTGGCCGCCGTTGGCGCCGATCTTGGCGATGATCGCGAGGATGATGTCTTTCGCCGTGACGCCCGGGCGCAGGTCGCCCTCGACGGTGATGCCCATCGTCTTGAAGGGCTTGAGCGGAAGCGTCTGCGTGGCGAGCACGTGCTCGACCTCGCTGGTGCCGATGCCGAACGCCATCGCCCCGAACGCCCCGTGGGTGGAGGTGTGGGAGTCACCGCAGACGACGGTGACGCCGGGCATGGTGAGGCCGAGCTGCGGGCCCACGACGTGCACGATGCCCTGCTCCTTGTCGCCCAGGGAGTGCAGGCGCACGCCGAACTCGGCCGCGTTGCGACGCAGCGTCTCGATCTGCGTGCGGCTGGTGAGGTCGGCGATCGGCTTGTCGATGTCGAGGGTGGGGGTGTTGTGGTCCTCGGTCGCGATCGTCAGGTCCAGCCGGCGCACCGGCCGGCCCTCGGCGCGCAGGCCGTCGAAGGCCTGGGGGCTGGTGACCTCGTGCACGAGGTGCAGGTCGATGTAGATGAGGTCGGGCTGGCCGTTCTCGCCCTTGACGACGAGGTGGTCGTCCCAGACCTTCTCGGCCAGGGTGCGAGGACGATCCGGAATCCGGATGCCGTCGATCGATGCGCTGCTCATGGTTTGCGTTTCTCCTCGGGAGGGGTGTGAGGCCCGCGACGAACTCCGCGACGAGAAAGGCCTAGAACAAGGTCTCGTCGCGGCCGCTAAGGAGGAGGCCGGCGATCCGCACCTCGCCACGATACCACCGGCGACACCGGCACAGCCTTCGCCGCCGGCGTCGATCGCGAGGCCGTCGGCGGCGCGGGAGGGAGAGCGCGCGGCGTCGACGACGTAACACGGCGCCGCACGTTTGGGCGCTCCCCGGCCCCGCGTGAAAGCCTGTCGACACGCCGCAGGAAGGAGCGTGCCGCATGGCCGCGAACGCAGAACCGGGATTCTCGACCCGACAGGTGCACGTGGGCGCCTCGACCGTGTCCGCATCGCCGCGCGCGCTCCCGATCTACCTGACGGCCGGCTTCACGTTCACCGATCTCGACGAGTCCGCCGAGCACTTCGGCACGGGCGCCGGCTTCGGCTACACCCGCACGGGCAACCCCACCGTCCAGGCGGTCGAGGAGCGTCTCGCCTCTCTCGAGGGCGGCGACCAGGCCGTGCTCGTCTCGAGCGGACAGGCCGCCGTCACCGTCGCCCTGCTCGCGCTCGCGGGCGCCGGCGATCACGTCGTCGTGTCGGAGCACATCTACGAGGGCAGCCGCGGACTCCTGCTCGACAACCTCGCCCGCCTGGGGATCGAGACGACCTTCGTCGACGCCTCCGACCTCGACGCGTGGCGGGATGCCATCACCCCGCGCACGCGCGCCTTCTTCGCCGAGACGCTCTCCAACGCCCGTAACGACGTGCTCGACATCGCCGCGGTCTCGACGATCGGGCGGCAGCACGGCATCCCCCTCGTCGTGGACAGCACGTTCACCACCCCGTACCTCCTGCGGCCCCTCGAGCACGGCGCGGCCGTGGTCGTGCACTCGGCGAGCAAGTTCCTCGCCGGTCAGGGGGCCGTGCTCGGTGGCGTCATCGTCGACGACGGACGCTTCGACGCGGCGGCCTCGGGACACCGGTTCCCCCACCTCGTGCAGACCGACCGCCTGGGCGGGGCGAGCTACGCCGAGAAGCACGGCGGACGCGCGCGCGGGGCCTACATCCGCGAGAGCGTCGCCCCGCGGTTCGGTCCCTCGCCGTCGCCGCTCAACGCCTTCCTGATCGGCCAGGGCATCGAGACCCTCAGCCTGCGCGTCGAGCGGCAGTCGCAGAACGCCCTCGCCGTGGCGCGGTGGCTGGAGGAGCGCCCCGAGGTCGAGCGCGTCGACCACGTGGGCCTGGCATCGCACCCGCACCACGAGCTCGGTGCGCGCTACCTGCGCCGCGGCAGCGGCTCGGTGTTCACCGTGACCCTCCGCGGCGGTCTCGAAGCGGTCCGCCACGTCGTGCAATCGGTCGAGGTGATCACGCACATGACCCACCTGGGCGATGTGCGCTCGCTCGTGCTGCACCCGCAGAGCACCTCGCACGCCGCGCGCACGGTCGCCGAGCGCGAGCGCGCGGGGGTCTTCCCGGGCACGCTGCGCTTCTCGATCGGGATCGAAGACATCGACGACCTGCTCGCCGACCTCGCTCAGGCGCTCGACGGTCTCGCCGGGCTCTCGTCGGACGTCGAGCGAGAGGTGGTCGTGCTGTGAGCCGTCTGCAGCACTTCGGCTGGTTCCTCGCCCGCGGCTTCGGCCCCCACGGGTGGGGCCACCCCTACCTGCGGTGGAACCACCGGTGGACGGAGCCCGGGCTCTACCAGGACTCCGCCCGCACCCTGGAGCAGGCGGGCTTCGATCTGCTGATCATCGAAGACGCCCCCTCGCTGGGCAGTGCCGAGACCATCGACCTCCGCGTGCGCCACGCGTTCGGCGGCCCCAAGCACGATCCGCTGCTGCTCGCCCCCTACCTCTTCGCCGCCACGCGGCACCTCGGCGTCGTGCCCACGGTCAACCCGGCGGCGTACCTGCCGTACACGGCCGCCCGGCAGTTCGCGACCCTTCAGCACCTGAGCGGGCACCGCCTCGGGCTGAACGTGGTGACCGACACCGGCAGCGCCCGGCACTTCTCCCCCGCCCCGCAGCTCGGACACGACGCGGCCTACGACCGCGCCGAGGAGTGGCTCAGCGGCATCCGGGACCTCTGGCGCAGCTGGGGTGAGGGCGCGCTTGTGGAGGACGAGCGCAGCGGCGTCTACGCCGACGGGACGAAACTGCACGCCACGCGTCACCGCGGCGAGCACTTCGGCTTCGACGGTCCGCTGAACGCCGTTCCCTTCACCGACGGCGAGCCGGCGATCGTGTCACCCGGCGGATCCGGGCGGGGCCTGTCGTTCGCCGGGCACAACTCCGATGTGCAACTGGCGCTCGCCCCCCTCGACGAGGCGAGCATCCGCGCCTACCGCGGACGCGTCCACGCTGCGGCGGAAGCCGCGGGGCGCTCGGCCGACGACATCAAGATCCTGTTCGCCATCCAACCCGTGCTCGTGTCGTCGCCGGAGGAAGCCGACCGCCTGGTCGCGGCATCCGCCCACCCCGACGACGAGGCGCTGATCGCGATCGCCCGCAAGCAGTCGAGCGACCTCGAGACCGATCTGACGGCCCTCGATCTGGACCGCCCACTGGACCGGTCGATCTTCGGCGAGCACGTGTCGGAGGGCAGCATCCGGCGACTCGTCGGGAAGCACGACGACGACGCGCCGCTGCGCACACTGCTGGGCGCCCACGCACGCCTCGGACGACTGAACGACGGCAGCGGCTTCGTGGGGACGGCCGACGAGTTCGCCGACCGCATCGAAGAGCTCGGCACCTGGGGCAACGACGGCGTGCTGCTGTGGGGCGACCTGCACCCGGTCACCGTGCACCGCGTGCTCGACGACCTGGTCCCGATCCTGCGTCGGCGCGGCATTCTGCGCGAGGAGTACGTCGACGGCGGCCTGCACGCGAACCTCCGCGCGTTCTGAGCGCCCCGGCGCGACACCGTGTCCCACTTCGTGCAGGAAATCAGTCATCCACCCGCACAAAGTGGGACACGCCACAGAGCGCCGCCCCAGCCTCGCGCGTGATGTCCCACTTGGTGCAGAAAGACCGGCGTTCACCTGCACGAAGTGGGACACGCCCGCCTCGGGGCTGACGCGTGTGCCCAGGAGGGCGTGCGAGGCGAAACGTCAGTCGCGCTCGGGGTGCTCCACCGTCGTCGGGGTGCCCTTCTCGTCGGCGACGTCGGCCGCGGCATCCTGTGCGCCGACGGCGGCGGGCTCGCGACGGGCGGCGATCAGGCTGGCGACGGTGGCGACCGCCATCGACACGATGATCACGGCGAGCGACACCCACGTCGAGATCTCCGGCGCCCATTCGATCGGTTCGCCGTTGTTGAGGAAGGGCAGCTCGTTGACGTGCATCGCGTGGAAGACGAGCTTCACGCCGATGAACGCCAGGATGAACGCGATCCCGTAGTGCAGGTACTTGAGGCGATCGAGCAGGTCGCCGAGCAGGAAGTAGAGCTGGCGCAGCCCCATCAGCGCGAAGAGGTTCGCGGTGAAGACGATGAACGGGCTCTGCGTGATGCCGAAGATCGCCGGGATCGAGTCGATCGCGAACAGCAGATCGGTGACGCCGATCGCGACGAAGACGATGATCATCGGGGTGAACAGCTTCTTGCCGTCGACGCGCGTGACGATCTTCTTGCCGTCGTACGCGTCGCTCATCGGCAGGGCGCGGCGCAGCGTCCGCACGATGAGGTTCTCTTTCTGCGAGTCGCCGTCGTGTTCGGAGCCGGGGAACGCCTGGCGGATCGCGGTGTAGACCAGGAAGGCGCCGAAGAGGTAGAAGATCGGGCTGAAGTTCTCGATGATGGTGGCGCCCACGAGGATGAACGCCCCGCGCAGGATCAGCGCGATGATGATGCCCACCATCAGCACCTCCTGCTGATAGCGCCGGGGCACGGCGAACTGCCCCATGATCAGCACGAACACGAAGAGGTTGTCGATCGACAGGCTGTACTCGGTCAACCACCCGGCGACGAACTGCCCGGCGACCTCTCCCCCGGCGACGATCCACAGCACACCCGCGAAGATCAGGGCGAGCGTGACGTAGAACACGACCCACAGCGTCGATTCCTTCGCCGCGGGGATGTGCGGGCGCTTGAGGATGATGAGCAGGTCGGCGACCAGGATCAGCACCAGGACCACCAGAGTGACCGTCTGGAAGACGGGGTCGAGCTGCAGCTCCATGGCGGGGCCTTTCGTCGGGGAAACGCTCGATTCTATCGGGTGCCCGGCTCCGGCCCCGCCCCTCGTCCCCACCGGATGCGAGACGATCACGCGCGGGCGGACACCTCTCAGTGAGAGAGTGCTCACGGGAATCGACCGGGAGCGGGACGGATGCCATGACCCACGACGTCATCGACGACAGGGCCCTCGTGGCGCGCGCCGCCGGCGGGTCGGAGGTCGCGTACCGCGAGCTGTACCGCGCGTACGCGCGTCCGGTGTACTGGATCGCCTTCGGCCTGGTGGGCGATGCGAGCGACGCGGAAGACGTCGTGCAAGAGACGTTCGTGGTCGCGTGGCGGAAGATCCCGTCGTTGCGACTGGAGGGGGCGTCGCTCCTCCCCTGGCTCGCGACGGTGTGCCGGCTGCAGGCGCAGAACCGCCTGCGGGCGCGTCGGCGCCACGGATCGCACGCGGCGCTGGACGACGAGATCCCCGCGGTCATCGACGTCGAGGCGCAGGTCGTGCAGGCCCAGACGGTGGCGGCCATCCTCGCGGCCGTCGACCGCCTGAGCGAGCTGGACCGCGAGATCTTCCGACTGTGCGCCGCGGAGGGGTACGGCTACGAGGCCGCCGCCGCGGAGCTCGGCGTATCCCACGGCACCGTGCGCAACCGCCTCTCCCGTATCCGCTCCCGGGTACGCGCCACCGCGATGGAGACCGAGACCCCATGACCAGCCCCACCCTGCCCTCGCTTCCCGCGGATCGCGTGGATGCCATCGAGAACGCCGTCTTCGCACGCATCGGCCACGAGCGCGACCGCGTGCGTCGACGCCGTCGCGGTATCTGGACGGGGGTCGGAGCAGCCGCCGCCGTCGTGGTGATCGCGGCCGTGGTCGGCCCCACCCTGACCACCTCCCAGAGCTCCGGCGGGTCGGCGGCGGCCGGCTCCGGCGCGGCAGAGGGCGTCCCGTGGGCCGGCGAACGGTTCGACGCCGGAAGTGTCGACAGTGCGCCCGCAGCCCCGGGCCAGGAGGCGGCCGCGGGGTCGGGCGCAGCGGGAGACTCCTCGGTCGCACTCGACGCGGGCACTCGAGACGCCGGCACCCGGGACATCGTCGCCACCGGGTCGAGCACCGTGGAGGTCGACGATCTCACCGCGGCGATCGACACGATCTCGGCCACGGCGACGAGCGTCGGCGGATACGTCGAGTCGTCCCAGCTGGGCGGTGGGGCGATGGGCCTGCCGATCGACGGCTCCGCCGCCATGTCACCGACGTCGTCGGGCTGGATCACCGTGCGCGTACCCGCCGACACCCTCACCTCGGTGATGGACGGCCTTCGCGAGGTCGGCGAGGTCACGGCGACGAGCGTCACCCGCTCCGACGTGACCGAGCAAGCCGTCGACCTGCGTGCCCGGGTGTCGGCCGGAGAGACCTCGGTGGCGCGCCTCACCGAACTCCTCGCCCAAGCGGCATCGGTGTCCGACCTCATCACCGCGGAGTCCGCACTCGCGGAGCGTCAGGCGCAACTCGACAGCGACCGGCAGGTGCTGCAGTCGGTCGAGTCGCAGGTGGCGATGTCGACGCTGAGCGTGCAACTGACCGAGCCCGCGGCATCCGTCACCGCCGACCCCGCCGGCTTCGGCGACGGGCTCATCGCCGGCTGGAACGGCCTCGTCGCGACGCTGAACGGCGTCGTCATCGGCCTGGGGTTCCTGCTGCCGTGGATCGCCGTCGCGGGAGTCGTCTTCGCCGTGGTCTGGGGGACGCGTCGCCTGGTGCGTCGGCGCCGCGCCGCGAGCGAGGATTGAGACGGGTTCAGGCCCGGAGCCGCGCGGGCGCGCCACCGAGGCGCAAGAAACCGAGACACGAAAAAGGCCCCGACCACATGGTCGGAGCCTTTTTCTCTGTGGTGACCCCAGCGG
Organism: Microbacterium sp. CFBP 8801; assembly: GCF_014839455.1. Taxonomy (NCBI): domain Bacteria; kingdom Bacillati; phylum Actinomycetota; class Actinomycetes; order Micrococcales; family Microbacteriaceae; genus Microbacterium; species Microbacterium sp. CFBP 8801. The sequence goes on along the minus strand of NZ_JACYNU010000001.1, from coordinate 209,956 downwards.
GATTCGAACCCGCGTTACCGCCGTGAGAGGGCAGCGTACTAGGCCGCTATACGATGGGGCCGCTTCGCAACCGTTCAAGTATGCACCACGAATTGCGCGCACGCAAAATCGGGGCCGGAACCACCAAATTCCCGGGCGTGTCCGGCCACGGTACCGCGAGAACGCGGCGGGCGGAAGAGCCGATAGCCCGACTTCGCCTCCCCCGCCAGCGGTTGCCGCCCGCGCGGTCGCGGAGTTCACTGGGAGCATGCGCCTCACGAAGCACGAACACGCCGCCCTGGTCCTCGTCGAGTCGGGACACACCCTCGTCGTCGACCCCGGGAGCTTCACCTCGCCGCTCGAAGACCTCGTCGGTCTCGTCGGCGTCGTCATCACCCACGAACACGCCGACCATTGGACGGCCGATCACCTCACGCGCCTGCAGAAGGCCCACCCCGGCGTTCCGATCTACGGTCCCGAGGGCGTGGTGCACGCGGCCGCCGGCTTCGACGTCATCGCGGTCTCCCCCGGCGATCGCCTCGACGTGGGCCCCTTCCACCTCGAGTTCTTCGGCGGGACGCACGCGGTCATCCACGAGTCGATCCCGAACGTCGACAACGTCGGCGTACTCGTCAACGACGCGCTGTACTACCCCGGCGATTCGTACGCCGTCCCGAAGCGCTCGAAGGTGCAGCTGCTGGCCGCGCCCGTCGGTGCCCCGTGGCTGAAGATCGGCGACGCCATCGACTTCGTCCTCGACGTCAAGCCCGACCGGGTCTTCGCCACCCACGACATGACCCTGTCGACGGCGGGCAAGCAGATGGGCGCCGCGCGCCTCACCTGGGCCGCGGAGCAGAACGGCGGATCGTTCGTCGATCTGCAGCCGGGCGGTACTCTCGACGTCTGAGGTTCGGACCGGGCCACACTCCTGAACAATCCGCGCGCCCGGGCCCTTCGGCGTCCGACAGCCCGCAGCGACCGGCGAAACTCAGGAGTTCGGCCCGCCACCCGTACGCGAAACACCGGATGCCACGAGCCCTGGGGCCCGTGGCATCCGGTGTTGTGAAGCGCGGTGCTTACTGCGCGTCGAGGTCGGTCTCGAGAAGAGCGACGAGCTCGTCGAGCGCCTGCTCGGCGCCGTCGCCCTCGGCCTTCAGGGTCACGACGGTGCCGTGACCGGCACCCAGGCCCATGAGCGAGAGGATGCTGCCGGCGTTGAGGTCGGCACCGCCCTCGGCTGCGATCGTGACGGGGATCTTCTTCTCCTGCACGGCCTGCACGAAGAGCTTCGCGGGACGGGCGTGGAGGCCCGAGGCGCTGGCGATGGTGGCCTGACGTTCTGCCATGGTGAATCCTCTCGATTCGACGGGGGTATTACGCGGCGACCGTGGCCGCGGGAGCGGTCTCGGCCACGGACGGGTCCTTCTGAGCGCCGATGCGCTTGAGCGCGACGACGATCAGCGCCGTCACGACCGTACCCAACGCGATTGCGAGCGCGAAACCCCAGAAGGGGTTGATCGCGAAGAACACGAACACGCCGCCGTGCGGGGCGAACGACTGCACGCCGATGATCATGCTGAGTCCACCGGTGATCGCACCGCCCACCATCGAGGCGGGGATGACGCGCAGCGGGTCGGCGGCGGCGAACGGAATCGCGCCCTCGGAGATGAACGAAGCACCCAGCAGCCAGGCTGCGGCGCCGTTCTCACGCTCGACCGGCGTGAACCGGCCGCGGGCGAGCACGGTCGAGGCCAGCGCCATCGCGAGCGGCGGCACCATGCCCGCGGCCATGACCGCGGCCATGATCAGGTACGGCGTGGTGTTGGACTGGGTGGCGGCGGCGAGGCCCGTGGTGGCGAAGACGTAGGCGACCTTGTTGACCGGGCCACCGAGGTCGAAGCACATCATGAGGCCGAGGATCACGCCCAGCACGATCGCGCCGGCACCGCTGCCCGCGAGGCCGGTGAGGCCCTCGGTGAGGGCGGCCATGAGCGAGGCGATCGGGCGTCCGAGGAAGAGGATCATCAGCCCCGAGGCGAAGATCGAGCCGAGGAAGGGCACGATTACCACCGGCATGAGGCCGCGCAGCCACCGCGGGGCGTCGAAGCGACCGAGCCACCAGGCGATGAAACCGGCGAGCAGACCACCGATGATGCCGCCGATGAAGCCGGCGTTCATGAGCACGGCGACGGCACCGGCGACGAAGCCCGGGGCGATGCCGGGGCGATCGGCGATCGCGTAGGCGATGAAGCCCGCGAGCACGGCCACGATGAAGCCCATCGAGGTCGACCCGATCATGAACGCGACCGAGCCGAGGTACTGGCCCAGCGGGCCGAACGACGACGTGATGCCTTCGGTCGGCAGATCCCACAGCGAGTTCTGGATGATGACGTTGGCCGCGTTCTGCGTGACCTGGTACCCGCCGAGAAGGAACCCGAGGGCGATCAGCAGACCGCCACCGGCGACGAACGGGATCATGTAGCTGACACCGGTCAGCAGCCACCGCTGGATGCGGCGGCCGACCGACTGCTGGGCGATGGGGGCCTCGGCGGCACCCGCACCGGCGGCACCGCCCTGCACGCGCGCGGCGTTCGGGTTGTCGCTGGCGGCGAGGGCCTCGGCGATGAGCTGCTTCGGCTGCTCGATACCGCGCTTGACGCCGGCGCGCACGACGGGCTTGCCCGCGAAGCGCTGGGGTTCGCGCACGTCGACGTCGACCGCGAAGATCACGGCGTCGGCGTCGTCGATGACGCTCTGCGGCAGGGCCTTGTAGCCGCTCGAGCCCTGCGGCTCCACGATCAGCTCGACGCCCTCGGTCTCGGCGCCGGCGGCGGTGAGCGCGTCGGCGGCCATGAAGGTGTGGGCGATGCCGGTGGCGCACGCGGTGACCGCCACGATCTTCTTCGTGCGGCCCGCGGCACGGGTCTCGGCGCGCGTGGCGGTGGGGGCTGCCGCGGCGGCAGGTGCTGCGGCGGGGGCCGAAGCGGCGGGGGCCGGGGTCACGGCATCCGTGATGATGCGCACGGCGTCGGCGGGCGTCTGCGCGGCGCGCAGACCCGACATGAAGTCGTTGTTCATGAGGCTCCGCGCGAGCTGCGACAGCACCGCCAGGTGCGCCTCGTCGGCACCGGCGGGCGCGGCGATGAGGAACACGATGTCGGCGGGGCCGTCGGGGGCGCCGAAGTCGACCCCGGGCGTCAGACGCGCGAACGCGAGGGTCGGCTCGGTGACCGAGGCGCTGCGGGCGTGCGGAATTCCGATGCCGCCGGGCAGGCCGGTCTCGTCCTTCTGCTCACGGGCCCAGGCGTCGTCGAAGAGTTCCTGGGCGCTGGTCGCGCGACCCTGCGCGACGACGCGCTCGGCCAGGGCACGGATCACCGACTGCTTGTCGGTGCCCAGGGGCGCGTCGAGGGTGACGAGCTCCGCGGTGATGATGTCGGACATTGTCTGGTGACCTCCGTGGTCAGGATGTTGCGGTGTGGGTGGAGAAGTCGGAGACGGCGATCGTGCCCGCGGGCAGATCGGCCGGTGTCGGGGCCTGAGTCCCCGGCAGGGTCGCGGCGGCGGCGCCGTACGAGATGCTCCGCGCGAGACGGTCGGGAGCCGAGGCTCCCTCGAGGTCGGCCAGCAGGTAGCCGGCGAGCGAGCTGTCGCCCGCGCCGACCGTGCTGGCGACCTGGATTCGGGGGGCGCGACCGCGCCACGCGCCGTCGGCCGTGAACAGCAGGGCACCGTCGGCCCCGAGGGTCACGAGGGCGGATGCCACCCGCTCGGGCACGAGCGTGCGTGCGCGGCGGGTCGCTTCGGTGAGCACATCGGCGTCGCCGGCGGCGTCTTCGCCGACGAGTTCGGCGAGCTCTTCGTGGTTGGGCTTGATGAGGTCGGGACGGGCGGTGGCGACCACCGCGGCCAGGGCCGGGCCCGAGGCGTCGACCGCGACGCGCGGAGCGGCGGCGCCCCAGCGCACGCGGACCGCGGTGATGAGATCGGCGTAGAACGAGGCCGGAACGCCCGGCGGCAGCGATCCGGCGAGCACGAGCCACGTGGCGCCCTCGGCCGCGGCGACGACGCCGGCGACCAGAGCCTCGGCTTCGGCGCCGGACAGCTCGGCACCCGGCAGGTTGAGCTTGGTGGTCTCGCCCGCCGGGTCGGTGATGGTGAGGTTGGCCCGGGCGCGCCCCGCGACCTCCACCAGGTCGAGGGCGATGGCGGTGTCTTCGAGCAGCATCCGGTACGGGTCGTGCGCGTTGACGGGGACGACGGCGCGCGCGGGGGCTCCGGCCGCCGTGACCACGCGGGCGACGTTGACGCCCTTGCCGCCGGCGTCTTCGCGGGACGACAGCGCGCGCTGTACCTCACCGGGGGCGAGGGCGTCGGAGAGCACCACGGCGCGGTCGGCCGAGGGGTTGGCGGTCAGGGTGACGATCATGCGACACGCACCTCGACGTCGGCGTCGGCCAGGGCCTCCGCGAGCGAGGCGGGCGGGGCCGCGTCGGTGACGAGCACATCGATCTCGTCGAGTCGGGCGAAACGCACGAGCAGTTCCTCTCCGAACTTGGCCGCGTCGGCGACGAGCACGACGCGACGGGCCGACTGGATGATGGCGGTCTTGACGGCGGCCTCGTCGGGATCGGGCGTGCTGAGCCCGAAGCCGGCGCTCAGACCGTTCGTGCCGACGAAGGCGATATCGGGGCGCAGCTGGCCGATGGTGCGAACGGTGTGCGCACCGACGGCCGCGGCGGTCACCCCGCGTACCCGTCCGCCGATGGTGGTGAGCGAGAGACGCTCCTCGCCCGCGAGCAGGTGCGCCGCCTCGAGCGAGTGCGTGACGACCTCGACCCCGGAGCCGGCGTCGAGCGCGGCGGGGAGCATCGCGGCCACGGCGGCGGGCGTCGTTCCGCCGTCGAGGAAGATCGACCCGCGGAAGTCCGCTCCGAGAAGGCCGGCCGCCTCGGCGGCGATCGCGCGCTTGGCGTCACCGCGGCGCTCACGCCGCTCGGTGAGCGAGGACTCCGCCGTGCTGGCCCGGTCGATACCGACCGCCCCACCGTGCACGCGGCGCAGAGATCCGGTGCCCTCGAGGCGGTCGAGGTCGCGGCGCACGGTCTCGGTCGTCACGTCGAAGCGGCGGGCCAGGTCGATGACGCTGACGCGTCCGACCTCGCGCAGTTCGCGCTCGATGAGCTGCTGGCGCTCCATTGCGTACACGGGATCTCCTTCGAAGATTCCCACACGATACAACACGAAACAACACACAGCAATACTCCGCGGCATCCAGGTGCGTACCGACGCGAGGAACGTCGCGGGGCCGCCCGAGCCGGGTGTCGAGGAGACGGGTCTGCGCGCTCCGCGGCACCCGTCCCCTCGACACGGGCGACTACTGCACCGACCACCCGCCGTCGGAGGGCAGGATCGCCCCGTTGATGTTCACCGCGTCGTCGCTGAGCAGGAACGTGATGGACGCGGCGAGCTTCTCGGCGGTGGCGATCGTCGGGATCGCCTGCTGGAACGGTGCCAGGCGGGCGGATCCCGCCACAGAGGGGTGGGCGGACATCGGGATGCCGGTGGCGACGCCGCCCGGTGCGACAGCGTTGACGCGCAGCCCCTGCGGCCCGTACATGAACGCGGCGCTCCGCGTCAGACCGATCACGCCGTGCTTGGACACCGTGTACGCGTTCCCGGAGGCGTTTCCTCGGAGCCCCGCCTCGGAAGTGACGTTCACGATCGCCCCGGATCCCGCCGTGAGCATGAGCGGAACGACGGCGCGCGACAGCTTGAAGCCCCCGGTGAGATTGATACCGATCACTCGATCCCACATCTCGTCACTGGTTTCGTGCAGAGGCGAGAAGTCGTCGTTGATGCCGGCGACGTTCGCCAGGCCGTCGATGCGGTCCCCCGCGGCTGCGACGATCTCGTCGATGTCCTGCTGCCGCGTGATGTCTCCCACGACGACGACCATCTCGGCGCCCTCGGCGGCGGCCGCGGTCTCGGCGAGCCGGTCGCCGCTGATGTCGACCGCCACGACCCGACCACCCTCTCGCGCGATGCGCACGGCCGTCGCACGACCGATCCCGCCGGCGGCACCGGTGACGACGATCGTCTTCCCCGCGAATCGACCCGGCGTGATCTTCTCCACCCATCCCGCCGAGTCCCCCGACGGCGGAACGACCCCGTCGTTCGCGCGCAAGACCAGATCGTCGACCACGGATTGCGGCATCTTGCCCTGACTCATCGTCACGAGCTGCTGCAGCGGGAGTCCCCGGACGGGACCCAGGGCGTCATCGCCCACTCCGGACTCCCGTAGGAGTCCGCGGATCAGCGGGCCGCCGACGGGATGCTCCAACCATGAGCCGATGGTGCTGTCGGCGGTCACGTGTCCCGATGTCCCGGCCATTGCGTTCTCCTTCTGTTGAGGCGGCGTCCCCCAGTGAGACGACCATGCTCAGAGTAGGTATTCACGCCCGTGAATACAATCGTCGACGCCTAGGATGGACGGGTGACCGACGACGAGACGACCCCGGACGGGCCTCGGCGCGGGCGCGGCACCCGCGCCGGACTCACCGCGGCCCGGATCGTCGAGGCGGCGCGAGACCTGGACGCGGAGACGATCACCGTCAAGGCCGTCGCCGACCGCCTCGGCGTCGACCGCGCGGCGGTGCATCATCACGTCAGCGACGTGGGCGCCCTTCGACAGGCTGTGGCCTTCGAGGCGTTCACCGGGAACTTCGGCACCCTTGCTCTTCCCCAGGATGCCGATTGGCGGCAAGCGTGTCGACTCCTGGCGCTGTCGATGCACGGTGCCGTGCTCGCCGCCAAGGGTCTCGGCGTGTACGTGCGCCTCACGGCTGCCAACGTCGCGCTCCTCGAGCCCGTCGATCGCACCCTGCGCATCATGACGGAGGCCGGTTTCGATGACGAGACCGCCGCCCGTAGTCTGGCGGCGCTCACCACCATGGCCGGCGCTCTGGCACGCGAGCGACTCATCGCGCAGCAGCCGTCGGGGCACCCGCAGGTTCCGGAACTGCGTCTCGCACTCGACGAGGCGGAGAGCGCACACCTCCCGGCCCTTCGACGCTTCGCTCGAGCCGACCTCGTCGATTTCGACGACACGCAGCTGCAGATGAGCATCGACCTTCTGCTCGAGGGAATGGCCGCGCGGCTCACGAACACCCGCTGAGGACCCCGCGGTGAGGCACGCACCCGGACGGAGTCCTCGCGCGTGCTTCCCCGTCAGGGAGCGACGACCGAGATCGTGAACGCGATCTGCTGGCCGTCGGGGCCGGTGAGCGTCGCGGTCGTGGTGCCCACCTTGCGCGCCTCGAACCCCGGACGGAAGACGGCGCCCTCCGACGCTCCGCCGGCCGAGAACTCCGCGATCGTGGGATCCGCCGTCGTCCCGCTCCACTCGGCTTCGGTGCCGTCGGGCACCGCGAGCACGAGGGCGGTCGCCACGACGACCGTCGCGTCGCGAGTGTCGAGTTCTCCGGGCGAGACGACCGTCGGCGGAAGCGCCTGCGAACCGATGGACGCCGCGGGACTCGCGCTCGAGCCCGTCACCGGCGTGTCGCCCGACGCGGAGGGAGTGCATCCCGCGACCAGCAGCGGGAGGGCGACGACAGCGACGACGAGGGACCAACGCTTCACGGGTGACCTGCTTCCGGCTCCGGCCCGTCGACGCGGGCACTGAGGGGATCGTAGCGAAGCCATGCTCACCCCCGACGAACGCGCCCCCTACTCCTCCGGCGACGTGCTGTCGTCGACGGCGGTCACCGGGATCTCGATCGACGAGATCGACGTCTCACCGAGCCCGAGCAGAGCGGGCGACGCGACGTCGAGCGGAGCGTCGTCGGGCAGGACCTCGGCGCGACTGCGCGGCCGCTGGGGCTCGCCGGGAAGGCCCGCCCACTCGCTCGGTTCTTCGGGACGCTGCACGAAAAGACCCATGGCCCCATTCTCGCTCGTCACGACCGGTCGTGCATCGCCTCTCGGATGACCACGACCCGGCGGGGGCCGATCTCCCCCACGCGAAACCGGATGCCGTTCCTCGCGCCGCACGCGCCCCTCGCCCGATCAGCGGGCGAAGACGTACTGCAACGAGAGTCGCCCGTCGGCGTCGACCGCGACGTGGGCCGAGACCGTGATGCTGCCGAGGGGCGTGGGCGGCAGGCTCGCCGTGGTCGCCTGGCCCTCGGCGCGGGCCGCGTCGCCGACCTGTTGCGCGAGGGTGGCGACGTCGGCCTCGGACCATCCCCACTGAGCCGCCCGTTGCTCGAGGTCGGCGCGGATGCTGACCCACGTCGTGCTCGAGGCCGGCTGCACGCTCACCGCCGACAGGCGATCGCCGCCCGTCGCGAGCGCGAACCACGTCACGCCCGAGAAATCCAGGGACTCCCCGTCGGCCCGCACCGTCACCGTGAGCGGCACGAGGGTCTCCACCGGCGTGTCCGCGTCGGCGGGAAGGCCCAGGTCGCTGGCCGACGCCGAGGTCGTCAGATCGATGACGACGGCGCGCTGCCGGTTGAAGAAGTCGGTCCCGGCGCGGTCGAATCGGGATTGTCCGTCCGACAGCTCTTGGTCGGCCGACGGCGCGGGACCCTCGACGACCCACCAGGAGTTCGCCATCGCGTACGCGCCGACGCCGACGGCCGCGCAGATGACGACGACCACCGACAGGGTGATCCACGTCGCAAGCTGCTCCCTGCGTCGGCGCCGCTGCTGCGCCGACCGAGGCCGCGGGGGCGGCGGTGTGGTTCGGGTCATGCGGCGTACCCCTTCGCGAGTGCGGCATCACGTCGGGGCGGGAAGAAAGCAAAAGCCCCGGCTTCTCGCAACATACGCGATGACCGGGGCTTTTCGTCTTGCTGGGGTACCTGGACTCGAACCAAGAACAACGGAACCAGAAACCGCCGTGTTGCCAATTACACCATACCCCAAGGCGGTGAGCCGTAACTCGTGCCGAGGGACAAGCTTACGCGACGTCGGCCCGAGTGCCAAAACGGGGCCGGCCCGCGCGCGTCGCGTGGGCCGTTCCGTTCAACCCAGGTGCTGCACCAGGGCGCCGAGACGGCGGAGGGTGTCGGCCTTGCCGAGAAGTTCCATCGACTCGAACAGCGGCGGCGACACCCGGCGGCCCGTGAGGGCGACGCGCGGGGGGCCGAAGGCGACGCGGGGCTTGAGCCCCAGCTCGTCGACCAGAGCGGTCGACAACGCCGCCTGCACGGCCTCGGTGGTGAAGGCGGACTCGGGTACGAGCTCGAGGGCGGCGACCGAGGCGACCAGCACCTCGCCCGCGTTGGCCGGAAGGCCCTTCAGGGCGTCCTCGGCGTACTCCACGTCGGAGACGAACAAGAACCCGAGCATCCCCGGGACCTCACCGAGCAGCTGCACGCGCTCCTGCACGAGGGGCGCGGCCGACGCGATGATCGCGCGGTGCTCCTCGCTCGGCTGCTCAGCGATGAGACCCGCACCCGCGAGGTAGGGGACGATCCGCGACGCGAAGTCATCGGCATCCAACATTCGGATGTGGTCGCCGTTGATCGCCTCGGCCTTCTTCTGGTCGAAGCGCGCCGGGTTGGGGTTGACGTCGGCGATGTCCAACGCGGCGATCATCTCGTCGAGCGAGAACACGTCGCGGTCGCTCGCGAGCGACCATCCGAGCAGCGACAGGTAGTTGAGCAGGCCCTCGTGGATGAAGCCCTTCTCGCGCTGCAGGAACAGGTCGGCCTGCGGGTCGCGCTTGGAGAGCTTCTTGTTGCCGGTCTCGCCCAGCACGAGCGGCATGTGTCCGAAGCGCGGAACGTAGTCGGTGACGCCGGCGTCGAGCAGCGCGCGGTAGAGCGCGAGCTGGCGAGCGGTGGAGGGCATGAGGTCTTCGCCGCGGATGACGTGGGTGATGCCCATGAGGGCGTCGTCGACGGGGTTCACGAACGTGTACAGCGGGATGCCGCCGGCGCGGACGACCACGAAGTCGGGGAACGATCCGGCCGGGAACGTGACCTCTCCGCGAATGAGGTCGAGGTAGGTGAGGTCTTCGTCGGGCACGCGCACGCGCCAGGCGGGCTCGCGCCCCTCGGCGCGGAAGGCGGCCTTCTGCTCGTCGGTGAGGTCGCGATCGTAGTTGTCGTAGCCGAGCTGCTTCGCCCGACCGTTGGCCGCGTTGCGCGCGTCGATCTCGTCGGCGGTGGAGTAGCTCTCGTACACGGCCCCGGCCGCGATGAGCTTGTCGAGCACCTCACGGTAGATGTCGTGACGCTGGGACTGCCGGTACGGCGCGTGCGGGCCGCCCACCTCGACGCCCTCGTCCCAGTCGATGTTCATCCACCGCAGCGCCTCGAGCAACTGCTGGTAGCTCTCTTCGCTGTCGCGCGCGGCGTCGGTGTCTTCGATGCGGAAGACGAGTTTGCCGCCGTTGTGCCGGGCGTAGGCCCAGTTGAACAGGACGGTGCGGATGAGACCTACGTGCGGCAGACCCGTCGGAGACGGGCAGAAGCGGACGCGAACGTCGGCGCCGGAGGCGGTCGTGGTGCGGGGATCAGGCGTGGCAGACATCGCCTCGATCCTACCGGCGGGCGGTCCCGCTTCCCGAGAGACGGAGGTGATCGGCGAGCACGTCGGTCACCACCTCGAGAGCCGCCCCCACGGCGGGAACGTGCTCCGCTCCCCGCGCGGTGACCACGTGCAGGGTGCGCGCCTCGGCGGCGGGCAGACGGGGAGCGGCGATTCCGGCGAGCAGGGGCAACGACACCACGGCCATGCGCGGCAGGATCGCCATGCCGACCCCCTGGGCGACGAGGGCTTCGACCGCGATGAAGTTGTCGGTCTCGAACGCGATGTCCGGCGTGAATCCGGCCCGCCCGCAGGCCTCGAGCAGGTGTCCGCGGCACTGCGGGCAGCCCGCGATCCAGCGCTCCCCCGCGAGCCGCGACAGATCGATCGGGTCGTGGGCGGCGGCGGGGTGCCCGATGGGCACGACCACGACGGTGTCGTCGTCGCCGATCACCCGCGCCGAGAGTCCGGATGCCGCGGACTCCAGGTGTTCGCGCCGATCACCCGGGTAGCTGTAGGTCAGGGCGATATCGGCGCGGTTCTCGCGCACGGCGGAGATGGCTTCGGGCGGCTCGGCCTCGATGAAGCTGATCGAGACTCCCGGACGCCGGGCGGTGACCGCGGCGATCACGCGCGGCACGACCGTCGACGAGGCAGAGGGGAACGCCGCGATGCGCACACGCCCCGCGCGAAGCCCTCGCAGCTCGGCGAGGTCGCCGGCGGCCGCGTCGAGCGCGGTGGTGACGGTGGCGGCGTGCCGCGCGAGCACCAGGCCGGCCTCGGTGAGACGAATGCCGCGCCCGACCCGCTCGACGATCGGCAACCCGGCGCGCCGCTCGAGCCGACGCAACTGCTGGCTCACGGCGGGCTGGCTGTAACCGAGCGCGCGGGCGGCGGCGGTGATCGACCCCGTGTCGGCGATCGCCTTGACGACGCGGAGGGCGTTGGCGTCGAGGACGTCGTCTGTCTCGCTCATCCCCATACATAAGCATTTTTGATGCTTCTCATGCAACACCTGCCCTGGTGCAATAACCCGTTCGGCGGGAACCTGGACACATGAGCAGCCTCACCTCGCACTTCGCCGGTGGCCGCGACTACCTCGCCGCCTGCACCCTCGGCCTCCCGCCGCGAGCGACGGTCGCCGCCGTCCGCGCCGACCTCGAGTCCGCGGCATCCGGTCGTCCCGACGTCGTCGCGGCGTCGCTGGCCGTCGAGCAGGCCCGATCGTCGTTCGCCCGCTTGGTGTGCGCGCCCGTCGGCGACGTGGCCATCGGTTCGCAGACCTCGGTGCTGGTCTCGCTCATCGCCGCGTCGGTGCCCGACGGTGCCGAGGTGCTCTGCGCCGAGGGCGACTTCTCGTCGCTCGTGGCGCCCTTCGTCCACGCGGGCCGCGGCATCCGCCTGCGCACCGCTCCCCTGCACGAGCTCGCCGATGCGGTCTCGCCCGACACGTGGCTCGTGGCGTTCTCGCTGGTGCAGTCGGCGACGGGCGAGGTGGCGGATGCCGCCGGCATCGCCGCCGCCGCGGCACGAGCGGGCGCCCGCACCCTCTGCGACCTCACTCAGGCCGCGGGGTGGCTTCCGATCGACGCGACGATGTTCGACGCGACGGTGTGCCACACCTACAAGTGGCTGTGCTGCCCCCGCGGAGTGGCGTTCCTCACGATCGATCCCGAGTTCGCGCGCGAGATCCGTCCGGTGCAGGCCGGCTGGTACTCGGGCGACGACCCGTGGTCGTCGTGCTACGGCACCGGCGGCACGCTGGCATCCGACGCCCGACGCTTCGACGTGTCACCCGCCTGGCAGGCGTTCGTCGGTGCAGCCCCCGCTCTCGCACTCTTCGCCGACGCCGACATCACCGCGATCTACGCCCACGCCACCGGGCTCGCGGCGCGCTTCCGCGACGGTCTCGGCCTGGCTCACCCCGCCCGCCCCTCGGCGATCGTGACATGGCCGGATGCCACGGGCGAAGCGCTCGCCCAGCTCACCGCCCACGGCATCACGGCGTCGGGCCGCGCGGGCCGCGCCCGGGTGGCGTTCCACGTGTTCAACGACGAGCTCGACGTCGACCGCGCCCTGCACGCCCTCGGCGTGCGCAACGACTCCGACCTGTCGCCGTTCGACGGCCTGGTCTACGCGATCTGACCGCGCCCCGGCGCTCCCGCGGGTCGCGCGTGAGTCGCCAGAGATCATCGCTTCTGGGGTCTCCGAAGCGACAGATTCTCGCGGCTCACGCGGGGGTGCGGGTCCGGCGCAGCAGGATCGCGCTCAGGCAGACCGTCGACACCGGGACCAGAGCCCAGAGCGCCAGGCCGTCGTAGCCCACCGCCCCGAGGATCAGGCCGGCGAGCACCGATCCCACCGTCGCGCACGCGGTCATGAGGGTGTCACTGCGGCCCTGCCGGCGCGGGCGAAGCGCGAGCGGGGTCGCCTCGGTGAGCAGCGCCGCGCCCGACACTGTTGCCGCGCTCCAGCCCAGCCCCAGCAGCACGAGCGCGACCAACACCCCCGCCTGCGAATCCGGCATCGTGGCGGCGACGGCGAGCGAAGCCGGCAGCAGCACCTGCCCAAGCACGATGACGCGGATGCGGCCGAACCGATCGGCGAGGGCGCCGAACACCGGCGACAGCCCGTACATGCCGAACACGTGCGCGGCGATCGTGACACCGACGGCGAGGGTCACGGCATCCGGAGCCACGATGTGCGACAGATGCACCGGCGTCATCGCCATCACCGACGCCATGGTCACGTGCGAGGCGGCGACGGCCAGCATGGCGAAGCGGGCGAGGCCGGGGCGGTCGGCCTGCGGAGCGGGCGCGGAGGCGGATGCCGTCTTCTCGCGATCGAGACGTTGGGCGAGCAGCAGCGGGTCGGGACGCAGGACCAGCACGTACAGCGCGAACGCGCAGACCTGGGCGGCGAACGAGAACAGGTAGGCGCCGGTCAGGCGCGGCATGCCGACGCTCGCCCCGATCAGCTCCCCCGGCGCGAGGAGCAGGGGCCCCACGACCCCGCCGACGGTGGTCGCCCACACCACCGTCGCCAGATCGCGGCCGCGGCGGGCGGTGCTCGAGAGGTCGGTGGCGGCGAAGCGCGACTGCAGCGTCGCGGCGTTGCCGGCACCGATGAGCGCGATCCCCACGAGCAGCAGGGGGAAGAGCCGAAGACCCGCCGCCGCGATGACGACGACGATTCCGATCAGGGCCGCGACGTTCCCCGTGGTGAGGGCGACCCGCCGACCGCGGCGCCCCGCCAGGCGCGCGAGCGGGATCGCCGTCAACGCCGCACCGAGCGTGACCGCCGCCGTGGCGAAGCCCGACAGCGCCTCTTGCCCCGAGAGGTCGGCGGCCAGAAGAGCGCCGAGCGACAGCGTCGCGCCGAACGCCACGCCGGTGAGCACCTGTCCCGCCGCCAGCACCCGCACGGTGCGGCGCTGAGCAGCGGCGAGGTCGATACCCGCCGGCGCGGCGAGGTCAGGCATCGCGCGCGGTGTTGCGCAGCACCCCGATGCCGCTGACCTCGATCTCGATCGTGTCGCCGGCGTCGAAGGGGCCGACGCCCGCCGGGGTGCCGGTGAGGATCAGGTCTCCCGGGAGCAGGGTGAACACCGCCGAGGCGTACGCGACGAGTGCGCCGATGCCGTGGATCATGTCGGAGACCGGCCCCTGCTGACGCACCTCGCCGTTGACGCGCGTCGTGATCGCGGCGGCGTCGAGATCGAGGTCGGTCTCGATGACGGGGCCGACGGGGCAGAACGTGTCGAAGCCCTTCGCCCGCGACCACTGCCCGTCGGAACGCTGCAGGTCGCGCGCCGTGACGTCGTTGGCGACGGTGTAACCGAAGATGTACTCGCTCGCCCGCTCGGCGGGGACGTTCTTGGCGATGCGGCCGATGACGACGGCGAGTTCGCCCTCGTAGTCGGTGTGCGAGGTCAGGCTCGTGGGGCGCACGATCACGTCGCCCGTCCCGATGACCGAGGTGTTCGGCTTGAGGAACATCAGCGGCTCGGCGGGGGCTTCCCCGCCCATCTCGGCCGCGTGATCGTGGTAGTTCTTGCCGATGCAGACGACCTTCGAGCGCGGGATGACCGGCGCGAGCAGGGCGACCTCACCCAGCGGAACGCGCTCCCCCGTCGTCTCGAACCCGGCGAACATCGGGTCGCCGGCGAGCACCACGAGTTCACCGTCGTCGACGATGCCGTAGCGGATGGACTCCTGGTAGCTGAATCGAGCGATCTTCACCGCTCCAGCCTATCGGCGGGCTCCGACACGCCTATCTCGGCCGTCCGGGCGCCGGCCCGACGAGCGGCCCGGCCCCACGCGCACGGCCCCAGGCGCACGCCCTGTCTCCGGCCCGACACGCACGCCCTGTCTCCGGCCCGCCGTGCACCGGTGCGACGACGGGCCAGGCCCGCGCAGACCGCTCCCCGCGATGAACGCCGATCCTCGCGACACACGCCGCGGCGCGGAGTGTCTCGGGAGGGAACGCGTTCATCGGGCACGGGCGCGGCCGCCCTCGATGAAAAACGGAGGGACCCCCGGTCGCCCGGGAGTCCCTCCGTCCGTCGCCACGACTCAGGCGTCGAGGCGGTAGAGCCAGCCGTGCTTGTCTTCGGCGCGACCGTACTGGATGTCGGTGAGCTCCTGGCGCAGCTCGAGAGCCAGGGTGCCCGTGGGCTGCTCGTCGATGAAGTCGCGGCCCTTGAGCAGACCGATCGGGGTGACGACGGCGGCGGTGCCGCAGGCGAACACCTCGACGATTTCTCCGGATGCCACCCCCTGGCGCCATTCGTCGAGCGAGACGTTGCGCCCCACGACGTGGTGACCGCGGTCGCGGGCCAGCTGCAGCAGCGAGTCGCGCGTTATGCCCTCGAGGATCGAGTCGGACTGCGGGGTGACGATCGTGCCGTCTTTGTAGACGAACACCACGTTCATGCCGCCGAGTTCTTCGACGTTGCGGTCCTGGTCGAGGAAGACGACCTGGTCGCACTCGTTCTCGTAGGCCTCGGACTGCGGCAGCAGGCTGGCGGCGTAGTTGCCGCCGGTCTTCGCCGCTCCCGTGCCGCCCTTGCCGGCGCGCGAGTAGTCCTCGCTCAGCCAGATCGAGACCGGTTTCACGCCGCCCTTGAAGTAGGCGCCGGCCGGGCTCGCGATGAGGTAGTAGGCGACCTTGTGCGCGGGACGCACGCCCAGGAACGCCTCTTTCGCGAACATGAACGGGCGCAGGTACAGGCTCTGGTCTTCGCCGGAAGGCACCCAGGCGCCGTCGACGGCGATGAGCTCGCGCAGCGACTGCAGGAAGTAGGGCACGGGCAGCTCGGGCAGCGCCAGGCGCCGCGCTGAGCGCTGCAGACGGCGGCCGTTCTGGTCGGGACGGAACGTGTGCACCGATCCGTCCGCGTGGCGGTAGGCCTTGATGCCCTCGAAGATCTCTTGGCCGTAGTGCAGGACGGCCGCGGCCGGGTCGAGCGAGATCGGGCCGTACGGCGAGACGCGCGGGCGGTGCCAGCCGCCGCGGACCGACCAGCAGATGTCGACCATGTGGTCGGTGAAGCTCTGCCCGAAGCCGGGAGCGGCCAGGATCGCGTCGCGATCGGCCGCGTTCTTGGCCGCGAGGTTACGGGTGACCGAGAACTCGAGCGGGTCGAGTCCGGTGTCGGGGTCGGTGTCGATGGTCGTCATCAGTGATCCAAAATCTGTCGATTGCGCGGAGGCGATGCGGGCCGATCCGTCCAGGTTACGCCTGGACGCCGGCGGCGATGGCGTCGCCGATCTGGGCGGTGGTGCGGGCGCCGGCGCGGCTCGCGATGTCGCTCTCGACCGCGCGGGTGATGCGGGCGGATTCGTCGGTGAGCCCGAGGTGGTCGAGCAGCAGGGCGACGGAGAGGATCGCGGCCGTGGGATCGGCCTTCTGGGTGCCCGCGATGTCGGGCGCCGATCCGTGGACGGGCTCGAACATCGAGGGGAACGCGCCGCCGGGGTTGATGTTGCCCGATGCGGCGAGGCCGATGCCACCGGTGACGGCGCCGGCCAGGTCGGTCAGAATGTCTCCGAAAAGGTTGTCGGTGACGATCACATCGAAGCGGCCCGGGTTCGTGACCAGGAAGATGGTTGCCGCGTCGACGTGCAGGTAGTCTACGGCGACCCCCGGGAACTCGGATGCCACCGCGTCGACGATGCGCTTCCACATGCCGCCCGCGTGCACGAGCACGTTGGTCTTGTGCACGAGGGTGAGCGTCTGGCGGCGACGTTCGGCGAGGGCGAAGGCGTAGCGGACGACGCGCTCGATACCGAAGGCCGTGTTGACCGAGGTCTCGTTCGCGATCTCGTGCGGGGTGCCCTGTCGGATGGAGCCGCCGTTGCCCACGTAGGGCCCCTCGGTGCCCTCGCGCACGACGACGAAATCGATCTCGCCCGGATCGGCGAGCGGGCCGGAAGCTCCGGGGTACAGCTTCGACGGACGCAGGTTGACGTAGTGGTCGAGCGCGAAACGCAGCTTCAGCAGCAGCCCGCGTTCGATGTTCGCGTTCTTCAGGCGCGGGTCGCCGGGCACTCCCCCGACCGCGCCGAGCAGGATCGCGTCGTGTGCGGCGATGGCGGCGAGGTCGTCGTCGGTGAGCGTGTCGCCGGTCTCGAGGTAGCGACCCGCGCCGAGCGAGAACGGGGTCTTCTCGAACGTGACGTCGGATGCGGCGGTGACGGCGTCGAGGACCTTGACGGCCTCGGCGACCACCTCGGGACCGATGCCATCACCGGGAATGACGGCCAGCTTCACGACACGCGACATCGCTCTCCTCAGAGCTCGGGGCACGTCACTTCTTCGACGTGCTGCGGGATCCTCCCAGGGTAGTGGCAGCGATCAGGGCGGCGACGACGATCAGCCCCGCACCGATGAGCGCGGTGATCACGACGCCCGAGTCGAAGGCGTGCGCCGCCGCGAGGCGCAGCGACTCGGCGAGAGAGGGGTCGGAGAGCTTGTTCGACACCGCCACGGCTCCAGCCAGAGTCTCGCGCGCGGCGTGCGCTGCTTCTTCGGGCAGCCCCGCCGGCAGCACGAGCTGCGCCCGATAGAACGCGGCGAGGATGCCACCGAGCACCGCCGTGCCGAGCACGGCACCCACCTCGTACGCGGTCTCGGAGACCGCGCTGGCCGCGCCCGCCTTCGCGGACGGCGCGCTGGAGAGGATGAGCTCGTTCGACACGGTCTCGGCGGCGCCGATGCCGATGCCCAGCAGCGCGAAGGCGATGATCAGCAGGGCGAGGTCGGCCGTGGAGATCGCGACCATCACGTACGCCACCACCGAGAACGACAGCGCGACGGGCACGACGATGCGGGGCGAGAAACGTTTTGCCACGGCCACGACGGCCAGACCCGAGATGATCATCAACACGAGTCCGGGGAGCAGGGCGAAGCCCGCGACCATCGGCGACAGCCCGACCACCAGCTGAAGGTGCTGAGCCACGAAGTAGAGGAAGCCCACCAGGCCGACCACGCTGAGCAGGTTGACCAGGATGGCGCCCGAGAAGGTGCCCTGGCGGAACAGGGTCATGTCGAGCATGGGCGAGGGGAGGCGACGCTGACGACGGACGAAGAGCCAGCCGAAGGCGACGCCCACGACGAAGAGCACGGGTGCGAGCGAGATCGGTCCCTCGACGGCCAGCTTCTTGATGCCGTAGACGATCGGCACCATGGTGGCGAGGGAGAGCAGCACGCTGAGGGGGTCGAAACGACCCGGGGCGGGGTCGCGGCTCTCGGGGACGAAGAAGGGGGCGAGGATCAGCAGCGGCACCAGCACGGGTACGGCCATGAGGAACACCGAGCCCCACGAGAAGTGCTCGAGTAGGAAGCCGCCGACGATGGGGCCCAGAGCGGCACCGGCCGAGAAGCCGGAGGCCCAGACGGCGATGGCGATGCGGCGCTGATCGCGGTCGCGGAAGATGGTGCGCAGCAGCGAGAGCGTCGACGGCATGAGCATGGCGCCGAAGACGCCCATGAGGGCGCGACCGGTGATCAGCAGGGCCGCGGTGGGCGCGAACGCCGACAGAGCGGACACGGCGGCGAAGCCGATGGCCCCGATGAGAAGCATGCGGCGGCGACCGAAGCGGTCGCCGAGGGTGCCCATGGTGACGAGCAGCCCGGCCAGCACGAGCGGGTAGACGTCGATGATCCACAGCTGCTCGATGCTCGACGGCTGCAGCGCCAGCGAGATCTCGGGCAGCGCGAAGCTCAGCACCGTGTTGTCGACCGAGACGAGCAGCACGGGCAGCATGAGCACCGCCAGCGCGAACCATCCCCGCCACCCCGCGCGGGTCACGGTGATCTCATGGGTGGGCAACGACGAGGTGAGCATTTTCGGATTCCGTTTCTAAACCGTCCAGCCGGTATAGTAACAGAGTGTCAGCCCCATCCGCCAGTACGATCGAGGAGCCATGAGCCGCCCCCCACTCGCCCGCGACGCCGTCCTCGATGCGTTCACCCGCATCCTGGTCGATGACGGTGAACGCGCGGCGACCATGGATGCGACGGCCCGCGCCGCGGGGGTGTCGAAGGGCGGCCTGCTCTACCACTTCAACTCCAAGAGCGCCCTCGAGGCCGCCCTGGTCGAGCGCCTCGAGCACCTCGCCCGCGAAGACGTCGCCGAGATCCAGAACTCCACCGAGGGCGTCGTCGCCGCGCACCTGCGCTCCTCGCAGAACACCGGCTCGGCACTGGACGTCACGATCCTCGCGGTGTCGAGACTGGCGCAGAACGGCAACGACACGGCATCCGCCTCTCTCCGCCGCGTGCGCGAACTCTGGGAAGAGAGTCTGCGCGCGCACACGCGCGACGAGACCGCCCTGCAGATGGTGCTGCTGGTCAGCGACGGCCTGTACTTCAACGCCGTGCTCGACCTCAACGCCGTCCCCGGCCCCGCGCTCGAGGGCGCCGACCTCGACAAGCTGATCGAGGCCGTCGTCTCGGCGACCACCTAAGACGTCTCTAGGGCGGATACGCGTCCTCATCGCACGCCGTCCGGATGCCGCTCATGGCTTCGGCGATGACTTTCGAGTCCTCACCAGTGCTACGACGCCACCTGAGACAAGCAGGACACCACCGGCTGCTCCGAGATAACCGACGACTGCGTCGGCCCGAATGGTGAGAACCCCGACAGCGATGAACGCGACCCCGATCGCGATGAGCATCGCGTTGAGCATGATCAAGCTCCTCATTCTCATCCCCTCCTGAAACGAGACGTCGAATTCCACAAGTCTTTGCAGGGACCAATCAGCGCGGCTCCGCCGTTGGAGGCCGCGCCGAGAATGGCGAGCCAGTTGCGCCCCAGTATGCCTCCAGCGGCGGCGAAGCCGCTCCCCGCGAGCCGCAATTGACATTGACCAAGGAGAGCTCGTTCTCTCGCAGACAGGTCCGGACCAACAGTCGTGTAAACCGGGCGACCCGTCGAGGGGTTGATGTAACACCCTACTGATGAAGAGCAGTACTGCTGAGGGGGAGGAGCTCCCCACTGCGCATGGGCCGACGCCGTGGGAGCAAGCGTGCTCATCAGAATTGCTCCCACGACGGCCACAGATCTGAGACCCCGCGACCGTCTTACGCGTTGCGAGATGGACGGTTCCGGGGCGATGCCGGTGTCGAGGGTGTGGGAACTGAGACTTTTCATGCCGGAACGTTCTCACCACATCGCTTGTCCGCCGTTCGGGGGACAGTCTGAGAAGCCCGAAATCACTGGGCAGAGAGCAGGGCTATCGGAACCTGAGGCAAAAAAATCACCTCTCTCTTCGCCCGCAGCCCCGAGGCGTTCATCCCGACGACGCGGTTTCCTTCTTCGAGTGAGGTACATCCCAAGACCGCGTGACATGACCGCCCGGCGCCCCGTCCTGCACCCTCTGAGCACGGATGCCGTGGGGGCCGGACACACGACGAAGGGGGCCGCACCCGCGACCCCCTCCCCCGATGCCGTGCGGGTCTCAGCCCTCGACGATCTCGATCTGGCGGAACAGGTCGGCGTTCACGGCCTCGCGCATGGCGCTGAGGATGTCGTCAGGAACGGGCGAGTCGACGGTGAGCACCGAGAGGGCGCGGCCGGTCGCATCGGGCCGCGCCACCTGGAGCCCGGCGATGTTGATGCCCGCTTCGCCCAGCTTCTGGCCGTAGATCGCGACGATGCCGGGACGGTCGGCGTACCGCATGACGAGGTGGTGCTGCTCGATCGGCACCTCGATGTCGTAGCCGTTGATCGAGACGACCTTGGGCACCATGCGCGTGCCGGCGAGGGTGCCCGCCACGGTCAGCGTCGAGCCGTCGGACAGCGTTCCCCGCAGGATGGTGATGTTGCGGTACAGCGGGCTCTCGGCCTCGACGACCAGTCGAGCCTCGACACCGCGCTGCTCGGCGAAGAGCGGGGCGTTGACGTACGAGACGGTCTCGCTGACGATCTGGCTGAAGATCCCCTTGAGGGCGGCGAGGCGGTACACGCTCACGTCGTACTGCGCCAGCTCGCCGCGTACCTCGATGTCGAGGCTGGTCAGGGCGCTGTCTGCCAGGCCGCTGAAGAACTGACCGAGCATCTCGACGAGCGCGATACCGGGGCGCACGAACGGATCGATCGCTCCACCGGCGACGTTCACGGCATCCGGCACCAGGTCGCCCTCGAGGGCGAGCTTCACCGAGCGGGCGACCGAGACGCCGGCCTTCTCTTGCGCCTCGTCGGTGCTCGCACCGAGGTGCGGGGTGACGACGACGTTCGGCAGGTCGAGCAGGCGACGCGCCGGCCCGTCTTCGGCGGGGGGTTCGGTCGAGAACACGTCGAGACCGGCACCGGCGATCTCGCCCGTGGTGAGGGCCTCGTACAGCGCGTTCTCGTCGATGAGGCCACCGCGGGCGACGTTGATGACGAAGGCGGACTTCTTCATGCGACGGAGCTGCTCGGCGCCGATCATGCCGGTCGTCTCGGGCGTCTTCGGCATGTGGATGGTGACGAAATCGCTCTGCTCGAGCAGTTCGTCGAGCGAGACCAACTGCACACCCAGCTGCTGGGCGCGGGTGGCGGTGACGTAGGGGTCGTAGGCGATGACCCGCATGTCGAAGCCCTGCAGGCGGGCGGCGATCAGGGCGCCGATGCGACCCAGACCGATGATGCCGATGGTCTTCTCGAACAGCTCGGTGCCGGTGAACGAGCTGCGCTTCCACAGGCCCTGCGCGAGCGAGGCGTGCGCCGCCGGAATATGGCGCGCGAGGCTCAGCACGTGGCCGACGGTGAGTTCGGCGGCCGAGATGATGTTCGACGTCGGCGCGTTGACCACCATGACGCCGGCCGCGGTGGCCGACTTGATGTCGACGTTGTCGAGACCGACACCGGCGCGGGCGACGACCTTCAGCGAGGGCGCCGCGGCCAGGGCCTCGGCGTCGATCTTGGTGGCCGAGCGCACGAGCACCGCGTGCGCGTCGGCGAGAGCCGAGAGCAGCGCGGGGCGGTCGGTCCCATCGACGTTGCGCACGTCGAAGTCGGGGCCGAGCGCGTCGATCGTGGCGGGAGAGAGTTCTTCGGCGATGAGCACGACGGGCTTCGTCACGGATGCGTCCTTCGAAACGGTGCGTGGGGACCGGCGCGCACCCCTGTGCCTGTCCGGCGCGAACCGGAAGCGCGAAGCGTGCGGGCCGTCTGCCAGCCTAGCGCGGAGCCGAGGACGCCCCCGACCGTGTGACGGAGAGTTCCGGATGCCGGGAACCGGGCGCCGACAGCGGACGCCGCGAATCGCGCGGTGACGTCAGCGGCTCAGCTCACCCGCCGTAGAGCCCGTACGAGGTCGTCCCGTACCCGACGATGGCCAGCCAGAACGCAGCCGACAGCGTCAGACCCGCGAGAAGGACGATGGCGAACTCCCCCGCCTTGCGCCGCTGGCCGATCGCGAACGCGGCGCCGAACGCGATCAGGGGGAACACGATGGGGAGGATGTACACGACCCACCCGAGGCCGTTCAGGCCGAGCGGGCCGGTGGCCTGGAGGATCAGCAGCGCAACAGCGCTCCACACGACGTAGGCGTAGAAGAGGCCGAACAGACCGGCGATGGTCACGACGAGGCCGGTGGGCAGGTGACGCGGGCGGGCGGGCGCACTCATGCGAGGGATCCCATCGACAGGAACGGCCAGGGAACGAGCAGGACGATGCCCAGGATCAGCAGCAGGAACCGCTGCCAGGTGCGCCACCCGCGCGTCAGCACGAGCACGGCGACGAACCACACGATCGGGGCGAGAGTGGCGCCGATCGTCATCGCGACGACGGTGACCTCGGGGATCGGGATGCCGAGTCCCTGCAGCTGCCGACCGGCGAGCAACCAGCCGACGGCGAAGAGCAGGAAGGTCGCGGCCACCATGCCGATGCCGACGAGGCCCGCGTTGCCGAGGGGCGCCGCGCTCCGCGCAGCCGGGGTGTCGTCGGGAGCCGGTTCGACCGGCGCGTCCGCGGCGGTCTCGAGCACCGGGGCGTCAACGGCGGGCGCCTCCGCCTCGGGACGGTGGACCGGCTCGGGCACGAGGGGTTCGGGCCGCGGCTCGGGCACGAGCGGGTCGGGCCCGGTACCGCTCGGATGCTCGGGGGCGCGCTTGTCTCCGACGTCGAGCGTCGGATCGTCGTCACCGCCCCACGAGAGGGCGTCGTCATCGCGCGGAGTACTCACGCGTCCACGCTAGTGCCGCTCCCCCGCCCGCCGCCCGCGCCCCGCCGGACGGGGAACTCGTGCGACGGCCGAGCANCGAGTGGACAGACTCAGCGCGCGGCCGAGCCCTCGACGTAGTCGCTGTCCTGCTGCTTCCACGCGAACAGACCGCGCAGCTCCTTGCCGGTGGCCTCGATCGGGTGACCCTGCTCCTTCTCGCGGAGCTCGAGGAACTCGGGGGCGCCGTTGTCCTGGTCGGCGATGAAGCGCTCGGCGAACGCGCCCGACTGGATGTCGGCGAGCACACCCTGCATGCTCTTCTTCACGTCGGACGAGATGACGCGGGGGCCCGAGACGTAGTCGCCGTACTCGGCGGTGTCGGAGATCGACCAGCGCTGCTTGGCGATGCCGCCCTCCCACATGAGGTCGACGATGAGCTTGAGCTCGTGCAGCACCTCGAAGTACGCGATCTGCGGCTGGTAGCCGGCCTCGACGAGGGTCTCGAAGCCCGCCTGCACGAGGTGGCTCATGCCACCGCAGAGCACGGCCTGCTCGCCGAACAGGTCGGTCTCGGTCTCTTCGGTGAAGGTGGTCTTGATGACGCCGGCACGCGTGCCGCCGATGGCCTTCGCGTACGAGAGGGCGGTGTCCCAGGCCGAGCCCGAGGCGTCGCTCTCGACGGCGATGATGTCGGGGATACCGCGACCCGCGACGTACTCGCGACGCACGGTGTGGCCGGGGGCCTTGGGGGCGACGAGGATGACGTCGACGCCCTCGGGGGCGTCGATGTAGCCGAAGCGGATGTTGAAGCCGTGCGCGAAGGCGAGGGTCTTGCCCGCGGTCAGCTTGTCCTTGATGGAGTCCGCGAAGATCGAGCGCTGGTGCTGATCGGGCGCCAGGATCATGATGAGGTCGGCCCACTCGGCCGCGTCGGCGACGTTCTTGACCTCGAAGCCGTCTTCCTGCGCCTTGGCGGCCGACTTGGAGCCGTCCTTGAGGGCGATGGTGACCTCGACGCCCGAGTCGCGGAGGTTCTGCGCGTGCGCGTGGCCCTGCGAGCCGTAGCCGACGATGGCGACCTTCTTGCCCTGGATGATCGCGAGGTCGGCGTCGTCGTCGTAGAAGATCTCTGCCATGAGGATGTTTCTCCTTGAATCGTGGCCCGCTCCGGGGCCGCTGGTGAATGGAAGTGAAAAAGCTCAGCCGCGCAGGACGCGCTCGGTGATGCTCTTGCCGCCGCGACCGACCGCGAGCAGCCCCGATTGCGCGAGCTCCTTCACGCCGAAGGGCTCGATGGCCTTCAAGAACGCTTCGACCTTGCCCTTGTCGCCGGTGATCTCGATCACGATGGCGTCGGACGCGTAGTCGACGACCGAGGCGCGGAAGAGGTTCACGACCTCGAGCACGTTGGCCCGCGTCGAGTTGTCGGCGCGCACCTTCACGAGCACGTGCTCGCGCTGCACGGATGCCGCGGGGTCGAGCTCGACGATCTTGATGACGTTGATCAGCTTGTTCAGCTGCTTCGTCACCTGCTCGAGCGGCAGCCCCTCGACGTCGACGACGACGGTGATGCGGGACAGGCCCGGCACCTCGGTCACGCCCACGGCGAGGGATTCGATGTTGAAGCCGCGACGGGCGAAGAGCCCGGCGACGCGGGTCAGCAGACCCGGTTTGTCCTCCACCAGGAGGCTCAGCACGTGCCTCGACATGTCAGTCCTCCTGCTCGCTGAACGTGGGCGAGTGGTCGCGGGCGTACTGGACGTAGCTGTTGCTGACGCCCTGCGGCACCATCGGCCACACCATGGCATCGGCACTCACGACGAAGTCGATCACCACGGGGCGGTCGTTCGTGTCGAGCGCGAGCTGGATGGCGGCGTCGATCTCGTCTTCGCTCTCGACCCGGATGCCGAGGCAGCCGTACGCCTCGGCCAGCTTCACGAAGTCGGGGATGCGGCGCGTGCCGTGCCCGGTGTTGAGGTCGGTGTTGGAGTGGCGTCCGTCGAAGAACAACGTCTGCCACTGGCGCACCATGCCGAGCGAGGAGTTGTTGATGATCGCGACCTTGATCGGGATGTCGTTGATGACGCAGGTCGCGAGCTCCTGGTTGGTCATCTGGAAGCATCCGTCGCCGTCGATCGCCCACACCGCGCGCTCGGGCTGGGCCACCTTGGCGCCCATGGCCGCGGGAACGGCGTAGCCCATCGTGCCGGCACCGCCGGAGTTGAGCCACGCGTTGGGACGCTCGTACTTGATGAACTGCGCGGCCCACATCTGGTGCTGTCCGACGCCCGAGGCGTACACGCCCTCGGGTCCGGTCATCTCACCGATGCGCTGGATCACCTGCTGCGGCGACAGCAGACCGTCGGTGGTCTTGGCGTATCCGAGCGGGAACTCCTCGCGGAGTCCGTTCAGGTACGTCCACCACTCGGTGTAGTCGTGCGGCTGCTCGGCGTCTGCGGCGCGGAAGGCGGCCTCGAGGTCGATGAGAACCTCGCGCAGGTCGCCCACGATCGGCACGTCGGCGAATCGGATCTTCGAGATCTCGGCGGGGTCGATGTCGACGTGCACCACCTGGGCGTGGGGGGCGAACAGCGCCGCCTTGCCCGTGACGCGGTCGTCGAAGCGCGCGCCGAGCGAGACGATGAGGTCGCTCTCTTGCAGCGCGAGCACGGCGGGCACCGTGCCGTGCATGCCCGGCATGCCGAGGTGCTGGTCGTGCGAGTCGGGGAACGCGCCGCGCGCCATGAGCGTCGTCACCACGGGGGCGCCCGTCGCTTCGGCGAGCACCTTGAGCTCGGCCGACGCGTTCGAACGGATCGCGCCGCCGCCCACGTACAGCACGGGCTTCTTGGCGGTGGCCAGCAGCTGCGCCGCGGCCTGGATCTGCTTGCCGTGCGCCTTGGTCACCGGGCGGTAGCCGGGCAGGTCGATCTTGGGCGGCCAGACGAAGGGCGCCTCGGCCTGCTGCGCGTCCTTAGTGATGTCCACGAGCACGGGGCCGGGGCGGCCGGTCGAGGCGATCTCGAAGGCCGCGGCGATGGCACCGGGGATCTCGTCGGCGGCCTTGACCAAGAAGGAGTGCTTCGTGATCGGCATGGTGATGCCGACGATGTCGGCCTCTTGGAAGGCGTCGGTGCCCATGAGGGTCGAGAACACCTGACCGGTGATGCACACCAGCGGGACCGAGTCCATGTAGGCGTCGGCGATGGCGGTGACGAGGTTGGTCGCACCGGGGCCCGACGTGGCGATCGCCACGCCGACGCGACCCGATGCGGCCGCGTAGCCCTCGGCCGCGTGGCCGGCGCCCTGCTCGTGGCGCACGAGGATGTGGCGGACGTTCTCGTCGTCCATGAGGGGGTCGTAGACGGGCATGATCGCCCCGCCCGGAAGACCGAACACGTCGGTCACCCCGAGAAGATCGAGCGATCGGACGACCGCCTGCGCACCCGTGAGCACGGGTGCCGGTGCGGTGCGTGCGGGCGGCCGGGGAATGGCCGTGGTGGAATCGACGGACATGGTGGTACCTCGAGAACCAGAGAAGGTGAGAAGGGGACGGCCGTCAGCCCGTGACCGCGCCCTCCGCGGCGGAGTGCACGAGCTTGGAGTACTTGGCCAGAACGCCACGGGTATAGCGCGGGGGGAGCGGTTCCCAGCCCTCACGGCGGGAACTCAGCTCGGCCTCATCGACGATCAAGTCGAGGGTGCGAGCGGCGATATCGACCCGTATCAGATCACCATCGCGCACGAAGGCGATAGGACCTGCGTCCACCGCTTCGGGAGCTATGTGGCCGATGCAGAGTCCGGTTGTGCCGCCTGAGAATCGACCGTCCGTCAAGAGTAGTACATCTTTTCCGAGACCCGCGCCCTTGATGGCGGCGGTGATGGCGAGCATCTCGCGCATACCGGGGCCGCCCTTGGGGCCCTCGTACCGGATGACGACGACGTCGCCGGCGGCGATCTGACCCGCCTCGAGGGCGTCCATGGCGGCGCGCTCGCGTTCGAACACGCGCGCGGGGCCCTCGAAGACGTTGCCGTCGAAGCCGGCCGACTTCACGACCGCACCCTGGGGCGCCATCGACCCGTGCAGGATCGTGATGCCGCCGGTGGCGTGGATCGGGTTGTCGAACGAGTGGATGACCTTGCCGTCGACGGGGTCGGGGTCGAGGTCGGCGAGGTTCTCGGCGAGCGTCTTGCCCGTGACGGTGAGCGCGTCGCCGTGCAGGAGGCCCTCGTCGAGCATGGCCTTCATGATGACCGGGATGCCGCCGTGGCGGTCGACGTCGTTCATGACGTACTGACCGAACGGCTTCATGTCGGCGACGTGCGGCGTCTTGTCACCGATGCGGTTGAAGTCGTGCAGGTCGAGGTCGACCTCGGCCTCGTTGGCGATCGCGAGCAGGTGCAGGACGACGTTGGTGGAGCCGCCGAGCGCCATGGCGAGGGCGATGGCGTTCTCGAACGCCTCTTTGGTGAGGATGTCGCGCGTGGTGATGCCCTGGCGCAGCAGGTTGACCACGGCCTCGCCCGAACGGTGGGCGAAGTAGTCGCGGCGACGGTCGGCCGACGGCGGTGCGGCGGAGCCGGGGAGGCTGAGGCCCAGGGCCTCGGCGACGGAGGCCATGGTGTTGGCGGTGTACATGCCACCGCACGCACCCTCGCCCGGGGCGATCGCGCACTCGATGCGCTTGAGGTCGGCTTCGCTCATCTTGCCCGCGAGGCACGCACCGACGGCCTCGAAGGAGTCGATGATCGTGACGTCCTTCTCGGTGCCGTCGCTGAGCTTGACCCAGCCGGGGGCGATGGAGCCGGCGTAGAGGAAGACGCTCGAGAGGTCGAGACGGGCGGATGCCATGAGCATTCCCGGGATCGACTTGTCGCAACCGGCGAGCAGGACCGACCCGTCGAGGCGCTCGGCCATCATGACGGTCTCGACGCTGTCGGCGATGACCTCGCGCGACACGAGCGAGAAGTGCATGCCCTCGTGGCCCATCGAGATGCCGTCGGAGACGGAGATGGTGCCGAACTGCAGCGGGTATCCGCCGCCGGAGTGCACGCCCTCTTTCGCACCCTGAGCGAGGCGGTCGAGGCTGAGGTTGCAGGGCGTGATCTCGTTCCAGCTCGACGCGATGCCGATCTGGGGCTTGTCCCAGTCCTCGTCACCCATGCCGACCGCGCGGAGCATTCCGCGCGACGTGGTGGCTTCGATGCCGTCGGTGACGACGCGACTGCGGGGCTTGATGTCGAACTCGCCGTTGTTCGGATTCTGCGGTGCGGGCATTGCTGAAGTCTATTGCGCGTGCCGACCCTGCCACGCCCGTCGACGCGCGATCCTTCGATTACCGGTCACGGTCGGATGTGCGCCGACGCGATGCGCTCTCAGCCGGTGTGCGCGGCGCGCAGCCGCGCCACCGTCTCGAGCACCTCGACGAACCCGTCGATGTCGGAGACGGTGAGGGCGGCGACGGTTTCTCCCCCGCCCACGCGCACCCCGAGGTCGCCCGGCTCGAGCGAGGCGAGGGCGTCTTCGTCGGTGACGTCGTCTCCGGCGAACAGCACGCCGGTGGCGCCGAGGCGTTCGCGCAGGTGCCGCACCGCGGAGTCCTTGCCCTCGTGACGGAAGGAGTACTCGAGGATGTCGTGGCCCGTGCGCCGACGCCAGGTCGGCGCCTGCGCCTGCACCAGTCGATCGGCCGCGGCGCGCGCGGCCTCGGCTCCCCCGGCGTCCGCCGTGCGGGTGTGCACGCCGAGACCGTACTGCTTCGGTTCGATGCGCACGCCCGGGATCTCGGCGACGGCGCGCGCGATCTCGGCCGTGAGACGGTCGCGCAGCGCGGTCTCGTCGGCGGTGTCGGCCGCCGCGTCGGACGAGACCGTCGTCTGCTCCCCCGGCATCCGGAATTCTGCGCCGTGCGAACCCGCCAACCAGATGGGCGAGTCGTCGCCGTGCTCCGCGATGACGCGCAGATCGGCGAGGGTCCGGCCCGAGACGAGGGCCACGGTCGTGCGGGGAAGCGCGGCGAGCTCGTCGACCACCGCGCGCGCACCCGCGGTCATGCGGGCCGTGAGCGGTTCGTCGACGAGAGGCGACAGTGTGCCGTCGAAGTCGAGGGCGACGAGCAGGGTCTCGGTGGTGGCGACGGCCTCGATGGCCGCGTCGGGCGCGGTCATCGGGCGTCCTCGCCCTCGGTGCCCGCCTCGACCTCGACCGCGGCGGTCGCGCTGGTCTTGTCGTGGAAGGCCGAGAGTGCTTCGAGGAAGCCGCGCGACCAGGCCTCGACGTCGTGCTCGCGCACGCGCCTGCGCAGAGTGCGCATGCGTCGTCCCTGCTCGGCCGCGGGCATGTCGATCGCGCGGATCACGGCATCCTTGAGCCCGTCGATGTCGTGCGGGTTGATCCTCAGCGCACTGCCCATCTCGTCGGCGGCACCCGCGAACTCGCTCAGCACGAGGACTCCGCGGTTGTCGATGCGGCTGGCGACGTACTCCTTGGCCACGAGGTTCATCCCGTCGCGCAGCGCCGTGACGAGCATGACGTCGGCGGCGAGGAACAGCGCCACCATCTCTTCGCGCGGGTAGGACTGGTGCAGGTAGCGGATGGCGGTGTGCGTGGTGGTGTCGTAGTCGCCGTTGATGCGCCCGACGGTCATCTCGATCTCGTCGCGCAACTGCATGTAGGCGTCGACGCGCTCGCGGCTGGGGCTCGCGACCTGCACGAGGGTGGCGTCTTCGACCGTGGCGCGTCCGTCTTCGAGCACTTCGCCCCACGCCTTGAGGCGGTGGCGGATGCCCTTGGTGTAGTCGAGGCGGTCGACACCGAGCAGGATCTTGCGCGGATTGCCGAGACCCTCGCGGATCTCGCGGGCGCGCTGCTGGATGTCGGGGCGCTGCGCGAGCTCGATGTACGACTCGGCGTCGATCGAGATGGGGAACGCCTTCGCGAGCGCGACGCGCGTGCCGCCCTCGCCGTCGGGCACCAGGATGCCGCTGGCCTTGGTCTCGTAGCGCAGCTGACGCCGCACGGCACGGGCGAAGTTACCGGCGTCGGCCACGCGCTGGAAGCCGATGACGTCGGCGCCGAGGAGCCCCTCGAGCACCTGCTTGCGCCACGGCAGCTGCGAGTACAGGCCGTACGCGGGGAAGGGGATGTGGTGGAAGTACCCGATCGTGACGTCGGGGCGCAGCTCGCGCACCATCTTGGGTACGAGCTGCAGCTGGTAGTCCTGCACCCACACGGTGCCGTTCTCGGCGGTGGCGTCGGCGGCGGCCCGGGCGAAGCGCTGGTTCACGCGGACGTAGGCCTCCCACCAGGCGCGCTTGTACGTGGGTGGGGAGATCACGTCGTGGTAGAGCGGCCAGATCGTGTCGTTGGAGAAGCCCTCGTAATACAGCTGCACGTCGGCGGCCGACAGGGTGACCGGCACCAGCAGCGTGCCGTCGAACTCGAAGGGCTCGACCTCGACGTCGGCTTGACCCGCCCAGCCGACCCAGGCGCCCTCGGCGCTGCGCATGACGGGCTCGAGGGCGGTGACCAGCCCTCCCGGGGAACGCCGCCATCCCTCGCCGTCGGGGGTGCGATCGACGGGCAGACGATTGGCGACGACGACGAACTCGGCCTGGGTCACAGGTCCTCCTCGGGGATTGCTCTCAGGCTAACAGCGGTGCGGAAACGCGCAGGGGGCTGGACGGGATGCGACACGAGCGTCGACGGACCGTGGCACGCGCCCGCGGCCGGCGCGGCGTCCGAGCTCGGTCGATCGACGCGTCGGCGCGTCACCGTGTCAAGGCGCGGCGTGCGTTCCCCCACCCTGGGTAGGTTGGGCGCATGCGCCAGTACATCTTCGGAACCGGTCTTCTCAGCGCCATCACCGGCGGCGTCACGCTCTTGCGTGCCCTGCGCAACGACGAGCCGTTCACGTGGCGCGTCGCGCTCGCGTGGCTCAGCTGGGGCATCACCCTGGCCCTGGCCATCGGGTCGGTCGTCGACACCCGTCGCGCACGCCGCGGCAAGGTCATCGCGGGCGACTCCCCCGTTTCGAGGAAGCAGCAGAAGCTGCTGAAGAAGCGCCTCGCGCGCTGAGCCCCGTGACGGCGAACGGATGCCGCGGCCTCGAGGTCGCGGCATCCGTTCCGTGTTTCAGCCGGCGACGTTCTCGCGGGTGAGGATCAGCGCGTCGCCCTGACCGCCCCCGCCGCAGAGCGCCACCGCCGCCGTGCCACCGCCCCGCTTGACCAGCTCGTGCACGGCGTGCACGACGAGGCGGTTGCCCGACACCCCGATGGGGTGACCGATCGCGATGCCGCCGCCGTGCGGGTTGACCACGTCGTCGGACAGGCCGAGCTCGGCCTGGGAGCGGGCGACGACCGCGCCGAAGGCCTCGTTGATCTCGACGAGGTCGAGGTCGCCCGCGGTCAGCCCCTGCGCGTCGAGGGCACGGGCGATCGCGCGTGCGGGCTGGGCGTGCAGCGAGTTGTCGGGGCCGGCGACCTGGCCGGCGGCGCCCACCACGGCGAGAACGTCCCAGCCGTGGTCGGCCGCGATGCGACGGGTGGTGACGACCACGGCCGAGGCGCCGTCGGAGATCTGCGAGGCGTTGCCGGCCGTGATCGACCCGCCCTCCGCGAAGGCGGGGCGCAGCTTCGCCAGGGTGTCGACCGTGGTGTCGGCGCGGATCCCCTCGTCGGCGCGCACGACGAGCGGCTCTCCCTTGCGCTGCGGGATGGTCACGGGCACGATCTCGGCGTCGAAGACCCCGGCCGCCTGCGCGGCGGCGGCCCGCTGGTGCGAGCGGGCGGCCACGGCATCCTGATCCTGGCGCGACACCTCGTACCGCGTGTTCGCCCGCTCGGTCGACGCGCCCATGCTCTCGTGGTCGTACGCGTCGGTCAGCCCGTCGTGGGCGAGGTGGTCGAGCACCTCGACCGAGCCGTAGGCGTAGCCCTCGCGCGAGTTCATCAGCAGGTGCGGCGCGCGGGTCATGGACTCCATACCGGCGGCGACGACGACCGTGGCGTCACCGAGGCGCAGCATGCGCGCGGCGTCGATGATCGCGGTGAGGCCCGACAGACACACCTTGTTGACCGTCGCGGCGTGCACGTCCCAGCCGATGCCGGCGGCGAGGGCCGCCTGGCGCGCGGCGTTCTGCCCGACCCCGGCCTGTAGCACCTGGCCCACGAGCACCGCGTCGACCGACGCGGCCGGGATCCCGCCGCGTTCGAGCGCCCCGCGGATCGCCGCGGCGCCGAGCTCGACGGCGGTGAGCGGGGCGAGCTGCCCCTTCAGCCGCCCCTGGGGCGTGCGGGCGGCGGCGACGATGACGACGTCGGTGTCGTGTGACATGGCGGTGTCGAGTGACATGGGGTGTCCTTCCGGTCGGGGAGACGGTGGAGCGGGGCCGTCAGGGCCGTGCGGCGACGCCGGGCGCGACGATCAGGGCGGACTCGGTGGCATCCTGCACCTCTTCGATGGTGACACCGGGGGCGAGCTCGGTGAGCACGAGCCCCTCGTCGGTCACGTCGATGACGGCCAGGTCGGTGATGATGCGGTCGACGACGCCCCGGCCGGTCAGCGGCAGCGAGCAGGTGTCGACGATCTTGGGCGTTCCGTCTTTGGCGACGTGTTCCATGAGCACGATCACGCGAGCCGCTCCGTGCACGAGGTCCATCGCGCCGCCGGGGCCCTTGACCATCTTGCCCGGGATCATCCAGTTCGCGAGGTCGCCGGATGCCGACACCTGCATCGCCCCGAGGATGGCGGCGTCGATCTTCCCCCCGCGGATCATGCCGAAGCTCAGCGCGGAGTCGAAGAACGCGGCGCCCGGGAGGGTGGTCACCGTCTCTTTGCCGGCGTTGATCAGGTCGGCGTCGACGGCGTCGTCGGTCGGATAGGGACCGACGCCCAGGATGCCGTTCTCGGACTGCAGCACGACGGTCACGCCGTCGGGCACGTGGTTGGGAACGAGGGTGGGCAGGCCGATGCCGAGGTTGACGTAGGCGCCGTCGGCGAGTTCGAGGGCGGCACGCGCGGCCATCTCGATGCGGGTCAGGGGCATGTCAGATCCTCTTCTCGGTCGACGCGGACGGGGCGGAGGCGATCGGCGTCCGGGGCGGCGACAGACGCCGGCATGCGCGGCACCTCATCGGGCGCTCCCGCTCACCGTGCGCTTCTCGATGCGCTTCTCGACCTCGCCCACCTCGACGATGCGGTGCACGAACACCCCGGGCAGGTGCACGGCGTCGGGCTCGATCTCGCCCGGTTCGACGAGGGTCTCGACCTGCACGATGCACGTGCGCCCGGCCATCGCCGCGAGGGGGTTGAAGCTGCGCGCCGCCTTCCGGAACACGAGGTTGCCGTGGCGGTCGCCCTTCCAGGCATGTACGAGGGCGAAGTCGGTCGTGATCGCTTCTTCGAGCACGAATTCCCGGGGCTGGCCGTTCACGTCGAACGTGCGCACGTCCTTGGGGGGCGAGGCCACCGCGATGCCCCCGGATCCGTCGTAGCGGCGGGGCAGACCCCCCTCGGCCACTTGCGTGCCCACGCCGGTCTGCGTGAAGAAGGCGGCGATACCGGCGCCCCCCGCACGCAGCTTCTCGGCGAGCGTTCCCTGGGGCGTGAGTTCCAGCTCGAGTTCGCCCGAGAGGAACTGCCGCTCGAACTCCTTGTTCTCGCCGACGTACGACGAGGTCATCTTGCGGATGCGTCCGGCCCCCAACAGGATGCCGAGTCCCCAGTCGTCGACGCCGCAGTTGTTCGAGACGACCGAGAGGTCGCGGGTGCCCTGGGCGAGCACCGCTTCGATGAGGGCGATGGGGTTGCCCGACAGGCCGAACCCGCCCACGGCCAGGGACGCCCCGTCGGGGATGTCGGCGACGGCCTCGGCGGCCGAGCTCCAGGTCTTGTCGATCACGCGAACTCCTTCGTGTCTGCGTCGTCCCATGCTGCTCCGGCGAGCGCCGGGACCGGCAGCGGGTTCTTGCCATGTGGATGGGTCGGGGCGTAGCGTCCACATCGTGGACACGGCATCCGGAATCGACCCCGACGACGGCGCGGGTCAACGCGGCGGATCGCCCACCCCGTCCGCGGGCGGGCGCGGGGTGCCCGGCGCTCAGGCGATCGCCCGGGCCGCGCACCTGCTGCGCCTCGTGACGGCGGCGGGCGCACGCGGCGCGACAGTCGGCGACCTCGCCCGCGACGCCGACCTCACCCGCCCGACCACGCACCGGCTGCTCACGGCCCTTCGCGCCGAGGGCCTCGTCGACCGTGACGAGCACAGCGGGCACTGGCTTCCGGGGCCGGAGCTGTACCTGATGGGGAGCGTCGCGGCATCCCGCTTCGACATCACCGCGACGGCGCGCGACATCGTGCGCTCGCTCGCCGTCCGCACCGAGGAGAGCGCGTTCCTCTCGGTGCGTCGCGGGGACGAGACCGTCTGCCTCGTCCGCGAGGACGGCAGCTTCCCCATTCGTTCGTTCGTGCTGTCGGAGGGCGTGCGGTTCCCGCTGGGCGTCGCGTCGGCCGGCTTGGCGATCCTCGCGTTCCTTCCGCCCCAGGATGTGGACGCCTATCTCGAGCGGCATCCGGAACTCGTCGAGAAGTGGGGCGCCTCGCACTCGCCCGCGCGATTGCGCACGCGGATCGGCGATACGAAGGCGCGCGGCTACGCGGTGAACCCGGGGCTCATCGTGGAGGGCAGCTGGGGCATCGGCGCGGCCGTGTTCACCCGCGACGGCGACCCGCAGTGGGCACTGAGCCTCACGGGCGTGGAGTTCCGCTTCGGCGGCGAACGGCTGGCGGAGCTCGGGCGCATCCTGCTCTCGCACGCGCACCAGTTGTCGACGCGCCTCGGCTCGCGTTAGATACCTCAGGTATATACCTGCGGTATGCTTTTGGTATGACCCGCGACGACGACCTGCAGAAACTCCTGCTCGCGGTGCACGCCCTCACGCGCATCGCGGCCATCGACACCCAGAACGACGCCCCCGGCGCGCAGTGGCGCACCTTGACGCTGCTGCGCGACCACGGCCCCCAGCGCCTCGGCGACCTTGCCACCCTCAGCCGGGTGACCCAGCCCGGCATGACCCGCCTCGTCCACCAGATGGACGCCGCGGGGCTCGTGGCCCGACAGGCCGACCCCGCCGACTCGCGGGTCAGCGTGATCGCCGCGACCGACGCCGGGATCGAGGCGCTCACCCGCTGGTTCGAGTCGCTGCGCGCAGCCCTGGCCCCGCACGTGGCGGATCTGACGGATGCCGAATGGGACGCCGTGCGCGTCGCCGCCGGCGCCCTGTCGGCCCGCGTGGGCCTGCAGCCCAACCCCGCGCCCGAGACGATCGGAGCCGGTCGATGAGCGGCACCACTCCCAGCGTCTGGAAGCAGCCCGCACAGGTGTGGGCGGTGGCGTTCGCCTGCGTCGTCGCCTTCATGGGTATCGGCCTGGTCGATCCGATCCTCCCCGCCATCGCCGACGCCCTGCAGGCGAGCCCCGTCGAGACCGAGCTGCTCTTCACGAGCTACCTCGTGGTCACGGGACTCGCGATGCTCGTCACCAGCTGGATCTCGAGCCGCATCGGCGCGAAGGCGACCCTGCTGGTCGGCCTCGGACTCATCGTGGTCTTCTCGCTGCTGTGCGCTCTGAGCGGCAGCGTGGATGCCGTGATCGGCTTCCGCGCCGGCTGGGGCCTCGGCAACGCCCTCTTCATCTCCACGGCGCTGGCCACCATCGTCGGAGCCGCATCCGGCGGCAGCTCGGCGGCCATCATCCTGTACGAGGCGGCACTCGGCCTCGGCATCGCCATCGGGCCGCTGCTCGGCGGCATCCTGGGCGAGGCGAGCTGGCGCGGACCGTTCTTCGGGGTGGTCGTGCTCATGGCGATCGCGTTCGTGGCGGTCACCCTGCTGCTGCGCGGACCGACGCCCGAGCGGCGGCCGATCGCGTTCAGCGCGCCGTTCCGTGCTCTCGGTCGCCCCGCGCTGGCGATCCTCGCGGCGACCGCGCTCTTCTACAACATCGGCTTCTTCACCCTGCTCGCCTTCTCGCCGTTCCCGCTGGGGTTCGGGGCGATGGGGATCGGCCTGACGTTCTTCGGCTGGGGCCTGGGGCTCGCCGTCACGAGCGTGTGGGTCGCCCCGCTGCTGCTTCGGCACCTGCGCCTGACGACGGTGCTGCTGATCGCCCTGCCGCTCTTGGCCGTCGATCTGCTGGTCGCCGCCTTCGTGGTGTCGTCGGCCACGGCACTGGTGGTCTGCATCGTCGTCGGAGGTCTCGTGCTCGGCGTGGTGAACACCGCGCTCACCGAAGCGGTCATGGAGGCCACCGACCTTCCGCGCTCGGTCGCGTCATCGGCCTACTCGGCCGTGCGGTTCCTCGGCGGGGCCGTGGCTCCCCCGCTGGCCGCGCTGCTCTGGCACGCTTACGGCGCCGGAGTGCCGTACGTCATGGCCGCAGTGTCGGTCGTGATCTCGAGCGCGTGCATCCTGTTCGGACGCCGCCTGCTGGCCCACATCGACGGAGCACACGCGGATGCCGCGGACGAGGGCGCTGCGGTGCTGATCGGCGACGCCGCCTGAGGGGAGGGGTGAAGGGCCTCGGTCTGCGGCGTGAGTCGCGGGGCGGGGCCCTTCGTCGGTGAGGGGCGAAGGGTGCACCGTGGCCCCGCATCGACACCCCTCCAAGGCCGGATGGCCCACCGAGGAGCCCCGCGAACGGTCCTTCCGCCGATGTCGGAGGTTGCCGATACCGTCTGGACATGAGCCTCTCCGCCCCCGTGAACGACAGCCGCCGGGCCGTCGAATGGTGGCGCGATGTGCCCCCTCCCAGCGCGGAGGATCTGCAGCTCGAAGCGGACACGCTCTGGGCGAGAGAGCTCGGGCTTCTGGACGGCGATGAGAGTGGCGACGAGCGTGCGTCCGGCGAGTTCTCCTGGGCGGAGATCGACAGGTCGACCGACATCGTCGACTCTGACGACGACCCCGGCGGCGACGACCCGGCGCCCACCGCGCACGACGGCTTGACCAGCGCACCGCAGGACGGCTCGACCCCCACCGCAGACACTGGCGAGGTCGCGAGCGCGCCGATCCTCGACGACGAGGCCGACGTCGACGATCTGCTCCGCGCGCTCGAGGTCGCAGCGGTAACGCAGCGCCGGGCCACCGCCGAGGGGTACCGACTCATCGCGCTTCTCGTGAGCCGCGCGAGCATCGATCCCGAAGCCTGGGTCGGCCCCGACCCCACGCTCGACGGCGTGGGGAGCGACCCGCGGCGTCGTGGGGCCGCGGCCATCGCGCGCGACCGGCGCGACCTGGCTCAGCGCGCGGCCGTCGCCGAGATCGCCGTGCGCCTGCGCCTCTCCGAACAGACGGTTCGCGTCCGCGGTTCGCAGGCAGAGGGCATGCAGGAGCGTTGTCCGCGCACCTGGAGCGACTTCACCGAGGGGCGCACGTCGGAGCGACATGCCGTCGAGACCGCTCGTCTCGCGGACAGCCTGCCCGACAGCCCCGAAACGTGGGCGACCTTCGACGACGGCGCCTCGGAACGCGCGCGCACCCTGACGCCCGCGAAGTTCGTCGTGGCTGCGCGCGCGCTTCGCGAACGCGTCCACGCCGACTCCCTCGAGCAGCGACACGCACGAGCCGCTCGCGACCGCGGCGTCTGGGTGACGGCAGAACTCGACGGCATGGCGACACTGAGCGCGCTGCTGCCCGCGGATCGTGCCCACGCGGCGATGGCGCGCGTCGACCGGTTCGCCCGACACCTGCGCGCGACCACCGACGAAGAACGGACACTGGCGCAGCTGCGCGCCGACACGCTGGCCGACCTGCTGGATGGAGCCGACACGGTCGACGGCGCGCGACCAGGCTCGACACCAGCCACCGCGACACCCACAGTGCCGGTCAGCTCCACAACCACCCCGCTGACTCCCGAACAGGCCACGGCGCACCCACGCGTGAAGAACGCGCGCCCCGCCCCCTCGCGCGCCTCGATCGTCGTGACCGTTCCCGCGCTGACGCTCCTCGGCGGCGATGACGGACCGGCGACCCTCGACGGGTACGGTCCGATCGACCTCGACACCGCCCGTCGCCTCGCGGGTGGCGCCACGAGCTGGACCCGTCTGCTCACGCACCCGCTCAGCGGGGCTCCGTTGGCGCTCGATCGCATGTCGTATCGCGTCACGGCCGCGCTGCGCCGGTGGTTGGGCGTCACCTCACCGACGTGCGTGTTCCCCGGCTGTGCGCGGAGCGCACGGGACTGCGACATCGACCACCTCACGGCATGGGCCGAGGGCGGCACGACAGACGCCGACAATCTCGAACCCGAGTGCCGACATCATCACCTACTGCGGCACGAATCGCGCTGGAGTCCCTCCCGCGATCCCGACACGGGCGACGTGCGGTGGACGTCTCCGCGCGGCCACGAGGTCGACACAGATCCGCCACCGTTCTGACCGAGCGAAGCGCAACGGAGCTCTATACCCCCGTCACCTCGGCGTGGACGTCCCGCGCGGCCACGAAGTCGACACAGATCCGCCACCGTTCTGACCGAGCGAAGCGCGACGAAGCTCTACGCCCCCGTCCCCTCGGCGTGGACGTCCCCGCGCGGCCACGAAGTCGAGAAAGATCCGCCGCCGTTCTGACCGAGCGAAGCGCGACGGAGCCCTACGCCCCCGTCACCTCGGCATCGCCCTCACGCACCCGCTCCCCCAGCACGTCCCAGAGCTCATCGAACCGCATGTTCCACGGGGTGGCGAAGACACCGTCCTTCCACCGCTGGTGCACGACGTCGAGCGTGACCCACTCGGCATCCAGAACCTCTTCCGGGTCGGGAATCGGAGTGACCTCGCTCGCCACCCGCGCGACCCAGAGGTCGAAGAGGGCGCTCGGCTCCACGACACGGCCCACGAGGACGAGGTCGTCCGGGGCCACGGCGATACCGGTCTCCTCCTCGAGTTCGCGGACCGCCCCGCCGCGGCTCGACTCTCCTCGAAGGGCACTGCCCGCGGGGAACTCCCACGCGAGCGGGTAGTCCTTCCCCTCGGCGCGTCGGCTCATCAGCACCCGACCGCTCGGGGCGACGACGCACACCGAGGCCACGATGTGGAACGAGCCCTCCGGCACCGGTCCATCCCCCCGGCGGTGCAGCCCACCCGTCGGAGTGCCCTGCACATCGGTCACGTCCCACAGTTCGTCGTCGGCCATGGCATCCCCCGTCTGCGCCGCGACGAGCACGCGCGGGCCCCTCCATCTTGCCGCGGGACAACCGACAGGCACCCGGAGAATCGCCCCGAAAATGCGAAAATCCCCCCTCGCCCTGGTGAGGCGAGAGGGGAATTTCGGAGGTGGTGCACCCCCTCGGACTCGAACCGAGAACCCATTGATTAAGAGTCAATTGCTCTGCCGATTGAGCTAGAGGTGCGTCTTCACAGTTCGAAATCGGCGTCTCGAACCGAGGGATTACGTTACCAGGCATGACGCGGCGACACCAAATCGTGCCAGGAGCGCCGGTTATCCTGGTGCGGTGTCCTCCACTGCTGCCCCCTCCGCGACCTCGACGGATCTGACCGACGACCTCGCCCTCGCGCTGCGGCTGGCCGACGCCGCCGACGCGGTCGCCATGGAACGCTTCGACGCGGCCGACCTCCGCATCGACACCAAACCCGACCGCACCCACGTCACCGAAGCCGACCTCGCCACCGAGCGCGCGATCCGCGCGATCCTCGATGCCGAGCGGCCCGACGACGCCATCCTCGGCGAGGAGTTCGGCACCTCGGGCGACACCGCGCGCCGGTGGGTCATCGACCCGATCGACGGCACCCACAACTACATGCGCGGCATCCCGGTCTGGGCGACGCTGATCGCCCTCACCGTCGACGGCGTACCGCAGATCGGCGTCGTCAGTCAGCCGGCGATCGGTCGACGCTGGTGGGCCGCCACCGGGCAGGGCGCGTGGACGACCACCGCCACCGGCGACGAGCGCCGCATCCACGTCTCGGGCATCGACCAGGTGTCGGCTGCGAGCATCAGCTTCCAGAGCATCGAGCAGTGGGATGACGTCGATCACCTTCCCGCTCTCGAACGTCTCACGCGAGCGGTGTGGCGCGATCGTGCCTATGGTGACGCATTGCCCTACATGTGGCTCGCCGAGGGTCGGCTGGAACTCGTCGCCGAATTCGGAGTCAAGGAGTACGACATCGCCGCCATCGCCCCCATCGTGCGCGAAGCCGGCGGACGTTTCACGGCGTTCGACGGCACCGACCGTCTCGACGCCGAGTCGTCATTCGCGACCAACGGCCTGCTGCACGACGCGTTCTTCGCCCTGCTGCACGAGGACGCCTCGTGAGGTGCCGTCCCCTCGCCCTCGCGCTCTCGACGACGACGCTGACCGCCGTCGCCCTCGTGGTCCTCGCGGGGTGTTCGGGACCGGCAGCGCCTCAGGAGGCACCGGCGGGAGCGGTCACCTCGACGCCGTCGGCCTCCGCAGCACCCGAGGCCACACCGACCACCGACCCCGTCGCAGAAGACCCGACCTGCCAGAACATCATCCCCCGGGCGACGGCCGACGACTTCGTCAGCCTGGGGTGGAGTGCGCAGTCCGAGCCGTTCCGCATCGGAAGCATCGAGCTCGACGAGGGCATCCAGTGCAAGTGGGGCGATCGGAAGATCACGACCGATCGCGTGCAGATGTTCGGCTGGGCACGCATCGACGACACCGACGCCGCGGCGGCCGAGAAGGAGCTCGTCGCCTCGGGCTGGCGTCGCGAGGTCGGCGACGCGGGCACCTACATCACCGAGGACCCCTCGTGGGCGATCAGCACAGACGGCGACGGGTACGGCATCACCTACCTGTTCGGTGACGGTTGGGTGAAGCTCGCCGACACCCGGCAGAGCCTGGTGCTCGTCGAGGGTCCCCAGTAACGCACCCCCCGCCTCGGTACACCCGGTCGAGGGCGTCCACTCGGACGGTCACCGGTACGGGTTGACCGCAGCCGCATCGCGCGCGGCCCCGAACCCCTCGTCCCAGGCGTCGCCACGCGCCTCGACCTCGCGCCACAGCGCGTCCGCCTGCACGACGCGGTGCGCGAACGCGACCCAATCCGCCCACGAGGCGGTGATCCCGGATGCCGAGTCCCCCAACTGCTGCGGAGCGTGCGAACCCGAACCCGGTTCCCCGTCGTCATCGGCAGCGGTGATCCCGGATGCCGGCGCACCCCCGCTCTGCCCGGGACCGGTCCCCGTGCCACGGCGCGCGAGGGCGG
Source organism: Microbacterium sp. CFBP 8801 (assembly GCF_014839455.1). NCBI lineage: Bacteria > Bacillati > Actinomycetota > Actinomycetes > Micrococcales > Microbacteriaceae > Microbacterium > Microbacterium sp. CFBP 8801. The sequence continues at coordinate 168,533 of NZ_JACYNU010000001.1, read as the reverse complement.
TCCAGGTTCCGGCGTTCGGGGTGGGAGCGAGGTGGAACGGACCGACGTCGATCCGTGCGGCGCGGGGGTCTGGCATCCCTCGACGCTACGGTCGGGGCGGCATGCGCGGCAACCGTCCCGCAGCCGATCGACCACCGGGGCGGACCGCCCCGCGTCGCGCGAGCCTTTTCCCCGCCCCGTCCTGACGTAGGCTCGAGCCTCGTGGCTATCGGCGCGACCATTCACACGTTCACCGTGCAACTGTCCGACGTGGACCGCGGCGTCTACGAGGAGCTGGCCCTGCGCGTCGCGCGGCATCCCTCCGAGACCGCCCCGTACATGCTGACTCGCGTGCTCGCGTACTGCCTCGAGTACGAAGAGGGCATCACGTTCAGCGAGGGCGTCGCCGCCACCGACGAGCCCGCAGTGATGGTGCGCGACCTGACCGGCTCGATCGTCGCCTGGGTCGAGGTAGGTGCCCCGGATGCTGCCCGCCTGCACACCGGCAGCATGAAGGCCGAGCGCACCGTGGTCTACACGCACCGCGACCCCGAGAAGGTCGCCGCCGCGTGGGCGGGCAAGCGCATCCACCGCGCCGAGGACCTGCTTCTGTACAGCTTCGAGCCCGGCTTCGTCGAGCGCGTCTCCGAAGGCATCGAGCGGCGCAACACGGCCACCCTCACCCGCACCGAGGGGCGTGTCTACCTCGAGCTCAACGACGTGTCGGGCGAGAGCGACGTGCACACCCGCACGGCCGCCTGAGCGCCCAGACCACGCGCTCGGTTCGATCCCGAAACCAAGAAAGCCCTCGTCCCCGCCGAAACGGGCGGGAACGAGGGCTTCCTCACGTGACAGTGACTCGTGGAGCTGGGGGGAATCGAACCCCCGTCCAACGCTGGGTCTCCGCGTTTTCTCCGGGCGCAGTCTGTGCAGACGTTCTACTCGGCTCCGACCTTTGTCACAGACACCTAAGTCGACAAGCCCAGCCTGGGAAAAGTCCCGTGTGACGTCCAGACGCCATCACACAGCAAGACCCCTAAATGACGCCAGGATCCGTGGCGGGGTCGCACACGGTCTGACGGACTATCGGGCTCGCTTACGCAGCGAGGGCGAAGTCAGTGCGCTTAGCATCGGCACTTATTGTTTTGCAGGGAGCGTTTACGAGATAACCCCACATCCTCGGCCCGCTTTCTCGCGGGTTCGCAGACGCTGTCGAAACCGACNAGGGAGCGTTTACGAGATAACCCCACATCCTCGGCCCGCTTTCTCGCGGGTTCGCAGACGCTGTCGAAACCGATCAGCCCCGTGAACTCCGTATGGACCGGCCACTGTCACGCTGTTGAATTACCAATCCGGATGCCGAAGCACCGGAGCCTCACAGTCTACAACGCTCCGACACCCGGCGCATTCCGCGTGGCCCGCGGCGGTGGCGAGGTGGGGCCGGGAACTCCACGCGACCCCGCGGCGGTCAGCACCACGAGCGGCCCCTGCACCCCTCCCCCTCGATCTCATCCGCAGAACGACCACACCCCTCGCGTAGGCTCACCGCATGAGCGAGGTCGTAGTCACCGTCCGAGGAGAGAGCGAAGCACGCGTGCGCGCCGAAGAGGCCGCCGTCCGCGTGACGGTGTCGACCGACGGGCCGTCGCGCGGACCCGTGATCGAAGGCGCTCAGGTACGAGCCTCGTCGGTGCAGGACGGCCTGGTGGCGCACCTGCGCTCCGGCGAGGTGTCGGAGTGGTCGAGCGCTCGCGTCTCGGTTTGGTCGGATCGACCGTGGAACAGCGACGGAGCGCAGCTGCCGCTCGTGCACCACGCGAGCGTCGAACTGTCGGCGACGTTCACCGACGCCGGGGCCTTGTCGTGGTGGCTCGGCGATGTCACCGAGTCCGACGACGTGCAGGTCATCGCCGTGGAATGGCGCCTCTCCCCCGCCACACGCGTACGCGTCGAAAGCGACGTGGCCGCCGCCGCGGTACACGTCGCCGTCGAGCGCGCGGGCGCGTACGCGGGCGCTCTGGGCTTGGCCTCGGTGTCACCGGTCGAGATCGCCGACGCCGGCCTGCTGGGGTCGCGGCCGGAGCCGACGGCACCCCTGTCGGCGCGCTTCGCCGCGGCCTCGGACTCGAGCGGCCCGTCGTTCAGCCTGCAGCCGCCCGAGATCGTCGTGAGGTCGGTCGTCGAGGGGCGCTTCCGCGCGGAATGACCGCGTCACACGCGGAATGACCGCGTCACGCGGCAGCCAGGCGCGCTGACCGCGTACGAACGTCACGGCCACGAACGTCGCGGCAGCGAACGATACGGCAACGAACGTCACGGCAACGGACCGAACCTCAGTCGCCCCGGTCGGTTCGCGGCGCGCAGGAACGAGACCGCGACGAACCCGACCTCAGTCGCCCAGCCGGTTCTTCGTGCGCATGGCGCGCTCGGCTTCGCGCTTGTCTTCGCGTTCGCGGATGGTCTGACGCTTCTCGAACTCGCGCTTGCCCTTGGCCACCGCGATCTCGACCTTCGCGCGACCGTCGAGGAAGTACAACCGCAGCGGAACGAGCGTGTACCCACCGGCCGACACCGCGTGCGAGAGCTTCACGATCTCTTCGCGGTGCAGCAGGAGCTTGCGCGTGCGCTTGGCCGAGTGATTCGTCCAGTGACCCTGCGAGTACTCGGGAATGTGCACGGCGTCGAGATACGCCTGCCCGCCGTCGATGTAGGCGTACCCGTCGGTGAGGTTCGCACGGCCCTGCCGCAGCGACTTGACCTCGGTTCCGGTCAGCACGAGACCGGCCTCGTAGGTCTTCTCGATGGCGTAGTCGTGGCGCGCCTTCTTGTTCGACGCGATCAGTTTTTCACCCTGCTCACGAGGCATGGTGCCACCTCCTCATGATCATGGGCACACAGAGCCCTCCAGCGTACAGGATGCCGGGGTCACCGGCATCCGGGATCCGATGCCGGACAACGCAGGGGTTCAGGCGCGCAGCCAGCGACGGATCGCGAAGCTCGCGCTGAGCGCGGCGAGGATCACGCCGATCACCACGATGACGGGGATCACGAAAGCGACGTCGGACAGCCCCACCCACGACGTGATGAAGCCGATGCGGTCGCGCAGGTACTGATTGACTCCGACCCCCACGATCGCCCAGACGGCCACGCTCGCCAGAGCCGACCCGATGAGGGCCGCCAACACGCCCTCGACGATGAACGGCGTCTGGATGAAGCGGTTGGAGGCGCCGACCAGGCGCATGATGCCGAGCTCGCGCCGTCGGGCGAACGCCGACAGGCGAATGGTCGTCGCGATCAGCAGTACCGCGGCGATGAGCATGAGACCGGCGATGCCGACGGCGACGTAGGTCGCGACCGTCAGCGCCTGGAACAGCGGCTCGAGGTACTGCATCTGGTCCTTCACCTCTTCGACGCCGGTCTGGCCGCCGAACGCTTCCGAGATGACGTCGGCCTGATTCTGGTCCACGAGGTTGATGCTGAAGGTCGCGTTGAACTGGTCGGCCGTCACCACGTCGGCGATGTCGTCGGACAGCAGGCTCTTCGCGTTCTCGAACACCTCGTCGCTCGTCGAGTAGGTGTAGTCGCGGATGAGCGGGGCGAGCGCCTCGCCGTCGAGCGTCGCCTTGACGGCGTCGATCTGCTCCTGCGTCGCGGCTTGCCCCGGGGTGCAGGTGTCGACGTCGGACACCGCGGCGCACATGAACACCGCCACCTGGGCACGATCGGCCCAGTACGACTGCATCTTGCCGATCTGCATCTGCATGAGCATCGCGGCGCCGACGAAGGTCAGCGACACGAAGGTGACCAGGATGACCGAGATCACCATGGAGGCGTTGCGACGCAGGCCGGTGAAGGCCTCCGAGAGGATGAGCCCGAACCTCATGACGTGGGTCCCACTTCGTCGTTGCGGTCTTTCTTCTCGCCCAGTCCCAGCCGGTCGGCGAGGCCCAGGGCGTCGACGTCGGGCGTAGTGACCGGGATGGAGCGCGTGTTCGTGCCCGGTTCGCGCGGGGCGTCGGCGGACGGCGTGGTCACGGCGGGCGTGGCGCCCGGGGCCGCCGCGGGCTCGGCGGACGGGGCCGGAGCCGGCGCGCCCTCGGGGCCGCGCAGGGGCTCGACGGGGCCGGAGATGTGGGTCACTTCGCGCTGCACCTCGAGCACGGCCGTGAGGGCGGCGACCGCGGCCGCACCCTTCTCGACCTCGGGGGCCAGGCGGGGCAGGCTCGACGTGTCGCCGTAGCCGCCGTGGCGCTCGTCGCGCACCATCTCGCCCCCGCTCAGCTCGATCACGCGACGCTGCATCTGGTCGACGAAACCGGCCTCGTGGGTCGCCATGACCACCGTCGTGCCGCCGGCGTTGATGCGGGCCAGCAGCCGCATGATGTCGATCGACGTGCCGGGGTCGAGGTTTCCGGTCGGCTCGTCGGCGAGCAGCACCTGGGGACGGTTGACCAGCGCGCGGGCGATTGCGACGCGCTGCTGCTCACCGCCCGACAGCTCGTGGGGAAGGCGCTTCTCTTTGCCGTCGAGGCCGACGAGCGCCAGCACCTCGGGCACGGCCTGCTGGATGAACCCGCGCGAAGCGCCCGTGACCTGCAGAGTGAAAGCCACGTTCTGATGCACGGTCTTGTTCGGCAGCAGGCGGAAGTCCTGGAAGACCGAGCCGATGTGGCGACGGAAGTAGGGAACCTTGCGGTTCGACAGCGTGCGCAGGTCGCGACCGAGCACCACGACACGACCGTCGCTGGGGGTCTCGGCGCGCAGGATCAACTGCAGGCACGACGATTTGCCGGAACCCGAGGCACCGACGAGGAAGACGAACTCCCCGCGCTGCACCTCGAAGTCGACGGCGTTCAGGGCGGGCTTCGCGGTGCCGCGATACCGCTTGGTGACGTTCTCGAACCGGATCATGGCTCGATGAGCCTAAGCGGGTGCCCCGACGACCTCGACAGGACGCGCCGTGTCCGCAAACCAAGAGAGTCCTATGGATGCCGGGGTGACGGCATCCATAGGACTCTCGGACCGCGGGGGTCGCGGATCAGTCGTCGTCCTTGCGCTTGCGCCACCGGATGCCGGCGGCGATGAGCCCGTCGAGGTCGCCGTCGAAGACGACCGCGGGGTTACCGACCTCGTACCCGGTGCGGAGGTCTTTCACGAGCTGCTGGCCGTAGAGGAAGTAGGAGCGCATCTGATCGCCCCAGCTCGCGGTGATCGTGCCGGCGAGTTCCTTCTTCTTCGCGGCCTCTTCTTCGCGCTTGAGCAGCAGCAGTCGCGTCTGCAGCACGCGCATGGCGGCCGCACGGTTCTGGATCTGCGACTTCTCGTTCTGCATCGACACGACGAGGCCGGTCGGGAGGTGCGTGATGCGCACGGCGGAGTCGGTCGTGTTGACCGACTGTCCGCCGGGGCCCGACGAACGGAAGACGTCGACGCGGATGTCGCCCTCGGGGACCTCGACCTCGACGGCTTCTTCCATCACGGGGATGACCTCGACCGCGGCGAAGCTCGTCTGGCGCTTGTCGGCGCCGCCGAACGGGCTGATGCGGGCCAGGCGATGCGTGCCGGCCTCGACCGACAGGGTGCCGTAGGCGTAGGGGACGTCGACCTCGAAGGTGGCCGACTTGATGCCCGCGCCCTCGGCGAAGGACGTGTCCATGACCTTCACGGGGTACTTGTGACGCTCGCACCAGCGCAGGTACATGCGCAGCAGCATCTCGGCGAAGTCGGTGGCGTCGTCGCCCCCGGCGCCGGAGCGGATCGTGACGACCGCCGAACGCGGGTCGTACTCGCCGTCGAGGAGCGTCTGCACCTCGAGCTGACCGATCACGTCTTTGAGCGAAGCGAGCTCGCGTCGCGCCTCGTCGGCGGATTCGTCGTCGTCCATCTCGATCGCGAGACCGACGAGCACCTCGAGGTCGTCGAGGCGCTGCTCGATCTCGGTCACGCGCTTGAGTTCGGACTGGCGGTGGCTGAGACGGCTGGTGATCTTCTGAGCGTTGTCGACGTCGTCCCAGAGGTTGGGCGCGCCGGCCTCTTCGCTGAGGCGAGCGATGTCGGCGGTGAGTGCATCGACGTCGACCACGGCCTGGATATCGGCGAAGGTCGAGCGAAGTGCCTGGATGTCGGCGGTCAGATCGAGTTCGAGCATTTGGATTCAGCCTATCGTGGAGACGGTGACAGCCGACTCTCCCCGGAACGTGCTGGTGCGCTTCGCGCCGATGATCTACGGCCCCACCCTGCTGTTCGCCCTCGGCGAGGGGGCCGTCATCCCCCTCATCCCGGTGATCGCCGACCGCCTGGGGGCCGACGTCGCCGTGGCCGCGCTCGTGGCGGCGGCCCTGGTCGTGGGCCAGCTCTGCGGAAACATCCCCGCCGGATGGGCGGTCGCGCGATTCGGCGAGCGCCTGACGATGGGGGTCGCCGGCATCGTGATCCTGGGCGGTCTGACGGGGGTGGTCTTCGCGAACTCCCTGCTGTTGTTCGCCGCGGCCGTGTTCCTCATCGGATTCTGCGCCGCGGCGTTCGCCCTCGCGCGCCATTCCTTCATGACCACCCGGGTGCCCCTGCACTTCCGCGCTCGCGCGCTGTCGCTGCTGGGCGGGACCTTCCGCCTCGGGATGTTCGTCGGGCCGTTCATCTCGGCGGCACTGTTGGGCATCTTCGGCGACGAGACGGCATCCATCGTCTTCTTCGCCGTGTGCCAGGTCGCGACGATCCTGCTCGTGTTCTTCGGCCCCGATCCCGAGAAAGCCGTGCCGGTGGGTGCGGGCTCCGTGAGCCGACGCAACGAGGGCGACTCCCGCGACCCCGACTCCCGCGAGGCCGACTCCCACGATGCCGAAGACACCGGTGAGCCGGTGACCGGAGCCATTCCCGTCGTCGAGCGGGTGGGGGTGTTCCGCACGATGTGGCGCTTCCGCGGTGTGCTCGCGCGCCTGGGGCTCGCGGCGGCCTCGCTGTCTGCCGTCCGCTCGGCGCGTCAGGTGGTGCTGCCGCTCTGGGGCGTGTCGCTGGGGTTGGATGCCGGGACCATCGCCGTGGTCGTCGGAGTCTCGGGCGCCATCGATTTCGCGCTGTTCTACGCCAGCGGCCAGGTCATGGACCGCTTCGGACGCCTGTGGGCGGCGTTGCCCGCGATGGTGCTGATGGGGGCGGGCTTCCTCGCGCTCTCGTTCACCCACGACCTCGGCAGCGCGGAGATGTGGTTCGCCCTGTTCGCCGCGGTGCTCGGCGTCGGCAACGGGCTGTCGAGCGGCATCCTGCTCACCCTGGGTGCCGACATCGCCCCGCCGACGGAGCCGGCCGCGTTCCTCGGTTCGTGGCGCACGCTCACCGACGCCGGGGGCGCGATCGCCCCGCTGCTGGTATCGGCTCTGACCGCGCTGGTCTCGCTGTCGGTCGGCGTGGGGGCCATGGGATTCATCGCCCTGCTGGGCGCGGTCGGGTTCGTGCGGTGGGTGCCGCGGTACGTCCCTCGAAGCCGCCCCTGACGCGCGGGAGCGCGCCGGAACGGCCGCCGCCCGATACCCCGACGACCTCGGGGACGTGTTTCGGGACGGTAAAAAATCCGGCGGACTCTGGCCATCTGATGAATTTCCGATGAGAATCGGTCACGCGATCGCCATTTTCACGGTGACGTGTCATTCCCCCTGGATGAAGCGGGCGATGGTGCCCGCGGAGAGGTTTCCCCATCGTGCCCCGGAACACCCTGCACCCCACTGCCTCACGCGCTCGACGCGCGTCGGCCGTGCTGGCGACGAGCGCTCTCGTCGGCGGCGCCCTGATGATCGCCCCCGCGGCGTTCGCCGCACCCGCCCCCGGCGAGGCCCCCGACGACCTCGGCCTCACCGGCGCCGACGTCATGACCCACCTGACCGAGCTGGCCGACATCACCGAGTCGTTCGCCGATCAGGGCTACCGCACCTGGAACGGTCCGGGCTACGAGGCCGCGGCGCAGTACGCCGAGCAGATCCTCGAGGGCACCGGGGCGTTCACCGTCTCGCGGCAGACCTTCGACGTGCCGTACTCCGAGCTGGGCGAAGCCTCGCTGACCGTCGATGGCACGACCTACACCGGCTCGCACTTCGACAACAGCGAAGGCACCGACGAGCCGTACACCGCGACTCTGGCGCTGCCCCTCGACGCCGAGGGCACGCACATCGGCTGCGCCGCGACCGACTACGCCACCGTCCCCGCCGGCGCCATCGTGCTGATCCAGCGCGGCGTCTGCACCTTCGAGGAGAAGATCGACTTCGCCTCGGCCGCCGGAGCGGGCAGCGTCTTCGTCTACAACAACGAACGGCCGGCCGAAGAGGGCGTCTCGCCCGACGACCAGCTGACCAACGTCGGCTCGGGTCCCCGCAACGAAGAGGACTCCCCCGCGGCGACCCTTCCCCAGTCCGCCGGCGACACGCTCGCCGCTCTCGTCGAGGCCGCTGCCGCCGACGCGCCCGTCGAGGCCACCGCCGTCATCGAGAAGCAGTTCCTCGTCTCACAGACCTTCAACGTCATCGCCGACAGCATCGCGGGCGACCCCGAGGACACCGTCGTCATCGGCGCGCACCTCGACGGCGTGGCCGAAGGCCCGGGCGTGAACGACAACGCCTCGGGCTCGGCCGCCGTGCTCGCCCTGGCCGAGAAGGTCGCGGCATCCGAGGTTCCCAACGACAAGCGCATCCGTCTGGCGCTCTGGGGCGCCGAGGAGATCGGCCTGCTCGGCTCGACCGCCTACGTCGACGACCTGGTGCAGAACGACCCCGCCGAACTCGCGCGCATCTCGGCGTACCTCAACTACGACATGATCGGCTCCGAGAACTTCACGGTGGGCGTGTACGACGCCGATCGCTCGACGTTCCCCGCCGACGGGGTGACCATCCCCGACGGTTCGGTCGAGATCGAGAAGATCTACACCGACTACTTCGACTCGATCGAACAGCCGTGGATCGACTCCGAGTACTCGGGTCGCTCGGACTACCAGGCGTTCATCGACAACGGCATCCCCTCGGGCGGCCTGTTCTCGGGTGGCGACGACATCAAGACCGACGAGCAGGCCGAGCTCTTCGGCGGCACCCCCGGGGTCTTCATGGACCGCAACTACCACACGGTCGACGACACCCTCGCGAACGTGAACCGCGACTCGATCGACATCTTCACTCCCGCGATCGGGCACGCCGCCTTCGCCCTGGCGTGGGACGCCGCCGTCGATCCGGAGCCCACTCCCGAGCCCACGCCCGGCGAGCCCTCGCCCGACCCCACCACCGAGCCGACGCCCGAGCCCACGGGTGAGCCCACGGGCGAGCCGACGGCCACCCCGAGCCCGGTGCCCACGGCGACGACGGGTCCCGGCGCGAACGGCCCCGGCGGCAACCTGCCGCGCACCGGTTCCGACGTCGCGGGTTCGCCGCTGCCCGCCATCGGCATCGGCATGCTCGCCCTCGGAGTCATCGTGGCCGCCGGCACCGCCGTCGTCCGCCGACGTCCGCAGCAGTGACGAGGACCGGGGCCGCGTGAGACGCGCGGCCCCGGAACGACCGTACCGCCGGGATCCGCACCGAAAGGTGCGTGATCCCGGCGGGACGTCGTCGTTCGGGGCGGGACGATCCGTCCCGCTGCGCTGCGCGTCGGCCGGGGCTCAGTCCTCGTCGGCCACGCGGATCAGGACCTTGCCGGTGACACCCGACTCGACGGCGTCGTGCGCGGCGGCGGTCTGGTCGAGGGGGAACCCGCTGAGGGGCAGTCCGGCCTCCTCGCCCACCGGGAGGGCTCCGGCCGCCACCGCGGCCGAGACGTCTTCGGCGGCCGCGGCGAGCGCGCGCTCGCCCACCGTGTACAGCAGCAGGCCCTGCCACCGGACGTTCTTGGCGAAACTCGCGCGCACGGCCGCCGTGAAGGCATCGCCCCCGTTGTCGGCGTAGTACCCGATTGTGCCGTGGTTCGCGATCACCTCGACGTCGAGACCGGCGTTGTCGGCGATGGCGACCTCGACGATGTGCTCCACGCCGTTCGGGGCGAGCTCGCGGATGCCGTCGGCGAGCCCCGCGTTCGGGTAGCGCAGGACGTGGTGGGCGCCGGCCGCGCGCGCCAGCGCCTCTTTCGCGTCGCTGCTGACCGTGGCGATGACGGTGGCGCCGGCCCAGACGGCGAGCTGGATGGCGGCGTGTCCGACCGCTCCGGCCCCTCCCTGCACGAGCACGGTTCGACCGGACAGGGCGCCCGGGGCGAGGCGCGACGGGCCGTCTTCGTGCACGGTGAGGGCGCGATGGGCCGTCATCGCGGGAACGCCGAGGCTGGCGCCGAGCTCGAACGACGCCGCGTCGGCCAGCGGGACGACGCGCTCGGCGGGGAGCACCGAGTGCTCGGCCGCGGTTCCGGTCGGACGCTGGTGCGCGGCGAGGTACACCCACACCCGCTGGCCCACCGAGAGACCCTCGACGCCGTCGCCGACGGCATCCACGATTCCCGCCCCGTCCTGGTTGGGCGTCACCTCGTCGAACGCGAGCGGCCGGTCGGTGCTGGCCCGGGCCTTCCAGTCGGTGGGGTTCACCCCCGATACGACGATGCGCACGCGCACTTCGCCCGCACCGGGTTCGGGAAGCGGGCGCTCCACGAGCGAGAGAACGGAGGAGTCACCGGGCTGGGAGTACGTGATCGCCTTCATGCGGAAGACAAGCACGCGATCGACGCCCGCATTCCCCCGGCGTGTCGCCCCCGCGCACCACCCGCGGGTGAGGTCGCGGCAGTTGAGGGCCGCTTCACACGTAGCGCCGCTCACGCGGACCTAGAATGAACCCATTCGCGGGAGTGGTGGAATCGGTAGACACGCAGGATTTAGGTTCCTGTGCCTTCGGGCGTGGGGGTTCAAGTCCCCCCTTCCGCACGATTCTCGCTGCTCCCCGCACCGATACTCCGACCCGACGGGACCGATGTGATCCACACCACCAGCGCGCTGCTCCCGTGGCTCGACCCCGCGACGATCATCACCAACTCGCAGCCCTGGGCGCTGCTGGTCGTGTGCTTCATCATCTTCGCCGAGACCGGTCTGCTCATCGGATTCCTGCTGCCCGGCGACACCCTGCTGATCATGGCCGGGTTGCTCTCGCACTCCACCCCGCAGGCACCCAACGGCGTGTTCGGACTGAACGCCTGGTGGGTGGCGCTCGCCATCGGTGTGGCCGCCTTCATCGGCGGTGAAGTCGGGTACTACATCGGGCACAAGGCCGGGCCCTCGATCTTCGAGCGCAAGGAATCCGGCATCTTCAGCCGGAAGAACGTCGAGCGCACCAACGCGTTCTTCGAGCGGTTCGGCGGTCTCACCGTCATCCTCGCCCGCTTCGTGCCCGTCGTGCGCACGTTCGCCCCCATCGCCGCCGGCGTCGGCCACATGCCGTGGCGCAAGTACACGCTGTACAACCTCATCGGCGCCATCATCTGGGGCATCGGCCTCACCATGCTCGGCTACGTCGTGGGATACATCCCGTTCATCCGCGACATCGTGACGGAGTACATCGACGTCATCCTGCTCGCCGCCGTCGCGGGCACGGTCGTGTTCATCGGCATCCACTACTTCCGCGAACGCGCCGCCGCCAAGCGCGACGCCGCCGCGGGCCACGGAGTGGTGACGCACGCCGAGGCCGAGGCCCTCACGCTCGACCCGAAGACGCTCGAAGACGGCGACCAGCCCGCGCGCTGATCAGGACGCCTTCGAGCTCTTCTTCTTCGCCGGCGCCTTCTTGGTCGGCGCGTCGTCGGCCTTCTCGGTGCGGGCTGCGCGGCTGCGCTCGACGCTCGCGCGCAGGGCCTCCATGAGGTCGATGACCTCGCCGCCGTCGTCGTCGCTCTCCTGCTCGCCGAAGGTCGCCGCGGTGTCGATGGCGTCGCCCTGCTCGAGCTTGGCGTCAATCAGGGTGCGCAGCTCGGCCTGGTACTCGTCGGTGAACTCCTCGGGGTCGAAATCCTTCGAGAAGCTCTCGACCAGAGAGGCCGACATCTCGAGCTCCTTCGCCGAGATGCGCACGCTCTCGTCCAGCGCGGGGAACGCCGCCTCGCGCACCTCGTCGGCCCAGAGCAGCGTCTGCAGCACGAGCACGTCGTCGCGCACGCGCAGGGCCGCGAGCCGCGTCTTCTGACGCAGCGAGAAGCGCACGATCGCGGTGCGGTCGGTCTGCTCGAGCGTCTTGCGCAACAGCACGTACGCCTTCGGCGACGACGAGTCGGGCTCGAGGTAGTACGCCTTGTCGAGGGTCAGCAGATCGACCTGATCGCTGGGGACGAACTCGACCACCTCGATCTCGCGACTGCGTTCGCTCGGCAGCGACGCGAGGTCGTCTTTGGTCAGCACGACCGTCTGCTCGCCGTCGTCGTACGCGCGATCGATGTCGGCGTAGGGCACCACCTCGCCGTCGACCTCGCAGATGCGCTGATACCGGATACGCCCGCCGTCCTTGTTGTGCACCTGGTGCAGAGAGACGTCGTGGTCCTCGGTGGCCGAGTACACCTTCACGGGCACGTTGACCAGGCCGAAGGTCAGGGCGCCCTTCCAGATCGATCGCATGGGAACAGTGAACACCGAAAGAGGGGCGGATGCCGAGGGGGTTGCCGCGCGAGGAACTCGCCCCCGCTCTACGCTGGGGCGATGACGGAGCAGACAGTGCGCATCGGTGGACGCCGCCTGCGTCTGTCGAACCTGGACAAGGTTCTGTACCCCGAGACCGGGACCACCAAGGGCGAGGTGATCGACTACTACTCCCGCATCGCCCCACGCCTGCTCCCCCACGTGCGGGATCGTCCCGTCACGCGCAAGCGGTGGCCCGACGGGGTCGGCACCGACGCCGACCCGGGCGAGCCCTTCTTCGCCAAGGCCCTCGAACCCGGAGCGCCGGCCTGGGTGCGGCGCCTGCCGATCGACCACTCCTCGGGCGCCAAGGACTACCCCCTCGTCGACGATCTGCCCACCGTCGTCTACCTGGCGCAGGTCGCGAGCCTCGAGCTGCACGTGCCCCAGTGGCGGTTCTCGCCCGACGGCGAAAGGCTCCACCCCGATCGCCTGGTGCTCGACCTCGACCCCGGACCCGGCGTCGGCCTGGCCGAGTGCGCCGAGGTGGCCCGGTGGGCGCGCGTCATCCTGCAGGACATCGGTCTCGACCCCCTGCCGGTGACGAGCGGCAGCAAGGGCATCCACCTCTACGCGCACCTCGACCGCCGCCAGTCCAGCGACGCCGCCAGCGCGATCGCGAAAGAGCTCGCCCGGGCGATCGAAGCCGACCACCCCGACCTGGTGGTCAGTCAGATGTCGAAGTCCGCGCGCCCCGGCAAGGTCTTCATCGACTGGAGCCAGAACAACGGCTCGAAGACCACGATCGCGCCGTACTCGCTGCGGGGACGATCGCACCCCACCGTCGCCGCCCCGCGCACGTGGGAGGAGCTCGACGACCCGGGCCTACGTCACCTGCTGTTCACCGAGGTGCTGGATCGCCCCGGCGATCCGCTCGCGCCGGTCGAGCGCGACGCGGGACCGCTGCGTGCGTACATCTCCAAGCGCACCGCGGGTGCGACCCCCGAGCCCGTGCCCGATGCCCCGCACGCCGACGCCGCACCCGACGGTCTTCCCCGCTTCGTCATCCAGGAGCACCACGCCACCCGCCTGCACTGGGACGTACGGCTCGAACACGACGGGGTACTGGTCAGCTGGGCCGTCCCGAAGGGAGTCCCCCCGACGACGGCGAAGAACAGCCTCGCGGTCATGACCGAGGACCACCCGATGCAGTACCTCGACTTCGCCGGCGAGATCCCCCGCGGTGAGTACGGCGCCGGCATCATGACGGTGTGGGACACGGGCACATACGAGCTCGAGAAATGGCGCGACGACGAGGTCATCGCCACCCTCGAGGGCAGGCCCGACGGGCCGCTCGGCCGAGTGCGTCTGGCCCTCATCCGTACCGAGGGCGCGGGCGAGAAGTCGCAGTGGCTGCTGCACCGGATGAAGACGGATGCCGAGGGTCGGCCGCAGAGCGAGGGCGACCCGGTGGTGGCCCTCGATCACGGCCGCGCGGATCGGGCCGCGGTGACGGTGACTGCGACGGAGAGCGACGAGGCGCCCGAGCCGGAGCCCGCGCCCGAGCCGGCGCCCGGCACCTCGACGCCGCCGGCTCCCCCGAGTCCCGCGCAGCTGCGCCCCATGCTGTCCACCGCCGCCACCGCCGGGATCGCCCGAGCCGCCGCCGACCGCTGGGGCGAGCCGTGGGTCGAGATGAAGTGGGACGGCATCCGGGGCATCGGCCTCTGGGACGGCGAACGACTCCGCCTGCGATCGCGCAACGGCAACGACCTCACCGCCGCCTACCCCGAACTCACGACCGTCGACCTCGGACTCGGCCCGGAGCCCGCGGTCATCGACGGCGAGATCGTCGCGCTCGACGCGCAGGGACGCCCGAGCTTCCCCCTGCTGCAGAGGCGGATGAACCTGGCGCAGCCCCGCGAGATCGAGCGCGAAGCGCGGCGGACACCGGTGCAGCTGTACCTTTTCGACGTGCTCTCGGTGGGCGAGCGCGACGTCGCCGCCCTGCCGCTGGCCGAGCGGCGCGGCATCCTGGAGGCGCTCGCGCAGGATGCCGGGGCCCCCGTCGTCGTCCCGCCCGTGTTCGACGACGTCGACTCCGCCGTCGCCACGAGCGGCCGATTCGGGCTCGAGGGCGTCGTGGTCAAGGATCCCGGTTCGGCCTACCGCCGCGGCGAGCGTTCGGAACAGTGGCTCAAGGTCAAGCACTCGCGCACGCAGGAGGTCGTGATCGGCGGCGTCCGCCCGGGCAAGGGAAACCGTTCGGGCACGATCGGGTCGCTGCTGGTCGGTGTTCCCGGACCCGACGGCCTGCACTACGCCGGCCGCGTCGGCTCGGGTTTCGGCGAGCAGACGTTGGCCAGACTCGGCGAGGTGCTCGGCGCGCTCGGCAGCGACACCGACCCATTCGTGGGGGTGCCCGCCGCCGACGCCCGCGACGCCCTGTGGGTGCGGCCCGAACTCGTCGCCGAGGTGGAATTCGCGGAGTTCACCCCCGGCGGCATCCTGCGCCAGGCACGCTGGCGGGGCCTGCGGCCCGACAAGGATCCGCGCGAGGTGGTGCGAGAGGCCTGAGCGCGGGCTGGCTGAGCGGGATGACCGGGCGCGTCGACGCCCTCGCCCGCCCGGACCGAGCCGGGCGGAATCCCCGGCGCTACGCGTGCCGCGAGTCGTGCTCGACGTGCCCGGCGGGCTCGAGCTGGAACGTCGAGTGCTCCACGTCGAAGTGTTCGGCGAGGCAGCCCTGCAGCGTCGCGAGGATCGCGGCGGCGCGACCGTCCGACAGCGCCGCGTCGTCGACGATCACGTGCGCGCTGAACACCGGCGCGCCCCGCGTGAGCTGCCAGACGTGCACGTCGTGCACGTCGACCACGCCGTCGGCCTCGCGCAGGTGCTGCCGGATCTCGGCCACGTGCACGCCGACGGGCGCCGACTCGGTGAGCACGACGACGACCTCGCGCAGAAGACCGATGGCACGCGGCACGATGAGCACCGCGATGAGCAGTGAGGCGATGGCATCCGCTTGCGCGAATCCGGTCGTCACGATCACGATCGCCGCGATGATGACCGCGATCGACCCGACCAGGTCGCCCAGCACCTCGAGATACGCGCCGCGCACGTTGATGCTGCGCTTCTGCGCGCGACCGAGCACCCACATCGACACGGCGTTGGCGATCATGCCGACCGTCGCGACGACGAGCATGAGCCCGCCCTGCACCTCGGCGTCGGCCGGCGCGAGCAGCCGCTGCACGGCCTCGACGCTCACCCAGGCGCACAGCGCGATGAGGATCACGCCGTTCGCGAGCGCGCCGAGCACTTCGGCACGCTGGTATCCGAAGGTGCGGCGGTCATCGGCCGGGCGGGCGGCGATCGCCGTGGCGATCAGCGCCACCACGAGCGCGGCCGCGTCGGTGAACATGTGCGCCGCGTCGGCCAGCAGGGCGAGCGAGCCCGACAGGATCGCCCCCACGATCTGCACGACCATGACCGTCGCGGTCAGGGTGAGAGCGATGGTGAGCAGACGTCTGTTGCCGGCATCGCGGATGCCGCCGGCAGGCGCGTGATCGTGCATGGTTACAGGCTAGGCCGCGCACAGCGGGGGCTGCGTGTCATCGCGGTAGTCGGGAATGAGAACCGGTGTCGGCTCCCCCGCGGCGACCCGACAGGGTTGTCCCGGCCCGACGCGGTCGCCCGACCGCCCTCTCGGTCAGCGCCGACGTGCGTTCAGCTGCGCCTGGATCCGCCGATGCGCCTGCAGCGCCGGGTACACGCCGAGGAACACCGCCATCGGAGCCCGGAGTCGCACGTCGCGGATGCCGTGCGCGGCGTACGTGTTCTCGAAACGGTCGATGTAACGCCGGAAGTCGCGGGGGCGGTCGTCGAGGCGCCGCGCGCCGATGCCCGCGACCATCCGCGAGAAGTAGCCGATCCGACGCCCCCCGAGGGCGAGGTGGATGGCGATGTCGAGGTCTTCGTGCATCACATCGGCCTCGTCGTCGCACAGGAACTCCCGCACGTCGTGCCACGCCTCCCGCCGCACGGCCATGTTGCTGCCGAACAGGAACACGAAGTCGCCGGCGAGCTTCACCTGCAGGCGTCGGAAGGCATCGTCGATCTGATGTCCCACCGCACGCAGAGGCAGGTCGTAGTACTCGACGGGTCCCGACGCGGCATCCACGTCTGTCGACGCGAAGATGTGCGAGACCCGGGCCACCCACTCGGGTTTGAGGACGGTGTCTGCGTCGATCCGCGCGAGCACGTCGCCGGTGGCGGCATCCATCCCCAGATTGCGGGTGGGCACCAGTCCCTGGCGGTCGTCCTGACGCAGCAGACGGATGCCGGCGTCGGGATGCCGAGCCCTCACGCCCTCGACCACCGCGCGCGTGCCGTCGGTCGAGCGGTTGTCGACGACGAGCACCTCGGTGGCGGGGAGCGTCTGGCCCACGATGGCGTTCAGGCACTGCTCGATGACCGCCTCTTCGTTGTAGGCGGGGACGATGATCGACACCGACGGAAGAGGGCTCATCGGTCCTCCTCCACGCTCAGAGGGACTCGAGGAGCGGCGCGAGGGCGACGAAGGCGCGGGACCGGTGCGACGACGCGTTCTTCTCGGCCGCGCTCCACTCGCCGACCGTCCGCTCGGCATCGGCGGGCTGACCGTCGGGCACGAAGATCGGGTCGTACCCGAACCCACCCGGTCCGGCCGGCTGCATCGCCAGGCGGCCCGGCCAGCGTCCCTCGATCGTCTCTTCGGTGCCGTCGGAACGCACGAGCGCGATCACCGACACGAACTGCGCCGTGCGGTGCGGATCGGCGACGTCGGACAACTGATCGAGCAACAGCTCGAGGTTGGCCGCGGAGTCCTTCTTGTGCCCCGCCCAGTAAGCCGAGAACACCCCCGGTGACCCGCCGAGCACGTCGACGGCGATCCCGGAGTCATCGGCCAACGCGGGCAGCCCCGTGTGGGCCGCGGCCGCACGGGCCTTGATCAGCGCGTTCGCCGCGAACGTGACGCCGTCCTCGACCGGTTCGGGACCGTCGTAGGCGACGACGTCTAGATCGGGGCGCACCTCGGCGACGATCGCCTGGAACTCCTCGACCTTGTGCGGGTTGTGCGTGGCGAGCACGATGCGCGGCATGGTCAGCCTTCGAGCGTCGCGATCTGGATGCCGTGCAGCTCGGCGCAGCCGTTCACGCCCAGCTCGAGCAGGCGGTCGAGCTCGGCCTTGTCGAACGGCGCCCCCTCGGCGGTGCCCTGCACCTCGACGAACAGACCGCGACCGGTGACGACGACGTTCATGTCGGTCTCGGCGCGCACGTCCTCGACGTAGGCCAGGTCGAGCAGCGGTTCGCCGTCGACGATGCCGACCGACACCGCCGCGACCGAGTCGCGCAGCACCTCGGAGCGCTGCGCGATGAACTTCTTCTCGCGGCCCCAGGCGATGGCATCCGCCAGGGCGACGTACGCGCCCGTGATGGCGGCGGTGCGGGTGCCGCCGTCGGCCTGCAGCACGTCGCAGTCGATGACGATCGTGTTCTCGCCCAGCGCCTTGGTGTCGACGACGGCGCGCAGCGCCCGGCCGATCAGGCGCGAGATCTCGTGGGTGCGGCCGCCGACCTTGCCCTTGATGCTCTCGCGATCGTTGCGGCTGTTCGTCGCGCGCGGCAGCATGGCGTACTCGGCCGTGACCCACCCCTTGCCCTTGCCGGTGAGCCAGCGGGGAACGCCGTTGGTGAACGACGCCGTGCACAGCACCTTGGTGCCGCCGAAGGTGACGAGGGCCGAGCCCTCGGCGTGTGCCGACCATCCGCGTTCGATGGTGACGGGGCGGAGCTGATCGGCGGTACGGCCGTCTTTACGGGTCATATGTCCTCCTCGGACGAAAGGGATGCCGTGCCTCGGCGCGGCAGGTCGATGGCGCCGGTCTGCACGAGCTGCACCTCGCGCACCTCACGGCCCATGAGGCGGTGCGCCAGGCGCAGGAAGTCGTCGGCCGACGACCCGGTGGCTTCGTAGCGGTGCGTCGGAACGGCATCCGGCCCCGCCAGGAGGTCACGCGAGACGAGTTGGCGATAGACGTCTTTCGCCGTCTCGCTGTCGCTCGACACCAGGCTGACCTCAGGACCCATCACGTAGCTGATGGCGCCCTCGAGGAACGGGTAGTGCGTGCAGCCGAGCACGAGCGTGTCGACCCCGGCGTGCCGCAGCGGCGCGAGGTACTGCTCGGCGGTGGCGAGCACCTCGGGCGAGTCGGTGACGCCGGCCTCGACGAACTCGACGAAACGCGGGCACGCCTCGGCGAACACCGTGAGGTTCTCGTTGACCTCGAGCATGTCCTGGTAGGCCCGCGAGCCGATCGTCCCGGCCGTGCCGATCACGCCGATGCGACCGTTGCGGGTCGTCGACATGGCGGTGCGCACGGCGGGGCCGATCACCTCGACCACGGGCACGTGGTAGCGCTCGCGCGCATCGCGGAGCATCGCCGCCGACGCGGTGTTGCAGGCGATCACGAGCATCTTCACGCCCTGATCGACGAGGGTGTCGAGCACCTCGAGCGCGTACTTGCGCACGTCGGCGATGGGCTTCGGGCCGTAGGGAGAGCGGGCGGTGTCGCCGATGTAGAGGATCGACTCGCGCGGCAGCTGCGCCGACACGGCCCGGGCGACGGTGAGACCGCCGACTCCCGAGTCGAAGATCCCGATCGGCGCGTTGTCCATAGGTGCCCAGCCTACCGGGCGGGGCCGACACGGATCGGTGCGGGGCGCGGGGGCCGCACGCCTGCGGCGGGGCGCGGGGGCGGTGCGGGGCGCGGGGGCCCGGGCGGGGCGGGGCGGTGCGGGGCGGGGCGGGGCGGGGCGTGTGCCAAACTCCTGAGTTTCGGGCGCGCTGCGGCCTCGGAGGGCGCCCAGGGCCGTCTGCGAACGCAGAACTCAGGAGTTCGGCACGGCCGACCGCCGCGTCACGCGCGGAGACCGCCCGCGCGCAGGTCGCAGGGCGCCGGCGGCGGCGCGTGCCGAACTCCTGAGAACTTGCGCGCGCCGAAGCCGATCCAGCCCTCAGGGGTGTTCGCGGGCGCAGAACTCAGGAATTCGGCACAGCGCAAGGTCGTACCAATACGCGCACAAACTCCCGAGCTGCCCACGACGCCGGAATAGGCTGGCGCGATGAGCCGCAGCACCGCCCTGCACACCGACCGCTACGAACTGACCATGCTCGACGCGGCCCTCCGCGACGGCACGGCCTCGCGACGCTGCGTGTTCGAGGTGTTCGGGCGCCGCCTCTCGGGCGGACGCCGCTTCGGTGTCGTCGCGGGCACCGGCCGGCTGCTCGAGGCGATCCGCGACTTCCGCTTCGGCGACGACGAACTGCGCTACCTGCGGGACGCGAGAGTGGTGGATGCCACGACCCTCGACTTCCTGGCCGATTACCGCTTCACGGGATCGGTGACCGGCTACCGCGAGGGCGAGCTGTACTTCCCCGGCTCCCCCCTTCTGACCGTGGAGGGAACCTTCGCCGAGGCGGTGCTGCTCGAGACGCTCGCGCTCAGCATCCTGAACTACGACTCCGCCGTCGCCACGGCGGCAGCGCGCATGAGCATCGCCGCCGGCGACCGACCGCTCGCCGAGATGGGCTCGCGTCGCGCGAGCGAAGAGGCAGCGGTCGCCGCCGCGCGTGCCGCCTACATCGTCGGCTTCTCGGCCACCAGCAATCTCGAGGCGGGGCGCCGCTGGGGCGTGCCGACGATGGGCACCGCCGCCCACGCGTGGACCCTGCTGCACGACAGCGAAGAAGACGCCTTCCGTTCGCAGGTCGACGCGCTGGGCAGCGGGACCACCCTGCTCGTCGACACCTACGACATCGCCGAGGGCGTGCGAACTGCCGTGCGCGTAGCCGGTCCGCAGCTCGGCGGTGTGCGCATCGACTCGGGCGACCTGCCGATCGTCGCGGGCGAGGTGCGGGCGCTGCTCGACGAGCTCGGCGCCACGGGCACGCGCATCACCGTCACGAGCGACCTCGACGAGTACGCGCTCGCCGCGCTCGCGGCCTCTCCGGTCGACTCCTACGGCGTCGGCACGTCGGTCGCGACCGGCTCCGGCGTTCCGACCGCAGGTCTGGTGTTCAAGCTCGTCGCGCGCGAATCTGCCGACGGCTCATGGGTGGGTGTCGCCAAGGCGTCGGCGCAGAAGGCCTCGCACGGGGGCCGCAAGGCGGCGTTCCGCACCCTCGAAGCGGGGACCGCGACCTCGGAGCTCATCATGGTCAGCGACGGGTTCGAAGAGCTGTCCACCGCCGCCGAGCATCCCGATGCCCGTCCCCTCCAGGCCACGCTCATGGTCGACGGCGAGGGGGATGCCGCGATCCTCGGCCACGCGGGTGTCGAGGCCGCACGCGCGCACCACGCCCGCGTGCGGCAGGAGTTGCCGGTGCGGGCGCTCGCACTCAGCGGGTCGGAGCCCGCCCTGCCGACGGAGTACCGCGAGGCGGGCTGAGCGGCGGGAAGAAGTCCGTACCTCCCCACTCGACGGGGTCCACCCGTTGCCCGTGGGGACCTATCGCTTCACGCTGGCGCTGTACGGCTCCGACGGAACCACCTCGGCGACGACGACCGTCGAGGTGGCCTGACGCTCATTTGATGAGCGACTCGTAGATCTCTTTGCACTGCGGGCACACGGGGAACTTCTCGGGATCGCGGCCCGGGGTCCACTTCTTGCCGCACAGTGCCCGCACCGGCTTGCCGGTGAGGGCCGACTCGAGGATCTTGTCTTTCTTGACGTAGTGCGAGAAACGCTCGTGGTCACCGGGCTCGATGTTCTCTTCGCGGATGAGCTCTTCGAGCTCTCGATCCAGGGTCGCGAGACCCCCGCTGTCAGGACTGTCGAGAGGCGTGCTCATGGTCAGCCAGTGTAGCCGCGGACCGCGCCGAAGGGACGGTGGAGCCCACGTCAGGTCGCTTCGGCGAACTCCATCAGACGGGTTCCGCGGCGCTCGAACAGGGCCGCTCCGATCGCCACACCCGCGACGAGCACGACGAGCCCCGCGCCGACGCCGACCGCCAGCGCGAACATCGCGTCGATGGAGTCGCCCGCCACGGCACGCCAGGTGAGCCAGATCGCGGGGGCCGCGGCCAGCAGCGCTCCCACCATCACGAGGCCCTGCGCCATGACGCCCCCCGAGCCCGACCGCTGAGGCTGCTGGAACGGGCTGTCGCCGGGCCGCGACACCGCGTAGGGCGCCACGACCGACGAGATGCTCGAGAGGCCGAGCCCCGCCAGGAACAGGGCGGCGCACACTCCGACCAGGGCGGGGAAGACGGCCCAGCGACCGTGGGCCACCACCGCGAGGGGAAGGGTGAGCGCGAGGACCGGCAGGCCGATCAGCAGCACCGGAACGAGACGGCCGATGCGATCCGGCGCACCGCGCACGCCCGAGGCGATGTGCATCCACAACGCGGTGGAGTCGTAGGCGAGGTCGTTGTGCGGGAGCCATCCGAAGAACAACGCCATGATCGGCACGGGCAGCAGCACCGCGATCTCGAAGGGCACGCCCGCGACCAGCAGCGGCACGGTGGACACGACGGCGGCGACGGGCACGATGATGACGTTCACGATGTAGCGGCGGTCGCGCAGCCAGTACGACAGGCTGCGGGCGGCGACCGCTCCCCCGGGCGTGCCGGGGAGGATCGCGAACCATCCCATTCCCCCGCGCTCGCGCGCGGCGACGGGACGACGGGTCGTGGTGAGCAGGCGGTCCACCAGGACGAACCACGCGACGGCCAGCACACCGACCGTGGCGAGGGCGACGATCAGGCTGCCGACGGCGGCCCCCGCCGACGGTGCCAACGCGATCCCCCAGGCGGCGCCGATCGGGGTCCACGCCAGGATCTCGGCTGCCGAGGCGAGCTGCGAGGGAACCGCCCCCCGCCATTCGAGCGAGCCGAGGAACACCCCCACCGGCACGACGACGACGAGCACGGCCACGAGGTACACGCCCATGAGCTCCCGCGATTGCCGCGGGCGCTGCACGAGCGCGCCGAGCGCCATGCTGACGCGGGCGAACAGCACGCACGTGGCGAGACCGAGCACGACCGAGGCCACGCTGGCGACCGCCGCGGCACCATGGGCGCCCCACGCGACGGCGAGGCTCACCCCGAGCACCAGCACGACGAGAACCGGGACGCTGAGGAACCCGGCGAGCAGGAGGGCGCCGGCGAGCGGCCGCGGCTCCGGCCCGACCACCGCGAATCGTCGGGGGTCGAGCGGGTCGATCGAGGCGGTGACGGGCGGACCCACCGCGAAGCCGAGCGTGACCGCCGACCCCGCGAGCACGGTGACCACGGCGGTGGTCAGGCGATCGGCATCCGCGAGACCCGCGGCACTCACGGCCGCGACCGCCGCCGCAGCGACGAGGAGGACCACACCGATGACGCGCCGGACGACCTCGCGGGGGTCGCCCCGCAGGGCGCCCCACATCATCGCCAGTCTCAGGCGGAGAACGTGTGCAACCACTCCAGGCCCTCCACGTCGCCCAGACCACCCGCGAGCTCGAGGAAGCGCTGCTCCAGCGTCGCCTCGCCGCGTACTTCGTCGACGGTGCCCTCGGCGAGCACCTGGCCCGACACGATGACCGCCACCCGCGAGCAGACGCGTTCGACGAGCTCCATGCCGTGGCTGGAGAGGATGACGGTGCCGCCGTGGTCGACGTACGTGCCCAGGATGTCGAGGATGACCGCGCTCGAGACGGGATCGACGGCCTCGAACGGCTCATCGAGGACGAGCAGTCGCGGCGAGTGGATCATCGCGCCGGCGAGCATGACCTTCTTCGTCATACCGGCGGAGTAGTCCGAGACCGGCCGGGCGAGGGCGTCGACGAGATCGAACGCGCGCGCCAGGTCGGCGATGCGACTCTCGACCAGGGGCGCGGGAAGACTGCGCAGCGCACCGTAGTACGACAGCAGCTGCCGACCCGTGAGCCGGTCGAAGGTGCGCAGACGGTCGGGCAGCACGCCGATGAGCTTCTTCGCCTCGCGTGAGCGGCGGGCGGCGTCGACACCGTTGATCTGCACGGTGCCGCCGTCGGCGCGCAGCAGGCCGGCGATGATCGACAGCGTGGTCGTCTTGCCCGCCCCGTTCGGCCCGACGAGGCCGTAGAAGGAACCCGCCGGCACGGTGAGGTCGATCGCGTCGACGGCCCGCAGCTCGCCGAACGTCTTGGTGACACCGCGCAGCGTGAGCGCCGGGACGGCGTCGGCGGTGTGCTGGTCGGCATCGGCGGTGTCGGCCGGCGCGGAGCCGGAGTGCGGGGTGGTGAGGGGTGCGGGCTCGGGCTCCGGATCGGCTGCCAGCTCGGGCTCGTCGCGCACGGTCTGGGCGTCGTTCTCGGGCGAGGACTCCGTCTCGCCCGCCGACCCGGCCTCGGACGCGAGGGAGGCCTCCCGCGTCGCGTCGGCCTCGGACGCGAGGTCGATCTCGTCTGAAAGGACGACATCGTTCTCGTCAGCGACCCGGACATCGGGAGGCGTCGGATCGGAGAAGGGCTCCGCGGGTTCGGGTTCCGTTGCCTCGAGCTCGGTCGGCGCGGGCTCGGTGGTGGCCTCTTGCTCGGTCGCCTCGGGCTCAGCCGACTCGGACTCCCCCGAGGCGTCGTCGGCCACCGAAGGGGTGAGCGCGTCGGCGGGGCCCGTCTCGCTGTCGGCGAGAAGCGTATCGACCACGATGTCGGGGTGAGCGGCGGAGATCGGCGATCCCTGGTCGGCCGGCGCGTCGATCGCGGTCTCGTCCTCGTCCGTGGCGCTCGCAGCGTCGGCACCAGGGCCACCGGGAGCGGCCTCGGAGACGACGGGCTCCTCGACGGCGACGTCGGCGGGAGTGGGATCGGCGGGCACAGCATCGGCGGTCGCGGGATCCGCGAGCACAGCATCGGCAGGCACAGCGTTCTCCGCCACAGCGTCCGTGGTCGCGGGATCCGCGGGCACGGCGTCGGGGGAGATCGCGTCTGCGGAGGCGCCGGAATCCGTCGTGCGCACCGGGAGCGGAGGGCGCGGGGGGATCACGAGGTCGGGCGACAGAGCCGCCGCGTCGGGCGTCGTGGCGGCGTCGACGCTCGTCTCGGTCGCCGCAGACGCGCGGGGCGTCGCCGGCTTCTTCGCCGTGGGGCGCTTGGCTGCGGGCTTTCTCGCGGCCGTCGTGCGCGGGGTGGATGACGTGGATGCGGACGCTGCGGAGGTACGCGGTGCGGCCGGCTTCTTGGCGGGGGTGCGCGGCGCCGCGCCCGTGGACTCGGCGCGGCTGGCGGTCGTGCGGGGAGTTCGCGGCTTCGGCGCGGGCTTCGGCGTGTCGACGGCCTCGGACGGGTCCGCGGACGCGTCGGTCGCGGCGTCTGCCGCCTCGACCGTCGCCTTCGGACGAGCGGGAGTGCGACGAGGAGCGCGGGGTGCGGTGGCACGCGGGGCGCGTGGGGCACGCGGTTTCGCGGCCGGCTGCGCAGACTCGGAGGATTCGGCGCTCGCCGCGGCGGCCTCGGTGTCGGACGAGGAACTTTCGGGGGGCTGCGGCAGCGACGCTGTCATCACCCCAAACTAGCAAGCACCTCCGACATCGCCCGACGTCGGGTCGCGGGACGCAACCCCAGGACGGCATCACGAAACCACAACGACCGGCGCGAATCATGCCACCTCACAGGGCCTTTTCGCTAGCATCGGTCGAACACGAAGGCGTGACATTCCGGTGAACCGGACATGACGACTCATCCCCCCAGGAGCCAGCCTTGACTGTTCAGATCGTGATCCTCGCCGCGGGCATGGGCTCGCGCCTCGGCCGCAGCCTGCCGAAACCGCTCACCGTGCTCGCCGACGGCCGCAGCATCATGCAGCAGCAGCACGACAACATCCGCGCCGCATTCGGCCGCACGGCCCGCATCACCAGCGTCGTCGGCTACCGCGCCGAGACCATCGTCGACACGTTCCCGCACGTCGACTACGTCTACAACGACCGGTACGACCAGACCAACACCTCGAAGAGCCTCCTGCGCGCGCTGGCCAAGAGCGGTCGAGGCGGAGTGCTGTGGATGAACGGCGACGTGGTCTTCGACCCCCGCGTCCTCGGTCGCGCAGTCGAACTCATCGACGCGGACCGTTCGTTCGTGACCGTCGACACGGCCAATGTCAGCGACGAAGAGGTGAAGTACACGGTGGATGCCGAGGGCTTCATCGCCGAGCTGTCGAAGGTCGTCGTCGGCGGCATCGGCGAAGCCGTGGGCATCAACTACGTCTCGGCGCGCGACAAGAAGGCCCTGCAACGTCAGCTGCAGCGCGTCGACGACCAGGACTACTTCGAACGGGGCATCGAGCTCGCGATCGCCGAGGACGGCATGCGCGTCGAACCGCTCGACATCTCCGATCTCTACGCGGTCGAGGTCGACTTCGCCGAAGACCTCGAGCGGGCGAACCTCTTCGTCTGACCGTCGCGGTCAGTCGTCGGGGTCCTCCGGCGGCACTGCGCGGCGAAGGCCTCACCCGACCGTCATTCGGCAGGGCCCCGAACCTCTCCCCCGCACGCGCCGACACGTCATCGTCAAGTCGCCCTCGCCTCGGCGCGCGACGAGCAAGGATGGTTCCATGTCCGAGAAGGTGCACCGCATCCACTCCCTCCCCGACGACGCGCCCTGGAAGGGCGGGCTCCCCCCGGCAGGGTCGGAGGAACACCCCCGAACCGTCCGCATGCTCGACCGCGTGCTCGCCGTGCAGCGCCCCGCGGTGCTCGCGCATCTCCGCAGCATCCGGCTGCGGCATCCGGACGCCGCTCCCGACGAGATCCTGCGGATCCTCGAGCGCCGCTACCTCGCCGCCGTCACCACCGGAGGCGCGGCCGTGGGGGCGACCGCGGTGGTCCCCGGTATCGGCACCGGTGTGACTCTCGCGCTGAGCGGGGTCGAGACCGTCGGTTTCCTCGAGGCCACCGCGCTGTACGCGCAGTCGGTCGCCGAGGTGCACGGGCTCGTCGTGGCGGACCCCGATCGAGGTCGGGCGCTGGTTCTCGCTCTGCTGCTCGGCAAAGAAGGCGTCGACCTCGTGTCGCAGCTCGCCTCGCAGGCCGCGGGTCGCGGGGGCACCCGCGCGAGCTACTGGGGCGAGATGGTGACCAAGACGCTGCCGCGCGCCGCGGTCGGTCCCCTCGTCGACCGCCTCAAGACGATGTTCGTGCGCCAGTTCGCCACGCGCGGCGGAGCGTCGTGGCTCGGGAAGGCCCTCCCCTTCGGCGTGGGGGCCGTCGTCGGAGGTGCCGGGAACCACCTCCTCGGCCGGCGCGTTCTCGTCAACGCGCGACGGGCCTTCGGGTCTGCCCCGCTCCAGCTCCCCGCCGACCTCGAGCCGAGGCCCGGTGCCGAGACGGTGGAACGCGCGACCCTGGGCGGTATCCACCGCGTGGGCGGCGCGATCGCCGAAGTCGTCGGCGGCGCGGGTCGCCGCACCGGCTCGGCGGCCCGAAAGGCCCTGCCTCGTCGGCACCGCGCGGGTGCGGAGGGTGCACGCGATGACGACACGACGGGCGAGACCGCCGGCGACGGCCGCGGCGCGGCATCCTGACCCATCTCACCGACACGGCCTCCGGCGCAAGTCCCGCGCGTCGTTCGCCCCGGCGCGTTAGCCTCGCCGCATGGGCGACCTCCTCGATCTCCTCGCGGTCTGGATGCCGCGTCAGCGCTGGTACGGCACGAAGGGCCGCGATCCGCGGCTGACCATCGTGGCCGACTGGGCACTCGACGCGACCGACACGCGACTGCTTCTCGTGCGCGACGACGCCGCGGCGCCGGCGATCCTGTACCAGGTCCCTGTTGTCGTGCGGGCCGAGGGTTCCGTGCTGCCGGGCAGCCTGATCGGCGCGGCCGACGAGGGGCGGGTGTGGGCGGACGCCACCACCGACCCCTCCTTCACCGACCTGCTGTACTCCTGGGTCACTCGCGGCGGAGCGGCGGGAACCCCCGACGACGGCCTCACCGCCTTCGCCCTCGCCTCGCCGGACGGTGAGGCGCCTGCGCCCCGCGCCACCGCCCGCGTGCTGAGCGGCGAACAGTCGAACACCTCGCTCATCTTCCGGCCCGACGATGCCGGCCTTCCCGTGATCTGCAAGCTCTTCCGGCAGGTGCATCCGGGCATCAACCCCGACGTGGAGCTGCAGTCGGCTCTCGCCGCCGCCGGCGCGGCGTTCGTGCCCGCCGCGATCGGTGAGGTGCGCGGATGGTGGGTGACGCCCGAGGGAGTTCCCGTCAGCGGGTCGCTCGCCTTCGCGCAGGAGTTCTTCGACGGGGTCGAGGACGCCTGGCGCGTCGCCCTCGACGCCGCGGCCGCCGACGACGACTTCGCTGCGCGCGCCCACGCGCTCGGCGCGAGCGTCGCCGGCATGCACGTCTCTCTCGCGCGGGCGTTCCCCACGCGTGAGCCCGACGCCGATGACCGCGCGGCCGTGGTCGGTGCGTGGGAGCGGCGTCTGTCGATCGCCCTCGCCGAGGTCCCGGCGCTGGAGCCGTACGCCGACCGCATCCGTGCCGTGTACGCGGCCGCCGCCACCGCCCCCTGGCCGGCGCTGCAGCGCGTGCACGGCGACCTGCACCTCGGGCAGGTGCTCGACACCCCCCGCAACGGCTGGGTGCTGCTGGACTTCGAGGGCGAGCCGCTGCGTCCCATCGCCGAACGCCTGCAGCCCGACGTCGCCGTGCGCGACGTCGCCGGCATGCTGCGCTCGTTCGACTACGTCTCGGGCGCCGTGGCCGACGACGACGGCGCCGCGGTGCGCGCGTGGGTCATCGCCGCCCAGCAGGCGTTCCTCGACGGCTACGCCGAGACCGCCGGCCCCCAGAGCACGGACGACGAGACGCTGCGTGCCGCGTTCGAACTCGACAAGGCCGTCTACGAGGCGATCTACGAGACGCGCAACCGCCCCGACTGGGTCGGCATCCCCCTCGCCGCGATCGGTCGGCTCGCTCCGCTGGAGTGACGACCCGGAGCCTCAGTCCGAGGGCGGGGTGTCGTCGCGCGATTCTTCGCGCGCGTGCCAGGTGTCCCAGCGCGCCATGAGCTCCGCCACCGCCGCCTCGAACCGCTCCGTGGCCGATCCCGGCGTGCTGTCGCCGAAGTAGTGCCGCACCCAGTGCGCGAGACGCTCACCCGACGCGGGGTCGTCGAGCACGCGCTCGGCATGACCGACGATGTCGCCGGATGCCGCGGCATCCAGCCATTCGCACGCCGACAGGTATCCGCCCTCGTCGACGACGGCCGCGGGGTCCACGGGCCGCGTGATGAGCAGCGGCTTGCCCACGGCGAGACGGTCGTAGACCATCGCCGAGATGTCGACCACCGCGAGGTCGGCCGCGGTGAGCTGCCAGCCCATCTCGGCGCCGGTGTCGTGCACGTGGCCCGCGCCGGGGTCGGCGCGGTTCGCGGCCTGAAGTGCCGCCGCGATGCGGGCGTTCGCCGCCCCGTACGCCGGATCGACGATTCCCGACCGCGGGTGCGGGCGGTAGATCACGCGATGACGTCCCGTCGCGAGCAGGGCCGCGACGAGGGACTCCCCGTGGGTGACGACCGAGCCGTACCGCGCCGAGGGCCGGTCGCCCTCCCACGTGGGGGCGTACAGCACCACCGTGCGCTCGTCGGGCGGGAAGGGGGGCTCACCGCCGTAGTGGTCGGCCTGCGGGCGCCCGATCGAGAACGTGCGGCGGTCGAGGTCGTAGTCCCACAGCTCCCGCGACAGCCGCTCGCGGGCCGCGTCTCCGGCGACGAAGGCGTAGTCGTACGCCGTCACCTGGTTCGTGGTCATGTACATCTTGTCGGACTCGCCGTGGTTGATGAACACATGCCAGCGCCGCCCGTAGCGGAACATCTGGAAGTTGCGGGTGTTCTGGTTGACGTAGAACACCACGCGGATGTCCTGCTCGCTCAGCACCCGCTCGACGTCGGCGATCGTCGGCGCGTACGCGACCGGCAGAGCATCGTCGCGCAGGAGCGCGTCGGCGCCGCGGATCGCCCGGCTGATGACGACGACCGGCCAGCGTTCGGCCAGGTGCTGCAGGGGCGCGTACCACTGCCGCATCTGGTACATGTTCGCGGCGCCGTCGGCGAAGTACACCGCCACGTGGAACCGCCCCTCGGGCAGGGGACCGCGGCCATCGAGCGCCGCGCGCAGGTCGCGGCGAGCGCGGCGGGTGGCGAGGGCTTTGCGGAGCAGGCCCACAGCGAGCCGGGTGTCGCGGGCGAGGGGCATCGTTCCAGGGTACCGGCCAGCCTCTCGTGACAGGATCGACGGATGCCCCTTTCGACCCCCGGCGAAAGAGACGCGCCCGTTCCTCCCGACGATGCCGGCGTGAGCTTCGTCATGCCCGTGCTCAACGAGCAGCGGTACCTGCGTCGCGCCGTCGCCTCCACCCTCGCGCAGGACGTCCCCGGACCCGTCGAGCTGGTCGTGGCCCTCGGCCCCTCCACCGACGGGACCGACGCCCTCGCTCGAGAACTGGCGGATGCCGACGACCGCATCGTGCTGATCGAGAACCCCGCCGCCGACATCCCCGTGGGACTGAACCGTGCCATCCGCGCCAGCCGGTACCCGACCATCGTCCGCGTCGACGCCCACTCCGAACTCGCGCCGGGCTACGCGCGGCGGGCGCTGCGGACCCTCGCGCGGGTGCAGGCCGCGAACGTCGGCGGAGTGATGCGCGCCGACGGGCGCTCCCCCTTCCAGCGCGCCGTCGCCCGGGCCTACAACTCCCGCGTCGGCCTGGGCGGGGGTGCGTACCACGGCGGCACCGAGGAGGGCCCCGCCGAGTCGGCGTACCTCGGCGTCATGCGGCGTGCGGTGCTCGACGAGGTCGGATTGTTCGATGAGAGCATCCGCCGCGGCGAGGACTGGGAGCTGAACCTGCGCATCCGGCGCGCCGGTTACCGCGTCTGGTTCGACCCGCGGCTCGAAGCGGTGTACTGGCCGCGCGAGAGCTGGACGCGACTCGTGCGCCAGTTCCGTGCCACGGGGGCGTGGCGGGGCGAGCTCGTACGCCGCTACGGGCGTGGCAACTCCCTGCGGTACTTCGCTCCCCCGGCGCTGGTGGGCGCGGCGGCGGTCTCGGCGGTGACGGCCGGCGTGCAGCTCGGCCGCCGTCGGCGGGGGCGCTCCTGGGTGCTGCATCTGCCGGTCGCCGGGTACGCCCTGCTCATCGCCCTCGTCGCTCTCGGTCGGGGCGGCGGCCGCGGGTGGCGCGACAAGGCGTGGACGGCCGCCGTGCTGCCGTCGATGCACGTCTCGTGGGGGTGGGGGTTCGTCTGGGCGCTCGTGCGCGGTGCGCGCGACACCGTCGACACGTCGCGCCTGGACGGCCGGAATACGCCTCTGCCCTAGCCCTGCCCCGTCCGTCGAGGCGTCCGGTCGCTCTCGTGAGGCGCGGGCATCAGCGAGGGCATCAGGCGCGGTCGACGAAACCCTGGTCGAGGATGCGCGCCACGACGCGTTCGGCGGCGTGCCCGTCGTCACGGGCGGTGAACTCGCGCTGCCAGCGCGCGTACCGCTCGGTGAAGACGTCGGGGTCGACCTCGGCCAGGGCTCGCTCCAACTCGTGCTGCGTGCGCACGACGGGCCCGGGCGCGGCGTCGAGAAGGTCGAAGTAGAACCCGCGCAGCTCGCCCCGGTAGTGCTCGAGGTCGGGCACGAGGAAGTACAGGGGTTTGCCCGTCACGCTGAAGTCGAACATCACCGAGGAGTAGTCGGTGATCAGTGCGTCGGCGACGGCGAGCAGGCGGCTGGTGTCGGGGTACCCGGTGACGTCGATGACCCGCGCCCCGTCGGCGTCTCGGCCCGGCTGCAGGGTGCGCGTGTGGCCGCGCACGAGCACCACGGCGTCGGCGGCGCGGGCGAGGGCCGCCGGGTCGACGAAGTCGACCATGGCCTCGCGGTCGTCGCGCCAGGTGGGGGCGTACAGCAGCACCCGTTCGTCGGGGCCGATGCCGAGGCGTCGGCGCGTGAGCGCGCCGTCGTCGGTGCGCAGGGCGTCGTTGCGCGGGTAGCCCTCGATCCACACCGGTCGGCGCAGGAACGCGTAGGCACGGGTGAGCACGCGCGCCGCGTACGGGCTCTGCGCGAGCAGCACGTTCCACCGGCGGCTCTCGCGCAGCACTGCGAGCGCACGACGCGGGTCGAACCCGGGCCGGTGCAGCGCGAGGCGCTTGAGGGGCGTGCCGTGCCAGGTCTGCAGCACGACCTGCCCGCGGCGGCGCACGAACCGGCGCCGCAGCCAGTCGTTGACCACGAGCAGGCGCGACACCCCTCGGGCACGCCACCACTCGGGGCTCCCCTCGACGACGGCGACGGCTCCGGCGGGCACGTCGACGGAGTGGTCGACGACGCTCCAGTAACGGGTCACCCCCGGTGCCACGCGGGCGAGCTCGCGGTCGATCGCGAGCGGGTTGCAGCCGGCGGTGCGGCCGTAGAAGCTCTCGAAGAACACGGCGTTCTCGAGCGGGTCGCGCTCGCGCGCGTATCGGCGCTCGAGAGCGGCCTGGCCCGCGGGCGTGCGGTCGGCGGGGTCACCGGGAGGGCTGATCACGACCGTGCCGTCCGACAACGCCGCGCGGAGCCCCGCAAGGGCGACCTCCGGCAGGGTCGTCGCCGGAGGCGCGGCATCCGGAGCCCCGTCCGCGTCGATGCGCAGGCGGTACCGGCCCGACGGCAGGGGCAGGGCCGATCCACCCCACCGCGCGGCCCGCAGGGGGATGACCGCGCGCCAGGTGCGCCCCCGTCCGTGCAGGCGCCCGGTCGATCGGGCCCGCGCCCCGACCAGATCGACGGATGCCGGACGGGCACCCGTTCCGCTGAGCTCCAGCGCGGGAGTGCCGTCGTCGTCGAAGAACCGTGCCTCGGTCATCGCGTCGCCTTTCTCGTCGTCCGCCGGCGCGCGCCGAGCAGGATGCCGGTACCGGGTGTCGCGCCGCGGGCATCGAGGCGGTCGCGGATCCGGCGGTGCACGCGCTCGGCGTTGCGCCCATCGCGGTGCGCGTGCACGGTGGCGCCGCGTGCGACGGAGGCGGCCAGCGCGTCGGTCGGGTCGTTCACGACGGCCTCGATGGCGGCGACCGCCGCGCTCCACGTGCGGGCGGGAACGTCGCCGGCGACGTCGGCGTAGCGCCCGTACAGGCCGCGGCGGGCCGTGTACGCCTCGAGGTCGGGAGCGAAGAAGACCACCGGCAGGGGCACGAGGGCGGCGTCGAACGCGAGCGAGGAGTAATCGGTCACCAGCACGTCGAGACCGGGGAGCAGGGGCGTGACATCGGCGACGACGTCGCTGCCGAGCGAACGCACCCGATCGGTGGGCCAGGGAGGTCGGTACTCCCCCGCGCCGAGGGGATGCGAGCGCACGAGCAGCATGCCGTCGTGGCGGTCGAGCACGGCGCGAATGGCCGCCCACTCGTCGGCCGTGGGAATCGCCGGATCGGGGTCACCGTCTCGCCAGGTCGGGGCGTAGAGCACGACGGGACGTTCGCCGAGCAGCGTGCCCGTGAGCGTCTGCAGCGCCGCGCGGGCACGGGCACGGCGCTCCGCCGCTTCGCTGGAAGACAGCACGTCGACGCGGGGCTCCCCCGTCACGGGAACCTGGGCGTCGGTCAGCGCGAACGCCGTCTCGAGGCGGCCCCGCACGAGATGCGAGGCGGCCGGCACCAGGTCGATTCGACGCGTGGTGCGCCGGTACAGCAGCCGCAGCACCGGACTCAGCACGCTCGGCAGCACGGGAGCGCGCGTGGTCTCGGCCGAGTCGAGGCCGATGCGCTTGAGCGGAATGCCGTGCCAGAGCTGCACGACGAACGCCCCGCCGACGGCGTAGCGCTGCACGTCGCCGAAGCCGTGCGTCACCACGATCACCCGGGCGCGCGCGGTGCGCCACAGACCGCGTGCCGAGTCGCGCCTGACCCACCGGATGCCGAGATCCCGGGCCGTCCGCGCCTGCCCGTCGTCGGCGACGAGCCACGTCGTCTTCTCACCGTGGTCGGCGGCGACCCGGTGCAGGGCCAGCGCGCCGTCGGCGACGCCGACCGCGCTGCCGAAGACCCATTCGTCGTGGGACCGCGGCACCAGCAACGTCAGGAGCCGACCCGCGAGATACAGCGGAAGACGGCGGAG
The DNA here is from genome assembly GCF_014839455.1 of Microbacterium sp. CFBP 8801. Taxonomy (NCBI): domain Bacteria; kingdom Bacillati; phylum Actinomycetota; class Actinomycetes; order Micrococcales; family Microbacteriaceae; genus Microbacterium; species Microbacterium sp. CFBP 8801. The sequence continues at coordinate 134,851 of NZ_JACYNU010000001.1, read as the reverse complement.
TTTCTGCGCNGCGGCGGGCGACGGGCCGACGACGGCCCGATCCGAGGTCAGTTCTGCATCGTGCCGAGGGTGACCTCGACGGTCTTCTCCTGACCGTTGCGGTTGTACGTCACCTCGGCCTGGGCACCCGCGGCGAGCGCGCGCACCTGGGCGGTGAGGTCGATCGAGTTGGTGACGGGCACGCCGTCGAACGCCGTGATGACGTCGCCCTTCGTGAGGCCCGCGGCCTGGGCCGCACCGCCGCTGGTGGCCTCGGCCACGTACGCGCCGGTCGTGGTCGCTCCCTGGATCGACGCGGCATCCTGGACCGAGGCGCCCAAGAGGCCGTGGGTGGCGGAGCCGTTGTCGATGATCTCCTGCGAGATGCGCTTGGCGATGTCGGAGGGGATCGAGAAGCCGACGCCGATGTTGCCCGACTGCGCACCCGACGACGAGCCGCCCGCGCTGGCGATGGCGACGTTGATGCCGATCAGCTTGCCCTCGTTGTCGACGAGTGCCCCGCCGGAGTTGCCCGGGTTGATGGCGGCGTCGGTCTGGATGACGGCGATCTTGATGGTCTGGGTCGCCTGCTGCGACTGCTGGCCCTGGCCGAAGTCGAAGCGGAACGGGCTCTCGCCTCCGGGCTCGGTGCCCTGGTCCTGCTCGGATCCGTCCTTCGGCGCGGCCGACGACGCGACCTGGATCGACCGGTTCAGCGCGCTGACGATTCCGGTGGTGACCGTGTTGGGCAGGCCCAGCGGGGCGCCGATGGCGGTGGTGGCGTCGCCGACGTTGAGCTTCGACGAGTCGGCCCATTCGATGGGCGTGAGGTTCGTCGCGTTCTCGAGCTTGATGACGGCCAGGTCGTACGTGGGGTCGGTGCCGACCACCGTGGCGGCGTACACGTGACCGTCGGAGGTGGTGACCGAGATCTTGGCGTCGCCGGTGGCCCCGTCGAGGGTGACGACGTGCGTGTTGGTGAGCACGTAGCCGTCGTCGCTCAGGATGACGCCCGAGCCGGTGCCGCCCGACGAGGTGCCGGTGGCGCTGATGGTGACGACGCTGGGGACGACCTTGGATGCCACGGCCGCGGTCTCGTTGACGTCGTCGGTGTCGTTCACGGTCACGGCCGTGGGGCCGGCGACGGTGGAGCTGTCGGATCCGCCCCACATGCTGAGGCCCGCGTAGGTGCCCCCGAGACCGGCGGCGCCGCCGACGAGGGCGGCGGCCACCACGAGGGCGGCGATGCGCGGGACCGAGCTCTTCTTGCGCGGCGTGGCGTGCGCGGCGTTCTCGGGCAGCACGAGGGTGGGGTGCGCGCCCGACGCGGCGGGGCCGAAGGCCTGGCCGGTGGGCGAGGTGGCGCCCGAGGGGGCCGAGGCGTAGCCGTGGGTCGGCTGCGGCGCGGTCGGCTGCGGCGCGGCGCTGCCCGCGACGGGCGGCGGCCAGGCGGCGGCGGCCGCGGCGGGCGAGCGCGTCGGCTTCGGCGGCACGTTTGACGCATCGGCGCGGGGGGCCTCGGGCTGCGCGGGCGTGGGCGCGGCGGCGTCGCCCGCGGGGGTGGTGCTGTCGTCGTGACCGTCAGGACGGTTGTTCGTGGTGTCGCTCATGGGGTGCTCCTTCTTCCAGGCGCTTCAACGATGACCGCGCATCCTGTGGTCTACCTATGACGCGCGTGAGCCCTCTCTATGGGTGTAACAGCAGTCGCCCGCGGGGCATGCCCCGGTTGCGCACGAGGGCGCGACATGCCGCCCCCTCTCGCACCGCCCGACGTCGGCGGCGCGGATGCCGTGGCTCCCGGCATCCGGTTGTCCTCGGTCGCCGGCCCCGACCGGGGCTCCGCTACGGTGAAAGCCACCCGCCCCGTTCCTTCGGAGAGCCCCACCATGCAGCAGATCCCCGGCGCCTGGCAGCGCACCGCCCGCGGAGCGGGCCTCCTCTCGCCCGACGGCAGCGCCGTTCCCACGATCTTCGCCGAGATGAGCGCGCTCGCCGCCTCCACCGGTGCGCTCAACCTCGGACAGGGCTTCCCCGACGAAGACGGGCCCGAGCCCGTGCTCGAGGCGGCTCGCCGCGCCATCGCCGACGGGGTGAACCAGTACGCCCCCGGGCGGGGGTTCCCCGACCTGCTGGCCGCGATCGCCGAGCACCAGCGGCGGTTCTACGGCATCGAGCTGGATCCGACGCGCGAGGTTCTCGTCACCGTCGGGGCCACCGAGGCGCTCGCCGCCACCCTGCTGGCTCTCGTCGACGGCCCCGACGACGAGGTCGTCGTGTTCGAGCCCTACTACGACTCGTATGCGGCGTGCGTCGCCCTCTCGGGTGCACGCCTCGTGCCGGTGCCGCTGCGCTGGCCCGACTTCCAGCCCGACCTCGCGCAGTTGGCGTCCGCCGTCACCGACCGCACGCGCGTGATCCTCGTCAACGATCCGCACAACCCCACCGGCACGGTCTTCTCGCGCGAGGTGCTCGACGAGATCGTGCGTCTCGCGCACCTGCACGACGCGATCATCGTCACCGACGAGGTGTACGAGCACCTCGTGTTCGACGCACCCCACGTGCCGCTGGCGACCCTTCCCGGCGCCGCTGAGCGCACGCTGTCGATCTCGTCGGCCGGCAAGACGTTCTCGCTGACGGGGTGGAAGACGGGGTGGGTCACCGGTCCCGCCGCCCTCGTGTCGGCCGTGCTCGCGGTGAAGCAGTTCCTCACCTACGTCGGGGCGTCGCCCTTCCAGCCCGCGATCGCGGTGGGTCTGCGCCTCCCCGACGCGTTCTTCGCCTCGGTGGCGGCGGAGATGGCCGCCAAGGCCGCCCTGCTCGGCACGGGCCTGCGCGCCGCGGGGTTCGACGTGTCGACGCCGGGGGGTTCGTACTTCACGGTGGTGGATGCCGCCCCGCTCGGCGCCGTCGACGCCGACGCGTTCTGCCGTGAGCTCCCCGCTCGCGCGGGCGTCGTCGGCATCCCCCTCACCGCCTTCGTGTCGCCGCCGCATCGCGGGCAGTACGCCACCCTCGTGCGCTTCGCCGCCTGCAAGCGCGTCGAGGTCCTCACCGACGCGGCCGAGCGGCTCGCGGGGATGTCGCGCGGCTGACCGGTCGGGCGGCCGCCCAGGCGCAGCACGCCGGCGACGACCGTCAGCGCGGCGTCACGCGGAATCGTCGCAGCGCGAGGGCCGGATTCACCCGACGCACCCGGGCGATGGCATCCGGGTCGATGTGCGCGACGGCGACGTCGGTCGCCGTGCCCACCTGCGCGAGGGCGACGCCCTGGGGGTCGACGATCATCGAGTGCCCCACGCCGAGGGGCGGCGGGTGGTCGGCCGCCGCGACGAAGAACGTGTTCTCGATGGCCCGTGCCTGCACGAGGGTGCGCCAGTGGTGCTCCTTGAGCGGCCCCCGCACCCATTCGGCCGGCACCAGTGCGACCTCGACGCCGGCGTCGGCGAGCGTGCGCGCCACCTCGGGGAAGCGCAGGTCGTAGCAGGTCATCAGACCGAATCGCAGGCCGTGCGCCTCGAAGGTCTGCGGCGGCGAGATCTCACCCGGCTCGACCCAGTCCGACTCGCGCTGGCCGAAGGCGTCGTAGAGGTGCAGCTTGCGGTACACCGCGCGGATGCCGTCTCCCCCGACTGCCACGACGGTGTTGCGCACCCGCCGGCCGTCGTCGGCCCGCTCGAGCAGCCCCGCGACGACGATCACGTCGAGCTCGGCGGCCAGGGTGGTCAGCGCCGAGACGAAGGGGCCGTCGAGGTCCTCGGCGTTCTGCGCGAGCGAGTCGTCGAAGGGGTCGACGAAGTAGCTCGAGTACTCGGGGAACACCACCACGCGTGCACCTCGCGACACCGCGGTGCGGGTGGTGGCGTCGATGTCGGCCAGGTTGCCCTCGCGGGAAGCGGCCGGCGCGAACTGCGCGACGGCGACGCCGACGGTGTCGTGGCTCATCGCGGGTTCTCCTCTCGCCGGCGCCCGGTGAACGCCGGCGCCACGACCCACAGTACGAGGATCACCAGGGCGCGCACGACCCCGTCTGTGCCGCGGGCAGCACGGTTCACGACGACATCGACCGCAACCACGCCGGTCGACGCCCGTGAGACCCGAAATCCCCGAAGCTGCCGCTCACCGGGACATTATTTTGCAACACGCCCGGGCCACCCCTGCGGATTTGTGCTCCGGTTCATCTCGGCGTAATGTTTTCTCTTGTGCCGCGGGGTGGAGCAGCTCGGTAGCTCGCTGGGCTCATAACCCAGAGGTCGTAGGTTCAAATCCTGCCCCCGCAACAAGAAGAAGGCCCCGGATCGTCAGATCCGGGGCCTTCTGCCTTTCCCGGCGACGCTTCCCGCCCGGCGCCATTCGCACACCACGACATCCGCGCGCGCGCCGTCAACCCGGTCCCTCCCTCGCGGCCTCGTTGCTTGACTCGGGGCATGCGCACCACGACCACCACTCCGCTCGACAATGACGGACGCGATGAGAACAACCCGCCGGCGCTCCCCTTCGTGCACATGTGGACGGGGCTCGACGGCCGGAGCCGCCTCGACGAGTCGATGCTGCGCGGCTTCGGGCTGCAGAGCGTCGGGGGCGGCGCCGACCCCCAGTGGATGCGCCCCTTCCCCGGCGAGGTGTCGGCGGTGCTGTTCGCGGCGCTGCCGGTCGGATGGGTCGGTCAGTGGCATCCCTCTCCTCATCCGCAGTGGGTGATCCCGCTCCGCGGTCGGTGGTTCCTCGAGACGCAGGACGGCTCCCGCGTCGAGATGGGACCCGGCGACCTGCACTTCGGGCAGGACACCGAGACCACCGAGGTCGACGGCAGCACCGGACACCTCTCGGGCACGGTCGGCGACGAGCCGTGCCTGCAGGTGCTCATCCAGTTCGCCGCCTCGCCCGGTGCTCCCACGCCGAACCCGTTCGGCTGAGCCGTCAACCCGGTCTCGCCGCATCGGGGCACGCGGTTGACTGAGGGCATGCTCCGCTTCTCCCTCGACGGCCAGGTCCTGCAGAACCCGCGGGAGCCGCAGCCCGTCGACGTCGCTCCCCCGCGCGTGTGGGACGACCGCCTCGCGTCGGTGTTGCCCGAGTCATCGCGCCTGCTCTCGCTATACGCCGACGCGACGTGGGCCGAGGGCCCGGTGTGGTGGCCCGCCGAGCAGTCGCTCGTCTTCAGCGACGTCATCGGTCGCCGCACGCTCGCGTGGCGCGAAGACGGCGCCATCGTGACCGTGCGCGATCGCTCGGAGTTCGCCAACGGCAATGCCCTCGACGCCCAGGGGCGCCTCGTACAGGCCGAGCACGGCCGTCGCGCGATCAGCCGCACCGACGCCGAGGGCACGACGGTTCTGACCGACGCGTTCGAGGGCCGGCCGCTGAACAGCCCGAACGATCTCGTCGTGGCCTCCGACGGGGCGATCTGGTTCACCGATCCCACCTACGGCATCTCCGACCCCCGCGAGGGGTACCCCGCGGATCCGGCGATCGACCACCAGAGCGTGTACCGCTGGCGAGAGGGCGAGGCCCTGCAGCGCATGATCGACCTCGACCAGCCCAACGGCCTCGCCTTCAGCCGCGACGAGCGCACCCTTTACGTCGCCGAGTCACGCGCCGACGGTCTCCCCCGCGTCGTCGCGTGCAGCTGGGACGGCGAGACGCTCGGCGCCCCGCGCACCTTCGCGACGGTGGATGCCGGCATCCCCGACGGTTTCGTCGTCGACAGCCGAGACTGGCTCTGGATCTCGAGCGAGGCGGGCGTCGTGATCGTCGACGACACCGGTCGGCGCCTCGGCGTCATCCCCACTCCTCACGTGGTGAGCAACTGCACCTTCGACGCCGACGAGAAGCGCCTGTTCATCACGGGCGACAGCGACCTGTGGATGGTGGAGCTCGCGTGAGCGACGTCGAGATGACCCGCATCCCCGCGGGCACCGTTCTGCGGGGCGACCAGCGGGGAGCCGAGCGGCGTGAGATCACCGTCGCGGACTTCGAGATCGGCGTGTACCCGATCACCGAGGAACAGCTCGCCGAGCATCTCGGGGTGTCCGCGCGGCATCCCCGGCGCCCTGCCGTCGAGGTGAGCTGGTTCCGCGCGATCCGCCTCTGCAACGCGCTGAGCGAGTGGGAGGGACTCGACCCGGTCTACTCGTTCGACGGAGAGGTCGTCGACTGGGATGCCGAGGGCGACGGGTTCCGCCTCCCCACCGAAGACGAGTGGGAGTACGCGTGCCGCGCCGGGGCGACCGGATCGACCTACGGCCATATCCGCGAGATCGGATGGACGGCCGCCGATCGCCTGGGCTCCCCCGTCGATGTGGGCCTGCGTCTGCCCAACCTGCACGGCCTGTTCGACACGCTGGGAAACGTGTCGGAGTGGTGTTGGGACCGCTTCGACCCCGAGGGCGCGAGCGGGACCCGCACGTTCCGCGGCGGTGGCTGGGCCGACAGCGCCGCACAGGTGCGCGCGGCCACCCGTCGCGCCGGTCGTCCCCGCGACGCCTACGACGACGTCGGCGTGCGCGTGGCGCGCGGCGCCCTCAGCCGTCGGTCGTGATGGCCTCGGTGAGCGAACCCAGGAAGTCGTTGATCGTGGAGAGCTGGGCGTCGTCGTACCGCGCGGCGACCTCTCCCATCGCGCTCAGGTGAGCACCGAAGTGCTGGAAGAACTCCCGCCGCGACTTCTCGGTCAGCACGACCACACGCGCGCGACCGTCGGACGGGTGCGGCCGGCGCTCCAGGTGGCCGGACGCGACGAGGCGGTCGATGAGCTTCGTGGTCGACGCGGTCGAGATGCGCAGGTGCGTCGCGACGTCGTGCGGACTCACGCTCTGCCCCCGGTATTCGCGGATGGTCAGCATGCGCAGCGTCGCGAGATCGCTCGCGTTCATGTCCATGTCGCCCTTCATGCCGCTGTGCATGCGGTCAAGGGCGTCACTGAGGGTCTGAACCGCACGTAATGTGTCGGTCACAGCGGGTCGCGTACCAGACGCCGAAGCGGGTTTCCTCACGGTGGACACCCCCTTTCCGGCTGGGTATAGTCGCTGACATCGCTAGCTAAACTAGCAAACAGGAGGCACGATGAGCGAGACCGAGTATGTCGTCCTTCTCGATGACTTCGGCAACGAAATCGGCACCGCGCCCAAGGCGAGCGTGCACGACACCGATACCGCATTGCACCTGGCCTTCTCGTGCCACGTCGTCAACGCCGCCGGTGAGGTGCTCGTCACCCGCCGGGCTCTGCACAAGAAGACGTGGCCGGGCGTGTGGACGAACTCCTTCTGCGGGCACCCGGGACCGGCCGAGCCCGTGGCCTCGGCGGTGCACCGCCGCGCGGAGTTCGAGGTCGGCCTCCCGCTGCGCGACCTCGAGGTGGCGCTGCCGCTCTTCCGCTACCGCGCCGTCGACGCCAGCGGGATCGTCGAGCACGAGATCTGCCCCGTCTACATCGCGCGCACCGACGCCGAGCCCCAGCCGAACCCCGACGAGGTCGCCGAGTACCGCTGGGTCGACCCCCTCGAGCTCGCCGCGTCGCTCGAGGCGACTCCCTGGGCGTTCAGCCCCTGGCTCGTCCTCCAGGCCCAGCAACTTCACCTCTTCGACTCCTCTCCCGCCGTGCGGCGCGCCTCATGATCGCGCTGTCGACGACTCCCGTCGCCCGTGAGGGCATCGACGCCGCGATCGAAGCGGCACTGGCCCGCCTCGACAGCCGCGTGGCCGATCTCGGAGACGGCGCCCGGGCGCTGGCATCCGCGATCCGTCGCGCCGCCGAGGGCGGAAAGCGCTTCCGCCCCCTGCTCGTCGTCGCCGCCTTCGACACGCTCGACGGCCCCGACATCGCGCGCCCCGCCCTGTTCGAGGTCGCCGCGGCCTTCGAGCTGCTGCACACGGCGTTCGTCGTGCACGACGACGTCATCGACCACGACACCGAGCGCCGCGGCGTCCCCAACGTCGGCGGCGAGTTCCGCCAGCGCGGACTGCGTCGGGGGGCAAATGCCGTGGGCGCGGCCCTGCTCGGAGACGCCGCCGCGATCCTCGCCGGCGACCTGCTGCTGCACGAAGCCGGACGCCTGGTCGCCCTCGCCGAGATCCCCGCGCCGATCCGCGCCGAGTTGCTGCGCCTGATCGACGACGCCGTGCTCATCTCGGCGGCCGGAGAGCTGTCCGACGTCGAGAATGCCGTGTCGGGCGGTGAGGTCGACGCGGAGTCCATCCTGCGCACCACCCACGACAAGACCGCCGTGTACTCCTTCTCGGCTCCCCTCGAGGCGGGCGCCGTCATGGCGGGCGCCGACGCGCCGCTCCGACACGCGCTGTCGCGCTTCGGTCAGCGTCTGGGCTTGGGCTACCAGCTCGTCGACGACCTCATCGGTGCGTTCGGCACCTCCGCTGACGCGGGCAAGGACGAGGGCGGCGACCTCCGCGAGGCCAAGAAGACCCACCTCATCTCCCTGGCCCGCGAGAGCGAGAACTGGCCCGTCGTCAGCGAGGCCCTGGCGCACGCCCACACCGGCCCGGTGGCGGTGCGCGCCGCGCAGGTGGCGCTGTCGGCATCCGGTGCCCGCGCGCGACTCGAGGATCTCGTGCGCGAGACGCTCGACGAGGCTCGAGGCATCGCCGCCGCCTCCACGCTGCCGCCCGCGTGCCAGTCCATGCTGCTGAACCTCGTCGACGCCGTGCAGGGGCGCATGCCGTGAGCTCCGTCCCCACGGGTCTGGCGCTGTACTCCCAGACCGCCGACGACGCGGCCGCCGCCGTGATCAACCGGTACTCGACGTCGTTCGGCATCGCGGCCCGGCTGCTGGGCGCGCGACCCCGCCCGCACGTACGCAACATCTACGCCCTGGTGCGCGTCGCCGACGAGATCGTCGATGGTCCCGCTCACGACGCCGGCCTCACGCCCGAGCGGGAGCGCGCCGTTCTCGACGGTCTCGAGACCGAGGTGATGGATGCCATCGTCACCGGCTTCAGCGCCAACCTCGTCGTGCACGCGTTCGCCCGGACCGCACGGGAATGCGGCATCGGAGCCGATCTCATCGCCCCGTTCTTCGCATCCATGCGCACCGACCTCGACACCGCCGCCCACGACGACCTGTCGCACGACGCCTACGTCTACGGCTCCGCCGAGGTCGTCGGACTGATGTGCCTGCAGGTGTTCCTGAACGCCGGCATGTCGGCGCCCGCCCGGCCCGCGCCCGACCTCGTCGACGGCGCGCGACGCCTCGGCGCCGCCTTCCAAGACGTCAACTTCCTGCGCGACCTCGCCGACGACGCCGACCGACTCGGGCGCGACTACCTCGACGGCGCGNTGCCGCGCGGCGGTGATCACGGCGCACGACCTGTTCGCCGAGCTGTCGCGTCGACTGCGCGCGTCTCCCGCCGGCGCCCCCCGCGTCCGCGTCCCCGACGGTGTCAAAGCCACCCTCGCCGCCCGCGCCCTCCTCGGGCGTCCCCCGAAAGGTTCACGCTCATGAGCGCCCAGCGCATCGTCGTCGTCGGAGGCGGGATCGCCGGACTCGGCACCGCCGCCCTGTTGGCCGACCGGGGTCACCACGTCCAGCTCTTCGAAGCCCGAGACGCCCTCGGCGGCCGAGCGGGGTCGTGGGAGAGCGACGGCTTCCGCTTCGACACGGGCCCCAGCTGGTACCTCATGCCCGAGGTGTTCGACCACTTCTTCCGCCTGCTCGGCACGAGCGCGGCGGAGCAGCTCGATCTCGTGCGTCTCGACCCGGCGTACCGCGTCTACGGCCCTCCCGGAAAGGGCGAGCCCATCGACATCGTCTCGGGACGCGAAGCGGTGCGCGCACTGTTCGAAGAGCAGGAGCCGGGCTCCGGCGACAACATCGACGCCTACCTGGACTCCGCCAAGGACGCCTACGAGCTGTCGACCTCGAAGTTCCTGTACGACCCGTATTCGTCGACGAAGGGCCTGCGCGACCCCGCGCTGGTCAAGCGTCTGCCCACGCTCATCCCGCTGCTCACCCGCACGCTGTGGAAGCGCGTGACGACGGACTTCAAGAACACGCGACTGCAGCAGATCCTCGCCTACCCGGCGGTGTTCCTCGGCGGTTCCCCGTTCGAGGTGCCGAGCCTGTACCACCTCATGAGCCACCTCGACCTCGGCGACGGCGTGCTCTACCCCCGGGGCGGCATGACCGAGATCATCACGGCCATCGAGCGGCTCGCGCGTGAGCGCGGCGTGCAGATCGAGACCTCGTCGCCGGTGGATGCCATCATCACCGAGTCGGGTGTCGCGCGCGGCGTGCGTCTGGCCGACGGCCGCGTCATCTCGGCGGATGCCGTGGTGTCGGGCGCCGACCTCCACCACACCGAGAACGACCTGCTCGAAGAGAAGGACCGCCAGTACCCCGAGAAGTGGTGGAAGGACAAGGTGCCCAGCCCCGGCGCCCTGCTGCTGCTGCTGGGCGTGAAGGGCGAGCTTCCGCAGCTCACCCACCACACCCTGCTGTTCACCGACGACTGGCACACCAACTTCGACGCGATCTTCGGCGAGAACAAGAAGATCCCCGACCCCGCCTCGATCTACATCTGCCGCCCCAGCGCCTCCGACGACTCCGTGGCACCCGAGGGACACGAGAACCTCTTCGTGCTCGTCCCCGTGCCCGCCGACCCCGTGAGCGGACGCGGAGGCGTCTCGGGAGCCGGCGACGAGCGGATCGAGAAGGCCGCGGACCGTGTCATCGCGCAGATCGCCGAGTGGACCGGCATCCCGGATCTTGCCGAGCGCGTGGTCGTCCGCCGCACGATCGCCCCCGAGGACTTCGCGAACGACCTGCACGCGTGGCACGGCAACTCGCTCGGACTCGCGCACACGCTGAACCAGAGCGCGATCTTCCGACCGAAGAACCGTTCCCGCAAGGTGCGCAACCTGTACTACGCGGGCACCTCGGTGCTTCCGGGGATCGGCCTGCCGATGTGCCTGATCTCGGCGGAGCTCGTGGTCAAGCGCCTGACGGGCGACACCTCCGCCGGTCCCCTCGCAGAGCCCGTGCACACGGCGGTCTGAGGTGCCGGGGATCTACCTGGGCGCGATCCTCTTCTCTTTTGCCGGCATGATCGCGATCGATCTGAAGTTCGGTCTGGCCCTGCGCGTCGCCCCGGTGCGCACCAGTGCCGCGGTATTGCTGTCGACGGCGTTCTTCCTCGTCTGGGACGTCGTCGGCATCGTCACCGGAGTGTTCGTCAAGGGCGAGAGCCCGCTGTTCATCGGGGTCACGCTCGCCCCTCACCTGCCCCTCGAGGAAGTCTTCTTCCTGCTGTTCCTCAGCTACCTGTCGATCGTGATGTTCGCGGTGTTCGAGCGGCGGGCGGCGCGGCGACGGGGGCTCGGCGTCTCGGCGCGGCACCCCGCGGGGGCGCCCGGGGAGCGGCCGTGACGTACCCGCTGATCGTGCTGCCGTTCGTGATCGTCACGGTCCTCGTGACGCTCGCCACGCTCCGGCGTCCGCGTTTCGCTGAGCGCATGGCCTCGTCGGGGCTCACTGCCCTCGTCCTCGTGGGTCTCACCCTCGTGTTCGACAACCTCATGATTGCCGTCGACCTGTTCTCGTACCCCGAGGAGCACCTGAGCGGGCTGCGTCTCGGCCTCGCCCCGATCGAGGACTTCGCGTACCCGCTGTGCGCCGCGTTCCTCGTGCCCGCGGTGTACACCCTGCTCCCGTCGCGGTCTCCGTCGCCGCAGCCCTCACCCTCGCGTTCGTCGCGGAAGGACCCCGCATGACCACCCCCGTCGCCCTCACCCCCGCGCGCGTGCTGCGCGAGCTGTTCGTGTCCTCGCGGCCGGTGAGCTGGATCAACACCGCCTTCCCCTTCGCCGCGGCGTACCTGCTCACGACCCGGCAGATCGACGCCCCGCTCATCGTCGGCGCGATCTTCTTCCTCGTGCCGTACAACCTCGCGATGTACGGGGTGAACGACGTCTTCGACTACGAGTCCGACCTGCGCAACCCCCGCAAGGGCGGCACCCACGGCGCCGTGCTCGACAAGCGCATGCACCGCATCACCCTGTGGGCCTCGGCGCTGTCGTGCGTGCCGTTCGTGGTGTACCTCGTCGCCATCGGATCGCCGCTGTCGTGGCTCGTGCTGGCCATCAGCCTGTTCTTCGTCGTGTTCTACTCCGCCCCTCCCCTGCGGCTGAAGGAGCGCCCGTTCGCCGACTCGATGACGAGCAGCATCCACTTCTTCTCGCCCGCCGTGTACGGCCTCGTGCTCGCCGGGGCGACGTGGACCTGGCAGCTCGTCGCCGTGCTGGTCGCCTTCGCACTGTGGGGCATCGCGTCGCACGCCTTCGGCGCCGTGCAGGACGTCGAAGCCGACCGCGCCGCCGACATCTCGTCGATCGCCACGGCGCGCGGCGCCCGCTGGACCGTGCGCTTCGCCCTCGTCGCCTACGCCCTGGCCGGAGTCGCCATGCTGCTCACGGCGTGGCCGGGGCCGCTGGCCGCCGTGCTCGTCATCCCGTACCTCGTCGTCTGCTGGCCGTACCGCAACGTCACTGACGCCGAGAGCGACCGCGCCACCGCCGGATGGAACCGCTTCCTCTGGCTCAACCAGATCGCCGGCTTCGGCACGACGATGCTCCTGATCTGGTGGTGGTTCCTGAGCGCCTGACGCGTCGCGGGCGCCGCGCTCGGCCCGCGCGTCCGTCCGCGTGCGCGAACGGGTGCGGGGGTGGCGGCATCCCCACCGTTGAGTGTCCGAGACACGCCGTTGCGGCGCGGGGCAATGCGGCGTGTCGTGGACACTCGGCGGGGTGGGCAGGGCGGTGAGCGCGGCGCGGGGAGCGGTCAGCGTGGCGTCGCGGTCGGCAGCGCGGCTGTCACCGCGCATGAACGGGCCTGGGATGCCGGCACCCCACCGTTGAGTGTCCGAGACACGCCGTTGCGGGCCGGGGTGATGCGGCGTGTCTCGGACACTCGACGGGGTGGGCAGCGCGGGGAGCGCGGCGCGGTGAGCGTGGCGTCGCGACCGTCACCGCGCACGATCGGGCGCGGGATGCCGGCACCCCACCGTTGAGTGTCCGAGACACGCCGTTGCGGGCCGGGGTGATGCGGCGTGTCTCGGACACTCGACGGGGTGGGCAGCGCGGGGAGCGCGGCGCGGTGAGCGTGGCGTCGCGACCGTCACCGCGCATGAACGGGCCTGGGATGCCGGCACCCCACCGTTGAGTGTCCGAGACACGCCGTTGCGGGCCGGGGTGATGCGGCGTGTCTCGGACACTCGACGGGGTGGGCAGCGCGGGGAGCGCGGCGCGGTGAGCGTGGCGTCGCGACCGTCACCGCGCACGGGCGGGCGCGGGATGCCGGCACTCCACCGTCGAGTGTCCGATACACGCCGTTGCGGGCCGAGGTAACGCGGCGTGTCGTGGACACTCAACAGGGTGGGCGCCGCGGTGAGCGCGGCACGGTGAGCGCGGCGTCGCGGCCGTCACCGCACATGAACGGGCCCGGGATGCCAGCACCCCACCGTCGAGTGTCCAAGACGCGCCGTCCCGGCCCGGGGCGACACGGCGTGTCTTGGACACTCAACGGGGATCCGCGGCGGCAACGACGACGCCGGCGCCCCGCGTGAGCGGAGCGCCGGCGTCGGTGAGCGGAATCAGCCCGCGGGAGTGGCCTCGGGGGTCGGGGTCGCCGACGGGTCGAGCGACACCGTGCCGCCCTGGCCTTCGCTCTCGAGGTCGAGCAGGCGCTGGACGGCCGCGGTGAGGCGGGCGTCCTGCGTCGCGAAGGCCGCGAGGTCTCCGCTCGTCAAAGCCGACTGACGCGCTTCGAGGGCGCTGCGTGCCTCGGCCAGCGCGGCCGCGTAGTCGCCGGCCGGAACCGTCGGGGTGGTGCCCCCGGTGTTCCCGGTGCCGTCGCCCTGGTCGGTCGGGGTGACCGTCTCGTCGCCGGTGTTGGCTCCGGAGTCGCCGCCGAACAGGGTGTCGAGCGCTTCGCTCAGGGTGTTCTCGAACGCGATCTTGTTACCGAACGCCACGAGGACTCGCCGCAGCTGCGGGAGCTTGGTGTCACCCGACGACTGCACGAACACCGGCTGCACGTAGAGCAGACCGCCACCGACCGGCAGGGTCAGCAGGTTGCCGTTGAGCACCTGCGACTGTCCCTGTTTCAGGATGTTGATCTGCGACGACACGTTGGTGTCGGAGTCGAACGTGTTCTGCACCTGTCCGGGTCCGGGCACCGTGGTCGACGAGTCGATCACCAGCATGCGCAATCGTCCGTAGTCGTCGCGCTTCGTGCCCTTCTGATCGCCCGCGTTCGAGTCGACGGCGAGGTAGCCCGTCAACACGTTTCGAGCCTGCCCGCCCTGCGAGGCTGGGATGAAGCTCGTGAACATCGAGTACGACGGGTCGTCCTGGCTCGGCATCTTCATGGTCAGGTAGTACGGCGGCTGGAAGGCGGCCGGGTCCTGCGGGTCGTTCGGCGTCGTCCACCGGTTGTCCTGCTGGAAGAAGGAGCGCGCGTCGTCGACGTGGTAGACGCCGAGCATCGAGCGCTGAACCTTCATGAGGTCGGTGGGATACCGCACGTGGCTCATGAGATCGGCGGACATGTCGGTCCACGGCTTGATCGTCGTGGGGTAGATGTTCTGCCACGCCTTGAGCAGCGGGTCTTCGTCGTCCCAGGCGTAGAGGCTCACGGAACCGTCGTAGGCGTCGACCGTGGCCTTGACCGAGTTGCGGATGTAGTTGATGTCATCCAGCGCGTAGGTGGGGGCCGGGTTGTTCGAGTCCGCGATGGCCTGCGACAGCGACACGCCCGACGAGTAGGGGTAGTTCGCGCTCGTGGTGTAGCCGTCGATGACCCACTTGATGCGTCCGTCGACGACCGTGGGGTACGGGTCGCTGTCGAGGGTCAGGTAGGGCGCGAGCTTCTGCACGCGCTCCTTCGGGTTGCGGTCGTACAGGATCTGCGACTCGGAGTTGACGTAGTCCGAGAACAGGATCTGCTCGGACTGGAACTTCAGCGCGTAGATGAGCCGGTTGAACACGTTGCCGACGCTCGGTCCGCCGTCGCCGGCGAAGGTCGTGCGGGTCTCGCTGCCCCCGTCGGCACCCAGCGGGTAGTCGAGCTCGATCTGCTCGCCGCCCTCTTCTCCGCCCACGATCGAGTACGCCGGCGACTGCTCGCCGAAGTACACGCGCGGCTCGTACTTGAGGTCGGTGAGGAAACCGGTGCCGGGGATGGCCTGCTCAAGGAAGACCGGGTCGCCGTCGGCGGTGCGCTCGTTGCCCGCCGCCGCCACCATGCCGTAGCCGTGGGTGTAGACGAGGGTCGTGTTCTGCCACGACGCGGCATCGCCCAGCTGACCGATGTTCAGTTCGCGCAGCGACACGACGGTGTCTTGCGTCTGACCGTCGATCGTGTACCGGTCGACGTCGAGCGGGGTGTTGAACTGGTAGTACGCACGGTACTGCTCGAGCTGACGCACGGTGGGGCCGATGATCGCGGGGTCCATGATGCGCAGCTGCGCGGTGGACTCGGCGTCGTTGCGCAGCTGACCGGCCTGGGCCTGCGTCTCGGCCTGGAAGTCCTCTTTCTCGACACCGTCGATGCCGTACGCGGCCTTCGTCCCGTCGAGGTTGCGTTGGTAGTACTGGCTCTCGAGGGCGAGCTCGTTCGGGCGCACCTGGAAGGTGTTCACCGCCCACGGGATCGCGGCACCGACGACGATCGCCGAGACGACCAGCAGCGCGGTGGCGATGAGCGGGTAGCGCCAGCGGCCGATGAATGCCGTGACGAAGAACGCCGCCGCGACGATGACCGCCGCGATCGCCAGGATCGTCTGTCCGGGGATGACGGCGTTGGCACCGACGTAACCCGGTCCGGTGATGCGCTCCGACGGCTCGACGAGCGTGCGGAAGCGGTCGAGCCAGAGGCTCGCACCCTGCAGCAACAGGTAGACACCGGCGAGGATCGCGAGCTGGATGCGCGCGGCCTTCGAGATGCGCAGTTCGCGCTGACCGACCCGCACCGAGCCGTAGAGGTACGACACCACGGCGGTGAGCAGCAGGCTGACGAGCACGACGGCCGAGGCGAAGCCGAGCGCGGCCGCGTAGAACGGCATCCCGAACAGGTAGAAGCCGGTGTCGAGGCCGAACTGGGGGTCGGTGACCGAGGTGGCGACCCCGTTGAACCACAGCCAGGTGGTCTCCCACTGGGCGGATGCCGCGAACCCGGCGAAGAAGCCGAAGAAGATCGGGATGCCCCACATCGCCAGGCGGCGCAGCGGCTCGACGACCTCCTGGTAGCGGTCGAGCTGCGAGCTCAGACGCGCGTAGACGGGGCGGAGTCGGTAAGCGAGCTGGATGACGCCCCACACAGGCACCGCCATCGCGAGGAAGCCCACGACGAACATCACGGTGCGCCCGATCCACTGGGTGGTCAGCACCTCCGTGAAGCCGAGCTGGGCGAACCACAGCCAATCGGAGTACAGGTTCGCGAAGACGAAGAAGGCGACGAGGAGAGCTGCGATCACCGCCAGGGTGATCGAGATGATCCGTCGTGAGCGGTTCGGGGGCGTGGCCTGGTTCGGCGCTGGGGTCGTGGTCACTCCCCCATCCTAGGCGCGCCCTTCTCGGGGTACGCCGTGAATGCTACGATCCCGAACCACACGTCGGGAGGGCGTCGAGATCGCCTCCGTCACGGATCGTCTGGAGCACCGTGAGCGACTCCTGGAGCGTCGAGGTGGAGAACACCCGGATGCCGTCGGGCACGTGGCCGACGACCTCGTTGCAGTTCGCCGCGGGTGCGAGGAACCAGGTGGCCCCGGCATCCCGTGCTCCGTAGAGCTTCTGTCGGATGCCGCCGATGGGGCCCACGTTGCCGTCGGCGTCGATCGTGCCGGTGCCGGCGATGTGCTGCCCGCCCGTGAGGTCGCCCGGGGACATCTTGTCGATGATGCCGAGGGCGAACATCATGCCGGCGCTCGGGCCGCCCACGTCGTTCAGCTGGATCTTGACGTCGACGGGGAGGTCGAACGAGAGCATGAGGCCGACGCCCAGCAGGTACTGCTGCTGGCCGTTGACGTCGGTCTGGCGCGGGGTGATCTCGACCGTCCCGGCTGCGCCGTCGCGCTCGTAGCCGATCGTCACCGGCGCACCGGCGGCCGCCTGCACCGCCGCTCGCACGGCGTCGACGTTCGGCGCCGTGACCCCGTCGACCGTGGTGAGGACGTCGTTCTGCTGCAGCAGGCCGGCCGCCGCACCCGAGTCGTCGACGGTTGCGACGGCGATCTGCTGCGGCACGTCGTAGCCCAGCGCCCGCAGCGCCGCGCCCGAGGACTCGACCTGCGAGTCGGTCATGAGGGCGGCGTTCTCGGTGTTGCGCTGCTCGGTCGTCTGCCCGGCGGGGAAGATGCGGTCGATCGGCACCACGGCGCGCGAGCGGTCGAACCAGGCCAGGGCGAGCTCGATCCACGACGGTGTGCGCTCGCGGTTGCCGCTGACCTGCACGGTGAGCAGGTCGAGCTGACCGGTGGAGGTGTCGTCGTCCTCGTCGGGCACGCTGATCAGCGGCACCTCCTCGCCCTCGGCGTTGGTCGAGGTGCCGAGGGTGTCGAACACGGGGCCGGGCTGCTGGATGACGTACGCCGACGGCAGGAAGGTCATCACGAACAGCAGGATCACGGCGATCGCGAGCGACCACAGGCCCGCGACGGTGCTGCGCCGCCACCGCTGCGGCGATGCGGGCACGACGGAGGCGTTGTCGTCGAACAGGGTCACGGTCTCAATCCTTTGCCGGGTCGTTCGCGCGCGGCGTAAGCGGCGAGGAGCCGTGCCGGGGGAAGCGGGGAAGCGTGCGACTAGCGTAGGTCGTGATCCCGATGACCCGGCTGAAAGGCGGCTGAAGTGGCAGACGACGACCGAGGCGCCGACGACCGGAGCCCCGAAGAAGAGTTCCAGGAACTCATGCGTCGCCTCATGTCGGGCGACACCAGCGGCATCGACCCCGAGCAGTTGTCGCGCCTGTCGGGCATGCAGATCGACCCGGCCATGCTGCAGCAGGTGATGAACCAACTGCAGGGCGCTTTCGCCGGCACGCAGGAGGGCGTCGACTGGAGCCTCGCCGAACGCCAGGCCCTGCACATCGCCAATCAGGACGGCCTCGGCGTGTCGACGGGTCAGCGCACCGACATCGACCAGGCGTTCACGCTCGCCGGTCTCTGGCTCGGCGAGGCGACGACGATCTCGGACCTTCCGCGTCCCCCGCGCGTGGTCACCCGCGGCGCCTGGGTGAGCGCGACCCTGCCCCTCTGGCAGGAGCTCGCCGAACCCGTCGCGACCAGCATCGCCGACGCGCTGACCGAGGCCCTCGGCCAGCAGGCACCCGACGACATGCAGGAGATGATCGCGGGCGCCGGGCGGCTCATGCGCACGGTCGGCGGTTCGCTCTTCGCCACGCAGCTCGGACACGTCGTCGGTCGCCTGTCGACCGAGGTCGTCGGCGGCGGCGATGTGGGCATCCCGGTCATGCCCGAGGGCGACGCGGCGATCCTGCCGCAGAACTTCGCGGACTTCGGTCGCGATCTCGAGATCCCCGACGACCAGCTCGCGCTGTACCTCGCCACGCGCGAGCTCGCGCACGCCCGCCTCTTCCGGCACGCCCGGTGGCTGCGGCTGCACGTCATCGCGCAGGTGCGCGACTTCGCCCACGGCATCCGCGTCGACACCGACGCCCTCGAAGACCTCGCCTCGCGCTTCGATCCGTCGCAGCCCGAAGAGCTGCGCGGCGCGCTCGAGAGCGGCGCGCTGCTGCCGGCGCGTTCCGAGGAGCAGACGGCGGCGTTGACGCGTCTCGAGAACCTCCTGGCGACGATCGAGGGCTGGGTCGACGTCGTCACCGAAGACGCCACCTCGCGCCTCCCGTCGGCCGCGCGCATCGCCGAGGCCGTGCGTCGACGCCGTGCCGTGGGCGGGCCCGCCGAGCAGGCGCTCGGTTCGCTCGTCGGGCTCGAACTGCGTCCGCGTCGCATGCGCGAGGCCGCCGCGATGTGGCGCTCCGTCACCGACGCCGTGGGTGTCGCCGGACGCGACGCACTGTGGGACTACCCCGACCTCATGCCGTCGGCCGACGACATCGACGACCCCGCCGCCCTCATCGCCCGTCTGACCGCCGCATCACGGGGCGAAGCGGCTCCCTCGGATGCCATGGACGACGCTCTCGCCCAGCTCATCGCCGAAGAGACCAGTGGCGACGGCCGCGACGGCGCGCCGGATGCCGATTCCTCGGCGGACGAGGCCCTCCCCGGCGACGTGCTCCCGGGCGATGTGCTCCCCGGCGACGACGCGCGACGCGACGACGACCGGCGCGACGACGACGGCACCCCGGGCGACCAGCGCCCCGTCTGATCGGTCGGCTCGGGTCGGCCGTCGCGCCGACCCGGGCATCGGTTCCCCGTCCCGTCCTCCCCACGCGCAATCCGGCGAGGATGGCTGGGGATAACGGCATCCGGGGTCAACCCCTGCGTCATGCTCGGGCGATGATCAGACTCGACCCCTCCGCTCCCCCGCTCTGGCGCCCCGACGGCAGCGTGCAGTTCGGCGCTCCGGCGATCGCGCGCATCCCCCGCGCCGACGCCTGGGTCGACGCCTGCGTCGCCGCCCTCGAAGAGGGCACGACGGCCCAGGCCCTGCGCGCCCTGACGCGTGTGCACGGCGGAACCGATCGCGATGCCGACGCCCTGCTCGCGCAGGTCTCGCCGGCGTTGCGCCGCGCTGGGCGTCACGCGCCGTTCGTGCTCCAGGCCGGCGACGACCTGTCCGCACGGGCGGTGCAGGCGGTGCTCGCGGCGCTCCCGCCCCGCACGCGCCTGATCGCCTGGGCGGGGCGCGTGACCGAGCCCGTCCCCCGGGGGACGCGGGTCGTCGTGCTCGCGTCGCACCGTGTCGATCCCCGCCGCGCGGCGATGTACGTGCGCGACGACGTCGTGCATCTGCCGCTCGCGCTCGACGGTGCGAGCGCCACCGTCGGCCCCGTCGTCTCCCCCGGGCGCACCGCGTGCCTCGCGTGCCTCGACGCGGTGACCCGCCACCACGACGAGCAATGGCCGACGCTCGCCGCGCAGTTGCTCGCGCGGCCCAGACCCGACGTCGACGCGGCGCTGGCTGCCGAGGCCGGACGCGCGGCGCGCTCGCTACTCAGCTCGCCGATCGCCGAGACGACACGGTCGGTGCGGCTGCGCGTCGATTCGTTCCGGCGGGTCTGGCAGCTGCATCGACCGAGTGCAGACTGCCACTGCCGATCTCTCGAAGGAACCTCGACGGCGAGCGTTCCATCCGGCCGCGTCCCCGTGCCCAGCTGACCGAGAGCGTGCGCGCGGCACGGGTGACCCCGACGTAGGCGAGTCGACGTTCTTCGTCGACGGCCTCGAAGGTCTTCGCGTACGAGATCGGCAGCAGGCCCTCGCTCACCCCCACGAGGTAGACGTGATCCCATTCCAGACCCTTGGCCGCGTGCAGCGTCGCCAGCGTCACCGTGCGCGTCGTCGGCTCGTGCTGGTCACGCGCGCGCGCCTGCAGGTCGTCGGTGAACGCACGGAGGTCCATATCGTTCGGGGCCTCTTCGGCCAGGCGCAGCAGCGCCGCCCGTGCCTCCCACGCTTCGCGGAGGGCGCCCCCGGCCTCGGGGGGATCGTCGGTGAGCCCCATGCCGCGCAGAACGTCACGGACCGTGGCGTGGAAGCCCGTCTCCAGCGGCGCCACCGACGCCGCGCGCAGGGCCATGAGCGCCTGCCGCACCTCGGGGAGGTCGAAGAACTTGCGCCCGCCCAGGACGGATGCCGCCACCCCCACCGCCGACAGCGCCGACAGCAGCGCCGCCGACTGCGCGTGCGAGCGGTACAGCACGGCGATGTCGTGCGGATCGACGTCGCGCTTCATCGAATCGGCGATGGATCGGGCCACGGCCGTGGCCTCGGCTTCGTCATCGTCGAACCCGCGGACGGTGGGGACGACGGCCTCGTCGTCGCGGGCGGCGACCAGTTCGAGGGCGCCCGCGCGGCCGCGCATGAGGTCGTTCGCGACGGCCAGCACCGGCGCACTGGAGCGATAGTTGCGTTCCAGGCGCACCACGCGCGCGTCGTCGTGGGTCCGCTCGAAGTCGAGCAGGTAGCGGGCATCGGCCCCGGTGAACGAATACACCGTCTGACTGGCATCGCCGACGACGCACAGGTCGCGGCGGTCGCCCAGCCACAGCTCGAGCAGGCGGTTCTGCAGGGGCGAGACGTCCTGATACTCGTCGACGGTGAAGTGCCGGTACTGCTCGCGGACGGCGGCGGCCACCCGCGGCTCCGCCTCGATCATGCCCGCGCAGGTGAGCAGCACGTCTTCGAAGTCCATCTGACGCCGCTCGTCCTTGAGCTTCTCGTACGCCCGCTGCAACGCGACCACCTGATCGACCCCGAGTCGACCGACCCCGTCGGGGCGCTCCGCGGCGTACTGCTCGACCGAGCGCAGGGTCACTTTGCGCCACTCGATCGAGGCGGCCACATCCCGCAGGGTCGCCGTGTCGGGCGCCAGCCCCACCCCGTCGGCCGCGTGCGCGAGCATGCGCACCTTGTTGTCGATGATCGAGGGTGCCTGGTCGCCCGCGAGGGTGGGCCAGAAGAAGTTCACCTGAGCCAACGCCGCAGCGTGGAACGTCCGCGCCGAGACGCCCGTCACCCCGAGCGCCCGCAGCCGCCCCCGCATCTCGCCCGCCGCCTTCGAGGTGAAGGTGACCGCCATGACCCGCTGAGGCGAGTAGGCGCCCGTGTCGACGCCGTGCGCGATACGCCGGGTGATGACGCGGGTCTTGCCGGTCCCCGCGCCCGCGAGGACGCACACCGGTCCGCGCAGCGCGCGCGCCGCCTCCAGCTGGTGCTCGTCGAGTCCGTCGAGGGGGCCGGTCACGCGTCGCCCCGAACCCAGCCGTCGATCAGACGCCGGGCGATGGAGGCGGGTCCGGGCAGCTGCACCGATCCCTCGCCGCGCAGGGCGGCGGCGATCTCGCCGCGATCGAACCAGCGCACCTCGACGATCTCGTCGCCGTCGGGTCGGGCCTCGGCGACGTCGACGGCCCGGGCCCGGAAGCCCAGCATGAGCGACCGCGGATACGGCCAGGCCTGGGAGCCGCGATACGCGATGTCGCGCAGGCGCACACCCGATTCCTCGGTGACCTCGCGCTCCACCGTCTCTTCGAGCGACTCCCCCGCCTCGCCGAAGCCCGCGAAGCACGAATACCGGTCCCCACCCCAGGCCGCGTTCGCGCCGAGCAGCACGCGGTCGTCGTTCTCGCCGCCGGTGACCAGCACGATCACCGCCGGGTCGGTGCGGGGGAAGTGCTGGCGGCCGCACGAGGGGCAGTGGCGCGACCATCCGGCCTGTCCGAGCAGGGTGCGGGCGCCGCAGGCCGGGCAGAACGGCGCATCGCGCAGCCAGCCGGCCAGAGCCACGGCCGTCGTGAGCACCTCGGCCTCGGCGGCGGGCAGATCGCCTCCCCCGCTGCGCAGCGCCATCCATGCGGCGTCCGGGATGCCGTCGAGCTCGGCGTCGTCGGCGAGCACGGCCAGGAGCACCCCCGCACCGTCGGCCGTCCTGCCCAGGAACGCCCACTCGAGCGCGTTGACGATTTCGGGCACGCTCACCAGTCGCAGGTGAGCGTCGGCGACGGGCGCCGCATCACGTCGGACGGCCAGCACGCGCGTATCGGCCGCCTCACGGAGGGAGTCGAGCAGATCGACGCGATCCCGCTCGATCGCCGATCGGTCGAAGGCCGAGCCGATCGGGTGGTCGTGCGACGTGTGATCGTGCGGCGAAGACGCGGGAAGCGGCATCGAACACCTCTCTCAAGGGCGTGGCGCGGGCGGGTGGGCGAGGGCCCGACCTACCCTGGGGGCATGGCACGCTCGCCCCTCATTTTAGCCGCGTCGGCGACGGCGGCACTGCCGCGCACCGCCATCACCCGCGTCAGCATCCTGACCGAGAACGCCGGCGGGAGGTTCGACACCGCCCTGGCGCGTACCGACGACGGACGGGAGCTCGTCG
Organism: Microbacterium sp. CFBP 8801; assembly: GCF_014839455.1. Classification (NCBI taxonomy): domain Bacteria; kingdom Bacillati; phylum Actinomycetota; class Actinomycetes; order Micrococcales; family Microbacteriaceae; genus Microbacterium; species Microbacterium sp. CFBP 8801. Next base: position 111,843 of record NZ_JACYNU010000001.1, on the reverse strand, counting down.
TGCGTATGCCGGCCGGCGACGACGACGGCGCCGACCTCGCCGCCGAGGCGCGCGCGCTTCACGCGCTCACCCCTGGTGTGCGTGCCCTGCTGCCCTTCGCGGTCCCCGAGGTCGCCGGCGAGAGCGGATCCGGCGCCCAGCGCGTGCTCGTGGTCGGGCACATCGACGGCTATCGCATCGACCCCGCGCACCTGCCCAAGGGCCCGGGGTACGCACCGGCGATCGGCGCTGCCCTGGCCGCCGTGCACGCCCTGCCCGTGTCGATCGTGCGCACCGACGGCCTGCCCGTGCGCTCCGCCGATCAGACGCGCGACGACGTCCGGCGCCTCCTCGACCGCGCCGATGCCACCGGCCGGGTCAGCGACGGCCTCATGCTGCGCTGGCGCCGCGCTCTCGAGGTCGACGACCTCTGGCGGTTCGAAGCGGCGGTCGTGCTCGGCGGCGCGACGAGCTCGTCGATCCTGCTCACCGACGACGACGACGGCGTGCCGCATGTCGTCGGCCTGCTGGACTGGGCGGGATTGAGCGTGGGCGACCCCGCGGTCGACCTGCGCTGGCTCGCCTCGGCCCCGCTGGCCACCGATGACGTCTACGCCGGTTACGCCTCCGGTGCGGAGCGCTCCCCCGACCCCCTGCTGCGAGAACGCGCGCGCCTGTACGCCGAACTGGAGTTCGCGCGCTGGCTCGTGCACGGCCACGACGCGGGGGAAGCCGACGTCGTCGCCGACGCCGTCGCCCTTCTCGACGCCCTCGCCGAGGGTGTGCGTGGAGACCACATCGTCCCCGACTCGCGCAGCGACATCGACGACGCCCTCGCCCTGGTCGAGAGCGTGCCCCCCCTGTCGGCGCCCGGGTCGGTCGACACCTCGATGCAGACCGACGCCTACGACCCCGAGGCGCTCTCGCTCTACCTCTCGGCCGAACGCGATCGGGCCGCGGCGGCCGAGGCCCTCGCCGACGCACTCGCCGCCGACCAGGATCCGGATGCCGAGACGGGGGCCCTCTCGTTCACCCCGCCCACCCCAAGCTCGACGGACGAGTTCTCCTCACCCGAGCCCGGCGCGACCGAGCCGATCGATCTCGACGGGTGGACCGAGACGCCCGGCACCGCGCCCGGACAGGCGCACGCGGGAGCCGACGAGCAGGCGAACGTCTCACCCGCCGCCGCACACGGCGACGGCGCGCTCCCCGGCTGGGCTCGGCACGACGAGCCGGCGCTGCGGGGCGGTGCCGTCGACACCGACCATGACGACACCGACCACGATGATGAGGAAGACGCTGCGCGCGCCAGCCGTGCGGCCCTCCGCCGTTGGGGGGTTTCGGGCGACGGGGCGTGACGCGCCCGCGCCCGTTTCGCGCGGCCTCAGCCGTCGCGCCGGCCCGCGCCTGCTCGGTGTAGGCGACCCGCTCGCAAGGCGCTCACCGTGATTGACCGGCCGGAGTCGAGCTCGCTGTGAGCGAGCCGCTCGCGCACTCGACACGTCCGCGCCGTAATCGATGAACGCGACCGGCCCGCGCCGCACTGTACGCGCGCCCCTCCCGCGCCGCCGCCTCAGCCGCGCAGCACGAGCTCATCGCCGACGTAGAACAGCGCGACGTCGATGCGGTCGAGGTCGATGCCGTGCTTGGCGTGATACGCCTCGCGGTAGAGCTCGAGCTGCACCATGCGCGCGGTGCGCTCGGCCTCGGTGCGCGGCGGACGACCGGTCTTCCAGTCGACGATCTCGTAGCGGTCCCCACGCCGGTAGACGGCGTCGAGTTTGCAGATGACGACGTGTTCGCGGCCGTCGAGCCGCGTCGTGACGAAGTCGATCTCGGTCTCGACCTCGAGCGGCATCAGCGGCGCCCATTCCGACCGCTCGAAGCACGCGCGCAGGCGCTCGAGTTCGGCCGCGTCGGCGGCCGATGCGCCCGCCTCGTCGTCGACCCACAGCGCGTCGTCGTCGAGGCCGATCCCCGCGCCCACCAACCCCGATCGCTGTTCGACCCAGGCGTGGAACAGGGTGCCCAGGCGCGTCTGACGGTAGGGGCGCTCCGGGAGGGGCCGGCGGAGCGCCTCGACCGCCTCGCCGTAGTCGGCGACGAAATCCTTGAATCGAGATGCGGGGATGCGCGTGGGCGCGGGTGTGTGGGCCGGACGCAACCGGTCGGCACGCTCAGCGAGAAGCAATGCGAGGTCGGGATCGGCATCGACCGGTCCCGACGTACGCGCGGCGTTCACCGCGGCCGCGGCAGCCGAGACGGCCGTGCGACGAGACCCGAGCGGGTCGAGCGGCCAGTGCAGCAGACGGCGCTCCCCGTCATACGGATCGTCGCCCGGATCACCGATCTCGAGGTCGATGCCGAGCGCATCGGTCGCCTCGTCGAGGAACACGCTCGGGCGGCGCGGACGCTTCGTCCCCGACCAGCTCGATCCCGAGAGCATCAGATGGTCGCGGGCACGGGTGAAGGCCACGTAGGCGAGTCGGCGATCCTCGTCGAGTTGCCGCGCCCGGTTGTCGGCGACGAAGGCGTCGATGGCGGCCTTGAGGTCTTGCTGGGTCTCGGCACCCCGCCACCCGAACACGGGAAGCCAGGCGGAATCACCGCGGAACTCCGCGGGAAGGATGCCGAACCCCAGCCATCCCTTCGTGTCGCGTGCCAGCGACGGGAGCTCGTCGGTCACCAGGCGCACCACCGAGACGGCATCCCACTCGAGCCCTTTCGAGCCGTGGATCGTGAGCAGTTGCACCACGTCGTCTTCGGGCGGCTCGGTGCGCGGGGCGAACTCATCGGCCTGCTCGGCGTGATCGAGCCACGCGAGCAGGCTCGACACCGACCCCGACTCGTCGGCGGCGAGGAAGCCGCGGATCTCGTCGACGAACGCGCGCAACTGCGCCGAGGCGATGCGGGCGGGGCCGCGCGATTCGTTCGCGGCGAGCTCGATGTCGAGACGCAACTCGACCTCGATCAGTCGCAGGAGCTCCGGGATCGGTGCGCCGACGCTGCGCCGGAGCGCCGCGAACACGGCGCCGGCGTCGCGCAGCCGCGCGCGCCCCTCGGGGGTGATCTCGGCCAGCCAGCCGTGGCCGTCGGTCTGACGCGTGAGGAAGTCGAGCGCGTCGACGAGTGAGGCCCGGTCGGCCCCCGGCGTGGAGCGCAGTCGGTCGACGACCTCGGGGGCGAGAGGCTGCAGGCCGACGTCGTGCGTGGCGAGGCGTCGTGCCAGCTGCGCCAGGGCGCGAAGATCGGCCAGGCCCACGGCCCACCGCGGGCCCGACAGCAATCGGATGAGCGCCGACCCGGCCTCGGGGTCGCTGATGACCCGCAGGGCCGAGACGACGTCGACGACCTCGGGGGTGGTGAGGAGCCCCCCGAGACCCAGGATGCGATGAGGGATTCCGCGGCGACCGAGCGCGTTGCCGAAGCGCACCATGTGCTTCTTGCTGCGGAAGAGGATCGCGCCCGTCGTGGGGCGTCCCTCGGCCGCGCGGGCGGCGCGGACCCCGACGAACCACGACGCGACGCGATCGGCTTCGGCGTCGAGGTCGTTCTCGAAGACCACGTCGACGACGCCCGCCGGCGCGCCGGGGCGCGGGGCGAGTTCGCCCACCTCGACCGCCGCGCGCGCGGCGAGGGGGGCGAGGACCGCGTTGGCCGCCCGCAGCACCGCCGCGCTGTTGCGCCAACTCGTCAGCAGCGCGAAGTGCCGGCATCCCCCCTCCGGGGCGAATGCCGCGGGGAATCCGCCGAGGTTGCCCGCACTGGCGCCCCGCCACCCGTAGATGGCCTGGTGGGGATCGCCGACGGCCATGACCCCGGTCCCGCCGAACAGCGTCGCGAGCAGGTCGGTCTGCACGACCGAGGTGTCCTGGTACTCGTCGAGGAGCACGACCCGATACCGCGCGCGGAGTTCGGCGACCACCGCCGGGTGCTCCCGGGCGATGCGCAGCGCGCCCGCCACCTGATCGGCGAAATCCATCACCCCGACGCGGGCCTTCTCGCGGTCGTAGTCCGCGGCGAGGGCGGCGAGAAGCGAAAGCGCCGACACTTTCGCCGCGGCGTCGCCCACCTCTTTGTAGACGCTCACGCGGGCCGACGTCGAGGGGCGCTCGACGATGCGCGCGAACTCGTCGGGGAACGCGGCGAGACGCTCGAGGTCGACCAGGTTGTCGACGCCGTCGCGCGCGATGCGCAGGGCGGCGTCGATCAACGTGCGCGGGGATTCCTGTCGCTCCTCGAGTCTCGGGTCGTCGGAGGCGAACACCACGCGCCGCATGAGCAACCAGGCCGCCGACTCCGACAGCACCGCCGATTCGGCGTCGCGACCGATGCGCACGCCGTGCTCGCGCACGATCCCGTCGGCGAAGCTGTTGTAGGTCGAGACGGTCGGCCGGTGCAGCAGCTGGTCGCCGTCGTGGGCGTCGTCGGCGTGCGCACCGACCTCGGCGGCCAGCGCGTCGAGCGCCTCGCGACGAGCGGCATCGCCGCGGGCACCGTCGAGGGGGGCCAGGTCGGCGAACACCGAGAGCCGACCGGACTCGTGCAGGGCCGGGAGGAAGGGCAGCAGCCCGCGCGCCTCGAACTCGGCCAGTCGCTGCAACCGGCGCTGGATGCGCTCGGCGAGCTCACCCGCGGCCTTGCGGGTGAAGGTGAGTCCGAGAATCTCGTCGCGGCGGACGAGGCCGTTCGCGACGAGCCACACCACGCGTCCGGCCATCGTCTCGGTCTTGCCGCTGCCGGCGCCCGCGACCACCAGCGCCGGGGCGAGTGGGGCTTCGATCACCGACGTCTGTTCCGACGTCGGCGGGAACTGCCCGAGGGCGGCGGCGATGACCGCCGCCGAGACGGTGTCGCTCACGAGGCGCTCACCGCCGACACCGTGTGGATGCGGCACAACCCGTACGAGAACTCGTCTCGGCAGTGCACCTCGTAGGGCGCAGCGAAGCTCGTGCCCCGCATCACACCGACGGCGCGCTGCACGCGGCTGACGAAGTCGGCGCGCTGCGCGTCGTCGAAAGGCTTCTGCAAGGGCTCGGCGTACTCTTTCGTCGCCGCCGTCGGGCGCAGCACGAGCAGCTTCGCGCCTCCCGGGGCGAGGCCGGCGACCGGCTCGATGGCACCCGACGAGAACGCCAGCTGGTACGCGGCGAGCTGGGGGTTGTCGGCGACCTTCGCGTCGGTCTGCGGTTCGTTCTTGCCCGTCTTGAGGTCGACGATCACGACCTCGCCGCTCGGCGTCAGTTCGACACGGTCGATGTCGCCGCTGAGTACGGCGCGGTGCTCGGCCGCGTCGTCGAGGGGGATGGGCACCTCGAAGTGCCGCTCGGCGCCGATCAGGCGCCCACCCGCGTCGTCGAACCGGCGGAGGTAGGTCGCGAGCCGTCGCACGAGTTCCCGGGCGCGCGTGCGTTCCGCCCGCTCGCGCCACGCGGCGTCGAAGACCAACTCGCCCCAGCGCTCGTCGACCACGGCCCACAGATCGCCCTCGGAGATGGATGCCGCGGTCTCGAGCGCCGCGTGGATGATCGTGCCGATGCCCGCCGTCGTGCCGCCTCGGTCACCGCCCAGATCGGCGATGACCCAGTCGAGCTCGCACTCTTCGAGGGCGTGCAGGCGCGACGGCGAGACCCGCACGTCTTCGCGGGTGAGGTCTCGAAGCGGCGCGGTCGAGGTCGGTGCGGCGACGCCGTACCACTCGTCGGGGGCCGCACCGGCCACCCCCGCCGCCGCGAGGAGGGCGAGCTGGCCGGCGGCGTGCGCGCGATCGGCCGGCGGGACCCGGGGCACGGTGAGCGCACGCCGATGACGCGCGACGAGTCCCCGCAGCGACAGGGGGTGCTCCGGGATCGCCGCGGCGGGCTCGGGGGTGGGGAGCATCTCGAACAGCACGCTCGGACCGGTGTCGTCGTCGTCGACCGAGGTCACCACGAGCCGCGCGTTCGCTCGACTGATCGCGCGCACGAACAGTCGCAGCTCGTCGTGCATCGCGGCGCGGCGGCGGTCGAGCATGCCCGAGACGGGGAGGTCGGGCTGCTGGACCGCGTCGGCGAGACGCCACGTCTCGAGCAGACCGCCGCGCAGCCGGGTGTTGGGCCAGACACCGTCTTGCACGCCGGCCACGATCACGGTGTCGAACGCGGTGCCGGCTGCGGCGGCGGGCGTGAGCACGCGCACCGTCTCGGTCACGGCGGGCTGCTCGATGCGATCTTCGGCGACGTCGCTGTCGAGCACGGAACGCAGGAACACGGCGGCTTCTCCGTCGGGCTCGCGTTCGGTGAACCGCTTGGCCGCCTGGAAGAGGGCGACGATCGCGTCGAGATCGCGATCGGCCTGCTCGGCGAGCGGACCGTGCCCCCGCGAGGCCTCGCGCCACACCCGCGCCAGAGCGCTGCGCTCCCAGGCGGTCCAGAGCAGTTCGTGCGCCGTGGCCTTCGCCTGCGTCTGCGCCCGCAGGGCCGCCAGTGTCTCGCCCAGTCGAGCCGCACGTCGCCCCTCGCGGGTGTCGACGGTCTCGAGCTCGAGGGGGAAGCGCACGCCCGAGACCAGCAGCTCGCTCGCGGTGCGGGATCCTCCCGACGACAGCTCGTCGTGGCGGAGCGCGGTGCGAAGGCGCCGGAGTTCGATGGGATCGAGGCCGCCGAAGGTTCCCAGCAGCGCATCGGTCACGGCATCGGCCGCCCACCCGTCGGGGTCGCGCATGCCCAGCTCGACGAGCGCGACCAGGTCGCGCACCGGACGCTGCACCCCGAGCGCCAGACCCGGGCCGCTCGAGCGCGCCGGCACCTCGCGCGCCGCGAGCTCGGCCTCGAGCGTGGCCACTTGGCGGGAGTCGTGCGCGATGACCGCGCACTGCGACCAGGGAATCCCGTCGAGCACGTGCCGTTCGCGCAGCAGACGCGCGATCGCGTCGGCCTCTTCGGCGGGAGAGCGCAGCAGGTAGGTGCGCACGGCTCCGGCGGGCGCAGCTCCCACGGGCGCCCGCCGGTGCGCCACGACGCCGGCCGCGCCGATGCGCGCCGCCACCTGCCGCACCAGGTCGATGTGTTCGGGGGTGCCGCGGTGGGGCTCCCCCAGCGCGGCCGTCGCGCCCAGCTCTCGAGCGAGTCGCGCGAAGTTCTCGGGGGTGGCGCCGCGGAAGGCGCCCGAGCCCACGTCGGGGTCACCGAAGGCGACGACACCGATCCCGAGGTCGCGGCAGGCGCGCAACAGGTCGATGCCGCCCGCGGTGAGCTCTTGCGCGTCGTCGACGAGGACGCAGCGCAACGACGAGAACCGCCCGAGCAGATCGCGCTCCCGGCGCGCCTCCCCGAGCACGGAAACGGCCTCGCGGGCCAGGTCGGCGGCGTCGCGGTGCGCTCCGCGCATCGAGGCGCGCACCGCGCGGTACTCGTCGGCGAACGAGGCGAGTGAGGCCCACACCGGGAGCTCGTGCTCTTCGGCCAGTCGCACGAGGGCAGCGGAGTCGACGCCCAGGTCGGTGCACTCCGCGAGGAACGCGCGCAGATCGCCGCGAAAACCGCGCGTCGCGCGAATGGCCGGGCCGAGCCACTCCGGCCATCGCGAGACGCCCTCGGCCTCGTCGAGCGCATCTCCGTCGAGCAGGTCGCGGATGATCTGGTCCTCATCGCCGCCGGTCAGCAGCTGGGGCGGTTCGGCACCGCGACGCACCTCGGCTCCGCGCACCAGGTGGAACGCGAACGACGCCAGCGAGCGCGCCAGCGCGCCCGACGTCGCCCGTTCCACCGCGAGGGCGAGTGGATCGCGCAGCGCCGTCGCCGCCGGCCGCGTGGGGGTGAGCACGAGCAGATCGTCGGGGTCGACACCGGATGCCACGAGCACGCGCACGCGCGACAGCAGGGTCGACGTCTTGCCCGAGCCCGGGGCACCGACCACCACCCCACTGGCCTCGGCCGGCCACTGGACCACCGCGCGCTGCGCGTCGTCGAGCCGGTCGAGGGCGATCGCCGCCGGTGATCCACCCGCGAGACCGTCGCCGCGGGACACCTCGGAGGCGAGCGCGGCGGCGGCGGAGATCTGCATGGCATCCACGCTAACGGCGACCTCCGACATCACCGGCCGCGCCAGGTCTGCCGCGAGGCGCCTCGAGAGACGCCCCTCCCCGAGCGGCGGTCCCGTGCGCCCTGTCACCGCGCCGCTCGCATGAGAGGCCGCCCGCTCCAGAACCATCGCGTTCGCCATCCGCGAAGCGGGGGCCCGCGCGGGACGCGGTGTCGGAGGGCTGCCCTAGAGTCGGAAGCACGCGCCGGGCCGACCGCGGCCCGCGGGGAAAGGACGCATCGTGGAGATCCGTATCGGCATCACCAACACCGGCCGCGAGCTGAACTTCGAGACGAACGAGAGCTCGGACGCCGTCAAGTCGGCGGTCGCCGCCGCCCTCGACAACTCCGCCAGCCACGTCGTCTTCACCGATGTGAAGGGCAACACCTACCTGGTTCCGACCGCGAACCTCGCGTTCGTCGAGTTCGGCACCGAAGAGGCCCGTCGCGTCGGCTTCGTCGCCTGAGAGAGCGCCCCGTGCAGATCCTGCTCGGTCTGATCGTGGGGGCCGTCGTGGGCCTCGCCGCCCACGTCGTGCTCCCGCATCGGCAGCTCCGCGGCGCGGCCCTCGCTCCGTTCGCGGGCGCCGCGTCGGCTGCGATCGTCTGGACCGCCCTCACGTGGGCGGGCCTGGGGATCGACTCCCCCGTGCTGTGGCTGGTCGTCGTCCTCGCTCCCGTGGCGACGACGTTCTCGCTGGTGCCGGTGATCTCGCGTGCGCGGCTGAATCGCGACGCGGCGGACCGCGCCGAGCTCGGCATCTGAGGGCGGTACCGCGCTCCTCGCCCACCCCGATGGCGCGCACCGGCACCGCCGCGCGCCCGTGGCCCGCTTCTTACGCGGCGAGCCCCATGGCATCCATGCGTCGCGCGTGCGCCCCCATCAGGCCGCTGAAGACCGGTTCGACCTTGGCCTCTTCGTCGCGGTCGAGGTGACCGTTGCGCAGGCCGGCGCGAGCCACCAGCAGGGTGTCGCCCACCAAGCGTCGCCCCCACAGTGCGAGCAGCCAACGCCACTCCTCGTCGCTCTGGATCGTGGCGCCGAGGATCTCGACGATGGCCTGGCGGTCGTCGTCGGCCTGCAGAATGCGGGCGACACGTCGCCCGGTCTCTCCGTAGCTCGACGACAGGGCCAGGTAGAAGTCGTCGAGCATGCCGGCGGTGATGTGCACGGTCAGCATCGTCTCTTGCGGACGCACGCCGTGCGTGTTGCGACGGAAGGCGTCGAGCGACTCGCGGAACGGCAGCATGAGCTGGGTGGGGTCGGCGCCGCGCTCGCGGATGAGTCCCACCAGCTCCTGGTGTTTGATGAGCGCCGCTCCGGCCGCGCGTGAGAGGGACTCTTTCTCGGCGAGCTCGGGCGTCGAGGCGATCAGTTCGCTGAGCGTCTCGAAGAAGCCGAGCTGCAGGTACGCGGCCTGCCCGAGAAAGGTCTCGACCTCGGGCGCCAGCTCGGCGAAGTCGACGCGGAGGGCTTCGCCCAGGTCTCCGCGCGAGCGCAGCTGCAGAGTGCGGCCCACGGGGCGCTGACGACGACGGAACCACGCGAACACGCCTACAGCCTAGGCGTCGGGGGCCGTCGAAACACGCCGGGTAGAGTGGAACAGCCCCGGCGATGGATCGGGGCCCCGCGCCTGCGGACGAGTAAGGGCGTGGATTCGACTCCCCAGGCGGTCTCTCACCGCCGGAACAGGCACGCACATGACCACATTCTCCGATCTCGGTGTCGACCAGGACATCGTGGATGCCCTGGCATCCAAGGGCATCATCGATGCCTTCCCCATCCAGGAGCAGACGATCCCCCTCGGCCTTCCGGGGCAGGACATCATCGGCCAGGCCAAGACCGGTACCGGCAAGACGTTCGGTTTCGGCATCCCCGTCGTCCAGCGACTCGGCCTGAATCCCGAGCCCGGGGTGAAGGCGCTCATCGTCGTGCCCACCCGCGAGCTCGCCGTCCAGGTCTACGAAGACATGGACATGCTCACCTCGAACCGCTCCACCAGCGTCGTCGCCATTTACGGCGGCAAGGCCTACGAGGGTCAGATCGACCAGCTCAAAGCCGGCGCGCAGATCGTCGTCGGCACCCCCGGTCGACTGATCGACCTCGCCAACCAGCGTCTGCTCGACCTGTCGAACGCCACCGAGGTCGTGCTCGACGAGGCCGACAAGATGCTCGACCTGGGCTTCCTCGCCGACATCGAGAAGATCTTCTCGAAGGTCCCCCCGGTCCGTCACACGCAGCTCTTCTCGGCGACGATGCCCGGGCCGATCGTCGCGCTGGCCCGCCGGTTCATGTCGAACCCGATCCACATGCGCGCCTCCGACCCCGACGAGGGCCTCACGCAGGCGAACATCAAGCACCTGGTCTACCGCGCGCACTCGCTCGACAAGGACGAGATCATCGCGCGGATCCTGCAGTCCGACGGCCGCGAGAAGGCCGTCATCTTCACGCGCACGAAGCGCGCCGCCCAGAAGCTCGTCGACGAGCTCGGCGACCGCGGCTTCAATGCCGCCGCCGTCCACGGCGACATGAGCCAGGAGGCGCGCGAGCGCTCGATGGCCGCGTTCAAGGCCGGCAAGCGCGACGTGCTGATCGCCACCGACGTCGCCGCGCGCGGTATCGACGTCAACGACGTCACGCACGTGATCAACCACACGATCCCCGACGACGAGAAGACCTACCTGCACCGCGCGGGCCGCACAGGTCGCGCGGGCAAGACCGGCATCGCCGTGACGTTCGTCGACTGGGACGACCTGCACAAGTGGGCGCTCATCAACCGCGCGCTCGAGTTCGGCCAGCCCGAGCCGACCGAGACCTACTCGTCGAGCCCGCACCTGTTCACCGACCTCGACATCCCCGAGGGCACGAAGGGTCGTCTCGTGACCGCCCCGAAGGCCGTCGTCCCCAAGGTCGAGAAGAAGACCGAGGGCCAGGATGCCGAGGGCGAGCGCGGTCCGCGTCGTCGCCGTCGCGGACCCTCGTCGGGCGAGTCCACCGGGGAGAGCACCCCCCGCGCCGAGGGCGGTGCCGGCACGCACGACGGCGCCGGCAAGGAGCACCACGACGGCAACGCGGCCCCGCGTCGCCGCCGTCGTCGTCGCGGCAGCGGAAGCTCGGGAACCCCGACGGCCCCCGTCGCCTGACCCGCACGTCGACACGGCGCCGATCCCTCCGGGGGTCGGCGCCGTTCTCGTTTCCGGGCGCACCAGCTGCCGGGAGACGCCCGCATGCGGTGTGCGCGAGCGACGTCGCCGAGCAGCGGAACGGCGAGAGCGAGGTGACGAGCGGAGGAGATGCAACGAGCGGAGGACGCGAGAGCGCTCCCTCGTGCTCCGCTCGCCCCACGTCCTCCGCTCGTCACCCAGCCCCACCGCAGGGATGCCCGCCACGGCCCCCGCCGCCGACCGCGGTCCCTTACGGGAAGACCGGCGCCGTGCCGTGGCCCATCGCGAAGATGCGCGCGACCATGTCGTCGGCCGTCGTGTTCTCGCCCGGAACGTTGGGCTTGCCGAGGCCGTGGTAGTCGCTCGATCCGGTCACGATGAGACCGTGGCGCGCGGCGAGGTCGGCGAGCAGCGCCGTGGGCTCGGGCAGGTTCTCGCGGTGGCCGAGCTCGAAGCCGGCGAGTCCCGCGTCGAGCATCGCCTGCGTCACCCCGTCGGGCAGCAGCGCGCGTCCCGCCGGGTGCGCGACGATGGGCACGCCGCCGGCACCGACCACCAGCTCCACCGCCGTCACCGGATCGGGAGCGTAGAGGGCGACGTAGTAGTCGCCCGCGGGATGCAGGATGCCGGCGAACGCCTCGGTGCGATCGGTCACGATGCCCCGTGCGACCAGGGCGTCGGCGATGTGCGGGCGTCCCACTGTCGCCCCGTCGGCGGTCTGGGCGACGATGTCGCCCCAGGCGATGTCGTAGTCGTGGGAGATGCGCTCGGCCATGATCTGCGCGCGATCGAGGCGCGAGGAGCGGATCCGGTCGGTCATGGCACGTAGCGCGGTGTCGTCGGGGTCGACCAGGTACGCCAGCAGGTGCACGCTGCGCCACCGGTGGCGGGCCGAGAGCTCCATGCCCGGAACGAACGTCATCCCGAGCGACGTCGCCGCCTCGGCGGCCTCGGCCCAGCCCGACGTCGTGTCGTGGTCGGTGAGGGCGGCCGTTCGCAGGCCGTACCGGTGTGCCGCCGCCATCACCTGGGCGGGCGGTTCGGTGCCGTCGGAGTGCGAGGAGTGCAGGTGCAGATCGCTCGGCCCCTCGAATCGACGATCACGCTGCACCCGTCGAGCGTAGCGCGCGGTCCCAGGCCCAGGGCATGCCCGGTCGGCATCGGTCGATCTCTCAGACGGCTCCCTTAGGGTCGGGTGCGTGCGTCGGTTGTTCGGATTCCTCGTCGCGCTCGTCGTCGCGGCGGGTGCCGCGGTGCTGACGTGGCCGGCGTTCTTCGGCCTGGAGCGCACCTTCCCCCTGGCGCAGATCATTTCGTTCCGCGCCGCGCTGGCCGCCGTTCTGGTGGCCGCGACGCTGCTCATGCTGCTGTTCGCCCTGATCCGTCCGGTGCGGGTGCTCGCTCTCACCTTGGCGCTGGTCCTCGGCCTCGCGGGCGGGATCAATGTCGCCCTGCTCGCGCAGCGCGGCCTCGGCACCGAGGCGCTCCCGGCGAAGACCGACACGAGCCTGCGCATCATGACGTGGAACACCGCGGGCTCGGCCACCTCGGCCGAATCCATCGCCCAGTTCGCCGTCGGCATGCAGGCCGACGTGGTGACCCTGCCCGAGACGACCATCGACACGGGCGCCCGCGTCGCCGAACTCATGCGCGACATGGGTCAGCCCATGTGGGCGCACCACGCCGAGTACGGCGAGTACGGCATCACCGGATGGGATGCCACCTCGACGACCGTGCTGATCAGACCGGAGCTGGGCGACTACTCCGTGATCCAGTCCTCGCTCGACGGTTCCAGCAACACCTCGACGGTGCCGAGCGCGGTGGCGATGCCGACCTCGGGCGACGGCCCCATCATCGTCGCCGCCCACGCCGTGGCACCGCGCGAGGAGTACATGACCGAGTGGCGTAGCGACCTGCAGTGGCTGGCCGATCAATGCGCGAGCGACAACGTGATCCTCGCCGGCGACTTCAACGCGACGCTCGACCACATGACCGGCATGGGCGTCGACGGCGGAACGCTGGGTCGCTGCCACGACACGGCGTCCGCGAGCGGGAACGGCGGTGTCGGCACGTGGCCGACCGACGCCCCGGCCCTGCTCGGCGCCCCGATCGACCACGTCATGGCGACGCCCGACTGGACCGTGTCGGGCTCGGTCGTCATGCGCACCCTCGACGGGTCGGGCAGCGACCACCGCCCCATCGTCGTTCAGCTCGAGCGCACGGGCGGCTGAGCCGCCCCCGGCCCGAGCCCGTCGACGGACTCGACACGCTCCCCGCGCGCCCCCGGCCGCCGCGCTCCCGAGCCCGCTTCACGCTGTCGCCATGCGAGCCGGCCCCAGCGGTGCGAGACTGGAACGATGGATGCCCCCTCCACCAGCGACACGACCGCGCAGACCGCCGAACCGCAGACCGTCGAGAACACGACGCCCGAGCAGACGCCCGCCGCACCGAGCAATCGCAAGGCACCGTTTCCCCGCGGCTTCCTCGACACCATCTCGACGGGCTGGGCTGAGCACCCGGTCGAGCTCCCCGAGGCGCGCGAACAGGCCGCGTGGGCCGCGCGGCGACGCGAGCGCGTGTCGCAGGCCTTCCCGGGCCGCCGCGTGGTGATCCCCGCGGGCGGTCTCAAGCAGCGCAGCAACGACACCGACTACCCGTTCCGCGCGCACTCCGCCTTCGCGCACCTCACCGGGTGGGGCAGCGACGCCGAGCCCGACTCGGTGCTCGTCTTCGAACCGCGCGACGAGGGCCACGAGGCCGTGCTCTACTTCCGCGAGCGTGCCGACCGCACGACCGCGGAGTTCTACTCCGACGCCACCGTCGGCGAGTTCTGGATCGGCCCGCGCCCCGCACTCGACGGCGTCGCGGCCGACCTCGGCATCGCCACGGCCCACCTGCACGACTTCGCCGTCGGCGATGACGACCGCACGCTCGACGACGACGACGAGGTCACCCGTTTCGTGTCGGAGCTGCGCCTGGTCAAAGACGAGTACGAGCTCGCCCAGCTGGCCCTCGCCGTCGAGGTCACGGGCCGCGGCTTCGACGACATCGTCGCGGAGCTCCCCCGCATCGTCGAGCACCCGCGTGGCGAGCGCATCGTCGAGGGCGTGTTCCACCAGCGCGCGCGCTCCGACGGCAACGCGGTCGGGTACGACACGATCGCGGCGTCCGGTCCGCACGCGTGCTACCTGCACTGGACGCGCAACGACGGGGCCGTCAAGCCCGGAGACCTCATCCTCATCGACGCCGGGGCCGAGGTCGACAGCCTCTACACCGCCGACATCACGCGCACGCTTCCCGTCTCGGGCACCTTCACCGACGTGCAGCGCCGCATCTACGAGACCGTGCGCGAAGCGGCCGACGCCTCGTTCGCCGCGGCCGAGGTGGGCGTGCCGTTCCGCCGCCTGCACGAGGCCGCGATGGAGGTCATCGCCGCCCGCGTCGCCGAGTGGGGCCTGCTCCCCGTCACCGCCGACGAGGCGCTGCAGGCCGAGACCGGCGGTCAGCACCGCCGTTACATGGTGCACGGCACGAGCCACCACCTCGGCCTCGACGTGCACGACTGCGCGCAGGCCCGACGCGACATGTACTACGACGGACTGCTCGAGCCGGGGATGGCGTTCACCATCGAGCCGGGGCTCTACTTCCAGATCGACGATCTGACGGTGCCCGAGGAGTACCGCGGCATCGGTGCGCGCATCGAGGACGACGTCGTGATGACCGCCGACGGTCCCGTCAACCTGTCGGCCGACATCCCCCGCACCGCCGACGAGGTCGAGGAGTGGATCGCGCGGTCGTCGCGATGACCTTCACTCCCCCGTCTTCGTTCACCACGCGGCCGACCCTGCGCGGCACGTTCGGCATGTCGGCGTCGACGCACTGGACCGCGACGGCGACCGCTCAGGCCGTCCTCGAGCGCGGGGGCAACGCGTTCGACGCCGCGGTCGCTGCGGCGTTCGTGCTGCACGTCGTCGAACCGCACCTGAACGGCCCCGGCGGCGACCTGGTCGCCCTCGTGCGCCCGGCCGGTGCCGCCGAGCCCCTGGTGCTCATGGGCCAGGGCCCGGCCCCGGCCGCAGCCACCATCGAGCACTTCGAGGGGCGAGGTCTCGACCTCGTACCCGGCGCCGGTGCGCTGGCCGCGACCGTTCCCGGCGCGGTCGACGCGTGGCTGCTGCTGCTGCGCGATCACGGCACGTGGGAAGCCGCCGACGTGCTCTCCTTCGCCATCGGCTACGCGCGCGAGGGACACCCCCTGGTCGCGGGGGCCGCCGCCACCATCGGCCGCGTCGCCGACCTCTTCCGCGCGCAGTGGCCGTCGTCGGCAGAGCTCTGGATGCCGGACGGCGAGGTGCCGTCCGCCGACACGCTCATGCGCAACCCGGCGTGGGCCGGGGTCCTCGACGAGCTGATCGCCGCCGGCGACACCGCCGCCGACCGCGCGGGGCGTATCGACGCGGCGCGCGAGCACTGGATGACCGCCGTCCTCCCCCGGGCGGCGGAGTTCGTGCGCACCCCGCACCGGCACTCCGACGGCGCCGATCACCCCGGCGTCCTGGACGCCGCCGACCTGGCGTCGTGGCGCGCGGGTTACGAACCCGCGGTGACGGCGCGCTTCCGCGGGTGGGACGTGTACAAAGCCGGCACCTGGTCGCAGGGTCCCGCCCTGCTGCAGGTGCTGCGCATGCTCGAGACCGCCGAGGACTCCCAGCTCGACCCGGCCACCGCCGAGGGAGCGCACCTGCTGCTCGAGACGCAGAAGCTCGCGTATGCCGACCGTGACGCCTGGTTCGGCGACGCGGACGGCGTGGTCGAGGTGTCGGCGCTCCTCGCCGACGACTATCTCGCCCAGCGTCGGGAACTCATCGGCGACCGCGCCTCGACCGAGCTGCGCCCGGGAGCGCCCGAGGGGCGCGCCCCGACGCTGCCCCCGTTGCAGGCCGATGTCGTCGCCGCCGCCGGGGCGACCGGCGAACCCACGGTCGACCGGTCGGGTCAGACGCGCGGTGACACCGTGCACATCGACGTGATCGATCGCTGGGGGAACGTCGTCTCGGCCACACCGTCGGGCGGGTGGCTGCAATCGTCGCCGGTCGTCCCCGCGCTCGGTTTCTGCCTGGGCACGCGCCTGCAGATGACGTGGTTGCAGCCCGGGCATCCGGCATCCCTCGTTCCGGGCCGGCGCCCGCGTACCACTCTCACCCCCACCCTGCTCAGCCGCGGCGACGAGGTCACGGCGATGGGCTCCCCCGGCGGCGATCAGCAGGACCAGTGGCAGCTGCCGGTGCTGCTGCGCATGCTGGTGGGCGCGTATTCGCCGCAGCAGGCGATCGACGCCCCCACCCTGCACACCACCGCCGTGGCCGATTCGTTCTGGCCCCGCAGCTGGTCGCCCGCGGGCGCGGTCGTCGAGGACCGCCTCGGCGACGAGGTCATCGCCGAGCTCGAACGGCGCGGGCACCGCGTGCGGCGGGCCGGAGACTGGGCGCTCGGGCGCGTCAGCGCCGTCGGGCGGGATGCCGAGGGAATTCTGTGGGCGGCGGCCAACCCCCGCGGAGCGCAGGGCTACGCCGCGGGGCGCTGACAGGGTCCGAGAAGACCGCCTCGCGGATCACCGGCTGTCGGACGGACAGACGTCAGAGAGCGCGCGCGAAGGCGGCGACGATCGGAGCGAGTCCCGCGCCGATCTGATCGGCCGGCCGCCGCGCGCCCTTCACCTCGAACGAGTGGTTCCCGCCCGCGATCCACTCCACGTGGGCGTTGCGGCACGAGGCGACGGCCGCGTCGAACTGCTCGCGCGGCTGGATGAACGGGTCGTTCTCACCCTCGACGAACAGCTGCGGCACCGCGATCGCGGGCAGGTGGTCGACGCGGGGCCTGTCGGGGCGCCCGGGCGGATGCAGGGGGTAGCCGAGGTAGGCGAGCCCGGCGGGGGCGATCACGCCCTCGGCGGTGGCGACGGATGCCATGCGCCCGCCGTACGACTTGCCCACCGCCGCGTACGGCCCGGGACGTGCGGCGGCCAACCAGGCCTCGACCCCCGCCCAGGTCGCGACGGCGTGCGGGGCGGGTCCCGGCATCCGTCGTCCGGCTTCGACGTAGGGGAAGACGAACCGCAGCACGCTCACTCCCTCGTCGACCAGCGCGGCGGCGAGACCCTCGAGGAACGGGTGGTCCATGCCGGCACCGGCGCCGTGGGCCAACGCGATCGTGGGTCCGGGACCCGGCGCGGGCGACCAGAGACCCGACACCTCGCTCGCGCCCGTCGGCAGCGCGACGGCGAGGCGAACGGCGGTGACGGTCACCGCTCGGTGGGCGCGTCGCCCTCGGGCGGGGCGGGCGAGGGCGTCTGAGCCGGCGGCGCCGAGTTCTCGCGCGGCGGCACGGGCGTGATGCGTTCGCCGTACCGGGGCGGCGCGTCGTCGACGGGGGTCGCACCGGGGACCGGCGGGCGCGGGGGCGCAGCCGGGGCGCCGGCGCCGGGAGCGACACGTTCGCCGTACTGCGGCGGCGCCGTGGGGGCGGCGGTGGGGCGCGACACCGTCGTGCGGGTGGCGCCGGCGCCGAGCACTCCACGCGCCTTCTGGATGCTGGTGGCTTCGACGCAGACGTCGTAGTGGTCGGCGGCGACCTGCATGACCGAGGCGAAGTCGCGGCGGCGGCGCACGATCGAATACGTGCCCAGGCTCAGGATCATGCCGAGGGCCATGCCCACCAGCAGCACGCCGACGAAGGCCGAGATCTGCACGGTCGGCATGCCGAGCACGAAGATGAACGCGAACAGCAGGCCCAGCATCAGGCCGTTCAACGCGCCCGAGCGGGCGGCGGTCGCGTACCCCAGCTTGCCGGTGATGCGTTCGATGGAGCGCAGGCCCGAACCGACGATCGCGATCTCGCGCGCCGGAACCTCGCCCGCGATGAGCGATGACACGGCCTTCTGCGCCTGCTCGTACGTCGGGAAGGAGGCGACCTTCTCGCCGACGTCGTCGCGTCCCGCGCCCGGTCTCCCCGCGAACATGCTCATTTCACCATCTTGTCACGCAGTCCTGACCGTCCCACCGGGTTTGCGCAGCGGTGGCGGACTACGCTGGTCCAGTGAGCACGCAAAGGGTTTTCGTCGCCCGCTTGGCGGGCTGCACGGTGTTCGACCCCGCGGGAGACCGTCTGGGGAAGGTGCGCGACGTCGTGGTGATCTACCGCGCCGCCGCCGCTCCGCGCGTCGTGGGCCTGGTCGTCGAGATCCCCGGCCGGCGACATGTGTTCGTGTCCATCGGACGCGTCACCTCGATTCAGGCCGGTCAGGTCATCACGACCGGCCTCATCAACGTGCGGCGATTCCAGCAGCGCGGCGGCGAGGTGCGCGTGATGGTCGAGATGCTGGGCCGACGCGTGAGCCTCGTCGACGGCTCGGGCACCGCGGTGATCGAAGACGTCGCGATCGAGCGCAACCGCCTCGGCGAGTGGGACGTGGGCCAGCTCTTCCTCCGCCGTCCCCGCACCAGCGCCTCGCCCTTCGCCAAGGGGGCGACGACGTTCGCGAGCTGGACCGAGGTGCGCGAGAACCAGACCCCCGGCGAGGCCCAGTCCGCCGAGCAGCTGGTGGCGACGTACTCCGAGCTGAAGCCCGCCGACCTGGCGAACACGCTGCTCGACCTGCCCGAAGAGCGCTTGATCGAGGTCGCCGAAGAGCTCAGTGACGACCGCCTCGCCGACGCGCTCGAAGAGATGCCCGAAGACGAGCAGGTGCACATCCTCGAGCAGCTCGGCGACGAGCGCGCCGCCGACATCCTCGACGCCATGGAGCCCGACGACGCGGCCGACCTGCTCGGTCAGCTGCCCGAGACGCGACTCGAACAGCTCCTCGATCTCATGGAGCCCGACGAGGCCGAAGACGTCCGCGCGCTGCTGAAGTACGGCCCCGACACCGCCGGCGGCCTCATGACGCCGGAGCCGATCGTGCTCTCGGCCGACGCCACGGTGGCCGAGGCCCTGGCCCTGATCCGTCGGCACGAACTGCACCCCGCCCTCGCGGCATCCGTGTTCATCACCCTCCCGCCGTACGAGACGCCCACGGGGCGACTGCTGGGAACCGTGCACTTCCAGCGCATGCTGCGGTATCCCCCGCACGAGCGTCTGGGTGCGATCATCGACGACACCCTCGAGCCGGTGCCCGCCGACGCGACGGCCGCCGAGGTCGCCCGCATGCTGGCGAGCTACAACCTAGTCTCGCTCCCCGTCGTCGATCAGGCGCACCGCCTCGTCGGCTGCGTGAGCGTCGACGACGTGCTCGACTACCTGCTGCCCGACGACTGGCGCACCCACGACGGCGACGATCCGCGGCCCAAGGTCACCACGAGACCCACCGCCACCACGAGCATTCCCAAGATCGTCCCGCAGACCCGGAGGAGGCGCTGATGGCTCGGAACAACCGCCAGCCCGCACTGGACGCCCCCCGCGGTCGCGCCCGCGTGCTCGCGCCCCGCGCTCCCCAGCCCTCGCGCGACCGGTTCGGCCGCTTCACCGAGTGGGTGGCCCGAGCGATGGGAACCCCCGCGTTCCTGCTGATGCTGAGCCTGTTCTGCGTGGTCTGGATGGCGTGGAACTCGCTCGCCCCCGACGACCTGCGCTTCGACTCGGCGGCGATCGGCTTCACGGCGTTGACGCTCGTGCTGTCGCTGCAGGCCTCGTACGCCGCTCCGCTCATCCTGCTCGCGCAGAACCGTCAAGACGACCGCGACCGCGTGCAGATCGAGCAGGACCGCCAGCGATCCGAGCGCAATCTCGCCGACACCGAGTACCTCGCCCGCGAGATCGTCGCGCTGCGCATGGCGGTGCGTGATCTCACCGACGAGGTGATCACGAAAGACAGCCTGCGCGCCGAGCTGAAGGCCGCGCTCGAACGCCTCGACGATCACGACGAGCCCTCGCGGGCCACGCCGTGACGACAGAGGTCGCCGACCGTGTGCGTGCCGCCGTCGGCGCCGTCACCGACCCCGAGCTGCGCCGTCCGCTCGCGGAGCTCGACATGGTGCGCGGCATCGAGGTGCACGGCGGTGTCGCCGACGTCGGCATCGCGCTGACGATCGTGGGGTGCCCGGCCGCCGATCGCATCGAACGCGAGGTGCGGGATGCCGCGGCCTCGGTCGCCGGCGTCGACGCGGTCGAGGTGCGGGTCGGCGTGATGTCGCCCGACGAGCGTCGCGCGCTCACCGACAAGCTGCGCGGGGGCCGCGCGAAGCGCGAGATGCCTTTCGGCCCCGACTCGCTGACCCGCGTGATCGCGGTCACCAGCGGCAAGGGCGGCGTGGGCAAGTCGACGATCACCGCCAACCTCGCCGTCGCCCTGGCGGCCCGGGGTCTGCGCGTCGGACTCGTCGACGCCGATGTGCACGGTTTCTCGATCCCGGGCCTTCTCGGCCTGGTCGACGCCGACGGGCTGCCGCCCGCGCCCACCCGCCTCGACGATCTGATCCTCCCGCCCGTCGCGTACGGCGTGAAGGTCATCTCGATCGGCATGTTCCTGCGCCGCCCCGGCGAGGAGGCCGCGGGTGCCGTGGCCTGGCGCGGTCCCATGCTGCACCGCACCGTGCAGCAGTTCCTCACCGACGTGTTCTTCGGCGACCTCGACGTGCTGCTGCTCGACATGCCCCCGGGGACCGGCGACGTGGCGATCTCGGTGGGTCAGCTGCTCCCCCACGCCGACGTGCTCGTGGTCACCACCCCCCAGGCGGCCGCGGCCGACGTGGCCGTGCGGTCGGGCCTCGTCGCCCGCCAGACCGGTCAGCGCCCGATCGGCGTCATCGAGAACATGGCCGCCCTGACGCTGCCCGACGGCACGGTGCTCGATCTGTTCGGCTCCGGAGGCGGCGAGGCCGTGGCCCGCGCTCTGTCGAACGAGACCGATGACGTGCCCCTGCTGGCATCCGTCCCCCTCAGCCCGGCTCTGCGCACCGGCGGCGACGAGGGGCGCCCCGTCGTGCTGTCGCAGCCCGACGACCCCGCCGCGCAAGCGATCGACGCCGCGGCCGCCGCGCTCGCGGTGCGGCCCCGGGGTCTGGCGGGCAAGCCGCTGCGTCTCGGCGTCTGACCCGGCGTCCACCGCTGCGGACACAGGGCATGCCGCCCTGTCGTGCGCTCCGGCGGCACGGCCGCGCGGGGACGCGAAGAGGGGCTCAGGTCGCTTCGTCGTCGAACGGGGGGCGCTCGCCGGCGACGAACGGCGGCACCGTCGTCTTCTCGCGCGCCGCGAGGGCGGCCGCACCGGCCGCACGCATCGTGGCCGTCGGAGTGTCGTCGAGCAGTGCCTCGCGGATGATGCGGCGCGGGTCGTACTGACGCGGATCGAGCTTCTTCCAGTCGACGTCGTCGAACTCGGGGCCCATCTCGTCGCGCATGCGCGAGCGCGCCCCTTGCATCGTCTCTTTGGCGCGCTTGGTGAACTTCGCGAGCGCCTCGGCATAGCGGGGAAGGCGCTCGGGGCCGACGAGGACGGCGGCGATCACGCCGATCAGCATCAGCTTCTCGATCGTGAGCCCGAAGAACATGGGACCAGATTACCGGCCGCGCCTGGGGGTGGAGCGCGCTCGGGCCGTCTAGCCTGATCGAGGAGGTCCACGTGAGCGGTTATCAGGCGAACGAGCGGTTCGTGCAGGAGTCGACGGTCGAGCCCGAGCACATCGCTCGGGCGCGCGCGCACGCCCTCGAACTGGGAGCGGCGCCCATCAGCCCCGCGGTGGGCGCGCAGTCGGCGGTGCTGTCGGCCGCGTCTCGGGCCCTCAACATCGTCGAGGTGGGCACCGGCGGCGGTGTGTCGGGCCTGTGGTTGCTGCACGGGTCTCCCCGCGCCACGATCACCACGATCGACAGCGAGCCCGAGCACCTCGGTGCCGCCCGTGCCGCGTTCATCGACGCCCGCGTTCCCGCGGCCCGCGCCCGGTTCATCACGGGCCGCGCGTCGGACGTGCTGCCGCGCATGAACGAGGCCTCGTACGACATCGTCTTCATCGACGCCGACCCCGAGGGTGTCATCGAATACGTCGAGCACGGCCTTCGGCTCGTCCGCGCCGGCGGCACGGTGCTGATTCCGCGGGTCCTGTCGCACGGTGCGGTGGCGGATCCGGTGCGCCGCGACGCCGTCACGACCGCGTACCGCTCGCTCATCCAGGAGGTGCAGTCCTCCCCCGCCGTCATCGGTGCTCTGTCGACCTCGGGAGAGGGCCTTCTGCAGCTGACGACGCGCCTCACCGACGCCTGAGCGTCGCCCGAACGAGTGAAGGCCGGTCCCCGCGGGGACCGGCCTTCACTCGTGGAGATGCGTCACGCCGTGACGACACCGCCGAGTACGTCGTGGAGTTCCTTCGCCTCGGCGTCGTTCACCGAGACGACGAGACGCCCGCCGCCCTCGAGCGGCACGCGCACGATGATCAACCGGCCCTCCTTCACGGCCTCCATCGGTCCGTCGCCGGTACGCGGCTTCATGGCTGCCATCGCGGCCCCCTTTTCGTCGTTGGTCTACCTAGGAGTTTACCGGTACGCCGCGAGTGCCGTCGTCCCGTGCGGCGAAGTACGTCATCCTGCACGGTCACGGAATCTGCCAGAAGGTGTTGGCCAGCCCGTACATGTTGTAGATCCACCACCACTGCCCCAGGAGCGACAGGGCCAGAACGCCGATGCGCCAGGCGCGCGAGGTCGGCACGGCGAACGCCCCCCACAGCGGCGAGACGGGCACGAGCAGACGGAAGATGCTCGACTGGGGGAAGAACACGAGCAGCAGGTAGACGAGGTAGCTCGCCGACCACAGGCGCACCTCGATTCCCAGTCGCTTCACCTGGGGCAACAGCAGCAGCGCGGCCGCGGCGCCGACGATGAGCACGATGAGCGCGACGTATCCGACGACGGGCCCGAGCCCCCACTGCGTGAACCAGAATCCCGCCGCCTGCACCCACCC
Organism: Microbacterium sp. CFBP 8801; assembly: GCF_014839455.1. Lineage (NCBI taxonomy): Bacteria > Bacillati > Actinomycetota > Actinomycetes > Micrococcales > Microbacteriaceae > Microbacterium > Microbacterium sp. CFBP 8801. Next base: position 88,692 of record NZ_JACYNU010000001.1, on the reverse strand, counting down.
GTCGACCGGGACGAAGTGCCCCCCGCTATCGCCGAGCCAGTTGCGCCGCCACGCGAGCTCGGTGGCGAGGTAGGCGCCCGGATCGCCCGTGACGATCGTCGCGATGCCCTGCCACGCGAACCCGACGAGGGTCGACAGCGCCCCCAGCGCCACGATGTGCACGACGTCGCGTCTCGGCAGCGGCTCCGTGCGGCGACGGAGGAAGCGGTGGATGCCGAGCAGGGCGAGGAACAGCGCGAAGGCAAGGATGCCCGGGCGCGTGAACCCCATCGCCGGGACGAGCAGGTACAGCCAGCCCCATCGTCGCAGTTGCACGCAGCGCAGGGCGAGGAAGAGCAGAAACAGGAACAGCGCCTCGGCGTACCCCACCTGGAACAGCGCGGCCAGCGGGCCGCACGCGAAGAAGACGACCGCCCACATCGCCGCCGAGGCGCCGATGCGCTCCCGCAGCAGCGCGTGCAGCACGACGCACGCGCCGTAGCCCGAAGCGAGCGAGATGGCCACGGCCCCCGCGCCCCACGACCCGAGCAGCGCGCCGAGGCCCGCCGACAGGTAGGCGTACAGCGGCATGAACGCCCACGCGTTCTCGGCGACGTGACCCCCGGCCGCCAGCGGAAGGTCGGCCGGGTACCCCGACACCGCCGCCAGCCAGTACCACTGGGCGTCCCAGCCCAGCGCGAGCTCGCCCAACGAGGGGGCCACGCCGTAGCGCGACGCCGGTCCCGACAGGGCCGCCGTCACCATGAAGAACCCGGTCGTGATCACGCGCGCGATCACGTAGACGAGGGCGATCCGTGCGGCGACGGGCAGCCGCTCCCATCCGCGGACGGACGGGGATGCCGTGACCTCGGCGGTCACGACCCGCTCAACCACGCCCGCAGACCCCGCTCGACCGCGTCGATCTGCGCGAGCGGAACGCGCTCCTCGTCGTGGTGGGCCAGGTGCGGGTCGCCGGGGCCGTAGTTGACGGCGGGGATGCCCAGGGCCGAGAACCGTGCGACGTCGGTCCAGCCGTACTTGGGCTTCGGGGTCGCCCCCACGGCCGTGACGAAGTCCTGCGCGAGGGCCGCGTCGAGCCCGGGCCGAGCACCCTCCGCCACGTCGACGATCTCGATGTCGAATCCGGTGAACACGTCGCGCACGACGCGCTCGGCAGCCTCGGCATCGCGGCTGGGCGCGAAGCGGTAGTTGACCTCGACCTCGCACGCGTCGGGGATGACGTTGCCGGCGACGCCGCCCGAGATACGCACGGCGTTGAGGCCCTCGCGGTAGACGAGACCCTCGACCTCGATCTCGCGGGCGCGGTACTCGGCGAGGCGGGCGAGGATGGGGGCAGCCTTGTGAATGGCGTTCTCGCCGATCCACGAGCGCGCGCTGTGCGCACGCACGCCGTCGGTACGGACGAGCGCGCGGAGCGTGCCGTTGCACCCTCCCTCGACCTCGCCGTTGCTCGGCTCCCCGAGGATGGCGAAGTCTCCGGCGAACAGGTAGGGACGGTTGCGCGAGAGACGGCCGAGACCGTTCAGAGAGGAGTCCACCTCTTCGTGGTCGTACCACATCCACGTGATGTCGACAGGGGGTGCGACCAGCTCCGCGGCGAGTTTCAGCTGCACGGCGACGCCGGCCTTCATGTCGACCGTGCCGCGACCCCAGAGGAACGCCTCGCCGTCGATCTCGCGGTCCTCCACCGGCAGGTTGCGGTTGATGGGGACCGTGTCGATGTGCCCCGCGATGACGACGCGTCGGTCGCGCCCCAGCTGGGTGCGGGCCACGACGGTGTCGCCGTCCCGGATGATCTCGAGGTGCCCGTAGGCCGAGACGGCGGCCTCGATGGCATCCGCGAGGGTGGTCTCGTCCCCCGACTCGCTGGCGATGTCGCAGATCGCACGGGTGAGGTCGACGGACGAGGAAGTGAGGTCGAGGGCGGCCATGCCCCGATCCTCCCACAGGCGGCACCCCCGCTAGCCTGGACGTGTGAGCAACGAACGACGCATCAGCGCTGCCGGCCTCTCCACCCGCACCCTCGAGGGGACCGTGCTCGACGCGTGGTTCCCCCGGCCGATCCTGGGCGTACCTGATGGCCTGGATGCCGAGCGGGCCGACCTCGAGAAGACGGCCGGGGCCGACGAGCGCCGGGGTGTCGTCGTCGAGGCCGTCGCCCTCACGATCGACGCCGACGCGGCACCGGCGTCGACCGCCGATGCGTACCTGCGTCTGCACGCACTGTCGCACCTGCTGGTGCGTCCCAACGACATCAACCTCGACGGGATCTTCTCCCACCTGCCGAACGTCGCCTGGACCAGCGCCGGCCCGATGCACCCCGACGACGCGGCGCGGCTCCGCCCCTCGCTCCAGCGCCACGGCATCCAGATCCAGGGGCTCGACAAGTTCCCGCGCCTCACCGACTACGTGCTGCCCGCCGGCGTGCGCATCGCCGACGCCTCGCGGGTGCGGCTGGGTGCCCACCTGTCGCCCGGCACGACCGTGATGCACGAGGGCTTCGTCAACTTCAACGCCGGCACGCTCGGCTCCTCGATGATCGAGGGGCGCGTGTCGCAGGGCGTCGTGATCGGCGACGGCACCGACATCGGCGGCGGCGCCTCGATCATGGGCACGCTCTCGGGAGGGGGGACCCACCGCGTCTCGATCGGCGCGCGCACCCTGCTCGGCGCCAACGCGGGCATCGGCATCTCGCTCGGCGACGACTGCGTCGTCGAGGCCGGACTCTACGTCACCGCCGGCACCAAGGTGCGGGTCGGCGACGAGACGGTCAAGGCCGGCGAGCTGTCGGGCCGTGACGGCATCCTGTTCCGCCGCAACTCCCTCACCGGCGCCGTCGAGGTCTCGGCCCGCGCCGGCGTCGGCGTCACGCTGAACGAGGCCCTGCACGCCTGAGGCTGCACGCGTGGCGCTGCACGCGCGGCGCTGCACGCCCGACGCCGCACCGCACCGCGTGTCGCGTCGCCCGCCCCGCGGCATCCGTCCCGCCGCCACGGCCGCGCGGCATCCGTCCGTCCCCCGCGCCCGCACGGCATCCGCGTCATGCCCATAAACGCTCTTCGTGCGCATAAACGCCGCGACACCGCGTTTATCCGCACGATCAGCGTTTATGGGCGAGGCGGCGCCGGGGTCTCGCCGCCGTGCCCCGCCGCACTCACCGGTTGCCTCGGCCACACCCGCACCGACGCGCTTCCGGGCCGCCGAGAGCCAGCACCTCCCTGCCGGCAGACGAAACGCCCCGCCCCTCGCGAGAGGGACGGGGCGTTCGAGGGCCGGTGTCAGCCGATGCCGGGGTAGTCGCGTACCGCGGCACCCGTGTACAGCTGCTGCGGGCGGCCGATCTTCGTCTGCGGGTCGCTGATGGCCTCGCGCCACTGGGCGATCCAGCCGGGCAGGCGTCCGATCGCGAAGAGCACGGTGAACATGCGCGTGGGGAAGCCCATCGCCTTGTAGATGACGCCGGTGTAGAAGTCGACGTTGGGGTACAGGCGACGCTCCTTGAAGTAGTCGTCCTCGAGGGCGATCTGCTCGAGCTCCTTCGCGAGGTCGAGCAGGGGGTCGCTCACGCCGAGGGCTTCGAGCACCTCGTCGGCGGCGCCCTTCACCAGCTTGGCGCGCGGGTCGTAGTTCTTGTAGACCCGGTGGCCGAAGCCCATGAGCTTGGCGCCCTCTTCTTTGTTCTTCACGCGCTCGACGAAGCGTTCGACGCTCTCGCCCGAATCGCGGATGCGGCCGAGCATCTGCAGCACGGCCTCGTTGGCGCCACCGTGCAGCGGGCCCGACAGGGCCTGGATGCCGGCGGACACCGACGCGAACTGGTTGGCGCCGGTGGAACCCACCAGGCGCACCGTCGAGGTCGACGCGTTCTGCTCGTGGTCCTCGTGCAGCATCAGCAGCAGGTCGAGGGCCTTCGTCATGACGGGGTTGATCTCGTACGGCTCGCTCATGACGCCGAAGTTCAGCTTGAGGAAGTTGTCGACGAAGCTCATCGAGTTGTCGGGGTACAGGAACGCCTGCCCGATGCTCTTCTTGTGCGCGTAGGCCGCGATCACGGGGAGCTTCGCGAGCATGCGCACGGTGTTGAGTTCGACGTGCTCGGGGTTGTGCGGGTCGGACTCGGCCTCGTAGTAGGTCGAGAGGGCCGCGGTCGCCGCCGACAGCACCGACATGGGGTGCGCGGTCGGCGGAAGCGACGAGAACAGGCTCTTCAGGTCTTCGTGCAGCAACGTGTGACGGCGGATGCGCTCGTCGAACGATGCGAGTTCGGATGCCGAGGGCAGCTCGCCGTAGATGAGCAGCCACGCGACCTCGAGGTAGGTGCTGTTCTGGGCCAGCTGCTCGATCGGGTATCCGCGGTAGCGCAGAATGCCCTGGTCACCGTCGATGTAGGTGATGTCCGACTTCGTCGACGCGGTGTTGACGAAGCCGTAGTCGAGCGCCGTGTGCCCGGTCTGCTTGGTCAGCGACGCCATGTCGATGCTCGGGATGCCGTCGGTGCCCCGAAGAACCGCGAACTCGGCGGTGGTGCCCCCTACCGTGAGGGTGGCCTTGTCCTGCTGCGTACCCACGTCGCTCACCGCGCCTCCTTGCGATTTCTGGTCGCCCACTTGTCGACCGCGAGGGCGGGAGGCACCCGCGATCTTCCCGAACCGGGGATGCCGCGAGGGGCGGCGTCCTGGTCGGCGCACGCCCGGAGGGTTGCCCGAACGCACTGCTTTTACAGCCTAGTAGGCCGGGGCGCCTACAGATGACATCGCCAAAGGATGCCCCCATCGAAGGGAGGGATCCTCCTCATAGGGGCGGTCGATCGTGATCGACGGCGTGCGGCGACACTCCGGAACGGCGCGCCCGGCGCTCCCGTGGGGAATCGACCCACCGGCGGGGTTCGCACCGACTCGGCTACGGAGCCAGCCGCTCCGCCGCCGCGGCGATCCGCTCGTCGGTCGCCGTGAGCGAGAAGCGCACGTGGTTCGGGAAGTGGGTGCCGTAGAAGTGCCCGGGCCCGACCAGGATGCCCAGGTCGGCCAGCCGACCCACGCTCTCCCACGCGTCGCGGCCCTCGGTCGCCCAGAGGTAGAGCCCGCCTTCGCTGCGGTCGATCGTGAAACCCGCGGCCTCGATCGCGGGCTTGAGGATCGCCCGCCGACGCGCGTACCGCTCGCGCTGCTCGACGACGTGCGCATCGTCGCCCAGGGCGACGGTCATCGCCCGCTGCACGGGGGCCGGAGGAATGAGACCGAGATGCTTGCGACCGGTCAGCAGTCGCTCCACCAGGGCCGCGTCACCGGCGAGGAAGGCCGCGCGGTATCCGGCGAGGTTCGACTGCTTGCTCAGCGAGTACACCGACAGCACACCGGTGAGGTCGTCGCCGACGACAGCCGGGTCGAGCACGCTGGGCACCCGCTCTCGGTCCCACGGCGCGTCCCAGCCGAGTTCGGCGTAGCACTCGTCGGACGCGAGGACCGCGCCGAGCTCGCGCGCCCGGGTCGCGGCATCCGTCAACTCCGCCGCGGAGAGCACACGACCGTCGGGGTTGCCCGGCGAGTTGATCCACACCAGACGCGTGTGGGCGGGCCACTCGGAGGGATCATCGGATGCCACGGTCTCGGCCCCGACGAGACGGGCACCCACCTCGTAGGTCGGGTACGCGGCGCGCGGGTGCACGACGGCATCGCCAGGACCGAGGCCCAGCAGCAGCGGCAACAGCGCCACGAGTTCTTTCGATCCGACCGTCGGAAGGGCGTTCGCGGCCGTCAGGCCCGGGACTCCGCGGCGACGGACGTACCAGTCGACGATCGCCTCGCGCAGCGCCGGCGTGCCGGCCGTCTGCGGGTACGCGTGCGCGTCGGTCGCGTCGGCGAGGGCCGTGGCGATGACGTCGGGCGTCGGGTCGACGGGCGAACCGATCGACATGTCGACGATGCCGGCAGGGTGTCGCCGCGCGCGCTCCGCGTACGGTGCGACGGCGTCCCAGGGGTAGTCGGCGAGGTCGGCGACGCCCACGGCTCAGTGGGCCTGCGGGGGGAGCGCGGTGATGACGGGGTGGTCCTTGGCGATCACGCCGACCTTCGCCGCTCCACCGGGCGAGCCGATGTCGTCGAAGAATTCGACGTTGGCCTTGTAGTAATCGGACCACTCTTCGGGCAGGTCGTCTTCGTAGTAGATCGCCTCGACGGGGCAGACCGGCTCGCACGCACCGCAGTCGACGCATTCGTCGGGGTGGATGTACAGCGATCGTTCACCCTCGTAGATGCAGTCGACGGGGCATTCGTCGATGCAGGCACGGTCCTTCACATCGACGCACGGGAGGGCGATCACGTAAGTCACGACCCCAGTCTAATCGCGCGGGAGCGACCGGCCTCGCCGCGCGGCCGCCGATGACCCCCGAGGCGTCACCGCGCGGTCGTCGCCGGGGCCGCGTTCGCGCCCGTGCCGACCGCGGACTGCTGCTTCAGGTGCGAGAAGTCGGGCCAGAAGGCCACGAAGACCATCAGCGCCGGGCCCACGATCGTCCACACCACGGGGATCCATTCGGTGCCCGGGGTGGGGGCTGAGACGATGGCCGACCCGCCGGGCCCCACCTGCGAGAACAGATACGTCGCCGCCGAGATGCCGAACCCGCCGGCCAGCGCGTTGATCCGGTCCCCCGTCAGCACCCGCAACGCGATCAACAGCGCCGCACTGCCGACCGTGGCCAGGATCAGTCCCAGCGGCACGGGTCCGAGGCGGTACGCCTGCGCGACCGTGCCGGCCGCCCCGTAGAAGGCGCCGACCAGCAGCGCCACGACCCAACCGACGATGCGCAGGATCCCAGAGTTCATTGCGTCAGTTTAGGCGCGACACCTTTGCGCCGAGAGAACCCCCGGTCACGCCGCCCACCCCCACAGGCGCAGCAGCGCCGCGGTGACCGCGGCCGCCACGACCACGATGAGGAACGGGGCGCGCGCCCACAGCAGCAGCGCCGCGACCGCGACGGCCGGCAGTCGCGCGTCGAGGACGATCTCCGAGCCCGCCGCCACCGTCTGCACGATCACCAGCGCCGACAGCAGTGCCACGGTCAGCAGATCGGCGATGCGCGCCGGGCGGGGTGCCTCGAGCCAGTGCGCGGGAGTGAGGTAGCCGACGCCCTTCAGGGCGACGCAGATCACCGAGGCCAGGAGCACGGCGGTCCACAGGGTCATGGCATCCCCTTCTCTTCGGCGACGACTCCGGGAGCGGACGTGGGGCGGCGCGGATCGAACAGCCCCACCGCGACCGCGACGCCCGCGGCGGCGATGACGGGGATGCCCGGCATGAGCACGGGAGTGAGGGCGGCGGCGACGACCGCCGCCCCCGCGGCCACCGCGAGCGGCTCGCGCCCCCGCAGCCGGGGCCACAGCAGCGCGAGGAACGCCGCCGCCGCGGCCGCATCGAGGCCGTATGTGCGCGGGTCGCCCAGCACGTCGCCCAGCAGCGCGCCCAGGAGGGTCGAGATGTTCCAGCCGATCCAGATCGCGACGCCGGTGACCCAGAACCCCCACTGGCGTGCGCGCGGCGTGGACTGCGCAAGGCCCACGGCCACCGATTCGTCGATCGTGAACTGCGTCGCGCCGGCCTTGCGCCAAAATCCCCCCGCCACGACGGGAGCCATCCGCATCGCGTACGCGGCGTTGCGCACGCCCAGCAGCACCGACGACGCGATCGCGGCGGGAGCGGCGGCCGCGCCGCCGGCGGCGATGACACCGACGAACGCGAACTGCGACCCGCCCGTGAACATCAGCAGGCTCAGCACGCACGTCTGCCAGACGTCGAGTCCGGAGGCCACCGACAGGGCGCCGAACGACACGCCGTAGGCGCTCGTAGCCAGCGCGACGGCGAGCCCCTGGCGAGCGGCGACACCCTCGGGTGTTCGGTAGAACGAACGCATGGTCAACATCGTGAACGCTTGAGAGGCGTTCGTCAAGTCGAACGATCGTTGAGCATAATGAACGCATGACAGATCTGAGCGACCGCATCGCCGCGACCCTGCGTCGCGAGCGCGAACGACGCGATCTGAGCGTCTCGGAGCTCGCCCGCCGCGCGGGCGTCGCGAAAGCGACGGTCTCGCAGCTCGAGAACGGCGGGGGCAATCCCAGCGTCGAAACGCTCTGGGCGCTCGCCACCGCCCTCGAGGTGCCCTTCGCGGTGCTCGTCGACGAGGGCGTGCGCTCCCCCACGCTCATCCGCGCCGGTGAGGCCACCGCGGCCGTGTCGTCCTCGGCATCCGACTATCTCGCCGTGCTCCTGTCGGCGAGCCCGCCGCACGCCCGCCGCGACATCTACCTGCTCAGCGCCGAACCCGGCACGCCACGCCTGTCGGAGCCCCACCCCCGCGGCACGATCGAGCACGTCGTGCTCGTGACCGGTCGCGGCCTCGTCGGCCCGGTCGACGCCCCCTACGAGCTGTCCCCCGGCGACTACCTCTCGTACCCCGGCGACGCTCCGCACGTGTTCGAGGCGCTGGAGCCGGGCATGAGCGTCGTCTGCGTCGTCGAGTCGCGCTGAGCCCACCGCTCGCGCCGCAGCACCCGTCGAGCCCCCCCCGCGCCACGCCCACGCCGAGCCCCCAGCGCCACAACCCCGTTGAGTGTCCAGGACACGCCGCCACGGCGCGGGTACGCGCGGCGCGTCTTGGACACTCAACGGGAAACGAGCGCCGCGCGCGCAAAACGGCCCCGCGCCACCGCCCCGCCCAGCCACTCGCGTCGCACCCACGCCGAGCCGCAAGCGCCGCAACCACGCCGAGCCCCCCAGCGCCACAACCCCGTTGAGTGTCCACGACACGCCGCCCCCGCACCGGCACACACGGCGCGTCTTGGACACTCAACGGGGAATCCACTCCGCGGAAACGCGAATGGGCCCGCGCCAGCGCTCAGGCCGCATCCGCGCCCGGCCCAGCCGAGCCCTGCCCGGCCCCGCCCCAGCGCCACAACCCGTCGAGTGTCCAGAACACGCCGCCACCGCCCGAGGCACAGCGGCGTGNCGCTTACGCGTTGGCATCCTGACGCTTCAGGCGCGAGGCTGAGCGTCCGCGCTCGGTCGCGTCGAGCACGACCTTGCGGATACGCACGGCCTCGGGGGTGACCTCGACGCATTCGTCGTCGCGGGCGAACTCGAGGCTCTCCTCGAGCGTCAGCAGGCGCGGGGGCGTCATCGACTCGAACGAGTCGGAGCTGGCCGCACGCATGTTGGTCAGCTTCTTCTCTTTGGTGATGTTGACGTCCATGTCGTCGGCGCGCGAGTTCTCGCCGATGACCATGCCCTCGTAGACCTCCTGCGTCGGCTGCACGAAGAACGACATGCGCTCCTGCAGACCGATCATCGCGAAGGGGGTGACGACGCCCATGCGGTCGGCGACGATCGAGCCGTTCTGACGGGTCGAGATGTGACCGGCCCAGGGCTCGTAGCCGTGCGAGATCGCGTTGGCGATACCGGTGCCGCGCGTGGTGGTGAGGAACTCGGTGCGGAAGCCGATCAGGCCGCGCGAGGGGACGACGAACTCCATGCGCACCCAGCCGGTGCCGTGGTTCGTCATGTTGTCCATGCGACCCTTGCGGCCGGCGAGCAGCTGCGTGATCGCACCGAGGTACTCCTCGGGCGAGTCGATGGTGAGGTGCTCGAACGGCTCGTAGGTCTTGCCGTCGATCTTCTTCGTGACCACCTGCGGCTTGCCGACGGTGAGCTCGAAGCCCTCGCGGCGCATGTTCTCGACGAGGATCGCGAGGGCGAGCTCTCCGCGGCCCTGCACCTCCCACGCGTCGGGGCGTCCGATATCGACGACCTTCAGCGAGACGTTACCGATCAGCTCGCGGTCGAGGCGGTCCTTGACCATGCGGGCGGTGAGCTTGTGGCCCTTGACCTTGCCCATGAGGGGCGAGGTGTTCGTGCCGATGGTCATCGAGATGGCCGGGTCGTCGACCGTGATGGCCTTGAGGGGCCGCACGTCTTCGGGGTCGGCGATGGTCTCGCCGATGGTGATGTCGGGGAAACCGGCGATGGCGACGATGTCGCCGGGGCCGGCGTCGTCGGCCGGGTAGCGCTCGAGCGCGCGGGTCTTCAGTAGCTCGGTGATCCGGGCGTTGCTGGTGCTGCCGTCGGCACGGACCCACGCGACCGTCTGACCCTTCTTCAGGGTGCCGTTGAACACGCGCAGCAGCGCGAGGCGACCGAGGAAGGGGCTCGAGTCGAGGTTGGTGACCCACGCCTGCAGCGGCGCCTCATCGTCGTACGACGGGGCCGGAACGTGCTCGAGGATCGCGCCGAAGAGCGGCTCGAGGTCGTCGTTGTCGGGCAGCGAGCCGTCGGCGGGACGGTTCAGCGACGCAGCTCCCGCACGACCCGAGGCGTACACGACGGGGACGTCGAGCAGGGCGTCGACGTCGAGGTCGGGAACGTCGTCGACCAGGTCGGATGCGAGACCCAGCAGCAGGTCGTGCGCTTCTTCTTCGACCTCGCCGATACGCGCGTCGGGTCGGTCGGTCTTGTTCACCAACAGGATGACGGGGAGCTTGGCCTCGAGGGCCTTGCGCAGCACGAAGCGGGTCTGGGGCAGCGGGCCCTCGGACGCGTCGACGAGCAGCACGACACCGTCGACCATCGACAGGCCGCGCTCGACCTCGCCACCGAAGTCGGCGTGGCCCGGGGTGTCGATCACGTTGATCGTGACCGGCACGTCGCTGTGGACGCCGTTGTAGGTGATCGCCGTGTTCTTGGCGAGGATCGTGATGCCCTTTTCGCGCTCGAGGTCGTTCGAGTCCATCGCGCGTTCTTCGATGTGCGCGTGGTCGCCGAACGAGCCGGTCTGGCGGAGCATGGCGTCGACGAGAGTCGTCTTGCCGTGGTCGACGTGCGCGACGATCGCGACGTTGCGGAGGTCAGGACGAAGGGCGTGCGCCATGGAGGGTCTCCAGGAAAATTCGGGGTGGCGCCCGGAATCGGGCTCCCTTAGTCTACCGGGCGCCCGCCGCGCAGCCTGGCAGACAGCAGAAAGGGGCGGGATTCCTCGGAATCCCCCCCTTTCCGGCACCTCAGGAGGCCGGGTTGTCCTTCAGCAGCTCGTGGCGAAGCTCGCGGCGAGCGGCCTGGACCTCGACATCGGGCACCGGGATCGCGGCGATGAGTCGCTGCGTGTACTGCTGCTTCGGTGCGCGCAGGATCTGATCGCGGGTGCCCTGCTCGGCGATCTTGCCGCGGTTGAGCACCACGATGCGATCGGCCATGGCATCCACGACGGCGAGGTCGTGGCTGATGAACAGGCACGCGAAACGGTGCTCCTTCTGCAGCTCGCTGAGAAGTTCGAGCACGCGGGCCTGCACCGACACGTCGAGCGCGCTCGTGGGCTCGTCGGCGACCAGCAGACGCGGCTGCAGCGAGAGGGCGCGCGCAATGCCCACGCGCTGCTTCTGCCCGCCCGACAGCTCGTGCGGGTAGCGGTTGCGGTAGCTGCGCGGAAGACGCACCTCGTCGAGCAGCTTCTCGATACGCGCGTCGAGCTCGGCGCCCTTGGCCTCGCCGGCGAGGAACAGCGGCTCGCCGATGGACTCGCCGATCGGCAGGCGCGGGTTCAGCGACGACGACGGGTCCTGGAACACGATGCCCACGCGGCGGCGCAGCGACTTGATGAGCTTGCGCGAGCCGCTCGAGATATCGACGCCGTCGACCACCAGACGACCGTCGGCGATGGGCTGCAGACCGATGGCGGCGCGGCCGATGGTCGACTTGCCCGACCCCGACTCTCCGACCAGTCCGACGATCTCGCCCTCGGCGATGCCCAGCGTGACGTCGTCGACGGCGCGGAAGGCGGCGACGCGTCCTTTCTTGCCGTACTCGATCGAGACGTTGTCGAGCTGCAGCACCGGGTGGGCGATCTCGGGGGCGGCGACGGCGAGGGCGATCGTCTCGGTGCGGGCGGGACCACTGGCCACCGCGGTGGCCAATGCCTCGACGACGTCGACCGTGGCTTCGCCCTCGAGGGTCTCGCCCAGGCGCGGGACCGAGGCCAGCAGTTCCTTCGTGTAGGCGTCCTGCGGGTCGCCCAGCACCTTCGCGGCGGGGCCCTGCTCGACGATGTCGCCGGACTTCATCACGACGATCCAGTCCGCGAGGTCGGCGACGACGCCCATGTCGTGCGTGATGAGCAGCACGGCCGAGTCGAGGCGGTCGCGCAGGTCGCGGATGAGATCGAGGATCTCGGCCTGCACGGTCACGTCGAGCGCGGTCGTGGGCTCATCGGCGATGAGCAGCGCCGGCTCCAGGCTGATCGACTGCGCGATCATGGCGCGCTGGCGCTGGCCGCCCGACAGCTGGTGCGGGTACGAGGCGAAGGCTTTGGCCGGGTCGGGGAGCCCGACCATCTCGAGCAGTTCCATCGCGCGGGCCTTGGCCTGCGTGGGAGCGATGGGGGTGTGCGCGCGCAGCGCCTCGATGATCTGCGACCCCACCGTCAGCACAGGGTTCAGGGCCGTCATCGGCTCCTGGAAGATCGCCGCGACCTCGGGACCGCGCAGCTGCCGCATCTGCGATGCCGACAGGCCGGTGACCTCGCGGCCGTTGACCTTGATGCTGCCGGTGACGCGGCTGTTGCGCGGCAGCAGGTCGAGCACGGCCATCGAGCTGACGCTCTTGCCCGAGCCCGACTCGCCGACCACCGCGACGACCTGGCCGCGCGCGATCGAGTAGGTGAGGTGCTTCGCGGCGGGAACCCACACGTCGTCGACCGCGAAGTCGACGCTGACGTCGGTCATCTCGAGGGCGGGGATGGCCGCCTTCTCGGTCGTGCTCATGAGAATGTCCTCTCGGTCCCGCCGAGCGGGAGTGAGTGATCGGGGAATGAAAGAATCGGAGGATGCCACGCCAGACGTTCCGTTCGACGTTCACCCGAGTCCTGTGCGGCATCGTCTGGGCGATCATCGCCGTCGTGGCGATCGGTCTGCTCGTCACGCCCGGGGCGAGCGAGGCGCCCGCCCTCGTGATCGTGGGCGCGCTGGGAGCGGCGGCCCTGGTCACCGGCATCCTGTGGTCGCCCTCGGTGTCCGTCGACGACGACGGCGTGCAGGTCGACAACATCGCCCTGCGCTACCTCGTGCCGTGGGCGGCGCTCATCCACGTCGACACGCGGTACTCGCTGCAGCTGCACACGCCCGGACGTCGCATCGGCGTCACCGCCGCACCGGCGCCCGGCGCGACCGGATCGCTCCGCGCCGCTCGCGCCCACCGCCGCAGCGACAGCCCGTCGACGCCGCAGACGCGCCCCGGCGAGCTGCCGAACACCGACTCCGGACGCGCCGCCGAGATGGTGCGAACCCGCTGGCACGCGCTGCGCGAAGCCGGACGCATCGAGGCGGGTGTCGCCGAGAGCGTCCGCGTGCACGTGGGCGTCCGCACGGGCAACCTCGTGCTGCTCGTGGCCGGCGCGGCCGGTCTCGTCGCGGCGGTCGCCCTGGGCTGACACCCGCGCGAAGGCGAGCGTCATGACGACGGGGTCTCCGGGTGCACCCGCGCCTGCGTGCTCGCGGGAGCGGTGGTCGACGACGCCGACGTCTCTTTCGTGCGACGCAGCGAGAAGCGCTTCTGACGGGGGTCGAAGGCGTCGCGCAGGCCGTCGCCGACGAAGTTGACCAGCACCGCCAGCAGCACGATGAACACCGCGGGCCACCAGAACAGCCAGGGTCGCGTCGAGAACGCGGACTGGTTGTCGGAGATGATCAGACCCAGCGACACGTCGGGCGGGCGCACGCCGAGCTGCAGGTAGCTCAACGCGGTCTCGAGCAGGATCGCCGAGGCGGCGAGGAGCGTCGCCGCCACGATGACCACGCCGATGGCGTTGGGCAGGATGTGCTTGAAGATGATGCGCGCGTCGCTGGCACCCGCCACGCGGGCGGCCTCGACGAACTCGCGCTCGCGCAGCGACAGGAACTCGGCGCGCACCAGGCGGGCGATCGTCGTCCACGACACCATCGCGAGGAAGAACGCCAGCGGGATCACACCGAGGCCGCCCGTCGCTCGACCGACGACGGCGCCGATGACGATGATCGGGATGACGATGAACACGTCGGTGATGCGCATGAGGACGGCATCTACCCAGCCGCGGTAGTACCCGGCGAGGGCGCCGATGACGGTGCCGACCGTGGTGCCCACGAAGCTGATGATGATCATCACGAGGATCGAGTTCTGGATGCCGCGCATCGTCATCGCGAAGTAGTCGATGCCGATGCGGTCCTGACCGAACGGGTGCTCGCCCAGCGAGAAGGGGAAGACCGACAGCGTCGGCGCCCCGCCGTCGTTCTGCGGGTTCAGCGACGTGTAGTCGTATTTCCACCAGCCGGGGATGGGCCCCAGGCCGATCGCCGAGATCGAGAAGATCGCCAGCAGCACGAACAGGATGCCGGAGACGACGGAGATCTTGTTCGACAGGAAGCGACGCAGGACGAGCCGTCCCTGGCTCACCCCGACGGTGTCGCGCTCATCGGCCGGGACCGGCGCATCGACGTTCGCGGGTTCGGGAAGCATCTGAGTCATCGGGAGACCTCCGGGAATCGGACGGCGGCGATCATGCGACCACTCGCACTCGGGGGTCGAGCGCCGCGTAGGCGAGATCGGCCAGGAAGTTGAAGACGATGGCGGTGATCGCGATGACGATGAAGTAGCCCATCACCGGGTTCACGTCCACACGCTGGATGGAGGTCACGAACAGCTGGCCCATGCCCGAGATCGCGAAGACCTTCTCGGTGATGACCGCGCCACCCAGAAGGGCTCCGACGTCGGTCGCGACGAGCGTCACGATCGGGATGAGCATGTTGCGCAGGCCGTGGCGCAGGATGACCGTCCGCTCCGGCAGACCCTTGGCGCGGGCCGTGCGGATGAAGTCCTGGTTCATCACCTCGAGCATGCCCGCGCGGGCGTAGCGCGTGTATCCCGCGAACGAGATCAGCAGCAGCGAGATCGTCGGGAGCAGCAGGTGCGTGAAGCTGTCGATGCCCGTGATCCACATGTCGCCGTTGAACCCGGGGGTGACGGCACCGACCGTCGCGATGGGGCGACCGTTGATGCGCGGGTTGTTGACGTATGCCGGCCACGACTGCATGTAGCGGTCGAGGATCACGAGCGCGAACGACAGGAACGCCACGAGGCCGCCGATGCGCGCGGTCATGCCGCGGTCGGGGGCGCCGAGCAGGTAGCCCGTGGCGAGGCCGACGACCACGGCGACCAGGCCGATGATGATGATCGTCGCGGTCGTGGAGATGTCGAACAGTCCCTGCAGCAGGAAGAAGCAGAGGTACGAGATCGCGCCGTTGAGCGCCGCGACGATGAGGGCGCGACGGTTGGTGAGCCCGGCGATCAGGGCCGTGACGATGACGACCACACCGGCGATGATCAGCAGCAGGCCCACGGGACCGAACCCGGGGTTGCGGAACCAGTCGGTGACGTTGAAGTACACCAGCAGCGCCACGGTCGCCGCGGCGGCGGTGGCGCCGACGATCAGGCGGCGACGCGCCTCGCCGCCGATCATGGCCTGCCAGACGACGGCGGACACGACCGCCAGGAGGACGATCACCCAGATCGGGATCGAGGTGGCCGACTCGAGGAAACTGTTGAAGCCGAGGGCCAGGAACTCCTTCAGCAGCACCGCCACGAGGAACGACGGCAGCGAGAAGAGGAAGAAGCTCAGCAGCGTGATGCCGAAGTCGAAGCCGCTGTACTGGCGCAGAGCCGAGACGACACCGACCACGATGCCCAGCACGATCGCCAGCACGAACGACGCCGTCACGAGCTGGAGGGTGGAGCCGACCGCGGTGGGCAGGATGTCGAGGACGGGGGCATTGCTGATCGTCAGACCCAGGTTGCAGGTTCCGGCGAAGGGGATGAGGCAGCCGGCGGCGCCGCCCAGCCAGAGGAAGTAACGCAGCGGCGCGGGCACGTTCAGATCGAGCGCGGCGACGCGGGCGGCGATCAGCTGGTCGCGGTTGGCGGCGGTGCTGTCGCGGAGGTCCTGGAGGGGGTCGCCGGCGTTGGCGGCGAGCACGTACATGATGAACGATGCTGCAAGCAGAACCAGGATCGAGACGGCGATGCGCCTGAGAATGAATCCGACCATCGCGGGAGGTCTTCTTTCGATCGGGTGACGGACGCGGAGACGGCGCCCTGGAAAGGATAGTCGCGGGCGCGGCGCACAGAGCGCGCCGCGCGCAGACGAAGTGAGGCGCCGGAGCCGAGCGACTCCGGCGCCTCACGAGGGATCAACGGGTCATCAACCCGCGAGCGTCCACTCCTGTGCGTTCCAGACGATGCCGGTCTGGCCGCCGAAGTAGTCGACGCCCGTCACGGAACCGTTGTCAGCGAACAGACCGGGCGACTGGAACAGCGGCAGACCGTAGAAGTCCTTCGCCGTGGCCGTGTCGATCTGCACCTTGAGGTCGGCCAGCTTGGTCGTGTCGACCGTGACCTGGGTCTCGTCGACGAGGGTGTCGACCGCCGAGTTGCTGTAGTTGTTGTAGTTACCGCCGCCGCCGCTCTTGAAGATCTGCGGGAGCGCGGCGTTACCGGCACCGGGCGAGACCCAACCGAAGATCGACGCGTCGTAGCTGCCGCTGCCGAGGAGCTTGCTCCAGTCGGGCGAACCGGCGTCCTCGATCACGAAGCCGGCCTGCTGCGCCGACTGCTGGATGGCGCGGAAGCTGTCGACACGGTTCGGGTTGTTGGTGTTGTAAAGGATGCGAACGGTCGGGGTGGCACCGTTGAGCAGCGCCTTGGCGCCCTCGATGTCGGGCTCGGTGAACGCGTCGTATCCGCTCGAGGAGACGGCGGTGGTGTACTGGTCGCCGTCGGTCGGCAGGAAGATCTGCGAGTTGAGCACCTCGGCGTCGGGGTTGACCGGCTTGATGATCGAGTCGAGGATCTGCTGGCGCGGGATCGTCTTGAGGAAGGCCTCACGGACGTTGGCGTCGGCGAAGACACCGCCGAAGGTCAGGTCGACGTGGTCGTACGCGAGCTGGCTGCCCGAGTGGACCGTGGCGTTCGCGTTCTCGAGCGCGGTCAGCGTGTCGGCGGAGGCCTGCGGCTGGATGGCCTGGACCTCACCGTTCTGGAGCGCCGTGACCTGAGCGTTCGAGTCGCCGATGAAGCGGATGATCAGCTGGTCGTACGCGGGCGACATCTCGCCCTTGTAGTTGGGGTTCTTGCCCAGCGTGATGCTCTGCTCGGGCGTGAAGTCGGTCACGATGAACGGACCGCTCGCGACGAGCAGGCTCTGGTCGGTCGGCATGGCGGTGACGTCGTAGCCGGTGTTCCAGAAGTCGGCCGCGGCCTTGAGCGTCGCGTTGGGGGCGACGGGCGCGTCGGGGTTGCCCTCGGGCAGCGACTTGAGCAGGTCGACGAACTCGGACTCCGACACGCCCGCCTTCTCGGCCAGCACGTGGGCCGGCTTGCCGATCGGGTTGACGAGCTCGTAGTCCACGAAGGGCTTCGAGTACACGAGCGTCATCGACATGTTGTCGTCGCTGATCGTGGGGAACGCGGTGGTGTCGAGACCCGCGGTGCTGCCGGCGAGGCTGAAGTACTGCGTGCCGCCGTTGGTGACCTCGCTGGTGGCGGGGTCGAGCTTGGCGTCGTCGAAGTAGCCCGAGTTGATGGCCCAGTTGACGAGCATGTCATCGGCGTTGATGGGCTCGCCATCCGACCAGGTGAGACCCTCGTTGATCGTGTACTTGACCGTGAGGGGGTCCTCGGAGACCGTCTCGTACGTGCCGAAGTCGGTGTTGTCGAGGATCGAGAAGTCCTTGTCGAGGCGCTGGAAGCCACCGAGGCCCAGGCCGCCGCTGACACCGGTCAGGTAACCGACCATGCCGTTGGTGTCGAGGTTGGCCTCGGGGGTGTCGCCGTTGAACGAGGTGAACGCGTTCGTCGTGGCGATGGTGACGGTGCCGCCGGTGGACGACGCACCGCCCTCGGGGGTGGCGGTGGTGGTGCAACCGGCAAGGGCCAGAGCCGCGACCGCGACTCCTGCTCCCGCCGTAAGGGCGCGCATGCGCCGAGTCTTTTCAGACACTTTGCCTCCAGTGCAGAGTGGACGGGCACCCCCGACACGCGAGTGGCAGGGGGAAGCCGTGGATACCGAAACGATAGATAAAGGCTTCCGGATGGTCAAAACTCCTGGGCAATTCGTTACAGACCTTTAACTTGAGCGCGGTTGCGTAGAGCATTCTGACAACCCCGTTCTGTGTCATACCCGGAAGCGGCCGAGCATCCCCCACCGATGCTCGTGCGCGCACCCATCGGTCATCGCCCGCCGGTGTTAGATACACGGTGTGACCCGGCATCCGTTCTCCGACCCGCCCTCCCTCGGCGAGGGCGACGCGACGTATCGACGACGACGACTGATCTGGGAGATCGCCCTCGTCCTGCTCATCACCGTGGGCCAGTCCGCGATCTACTCGGTGGTGTCGTTCGTGCGCACCGTGACCCGGGCGCCCATCTCGCAGCAGCAGACGCAGTTGAATCCGTCGCGCAGCGCCGAACCGCTCTGGGACGCCGTCTACCAGTTCCTGAACATCGCGTTCTCGCTGGCTCTGGTCGCGCTCGTGGTCTTCCTCTTGTGGGAGCCGGCGAACAACGCGCTGCACCGGATCGGTCTGGATTTCCGGCGGTTCGGCAGCGACATTCTGCGCGGGGTGCTGCTGCTTTTGCTGATCGGCGTTCCGGGGATCGGGGTGTACGCGATCGGACGCGCGCTCGGCCAGAGCATCGCCGTCGTTCCGGCCCCCCTGGACTCGTCGTGGTGGGTCATCGCCCTGCTGGTGCTCGCGGCCCTTCGGGCGGGGCTCACCGAGGAGGTCATCTTCCTCGGGTACCTCTTCGACCGCCTGCGACGCCTCGGCTGGTCGTGGACGGGGATCATCGTGTCGACGGCCTTGCTGCGCGGCAGCTATCACCTCTACCAGGGGTGGCCCTCGGCGCTGGGCAACGTCGTCATGGGACTCGTGTTCGGCTGGTGCTACAAGCGCTGGGGCCGCGTCATGCCGCTCGTCGTGGCGCACACGATCATCGACATCGTGGCCTTCGTGGGCTACCCGCTGGCAGCGGCGTGGTGGCCCGCGATCTTCGCCCCGCCGACCCCCGCGGTCACGCCCACACCGTCGCCGACCGTCACCCCGTGACGCCCCGCGGGCGGCACGAATCGCGCTGAATCGGCGGCGGTCGGGCCGCCACGGCGGACCTCGCGATCAGGGCTGCGGCGGCGTCCAGGTCCAGAATGCGGGCGGCAGGCCGTTCGGTTGCGACGTGTAGGCCACTCCCCCGACGCCGGCGGCGGTCACGACCGCGCCCGTGCGCTCGAGCAGGGGCACCCCGGCGTACGCGGTGAACAGCGACTGATCGATCTTCTTCGCCGCGGCGAGCACGTCGACCGGGTCGGTGTCGTTCGTGAGTCCGGCGAACAGGCGCGCGGTGTCGGGCCCGTCGACCCCCTCGGCGATCCGATCGCGGGCCGAGCGGTACAGGCTCTCGTCTTCTCCGACCCAGGCGAGGGTGGCATCCGGAGTCTCGGTCTCGGTCGCGACGCGCACGGCGATGCCCGCGGTCGCCCCCATCGTCACCATGCGCGTGAAGACCTGCGCCGAGATCTCGTCGGTGGCGTCGTACCCCACCCGCAGCACCGCGGCGCGGTCGTCGAGCGCCTCGCGCGCACCGTCGACGTCGCTCCCCGTTCCCGGCGCACCGTTGCCCGAGGTGAGGTCGCGATAGAGCTGACCGGCCGCGGGCGACGACAGGAACGACTGCAGCGGCTGCGCGTCGGGCCGCACGGTGCCCAGCGCGTCCTTCACGATCACCGAGCGGTCGAGCGAACGCGAGGTGGCCTCTCGCAGGGCGGGGGCGGTGCCGTTGGCGAACCGCAGCTGCAGGGTCTCGGTGGTGGGCCCGGTGACCACCTGCAGACCGGCGTCGGTGAGCGTCTTCAGCTCGTCCTCGTCGAGGTCGCCGATGTTCGCCACGTCGACCATTCCCGCCTCGATCGCCGAGAGCTGCGCCGCACGATCCGCGAAGAAGCGCACCGTGAGCCCCTCGAGGCCGGGGAAGTGCGCGCCCTGATAGCTGTCGCGCCGGGCCAGGGTGAGGGTGTCGGTCGTGGCCGAAGCGACGGTCCAGGGGCCAGCGGCCACGATGGATGCCGGATCGGGGGCCGTTCCGGCGGGCACGTCGAAGCCCGTGTTCCAGGCCTGCGCGGCGGCCGCCAGCACGGGGTTGGGGGCGACCGGCGCCGTCGGGTCGCCCTCGGGGACCGTGAGAATGGCGGTGAGCAGGTCTTTCACACTGACCCCGGCGCGCTGCGCGACGACGTGGACCGGCCGATCGAGCAGCCACTGGCGGTTCCAGTCGGCGAACGGCTCGTCGTAGGTGAGGGTCAGGGTGTCGGCGGCACGGTCGATGCTCGGGCGCGCCGTGCGCGCGTTGGGGTCGGCGGGGGCTGCGGTGTCGAAGTACCGCGTGCCCGAGACGATCTGCCCGGTGGCGTCGTACGTGGCGTCGTCGAAGAAGTGCGACGACACCGCCCAGCCGAACAGCAGGTCGTCGAGGGTGACGGGCGTGCCGTCCGACCACGTGCGGTCGGTGAACAGCTCGTAGCTGACCTTCAGGGGGTCGCCCTCGACGCGGGTGATGCGTCCGAGGCCGTCGTTCGGAACGACCTGCAGGTCGCCGTCGAGCGAACCGAGTTGCTCGTCGAGCAGCTCGGACACCGCACGATTGGCCGCCGTGTCGCCGGTGCGACTCTCGGCGTTGAAGCTCGTGAGGCTGCCGACGACGCCGACCGTGAGGCTGGTGCGCGCCTCCGGCTCGGGCGCGGGTGCCGCGTCGGGCGCAGCGCACCCGGCGAGCACGATGGCGCAGGCGGCGAGCAGGGCGATCGACCGCCCCCGTCCGCGTCGTCGCCGAGTCGGTCGTGAGTGGTGAGTCAGCCCGTGGTGCACACCCGAACTGTACTAAACGCCTCCTGTGCGAACCCCCCGTCCGGGCCGTGGGCGAACGATCCGGCGGCGATCCCGGAACCCGGCCGGGATCGCCGCCGCACTCACGCGGCGCTCAGGCGAACGCCTCCGGCGGAGGGCACGAGCACACGAGGTTGCGATCGCCGTACGCCTGGTCGATGCGGCGTACCGGGGGCCAGTACTTGCCGCGGATCAGAGAACGCACGGGGTACACCGCGGTCTCGCGCGAGTACGCGTGCTCCCACTCGCCCACGACCACCGTCTCGGCGGTGTGCGGCGCGTTCACGAGCGGGTTGTCGTCGGCGGGCCACTCCCCCGCGGCGACGGCGTCGGCCTCGTGCTTGATCGCGATCATGGCATCCACGAACCGGTCGAGCTCGGCGAGGTCCTCACTCTCGGTCGGTTCCACCATGAGGGTGCCGGCGACCGGGAACGACATCGTCGGGGCGTGGAAGCCGTAGTCGATCAGACGCTTGGCCACGTCGTCGACGGTGACCCCGGTCTGCTCCTTGAGGGGACGCAGGTCGAGGATGCACTCGTGCGCGACCAGACCGCCCTCGCCCGCGTACAGCACCGGGTAGTGCTCGCGCAGGCGCACGGCGATGTAGTTGGCCGACAGCACGGCCGCGGCCGTGGCCTGGCGAAGCCCCTCGGCCCCCATCATGCGCACGTACGCCCACGAGATGGGCAGGATCCCCGCCGACCCGTGCGGCGCGGCCGACACCGGTCCCCCGTCGAACACGCCGCCGGCGTGGTCGGCGCGCTGCGAGAACGGATGCGAGGGCAGGAACGGCGCGAGGTGCGCCTTCGCGGCGACCGGGCCGACGCCCGGGCCCCCACCGCCGTGCGGGATCGCGAACGTCTTGTGGAGGTTCAGGTGCGACACGTCGCCGCCCAGGTCGCCGAAGCGGGCGAAGCCGAGCAGCGCGTTGAGGTTCGCCCCGTCGACGTACACCTGTCCACCGGCGTCGTGCACGGCCTGGGTGATCTCGAGCACGTCGTGCTCGTACACGCCGTGGGTCGAGGGGTACGTGATCATCAGCGCCGAGAGGGACTCGGCGTGCTGGGCGATCTTGGCCCGCAGATCGTCGAGGTCGACGTTCCCGGCCTCGTCGCAGGCGACGACGACGACCTTCATGCCCGCCAGGATCGCCGATGCCGCGTTCGTGCCGTGCGCCGACGAGGGGATGAGGCACACCGTGCGCTCGGTGTCGCCGTTCGCGAGGTGGTAGCCGCGGATGGCGAGGAGTCCCGCGAGCTCGCCCTGCGAGCCGGCGTTCGGCTGCAGCGAGACGGCGTCGTAGCCGGTGACCTCGGCGAGCCAGCGCTCGAGCTGCTCGATCATCTCGAGGTAGCCGTGCACGTCGGCCTCGGGGGCGAACGGGTGCACCCGTGAGAACTCGGGCCACGACACGGCGGCCATCTCGGTCGCCGCGTTGAGCTTCATCGTGCAGGACCCCAGCGGGATCATGCCGCGATCGAGCGCGTAGTCGCGATCGGCGAGGCTCTTGAGGTACCGCATCATGGCCGTCTCGCTGCGGTGCGTGTGGAAGACGGGGTGCGTGAGGTACTCGTCGTCGCGGTGCAGCGCCTCGTCCACGCCGCGGAGGGCCACGCCCTCGGGCAGGTCGTCGCTCGCGAGGCCGAACGCGTCGAGGACGGCCGCGAGGTCGGCATCCGTCGTCGTCTCGTCCACCGAGACCCCCACGGTCGCATCGTCGACCCACAGCAGCTGATAGCCGCGCTCGCGCGCCCGGTCGACCACGTCTTGCGCGCGCCCCGGAACGTGCACGCGCACGGTGTCGAAGAACGCGTCGCTCGCCAGCGTCAGGTCGTACGAACGCAGGGCGGATGCCAGGATGTCGGCCTTCCGCGCGACGCGCGTCGCGATCCCCCGCAGCCCCTGCGGGCCGTGGTATACCGCGTACATCGCCGCCATCACGGCCAGCAGCACCTGGGCGGTGCAGATGTTCGAGGTCGCCTTCTCGCGACGGATGTGCTGTTCGCGCGTCTGCAGCGACAGGCGGTACGCGGGGGCTCCCACGGCATCCTGCGACACGCCCACGAGGCGCCCGGGGAGCTGGCGTTCGAGGCCCGCGCGCACGGCCATGTAGCCCGCGTGCGGTCCGCCGAAGCCGAGCGGAACGCCGAAGCGCTGGGTCGTCCCGACCGCGACGTCGGCGCCGAGGGCGCCGGGCGAACGCAGCAGGGTCAGCGCGAGCAGGTCGGCGGCGGCCACGACCAGGCCACCGGCGGCGTGGACCGTCTCGGCGACGGCCGAGAAGTCCCACACGCGCCCCGTGGCGCCGGGGTACTGCACGAACGCGCCGAACGCCTCGGGCAGCTCCCCCGCGAACGAGGTCTCCTCGATGCGGATGCCGACGGCCGCGGCGCGGTGGTGCAGCAGCGCCTTGGTCTGCGGCAGGGCATCGACGTCGACGAGGAAGACGTCGGTCTTCGCCTTCGACGCCCGGCGCGCGACGAGCATGCCCTCGACGACCGCGGTCGACTCGTCGAGCATCGAGGCGTTCGCCGTGGCAAGGCCCGTCAAGTCGGTCACCATCGTCTGGAAGTTGATGAGAGCTTCGAGCCGACCCTGCGAGATCTCGGGCTGGTAGGGCGTGTACGCGGTGTACCACGAGGGGTTCTCGAGCACGTTGCGGGCGATCACCGAGGGGGTGAAGGTGTCGTAGTACCCCAGCCCGATCAGCGGTCGCGCCGAGCGGTTCGCGGAGGCGAGCTCTCGCAGCTCCGCGAGCGCCTCGGCCTCGGTGGCCGCGGTCGGGATCGAGCTGGTCGCACGCTGCTGCACGTGGATGGATGCCGGGACGGCGGTCTCGACGAGCGCCTCGACGCTGTCGTACCCGACGACCTCGAGCATGCGGGCCTGGGCGTCGGCGTCGATGCCGATGTGGCGATCGACGAAGACGGCGGGCGCGGCGGCATCCGTCCGGGGAGGCAGAAGAGTGCTCATGCGGTGAGGCCCTCGTAGGCGGCGCGGTCGAGGAGGTCGCCGGGCAGCTCGCCCTCGACGCGGATCTTGATGAGCCAGCCCCCGGCGAAGGGTTCGGCGTTCACGAGGGAGGGGTCGTCGACCACGGCGTCGTTCACCTCGACGACTGTGCCGGTCAGGGGTGCGTAGAGCTCGCCGACCGACTTGGTCGATTCGATCTCGCCGCAGACGTCGCCGGCCGAGACCGCGGAGTCGGCGCCGGGCAGCTCGACGAAGACGACGTCGCCGAGCTTGTCGGCGGCGAAGTCGGTGATGCCGACGGTCGCGATGTCCCCCTCGAGGGAGATCCACTCGTGCTCGGACGTGTAGCTGAGGGCGGTGAGGTCGGTCATGCGTTTCTCCGATAGAAGGGAAGGGCGGTGACGATGGCGGGGATGCGGGTTCCGCGCACGTCGATGGTCAGTTCGGTTCCGGGCTCGCTCGCCGACGGCGCGACGAAAGCCATGGCCACGGGGTGGCCGAGGGTGGGGCTGAGGGCACCGCTGGTGATCTCGCCGACGGTGTCGTCGCCGCGGAGCACGGAGTAACCGGCGCGGCCCGCGCGACGGCCCTCCGACACGAGCCCGACGAGCACGGGGGCGTCGGCGGGGCTCGACGCCACGCCGTCCTTGCCGACGAACGCCTCTTTGTCGACGGCGACGACGCGGCCGAGGCCGGCCTGCGCGGGAACGATCTCGCGCGAGAGCTCGTGGCCGTACAGCGGCATGCCCGCCTCGAGGCGCAGCGTGTCGCGCGCGGCGAGGCCGCAGGGGACGAGTCCGCGATCGGCGCCCGCGGCGAGCGCGGCGTCCCAGAGGGCGCCGGCCTGGGCGGTGGGGATGAGCAGCTCGTAGCCGTCCTCGCCGGTGTACCCGGTGCGGGCCACGAACAGCGAGGCACCCTGGAAGGTGCCGTCGGTCCAGGCGTAGTAGCCCAACTCGTCCAGGGCCGTGCCGGTGATCTCGACCCCCGGGGTGGAACTCAGGATGCCGAGGGCCTCGGGGCCTTGGAGGGCGATGAGCGCGAGCTGGTCGGTGACGTCTTCGACCCGCGGGATCGCCCCACCGGACGTCACGGCGTAATCGGTGCCCTCGAGGGGGCCGTCGAGGAACGCCTGCGCCGACGACCACGTGGCACGGGCACCGTCGAACGCCGCGGCCACGGCATCCCGATTTCCGGCGTTCGCGATCACCAGGAAGTAGTCCTCACCGGTGCGGTAGACGATGACGTCGTCCACGATTCCGCCGTCGTCGGCCAGAACGAGGGAGTACTTGGCCTTGCCGATGCGCATCGTGGAGATGCGGCCGGCGAGCACGAAGTCGAGGAAGTCCGCGGCGCGGCCGCCCTGCACCCAGAACTCGGCCATGTGCGAGATGTCGAACAGGCCCGCGGCCGTGCGCACCGCGTGGTGCTCGGCGAGGTCGGAGGTGTAGCGCACGGGCATGTTCCAGCCGCCGAAGTCGGTGAACGAGGCGCCGAGGGCCTCGTGCCGATCGTGCAGCGGCGACGAGCGTGGAGGTGCGGGGGTGTCGGTCATGAGTTCTGCCGTTCGCGATGACGGACAGACGCCGGTCGGCGCCTGGAGAACTCCCCCTCTGTCATGGGCCTGAGAGTTTCGCCACGGCATCCGTTCGACGAACGGGATGGCGGGCTTTCACCGTCGGCGGATCCGGCGCGGTGCACCCGGATCACTTTCCAGAGTGGCCCGATCGACGCGGTACGCGTACCTGAGAGATTGGCGGGGAGGCTTGCTCCTTCGGTGCCCGGCTGCGTTCGCCGGAGCTCTCCCGCATCGATCATGGGGCCGGTGTGGACTTGTGGGGTCAGCCTAGCGGAGGCCCGCGGCGCTCTGTCCAGCCCCGCGGTGCACGACGCCGGATGCCGCAGCCTCGATCGCCCCCGTCGCCCTCACCGCCGCGGGCCCCGGGCTCCCCTCACCCGGTGTACAGGGGCGTGGTGCTGGTGCGCCAGACGTCGATGTCGTCGCTGACCCTCCAGGCGACGGTGAGGGGCTGGACGTCGGCCGAGGGCACGACACTGTCGAGGGCGATGTCCCACCGGCGCTGCGACTCGGAGGCCGCGGCCGAGGCGGTGACCTCCGTCGTGCCGATGTAGGCGACGATCTGATCCGGATCACCCACGAGGCTGGCACCGTCCTCGGTGCCGTCTCCCCGATCGGCGAAGACGATCGCGGCGGGTGCCGTGGGGTCCACGGGCGTCACGTCGCGGATGTCTTCGGGCCCGGAGGCGGGATTCACCCACTCGTACGGGCTCTGTCCGGTGAGGGGAACGCCGGCATCGTCGATGCGGGGGCCTTCCGGCGTGTCCCGCACGATCCACGCATCGGCGTGGCGGTCGGCGACGGCCGTGACGAGGACCGCATCGTCGACCGGCCCCGGCCCCGCGGTGATCACGCCGTCCGTTCCGAGATATCCGGTGGCGTCGTCGACGCGGACGAACCCGCCGACGGCCGTGTCGGCGAACCGTTCGGCGGGCCCCGCGATCGACTGCGCCCCCTCGGACAGCAGCGTGTAGGCGTCGGCGAAACGCTCCTCCTGGAACGCCGTCAGGTAGTCCTCGACGAGGCTCACGGCCTCCGATTCGCTCACCCCGTCGGCGGAGGGCGAAGCCGGGGCCGAAGACGTGATGGACGGGCTGCTCGGAGATGCGGGCGGGGTCGAGGCGGAGGGTTCGGAGCTGCTCTGTCCGACGCAGCCCGCGAGGAGCAGGACGACCGTCGAGGCGGCGAGGGCGGTGGACACCGTGCGAAGCGTTGTCTTCTGGCTCATCCCTCCACGGTAGGAAACGGCGACGGCCGCCGGCTGCCCGGTTGTCCGCGAGCACCGGATGTGGAAGGGTCCGCCCCCGGCGCGGGGCCGTCGCCCCGGCACCCCGTTCAGCGGCGCGTGCACCTTCCCGAGGCGACGGGCGCCGACAGGGCGTCCATCTGCGCCACCACGGGGAGCAGCTCGGCGGGGGTCATCGCGTAGCCGACGTTGTCGTCGGTGTCGCTACGGGCGAAGACGATGCCCGCGATCTCACCCGTCGTCGTCAGCAGAGGTCCCCCCGAGTTCCCCGGCCGGACCACCGCGGCCAGCGCGTAGATGTCTCGCGGCACCGAGGAGGTGTCGTAGATGTCGGGAACGGGGACGGTGCCCGACGACAGCACCTGGGCGCTGCCCGAGGTGAACGGTCCCCCGCCCGGGTACCCCTGCACCACGGCGGAAGCCCCCACCTCGAGGGTCGGTGAGATCGGCAGGGGCGCGGCATCGAGACCGTCGACCGAGACCACGGCGATGTCGTCGGTCGGGTCGAAGTAGACCACCCGCCCCTCGCGCGCCGGACGGCCGGGCAGCTCGACGAGGGGCGTGTCGACGCCGGCGACGACGTGCGCGTTGGTGACGATGCGGTCGGCCGCCACGACGAAGCCCGAGCCGCTCGAGGTGATGCCGCAGGCGTAGGCGGTGCCCGAGATCCGCGCGACCGACTGCGCGGCCTGCGTCAGCGCGGGGTCGTCGAGGGCGACCGCCGGGGCGCTCGGCACGGGCCCGATCTGGATGAGCTCGCCGAGGCGGGGGATCCCCTCGGCGAAGACCGTTCCGCGCAACTCGGCGAGCGCGCCGCGCACGGGGGCGGGGGTGAGGTCGTCGATCGTCCGGATGACCGCCGACGAGCCCAGCGCCGCCGACACGACGGGAACCCCGACCGGGGTGAGCGATCCGGCGACGAACGACACGGCGAGCGCCGCCGCGGCGACGTTGACGACCCCACCGAGCAGACGCTCGGGGACGCGGAGCTTGATGCGGTCGGCGCCCCGACGGAAGAAGCCGCCCAGGGCGCTGCCGAGACCCGAGCCGATGAGCAGCAGCAGGATGCCGGCGCCGATCATCGCGGGGCCCCGCCAGGCCGGCTCGGTGATCCACTGGCCGACGAACGGCGTCACCCAGTACGCAGCGACGGCGCCGACCGCGAGGCCCGCGAAGAAGCCGATCGTGGCGAGGAAACCTCGCGAGAGGCCCGTGATGAGCGCGATCGCCAGAAGGGCGATCAGAACGATGTCGATGATCGGCATCCGACCTCCCCAATCCGACTCTCACGCTAAGCCGCGCGTCTGAGAGAACCCTTTCGACGCGGCCGGGGCGGGCGGGCGCGGTTCCGGGGCGAAGAACCCCGCGCCCGCTCCTCCATCCCGCGGTCGCCGCGGTTCGGGGCGCGATTGGCGCATTGGGGCGGATATCGCCCGCCCCAGTGCGCCAATCGTGCCCCGGACCGCCCACTCGGCCATGACCCGCCGCCCGGTCACCGCGGACGGCGGGCACCGATTCGCCCTTCGGGTCGGGATGACACTAAGATCGATCCCGGAGATATGGTCACCATGACACGAACCCCTGAGCCCGAGTCCCGCGACGCCGACGTGCGCGTCGCGGTGTCGACCGTGATCTTCAGCGTGCGCCGCGGCGCCGACGACGAACCCGTCCTGTCGCTCCCGCTGGTGCGCCGCACCCGCGACCCCTTCGACGGGCGGTGGGCGCTGCCGGGCGGCTGGCTCGACGCGACCGAAGAGCTCGACACGGCGGCATCCCGGACCCTCGCCGAGACCACCGGGCTGACCCCCAGCTACCTCGAGCAGCTGTACGCGTTCGGCGCCGTCGACCGCTCCCCCACCCGCGTGGTATCGATCGTGTACTGGGCGCTGCTGCGCTCCGACGAGGTCGACGCGCAGGTCGCCGCCCACGCCCGCCAGGGCGACGCCCCCGAGAACGTCGAGTGGTTCGACGCGACCGCCCTGCCCGCTCTGGCCTTCGACCACGACGACATCGTGGAGTACACGCTGTGGCGCCTGCGCAACAAGGTCGGCTACAGCCGCATCGCGCACGGGCTGCTCCCCGACGAGTTCACGCTCGCCGACCTCCGCGAGGTCAACGAGACCATCCTCGGCAAACGCCTCGACCCGGCGAACTTCCGCCGCCAGGTCGACACGTCCGACACCCTCATTCCCACCGAGCGCTTCCGCACCGGAAGCCACCGCCCCGCCCGCCTGTACCGCTACAACCGCGACGTGGAGCTGGCCGACCGCGGCCCCCTCCCGTCCCGTCACTGATCGGAACGCCCATGTCCGCCACGCCCCTCACCCTGCAGCCGCGTCCCGCGATCGACCCGAGCGTCGACCACGCGATCCAGGCCATCGTCTCCGGCGCCTCGATCGACGCCACCTGCACCACCGACCTCGCGGTCGGCCCGTGGGACTTCGACACCCGCCCGGGCTACGGTCCGGGCTCGTCGATGGGAGACGTCATCCCCACCGGCGCTCCCCGCCAGGGCGAACTGCCGCAGGCGTACCGCGACGCCTCCGACGACGAGCTCGACGCCCGCATCCGCGCGGCGAAAGCGACGCTCGGCGACCGGGTCGTCGTGCTCGGGCACTTCTACCAGCGCGAAGAGGTCGTGCGCCACGCCGACTACGTGGGCGACTCGTTCCAGCTGGCGAATGCCGCGAAGGACCGGCCCGAGGCCGAGGCCATCGTGTTCTGCGGCGTGCACTTCATGGCCGAGACCGCCGACCTGCTCTCGCGGCCCGAGCAGGCCGTGATCCTGCCGAACCTCGCTGCCGGGTGCTCCATGGCCGACATGGCCGACATCGATCAGGTCGAGGAGTGCTGGGAGCAGCTCGCCGACGTGCTGGGCGATCTCGACACCCCGGATGCCGAGGGCCTCGTGCCGGTGATCCCGGTGACGTACATGAACTCCAGCGCCGCCATCAAGGGCTTCGTCGGGCGCCACGGCGGCATCGTCTGCACCTCCTCCAACGCCCGGACGGTGCTGGAGTGGGCGTTCGCGCGCGGGCGCCGCGTGCTGTTCTTCCCCGACCAGCACTTGGGCCGCAACACCGCCAAGGCCATGGGGGTGCCGCTCGAGCAGATGCCGATGTGGAACCCCCGCAAGCCCCTGGGCGGGTCGTCGGACGCGCAGATCGTCGACAGCCGCGTCATCCTGTGGCACGGCTTCTGCTCGGTGCACCGACGCTTCACCGTCGAGCAGATCGAGCGCGCCCGCGTGGAGCACCCCGGAGTGCGCGTCATCGTGCACCCCGAGTGCCCGATGGACGTCGTCGACGCGGCCGATGAGGCGGGGTCGACCGACCTCATCCGCAAGGCCATCGCCGCGGCCACAGAACCCACCACCTTCGCGATCGGCACCGAGATCAACCTCGTGCAGCGCCTGGCCGCGCAGTATCCGCAGCACGAGATCTTCTGCCTCGACCCCGTCGTCTGCCCCTGCTCGACGATGTACCGCATCCACCCCGGCTACCTCGCGTGGGTGCTCGAGTCGCTCGTCGCGGGCGAGGTCGTCAACCGCATCACCGTGCCGGGCGAGGTCGCGGCCCCGGCCACCGTCGCCCTCGAGCGCATGCTCGCGGCCAAGCCCAGCGGCGCCGTGAAATGACCACGGTCGTCGTCGTCGGCAGCGGCATCGCCGGCCTGACGGCAGCGCTCCACGCGGCCGAGAACGGATGCGCGGTGACCGTCGTGACCAAGGGCGCGGTGGCCGACACCAACACGCGCTGGGCCCAGGGCGGCATCGCCGCGGTGACCTCTCCCCTCGATGACGTCGCCTCGCACGCGGCCGACACGCTCACCGCCGGCGTGGGGATGAACGATCCCTCCGCGGTCGACGTGCTGGTGGGCGAGGGGCCGACGCGCATCGTCGAGCTCGTCGCGCGCGGCGTCGCGTTCGACCGGGGCGTCGACGGCGACTTCGCCCGCGGCCTCGAGGCCGCCCACGCCCGTCCCCGCGTGCTGCACGCCGGCGGCGACGCCACGGGAGCCGCGATCCAGGCGGCGCTCGGGGCCGCCGTGCGCGCGGCGGGTGTCGCGGTGCGCGAGCACGCGCTGCTGCGCGACCTGATCCTCGACGACGGTCGCGTCACGGGCGTGGAGCTCGCCGACGGCGAGCGCCTCACCGCCGACGCGGTGATCCTCGCGACCGGCGGCGCGGGCCAGCTCTACGCCCACACGACCAACCCCCTCGGCGCGACCGGTGACGGCATCGCCGCCGCCATCCGGGCCGGCGCCGCCGTCGCCGACCTCGAGTTCGTGCAGTTCCACCCCACCGCGCTCGCGGTGGGCGCGCCGTTCCTCGTCTCCGAGGCCGTGCGCGGCGAGGGGGCCGTGCTCGTCGACGAGGCGGGTCGGCGCTTCTCTTTCGACGCGCACCCCGACGGCGAGCTCGCTCCGCGGGACGTGGTCGCCCGCGCGAACGCCCGGGCCATGGCCGCGCAGGACGGCCGACCCGTGCGGCTGGATGCCACCGCCCTCGGCGCCGCGCGTCTCGCCGAGCGCTTCCCCACGATCGACGCCGCCGTGCGCGAGCGCGGGCTCGACTGGGCGCGCGACCCGATCGCCGTGACCCCCGCAGCGCACTACCTGATGGGCGGCGTGGTGACCGACCTCGACGGACGCAGCAGCGTGCCGGGTCTGTACGCGGTGGGCGAGACGGCGCGCACCGGAGTGCACGGCGCGAACCGCCTGGCATCCAACTCCCTGCTCGAGGGGGCCGTGTTCGGCGCCCGCGCCGGAGACGCGGTCGCGCGCGACGAGGCGTGGCCCGAGGCCTCCCCCGCGCTGCCGCTGCAGACGTCCGCCCCCACCGATGCCCCGCCGTTCTCGCGTGAAGCCCTGCAGAAGCTCCTCTGGGCCGAGGCCGGACTCGTGCGCGACGGCGCCGGCCTCGCGCGCGCCGCCGGCGTGCTCGCCGCGTGGAGCGCCGAGACCGCATCCCGGTCGATCGAGGACGCCAACCTGCTGCTGGTGGCCACGCACGTCGTCGCTGCCGCCCGTGCCCGCTCGGGCTCGATCGGAGCGCACTTCCGCTCCGACGCCCCGGATGCCGGGACCCCGGCCGCCGCAACACAGGGCACAGTGACACCGGGCACAGTGACACCGGGCGCCCGCACGCGGGATGCCTCGCCGCCGCGAGCCGACGCCTCGCCCACCGCCCCGGCATCCCGTCCCCGTCCCCAGGAGGTCTCCGCATGCTGACCCGCACCGCCATCGACCGCGTCGTCTCGGCCGCGCTCGACGAAGACGCCCCGTGGGGCGACCTCACCAGCGAAACGCTGATCCCCGAGCACGCCACCGCGCGGGCCGAGCTGGTCGCCCGGGTGCCCGGCGTCTTCAGCGGCGGTGCGGTGTTCACGGCCGCGTTCACGCTGACCGACCCCTCGGTCGTCGTCGAGATGCGCGTGACCGACGGCGCCGCCTTCGCGCCCGGCGACACGCTCGCCGTCGTCACGGGCCCCGCGCGGGCGGTGCTGACGGCCGAGCGGATCGGCCTCAACTTCGTGCAGCGCATGTCGGGCATCGCCACCCTCACCCGTCGCTACGTCGACGAGGTCGCGCACACCGGCGCGCGTATCGTGGACACCCGCAAGACGACCCCGGGCCTGCGCGCGGTCGAGCGCCAGGCCGTGCGTGACGGCGGAGGCCACAACCACCGTTTCTCGCTGTCCGACGCGGTGATGGCGAAAGACAACCACCTCGCCGTGCTCACCGCCGGCGGGATGTCGGTGACGCAGGCCCTCGAGAGCGCGATCGCCCGACTCCCCCACACGACCCACGTCGAGGTCGAGGTCGACCGCCTCGACCAGATCGACACCGTGCTCGCCGCCGGGGTCGGCACGATCATGCTCGACAACTTCTCGCTCGACGACCTCCGCATCGGCGTCGCCCGCATCGCCGGAGCCGCCCAGGTGGAGGCGTCGGGAGGGGTGAGCCTCGACACCGTGCGGGCCATCGCCGAGACCGGCGTCGACGTCATCTCGGTCGGCGCCCTCACCCACTCCGCGCCCTCGCTCGACCTCGGGCTGGACATCCGCATCGAGACGGCGTGACCCTCTACCTCGACAACGCCGCCACCACCCCCGTGCGCCCCGAGGTGCTCGAGGCCATGGCGCCCTACCTCACACGGTTCTTCGGCAACCCGTCGAGCCATCACGAGATCGGCGAGGCCGCGGCATCCGCCCTCGACGACGCCCGCTCGCGGGTCGCCCGGGTGCTCGGCCTGCGCGCCGGAGACGTGATGTTCACCTCGGGAGGCACCGAGTCCAACAACGCGGCCCTCAAGGGTCTCGTGCTGGGCTCGGGGCGCACGCACCTCGTCACCACCGCCATCGAACACGAGTCGGTACTCGCCTCGGCCGACTACCTCGCCCGTTTCCACGGCACCGAGGTCACCTACGCCCCCGTCGATGCCGCCGGCACGCTGACCCCCGACGCCCTCGCCGACGTGCTGCGCGACAAGACCGCGCTGGTCAGCGTGGGCTACGCGAACAACGAGGTGGGCACGATCCAGGATGCCGCCGCCCTCGCCGCCGTCGCCCACGCCCGGGGGGTCCCCCTGCACCTCGACGCCGTCCAGGCCGCCGGGTGGCTGCCGCTGGCGGGGCTCGGGGCCGATGCGATCACCGTCGCCGGTCACAAGATCGGCGCACCGAAGGGCACCGGGATCCTCGCCGTGCGCGGCCGGCTCCCGTTCGAGCCGCTCCTGCACGGCGGCGGTCAGGAGCGCGGTCGCCGCTCCGGCACTCCCGACGTCGCGGGGGCCGTCGCGATCGCCACCGCCTTGACCCTGGCCGAGGACGAGCGCGAAGCCGAGGCGCGGCGCGTCTCGGCGCTCCGCGACGCCTTCGTCGCCCGTGTGCTCGCGCTCGTCCCGGGCGCGCGCCTCACCGGCCACCCCGAGCGACGACTGCCCGGCACCGCCAGCTTCGTGTTCCCCGGTACGAACGGTGAGACGGTGCTGCTCGAGCTCGAACGGCGCGGGGTCGTGTCGTCGAGCGGATCGGCGTGCGCCGCCGGAAGCGACGAGGCGTCGCACGTGCTGCTCGCGCTCGGCATCGCGCACGACGAGGCCCGCACCGCCGTGCGCTTCACCCTGCCGCGAGGGCTCACCGGATCTCTCGACCCCGTAGCGAATGCCGTCGTCGCCGCGGTCGCCGCCGTAGGATCACGCGGGTGAGTTCCACCGCCGTCACCGTCATCATCCCCGGCTTCGACGTGGCGGACTTCGCCGAAGAGGCGCTCGACTCCGTCCGCGGCCAGACGCACTCGAACTGGACCGCCGTCCTCGTCGACGACGCCTCCACCGATGACACGACCCGCATCTTCGCCGACGCCGCGGCCGCCGACGCCCGCTTCCGCGTCGTGCGCCACGAGGAGCAGCGCGGCCTCGGCGCCGCCCGCAACACCGGCCTCGCCGAGGTCGACACCCCCTACACGGCCTTCCTCGACGCCGACGACCGCTATCGCCCCGACGCCCTGGCACGCCTCGCCGACACCCTCGACCGCACCGGCAGCGACTTCGTCGTGGGGGCGTACGTACGCCTGCGCCCGGATGCCGACGGCCCCGGGTACACGGCCGGCGTCGTGCAGCCGTGGGTCGCCGCCGCCACCGACCCGGCGCGGCAGCGCACCACGCTGACGGAGCACCCGGCGGCATCCGGGAACATCGTCGCGTGGTCGAAGCTGAGCCGCACCGCCTTCTGGCGCGCGCGCGACCTGCGCTTCCCCGAGGGCCGCTACTACGAGGACCAGGTGCTCGCGCAGCGCATGTACACGCTCGCGTCGGCGTTCGACGTGGTGCCCGACGTCGTCGTCGACTGGCGGGAACGCCGCGACGGCGGATCGATCACTCAACGCCTGGCCGAGGTCGGCGTGCTGCGCGACTACCTCGACGCCCTGGGCGAGGGCATCGCACTGCTGCGGGCCGCCGGCGCCGACGCGGCCGTTCGCGAGCGCGGAGCGCTGATCCGCACGCTCGATCTTCCGCCCCTGTTGCGGATCGCCGAGGCGCACCCCGACCCGGCGTACCGCATCGCGCTCGAGGCGTTCCTCGAGACGCTGCCGGTCTGAGGGCACGCCGCCGGGCGACTCCGCCCGTCGAACCGTCGGGCGTCCCTTCGCTCATCGCCGCGGCCGATCCCGACCCGCGACGACGGTCGTTCACTCCGGCGGTTCATCCGCCCGGCGGGAGGGAAGTGCCGCGCGGGCGAGGCCCGCCGCGTCGAGCTGCTCGTCGGCGAGGACGAACGAGGCGGCGAGCTGCTCGGCGGCGAGGCTGGAGTACAGCCCGCCCGCGGCGAGCAGTTCGGAGTGGGTACCCGACTCCACGATGCGACCCGCGTCGACGACGTGGATCTGATCGGCGCTGATGACCGTCGACAGGCGGTGCGCGATCGACAGCGTCGTGCGTCCGTGCGACGCGGTCTCGAGGGCCTCTTGCACGATGCGTTCCGACACGGTGTCGAGAGCACTCGTCGCCTCGTCGAGCAGCAGCACGGGAGGGTCTTTGAGCAGCACGCGCGCGATCGCGATGCGCTGCTTCTCGCCGCCCGAGAGGCGGTATCCGCGCTCACCGACGACGGTGTCGTATCCGGCTTCGAAGCCGGCGATGACGTGGTGGATGTTCGCGGCGCGGCAGGCGGCCTCGATCTCGTCGTCGGAGGCCTCGGGGCGGGCGTAGCGCAGGTTCTCGCGCACCGTCGCGTGGAACAGGTACGTCTCTTGCGACACGATGCCGATCTCGTCGACGATCGAGGCCCGATCGAGGTCGCGCACGTCGGCTCCCGAGAACAGCACCGCCCCGCCCGACGCTTCGTACATGCGCGGCGTCAGGTACAGGATCGTGGTCTTGCCCGCCCCCGAGGGCCCCACGAACGCCACGTGCTGCCCGGGTTCGACGGTGAACGAGATCCCGTCGAGCGTGGGCCGCGCGTTCGCGGGTGCGTCGGGGTAGCGGAACTCCACGTCGCGGAACTCGACCCGCCCGACCGGACCGGGCGCGGCCGAAACCGGCAGGGCATCGGGGACGTCGACGATGGCCGGCCGCAGGTCGAGGTACTCGAAGATGCGGGCGAACAGCGCCGACGAGGTCTGCACATCGAGCGCCACGCGCATGAGCCCCATCAGCGGCATGAGCAGCCGCGCCTGCACGGTCGTGAAGGCCACGATGGTGCCGGCGGTGATGGCACCCGCGCCACCGGCGATGAGATACCCCGCGACGAGGTAGATCACGGCGGGGACGCTCGACATGATGACCTGGACCACCGCGAAGAACCCCTGGCCGCTCATCGCGCGCCGCACCTGCAGGTGCACCTGGTTGTCGTTCTCGGCGTCGAAGCGCGCCGATTCGGTGCGCTGGCGGTTGAACGACTTCGACAGCAGGATGCCGGACACGCTCAACGTCTCTTGAGTGATCGCCGAGAGCTCCGACAAGGACTCCTGCGTCTCGCCCGCGATGCGCGCGCGCACCTGCCCCACCCGGCGCTGAACGAAGATGAGGAACGGCATGAGCGCGACGGCGATGAGGGTCAGTCGCCAATCGATGAGGATCATCGCCACGAGCGAGGCGATCACCGTCACCGCGTTGCCGAGGATGCTGGTGACCGTGTTGGTCAGCACGCCCGAGACGCCGCCGACGTCGTTCTGCAGACGCGACTGGATGACGCCCGTCTTCGTGCGGGTGAAGAACCCGAGCTCCATCGATTGCAGGTGATCGAACAGGCGCGTGCGCAGATCGCCCGTCACGCGGTTGCCCACGGTCGCCGTGAACCACGTCTGCCCCACGTTCAGCCCCGCCGACACCAGGAACAGCACCATCATGATGCTGACCAGCACGGCGAGCAGCTGCAGATCGGGGCGCGACCCGTCGATCGGGAAGAGCGCATCGTCGAAGATGCGCTGCACCAGCAACGGCGGGATGACCGCGATCGCGGCCCCCACCACCACGAGCACCGCCGTCATGACGATGCGACCGCGATAGGGCCGGAACAGGTCGACGACCCGTCGTCCGAGGTTCGCGACGCGCGGTGCCTGAGAGTTGCGTCGGCGCTGTTCGGCGGCGTCCACGCCGCGGAACATGCTTCCGCCTACTCCACCCGGGGTCATGCGGGCCAGCCTACGTCCGACCACCGACACCGGCTCCCGCCCGGGCACCGCGGAGGGCGGCCGCGAGACCCCGACCCGCGCTTCCCCGACATCGTCCCGGCGAATTTCTCTCGACGTCGGAATATCCCGCCGGCCGCCGCCGTTCGGTCTGAGGCACGTCGCCTCTCCGGCGCCACGAAGCCCCCCGCACGAAAAGGACCTCGTCATGGCTGCCACCGGCACCCCCGTCGCTTCCCCGCCCGCCACCGCCTCGGGCGTGACCACCGAGCAGAGCCGCGTCATCTGGCTGCTGCTCACAGCCGCGTTCGTCGCGATCCTCAACGAGACGACGATGAACGTCGCGATCCCGTTCCTCATCCGCGACCTGGGCATCACGGCCGTCGCCGCGCAGTGGCTGACCACCGCGTTCATGCTGACGATGGCCGTCGTCATCCCGATCACGGGCTTCCTGCTGCAGCGCTTCACCACGCGTCAGGTCTTCATCGCGGCGATGTCGCTGTTCTCGACCGGCACGCTCGTGGCCTTCCTCGCCCCCGGCTTCGAGGTTCTCGTCGTCGCCCGCGTCATCCAGGCCTCGGGGACCGCCATCATGATGCCGTTGCTGATGACGACGATCATGACGATCGTGCCGCCGCAGCAGCGCGGTCGCATGATGGGGCGCGTCAGCATCGTCATGGCGCTCGCCCCCGCGATCGGCCCGACCATGTCGGGGCTCGTGCTCCAGTCGCTCGGGTGGCACTGGATCTTCGGCATCGTGCTGCCCATCGCCCTGGTCGCCCTCTTCGTGGGCGCCCGCTGGATCCACAACCTCGGCGAGACCCGCAACGCCCCCATCGACATCCCGTCGGTGGTCCTCTCGGCGCTCGGCTTCGGCGGCCTCGTGTTCGGCCTCAGCCAGATCGGCGGCGGCCACGGTTCCGACCCGGATGCCGCGTCGACCTCGCTCGTGACCCTCATCGCCTCGCTCGCGGTGGGTGTGATCGGACTGGGCCTCTTCGTCTGGCGTCAGACACGGCTCCAGCGCAGCGACAGCGCCCTGCTCGACCTGCGCGTGTTCCGCTCCCTCAACTTCACCCTCTCGGTGGCGCAGCTCGGCGTGATGTCGATGGCGTTCTTCGGCGCGATCACGCTGCTGCCCCTCTACCTGCAGACGGTGCTTGAGAAGACGCCCCTCGAGACGGGCCTGGCCGTGCTGCCCGGCTCTCTCGCGATGGGCCTCGCGGGTCCCGTGATCGGGCGCATCTACGACCGCTTCGGCACGCAGGTGCTGCTCGTGCCGGGCGCCGTGATCACCAGCGGCTCGCTGTGGTTCTACACGACCGTCGGCACCGACACCCCGTTCGCGCTGCTCATCGCGGTGCAGACCGTGATGATGATCGGTCTCGCGCTGTCGTTCACGCCGCTGTTCACGGCATCCCTCGGTTCGCTCGAGCCCCGGTTCTACTCGTACGGCTCCGCCGTCGTGGGAACCGTGCAGCAGGTCGCCGGCGCCGCCGGTATCGCTCTGCTGGTCACGCTGATGTCGTCGGTCTCGGCCGCGGCGGGCGGGGGCCTCGAGGCCGGAGCCGCGGGAACGCGGGCCGCATTCCTCGTCGCCGCGATCATCTCGGTGCCCCTGATCGTGGGGGCGTTCCTCATTCGCAAGCCCGCCGATCAGCCCGAGGGCGCGGCGCCGATCGCGCACTGAAACGCGCAACGCTGACCGCGCGCGGCGGTGACGACGCGCGGCGGTGACGACGCGCGGCGAGGCGCAGTGACGACAGCGCCGGGACGCACGTCCCGGAGTACAGGTCAGATCACGGTGCGCCGGACGACACGACCACGACGGGCCGGGCGCGCCGGGGGTGCAGGCTCAGAGCGAGCAGGAACCGCCGCCGCAGCACTGCGACGCCGCGGGGCGAGACTCGTCCTTCTCCTCGACGGGAGCGTTCAGAAGCGTGATCAGCGGCTTCGATGCAGAAGTCGTCTCAGACGTGGTGTCAGCGGACATGCGCTCCATGCTACGCCCGCGTGGGACTCCGGCGGGCCGCCGACGGAACCGGGCGATCGACGCACGTCACCGCTAACGCCGGGGCGCGGCATCCGCAACCCCCGCCCCCGTCCGCGCGGCGGTTTCTAGCGTGGAAGGCGTTCCTAATCGAGAAAGAGAGAGTCGCACCATGACCGATCTCACCGGCAAGCGCATCGCCTTCCTGCTCACCGACGGATTCGAAGACAGCGAGCTCACGAGCCCGTGGGAGGCCGTCACCTCCGCGGGCGCCGAAGCCGTGCTCGTCTCGCCCGCCGACGGCAGCATCACCGGCGAGAAGGGGCACCAGCAGCCCGTCGACCTCGCCGTGGGCTCGGCCTCGGCAGCCGACTTCGATGCCCTCGTGCTGCCCGGCGGCGTGCAGAACGCCGACGACATCCGCGTCGTGCAGGATGCCGTGTCCTTCACGCGCGATTTCTTCGACCAGCACAAGCCGGTCGCCGTCATCTGCCACGGGGGCTGGATCCTCACCGAGGCCGACGTGCTGAAGGGCCGCACCCTCACCAGCTACCCGACCTTGAAGACCGACCTGCGAAACGCCGGCGCCACGTGGGTCGACGAAGAGGTGCACGTCGACCAGGGGCTCGTCTCGAGCCGCAACCCCGACGACCTGCCCGCGTTCAACGCCAAGCTCGTCGAAGAGGTCGCCGAGGGGAAGCACTCCGGCCAGACCGCCTGAACGTCTTCGTCGGCAACGGCCCCGGGCTTCGGCTCGGGGCCGTCGTCGTTTCGGCCGAGCGGGCGTCGGTGGGGCGATGGTCCGACTGGTCTCCCACGAGTCGCGCCCCCGGACACGTCTCGGTCCCGCGCCCGCCCGCCATGGTCCCCGCACCTCCGACGATCGAGGCGAGCGGCCGATCAGCCCGGCAGCACCTGGCACGACGGGCAGTACTGCCCGCCGCCCTTCGTACCGGGGATGTCCTCGATCACACCGCCGCAGTCGGGGCAGGGCTCGCCCGTGCGCCCGTGCACCGCCATGGCCGCCACCTTGGCGGCCTTCTGCTGGGCGATGGGGACGCCCCGCCGCGCCAGCACCGCGGCGGTCAGCGTGTCGTGCAGCGCCGCGTGCAACCGCGAGACGTCGTCGCTCGAGAGGCTCGACGCGTGCGCGACGGGCGACAGTCGGGCGGCGAAGAGGATTTCGTCGGAGTACGCGTTGCCGATGCCGGCGAGCGACTCCTGCTCCTGCAGCAGCGCTTTGAGCTGTTTGCGCCGTCCGCCGAGAGCGTGCGCCAGCGCCTCGCGCGAGAACGCGGGGTCGATGGCATCGGGTCCGAGCTTCGCGACCGACGGAACCTCGTTCGCCGCATCGACGACGTGCAACTGCACCGAAAGCCAGTCCCCCGCGTCGGTGATCCCCAGGATGCCGTCGTCGAGCACGAGGCGCGCGATCACCGCCGCCGGTGCGACGGCATCCACCGAACCGGAGCCGAGCTCGGCGTCGGACTCCGCGCCCGCGTCCGTCCACGTCGCCCACCCGGCCCGACCGAAGCCCACGCCGAGGTGTACGCCGTCGAGGTCGAGGTCGAGGTGCTTGCCGTGCCGGGTCACCCCGGTCACGGTGCGCCCCACGAGCTCGTCGAGCGGCCGCGGCCGTGTCTTGAGCGCACGCCCCTCGACGAGCTCGACGTCGCGCACCACGTGCCCGCCGAGGCGCTCACGCAGGAACAGCGTGAGCGCCTCGACTTCGGGGGCTTCGGGCATGGAACGACCCCGCGCTCAGGCCCCGGGCTCGGGGGCCGTGGGCGTCGTCGCCGGGGTGGGAGCAGCCGCAGCGGTGGTCGGGTGCTGCGCGTTCGCGAACGCGTCGGCCATCGCACGGCCCTGGATGATCTGCGTCAGGTCGATGCCGGTCGCCGCGCGCACGGCCTCGAACGACGAGCGCAGGCCCGTCGCCGATTCGGCGGCGAGGTGTCCGCTGGCACCCTCTCCGCCGAGCACCGTGATGGAGCCGACGCGGTCGAACCCCTTCGCGAACTCGGTCATCATCGGCACGAGCGCCTCGAGGGCACGCTGCGCCAGCAGAGCCTCCTGGTTGTGCGCCAGGGCCTCGGCCTCGGCGCGGATCGCCTCGGCGCGGGCCTCACCGGCCAGGCGCACCGACTGCGCGTCGGCCTCGGCGCGCACCCGCACGGCCGCGGCCTCTTGCTCGGCGATCTGCGCGCGGGCCTGCGCGGCCTTGATCTGCGCGTACGAGTCGGCGTCGGCGTTCTTCTGACGCTGGTACAGGTCGGCGTCGGCGACGCGGTTGACCTCGGACTCCAGGCGCGCCTCGGTGTTCTGCGCCTCCTGCTCGAGCACGGCCTGGCGGCGTTCGGCGCGCGCGAGGGCCTCGGCCTGCTCGGCCTCGGCGTTGGCACGGCCGACCTCGGCCTTGGCCGCGGCGCTGTTCTTGTCGAGCGCGGTCTGCTCGATCAGGTTGGCCTCGTCGGTGGCGATCTGGCGCGCACGGATCTCGCGCACGGCGTTGATGCGGGCGACCTCGGCCTCGCGCTTGACGCGCTCGACCTCGGTGGCACCGAGCGCCGAGATGTAGCCGTTCAGGTCGGTGATGCCCTGGATCTGGAACGAGTCGAGGATGAGCCCCTGCGACGAGAGGTCCTGCTTGATGCCCTCGGCGATCTGGTCCGACAGCCGCTGGCGGTCCCGCATGAGCTCTTCGACGGTCAGGGTCGCGACCACTCCGCGCAGCGCACCCTCGAGCTGCTCGGTGGTGAACTGCTCGATCGCCTTGTCCTGCGAGGCGAAGCGCTCGGCCGCACGACGCACGGATTCGGGGTCGGAGCCGATCTTCACCAGCGCGACACCGCTGACGTTCACGGTGACGCCCGTCGACGACTGCGCCGTGGGCTCCATCTTGATCTGGCGGGCACGGAGCGAGATCATCTCGCCGCGCTGGGTGAGCGGGTTGACGATCGCGCCACCGCCGGTGATGACGGTGATCCGCGACGAGTTGCCGTCAGAGCTCTTTTGGCGCTTACCGACGATGACCAGGGCTTCGTCGGCCTTGGCGACGCGGTACCAGCCGCGGATGATGAGCGAGAGGACCAGGAGGACGACGCCCGCCACCACCACGATGATGGCGACGATGACTCCGACGGCTCCCAATGCGGCGAGTTCCATGCTTCTCCTTCAACAGGCGCCGAAAGACCGACGCGGGGGGAATTGTCTCCAACCTATCCGGGGGGCCGCAGGCGGTGTCCACCCCTTCTGCGCACGAATCCCGTCGCCGGTCGGGTGGGGAGGAGCGTACCGTTGAGGGTGAGGCGGCCCGAACCGCCGAAAGAAGGGTCCCCCATGAAGATCGTTTCGTCGCAGGACTGGCGGGATGCCATCCGCTTCGACGCCCCTGTCCTCGTCGCCGACGTCGTCCCCGGCGACGCCACCCGCTGCGTCGCCTGTGGAACCGACGGCCGCCTGTACGAGCGCACCGAGCTGTGGGCCGTCAAGCATCGCCACCCCAAGCACCACGACGGATTCGTCCGCTTCTACTGCGAGGAGCACACGCCGGCCGCTGCTCCCCCGCCCCCGGCGCCCGTCGAGCTGAAGCGCACCCGCGCGGCCGCTCCTCGTGCCGAGCGCCGCACGCCCAGCTCCAAGCCCACGCCGATCACCGACCGGCCCGTGCGCACGATGTGCCCCGACTGCTTCGTCGAGGTGTCGGTCGGCGGCGACTGCGGGATGTGCGGAGCCCAGGTCGTCTGACGCTCGCAGAAAACGAACCGCCCCGCCGCTTCCGCGACGGGGCGGTCGTGCGTCAGAGCGCCGAGATCGTCCAGCTCGCCTCGTGCGACGCTCCCGGGGCGAGGGCGACCACCCCGGTGTCGAAGTCGTAGGCATCGTCGTTGAACGCGTCGGGCGCGCACGTCATGGGCTCCACTGCGAGTCCCGCGCGGTGCCCGGGCGTTCCGGGGCCGGCGGGCAGGTCGGCGGTGTGGATCTGCACCCACGCGCACGCGGCGTCCCAGCTCATGGCCACTCCCGTGCCCGACGGGTCGGTGAGGGTCACCGTCGCCCGTGAACCGGCATCCCGCACCAGGTCGGTGTAGGCGTGGTCGATCTCGACCGCGCCGAGCACGCGGGGCACGCGGAAGTCGAAGCGCTCGGCATCGACGGCGACGGATGCCAGCGCCACGGGTGCGAGTCGG
Organism: Microbacterium sp. CFBP 8801; assembly: GCF_014839455.1. Classification (NCBI taxonomy): domain Bacteria; kingdom Bacillati; phylum Actinomycetota; class Actinomycetes; order Micrococcales; family Microbacteriaceae; genus Microbacterium; species Microbacterium sp. CFBP 8801. Next base: position 45,583 of record NZ_JACYNU010000001.1, on the reverse strand, counting down.
TCCGGCGTCACCTCGAGCACGCTGTCGGCCGGCAGTCCCAGGGTCCAGGCGTCCAGCGGCGCGGAGCCGGCGACGAGGTAGGGGTGGGGACCGGTCCCCCACGGCGCCGGGGTGTCGGCGAGGTTCGTGGCGCGCACGGTCTGGGTCAGGCCGTCGGCGCCGAGGCGGTAGGTGGTCGAGACGACGAGCCACCACGGGTACCCGGCCTGCGCCGGCACGGCCGCCGTCAGCGTGACGGCGTCGGCGGTGGCATCCGAGACGTTCCAGCTGACCCACGACAACAGGCCGTGCAGGGCGTGACCGCGATCGGGTTCGGTGAGGGCGAGCTGGTGCTCGGCTCCTCCGAAGCGATGAATTCCGTCGACGATCCGGTTCGGCCACGGGGCGAGGGTCGTCCCGCGGTAGGCGGGGCGCAACTCGTCGGCGTCGAACGGCACGACGAGATCGCGCCCCTCGTGGGTCAGGGAGCGCAGCGAGGCGCCGACACTGGCGATCGCGGCCTCGTAGCCGTGGGCGCGCAGGACGACGGGGGTGCCCGAGACGACGGTGGGGGTCTCGGTGGGAGCGGCATCGGTCATCCCGCCATTATCCCGGCCCGCCGCGTCGACTCCCGCACCGCGGAACGACGAATGCCCCGATCCGCGCGGGACCGGGGCATTCGGGGAGGGCGACTTACTTGAAGGCGTCCTTGACGTTTTCGCCGGCCTTCTTGACGTTGGCCTTGCTCTGATCGGCCTGGCCCTCGGCTTCGAGGCGCTCGTTGTCGGTCGCCTTACCGAAAGCTTCCTTGGCCTTGCCGGTGATGTCCTCTGCGGCGTTCTTGATCTTGTCGTCGAGTCCCATGTCGGCTCCTCCCATTAGGTATGCGGGTAATTCCCGTTGCCATCACGGTAGATCGCCGTCCTTTCGGGCTCGGGGGGCTTGAAATTCGTCGCGACCTGAGCAAGCCGACCGGGTTAGGTTCGAAGCGTGCGCCCTGACCCTCGCCTCATCCCGTCGATCCAGGTTGCGCCGTGAGCGCGTCGTCCGGCCCGGGAACGCTCGACGACCTCGTCGACCTTCTCGACGAGTCGCCCGGCGCGCAGCGCGGGAGTGGACGAGCCGGTCGGATCGCCCTGGTCACCTTCCTCGTCGTGGTTCTGATGGTGCTCGCCGGCGGCGGCGGATACGTGTGGTGGGCGTCCTCCGCCGCCCTCCCCGCACCGACCGTCACCTCGGAGGCATCGGCCGTCGCGCCCGGCGCGCCCGCGACGATCGCCCTTCCCGCCGAGGGGGCCATGCTCGTGAGCGTGGCGGGCGGAGAGGACTACCTCGGGCCCGATGCCGCCGGCGCCTTCGCCTCGTCGGGCGGCAACGATCCGCGGCCCCTCGCGAGCGTGACGAAGCTCATCACGGCGATGGTCGTGCTCGATGCGCACCCGCTCGACGGGCCGAACGACCCCGGACAGACCATCTCGTTCACCGAGGCCGACACCGATCTCTACGACCAGTTCTACGTGCAGGGCGTCACGATCGCCCGCATGCCCGATGGCACGTCGATGTCGCAGCGCGACGCGATGGCGACGATGCTGCTGCCGTCCGCGAGCAACTACGCCGTCGCCCTGGCCCGCTGGGGCTTCGGCTCGGAGGGCGCTTTCGTGCAGGCGGCCCGGTCGTGGCTGAGCGCGAAAGGGCTGAACGACACCCGGATCGTGGATGCCACGGGCGTCGACGAACGCAACAGCAGCACGCCCGGTGACCTCGTCGCCCTGGGCCGCCTCGCCGCCGCCGATCCGGTGATCGCGACCCTCACCGCCACCCGCTCGATCAGCGTCGTCGGTCCGGGAACGGTCACGAACACCAACGACCTGCTCGGAACGCTCGGCGTCAACGGGCTGAAGACCGGCAACCTCGGCGACGGCCTGTTCAACCTGCTGTTCACGTCGACCCTCGACGTGGGCGTCAGTGGACCGTTGAAGATCACGGGGGTGCGCATGGGCGGGGCCACGCACGACAGCACCGACGCCGACGTGCGCGCGCTGCTGCAGAGCATCGAAGACGGGTTCCACGATGTCTCCGTCGGCCGGTTGGGCGATGAGGTCGGCACGATCACCACGCCGTGGGGGTCCACGGCCACCATCGTGCTCGCGAAGAACGCCGCATTGCGCACCTGGTCGGACACCCCCGTCGCCGCCTCGCTCATCACCGTCGCTCCGCGCAGCTACGCCGACGGCGAGGTCGTCGGCACCGTCACCTGGACCGCCGGCCCGAACACGGCGAGCGCCGACGTGAAGATCTCCGGCACCATCGAGGAGCCCACGCTCTGGTGGCGGCTGACCCACCCGGACGACCTGGGCTGAGGGGCCGGGGCTTCCGGCATCCCGGGTCCGCGGCCGCGGTCGTCCCCGTCTGAGGTCGCGCCCCGAGGGAGTCGAGTCCGGCTGCTCTTGGTGTGACCGCGGTGTCGAGGGTGGGGGCCCCGACGAACCCCGAGGCACAGCGCGGCGCGCCTAGGAAGTGTGCGACCCCCGGAGCGCGTCCTCGATGACACGGGCATCGACATCGAGGTAGTCGGCCGCGATCGAACGGCGACGTCGCTTGCCTCCGTCGTGACGGGTGAACTCGACGCGCGCCTTCTGCAGACCGGACGCACGGACGATCTCGACGCTCGTCCCCTCCCGCGGCCACTCCTCCGCACGAAGGCGAGGCGCCAGCGCCGACGGCCGCTCGATGGCCGGAAACAACACGGAGGTGGGGGTGATCGTGACGGCGACCTCGGGCAGGCGCGGACGCCGCCGCAGCTGCCGCACTCCCAGCACGATCAGCACGAGGGGAACGACGAGGAGCGCACCTACGACGAGGAAGAAGGCGGCGTCGACGCCGTCACGCGCCGCGGCGATGAACGGCACCAGCACCAGTACTCCGAGCAACGTCCCGAGGATCAGCATCAGGGTGCCCTGCGTGCGCACGAGCTTGCGGAGGGTCTGCTCGACGGCCGTTCTGTCGGCCTCGTCGTAACGCACGACCACGGTCGCGTCGGAGGTCATCGATCCTCCTCAGCGGATGCGTCGCTCCCACCGTCTGAGTCGTGCACGTAGGTCCAGCCGTTGAGCTCCTCCTCGCGAATGGAGTCCGCCGCGAGGGTCGCCCGACGCATGACATCGGCGGCGTCGGACGCCGCCTGCTCCTCCGACACGGGTGCCGCTTGTTGCCGCGCCCTGTCCACAGCGTCGTCGAGTGCCCGGCGTTGCTGCTCATCGAGCGCCGGCGGCTCCGCGAGAACCTGCATCTGAGACCCGAAAGCCTCGCGCCACTGTGGGTCCGCCAGCAAGGTACGCAGCGGTCGCTTTCCGCTCGCGACGAGGCGCAAGCGGCTGGCGTAAGCCTCGTCGTCCGTCGTGGCGGCGAGTTCCAAGAGCCTCGTCTTCAGGTTCAGGGCGAAGTCGTCACCCGTGGTGCGCAACAGCGCAGCGGACACGTCGGGTCGGTCCATGTCAGGCCTCCGGGATCGAAACGAACTCGATGGTGGTGGTTGCGGAGCCGATGACCGCTCCGGCCGCGATGGCCGTCGACGTCGCGGTCATCATCACGCCCCAGGCCGAAGAGAACGCCTGCACCGCAGCGATGACCGCTGTGACGATGGCGGCGGGCGCCATTCCCCCGAGGGTGAAGAGCGCGGCGACCGCCTCAGCGACCGAAGACACTCCCATCGCCGCGGCGATGATCGCATCGACGAGCGCGTCGAGCGCCGAGAGCATGGCCTGACATGCCCCGTAGGCGGCCCACGCGGCGTTGGTGTACTTCGTCTCGAGGTCGCTGTACACATCGGGCTGGGCCGCGAACGCAGCGACGAGCTCGGCGAAGTACTCGCCCGCCTGGTCCGCACCTTCCCCGCTCGTCCAGGAGGCGAAAACCCCCACGGCGAGGTTGTGAACAGTCCCTGCGAGTTCGTCGAAGAAATCCCCTACGTGACCGAAGGCGCTGCCCGCGAGTGCAACCTTGTCCCAATCACCGCTGAGCTTCTGCGCGAGGAACTCGAAGACATCCTGGCCGCCAGTCCATCCCGGCTGAACCAGCTGAATAGCGCCATTGATGAGCTTACGAGTCAAGAAGGACAGCGAAAGATAGTCGGGCCAGGTGAGGATGCCCCACACGACCTGAAATGCCGGGTCGGCCAAGGACGATTCGGGTGCCACGAGAGCGCCGACGGGAGAGTCGAACGCGAGGCTCTGACGAGCCGTGTCCGCGTCGATCGGCGTCGTCACCGCCGTCGGGTCGAGGTCTCCGAACAGATCGCGGACAGTGACCTGAGCGTCGTACTCGTTCTCGTCGAAGCGCTGAGCGACGTCGTTCAACGCGCCCTGAGTGGCGGCCATCAGCGATTTCGAGCGCAGCAGCCCCGACTCGACACTCGCGGCAAATGAGCTGTGCTCGGCGAGGAGCCAGTTCATCAATTCGCCGGCCACCCACGACTGCGACTTGTCGATATGGGAGTCGAAGTACTCCAGCGCGCGATTGACGTCGGACGCGAGCTCTCCAGATGCCTCGGCGCCCCCTCGAACGACAGACGTGTCGACCTCGATGGTCATGTGTCCCCCCCTGGGTCGTCGACAGCCTACACAGACGGGTCCACGCGACCCGTGCGACGGTCACAGCAGCTTCGCTGACCATCACAAAAACGACGGCGCACGCTCCATACGCGGCCCACATCCACGCTGACAGCGAGCTGATCACGGCTCCTGCAGAATCGCGTCCGTCGGCCGCTACGCGGCACGTCCGGTTCGGTATTGCGGGAGTTGTGCACCACCCCGACGCGAGGCCACGCTCGGGGTCTCCTCAGTTGTTGAAGCGGAACTCCACCACGTCGCCGTCCTGCATCACATAATCCTTGCCCTCGAGACGCGCCTTGCCCTTCGCGCGGGCCTCGGCGACCGAGCCGAGCTCGACGAGGTCGGCGAACGAGATGACCTCGGCCTTGATGAAGCCCTTCTCGAAGTCGGTGTGGATGACACCCGCCGCCTGCGGCGCCTTCGCGCCCTGCGGGATCGTCCAGGCACGGGCCTCTTTCGGACCCGCGGTGAGGTAGGTCTGCAGGCCGAGGGTGTCGAAGCCGATACGCGCGAGCTGGTCGAGACCCGACTCGTCCTGGCCGGTGGAGGCCAGCAGCTCCGCGGCGTCGTCGGGGTCGAGGTCGATCAGCTCGGACTCGATCTTGGCGTCGAGGAACACGGCCTTCGCCGGGGCGACCAGGGCGGCCAGCTCGTCCTTGCGCGCCGGGTCGGTGAGCACGGCCTCGTCGACGTTGAAGACGAAGATGAAGGGCTTCGCCGTCAGCAGCCCCAGTTCGCGAATGGGGCTGAGGTCGATCTTGGATGCCGAGAGCAGCACCCCGCGCTGAAGCGCGTCTTCGGCCGCCTTGGCCGCGTCGAGCACCGAGGGGTCGAGCTTCTTGCCCTTGACGTCTTTCTCGTAGCGCGTGATGGCCTTTTCGAGCGTCTGGAGGTCGGCGAGCGCGAGCTCGGCGTTGATGGTCTCCATGTCACCGGCGGGGTTCACCTCACCGTCGACGTGGACCACGTCGTCGTCGGCGAATCCGCGGACGACCTGGGCGATGGCATCCGCTTCCCGGATGTTCGCGAGGAACTGGTTGCCGAGCCCTTCGCCCTCGCTCGCGCCGCGCACGATGCCGGCGATGTCGACGAACGACACCGCGGCGGGCACGAGGCGCTCGCTGCCGAAGACGTCGGCGAGCTGCTGCAGTCGCACATCGGGAAGGTTGACGACCCCGACGTTGGGCTCGATGGTCGCGAACGGGTAGTTCGCGGCGAGCACCGAGTTCTTGGTCAGAGCGTTGAAGAGGGTCGACTTTCCGACGTTGGGAAGGCCGACGATTCCGATGGTAAGAGCCACGGGAGTCCAGATTACCCGGCCGCGACGGATCGCACGGCGCCGCACTGCGCCACGCGGGCGCGCGCCGCCCGTCTCAAGGCCGTCTCCTCACGACCGGCGCTTGCGCCGTGCACGAGCGATCAGGGCCGCCGCGCGCGGAACGCGTGGGTGACGTACGGCAGCGCGACTGAGCCGCCGGCGGCGAGTTCGGGAACGGATGCCACCACCTCGTCGACCGCGGCGTCGATACGCGCGCGCTTCTCGGGGTCGGCGGTGATGATGTCGCTGCGCGAGAGAACGAGGTCGCGCAGCTGCGCAAGGGTGATCGTGCGCTCCCAGCGCCACTCGTGGTGCTCGAGCTCGCCGAACGGCGCGGCCACTCGGGGTCCGGTCGTCGCGAGCAGGACCTCGGCGTTCGACCCGCCCATGGCGGAGGTTAACCGACGCACCCAGTCGACGCTCTCGTCGCGGATGTTCCAGACGAGGCCCAGCACTCCCCCGCGGCGCAGCACGCGCCCGATCTCACGAGACCCTTCTTCGGGGTCGACCCAGTGCCAGGCCTGCCCCATGACCACGGCGTCGAGGGCCCCGTCGGGAAGCGGCAGCGCCTCGGCCGTCCCGGCGAACGTGGGCACCCCGCCGACGTTGTGCCGCAGGGTCGCGAGCATGTCGGCATCCGGATCGACCGCCACCACGTCGGCACCGTGTTCCACGATCGTCCGGGTGAGCTTGCCCGTTACGTCGCCCACGTCGGCGACGCGCAGCGCATGACCCGGTTCGCGCGCGGGCTCGAGCATCCACGCCACGGCGTCGGACGGGTAGTCGGGACGCCCGGATTCGTAGGCGGAGGCAGCCTGTCCGAACGACGTCGACTTCTCGCGATCGGTCATGCCCCGACCCTACGCCGACCCTCCGACACCACCGTGGGCGTCGTTGCGGCGTCGGTCCCGGCGACACGCGGGGTTCCCGGCGCGCCTCCCCCCGTGGAGGTCGACCGGCGGTGAAGGTGGTCCCGTGGCTTTGGATTTCACCGCGATCGACTTCGAGACGGCGAACTCCAGCGGCGCCTCCGCGTGCGCCGTGGGGCTCGCCCGGGTGCGCAACGGACGGGTCGTCGCGACCGCGGCGTGGCTGATCAAGCCCCCGAGCGGGCACGACCACTTCGCACCGATCAACGTGGGCATCCACGGCATCCAGGCCGCCGACGTCGCACACGCCCCCGACTGGAGCGCCCAGCTCGCCCGGCTCACCGCCTTCGCCGGGGCCGACGTGCTCGTGGCCCACAACGCCGGGTTCGACATGTCGGTGCTGCGCCGTGCCTGCGCCGCCACCGGCGACGAGTGCCCGCCGTACCGCTACTTGTGCAGCGTGCAGATGTCGCGCAAGACCTACACGCTCGACTCGTACCGTCTTCCGCTGGTGGCCGCCGAGGCGGGCTGCTCGCCGTTCGCGCACCACGATGCCCTGGCCGACGCGGTCGCGTGCGCCGAGATCACGATCGACTGCGCCCGCCGCGCGGGGGCCGACGATGTGCAGGCCCTGGCCTCGCACCTGGGCGTGCGCATCTCGCGCATCCCCGTCGAGTCCGCCGAACGCGCCGTCGCCTGACCTCCCGGCCCGTCTCTCGGGCGATGTCGGAGGTCTGGTGCATGCTGACCCCATGGATGCCATCACCCTCGTTCTCGTGATCCTCGCGCTCGCCCTCGGCGTAGCCGGCGGGTGGGTCGTCGCCTCGGCGCGCGCGGCGGCTCGGGGTGCGGTCGAGCGGCAGGCGCTCGGCGCCCGCGTGGCGGCAGCCGAGACCGCCCGCTCCGGTCTACAGGCGCAGCTCGATCACCAGGTCGCGTTGTACCGCGAGCTCGTCGGACAGTCCCGCTCCGACCAGGCCGCGCGCGAAGAGCGGGAGCGGCGCGAGCAGACGGTGCTGCGGGCACTCGATCCCGTGCGCGAGACCCTCGACGCGATGCAGCGCAAGGTCGACGGCCTCGAGCGCGACCGCGTCGAGCAGTATTCCGCGCTCGGCGAGCAGCTGAGACTCTCGCGAGAGGCCGACGAAGCCCTGCGCGCGACCACCGAATCCTTGGCCTCTGCGATGCGCTCGGGAACGACCCGAGGCGTATGGGGCGAGACCCAGCTGCGGCGCGTGGTCGAGGCCGCGGGCCTCACGCGGTACGTCGACTTCGATCTGCAGGCGGCGGTGTCCAGCGACGCCGGCGCCGGTCGCCCCGACATGGTGGTGCGCCTCCCCGGGGGAAAGGCACTGGCGGTCGACGCCAAGGTCCCCCTCGAGGCGTATCTGCAGGCCAGCGCCATCGCGGTCACCGCCCAGGGCGACGAGGGCGCGCGCCGGGCGAGCCTGCTGTCGCGCCATGCCAAGGCGGTGCGGGCGCACGTCGACGCGCTCGCGAAGAAGACCTACTGGGCAGGTCTCGCCTCGAGCCCCGAGTTCGTCATCTGCTTCCTCCCGAGCGAATCGCTGCTCGCCTCGGCCCTCGACGAAGACCCGGCCCTGCTCGACTATGCGTTCACTCGGCGCGTGGCGCTCGCCTCTCCCGTCAACCTCTGGGCGGTGCTCAAGACCGTCGCGTTCACGTGGACCCAGCAAGACGTCTCCGACGAGGCGCGCACCCTCTTCACACTCGGCACCGAGCTGTACGAGCGGGTCGGCGTTCTGGCCGGGCACGCCAACGACCTTCGTCGAGCGATCGAGAAGACCGTCGACAGTTACAACAGGTTCGCGGGCTCGCTCGAGTCACGCGTCCTGGTGACGGCCCGCAAGTTCCCGGGTATCGACGAGACCAAGCTCGACGCCGTCGCCGCACCCGCCGCGCTCGACGCGACCCCGCGTCGGTGGACGGCGCCCGAGATGATCGAACTCGACGACATCACGACGACGGCCGACGCCACGGCCGATCCGCACGAAGCGGAGTCCCTCGGGTCACCGACCGGCGTCGCGGTTTCGGCCGATCTGGGGGGCGTGCGCGAGCGCGCCGGATTGGCCGACGAGAATCCTCACGGCTGAGACCCGCCGGGCCTCGAGCTCAGGAGCCGCCCGGAACCCAGCTGAGCAGGCTGATCACCGCGGCCGAGACGCCCACGAAGGCGCCGACCATCCACCAGGCGCTGATCTCGTGCCCCTCATCGCGGCGAACGCGAAGCAGGACATCGGGGCGACGTGCGGGGTCCACCGCGCTGGCCACCACCGCGTGCGCACCTGTCTGAGGTGCGGTCGAATTCGTCGGAGCTGCTGCCATGGACGATCCCCCTTCGGGTCTCGGAAGTCACAGCGTCGCCGTTGACACTGCTGACGATTCTGCCAGACAGCCCCTCCGACACCGGTCACGCTTGCGTCACGACACGCCCGGCTGTAGGTGCGCATCCGCTGAGCGCGGCGTGCCGGGGCGGCCTGCACGGCCCGTCGGGGTGAGACTGCACGCCCCGAAGCCGCGGCTCCTCCCCTAAGGGGTCAGAGCCACTTCGACGTGAGGTGCTCCGACGTGATGCGACGCAGAGTTCCCGAGGCGCCGCGCAGCACGACACTCTCGGTGTACAGGAAGTCCCCCTCGCGGCGAACGCCCGCGACGAGCTGACCATCGGTCACGCCGGTGGCGACGAAGATCGTGTTCTTACCCTTCACCAGACCATCGGCCTCGTAGACCTCGCCGTCGACCTGCAGTCCGGCATCGCGGCCCTTCTGCTTCTCGTCGTCGTTGCCCGGGGTCAGAATGCCCTGGATGTGACCGCCGAGCGCCTTGATCGCGCACGCCGTCACGATGCCCTCGGGGCTGCCGCCGATGCCGACGCACATATCGGTGCGGGCGTTGTGGCGGGCCGCGTTGATGCCGCCGGCGACGTCGCCGTCGCTCATCAGGCGGGTACCGGCTCCGGCTTCGCGGATGTCGGCGATGAGCTTCTCGTGGCGCGGACGGTTCAGCACCGACACGACGATCTCGTCGACGGGCTTGCCGAGCGCCTTGGCCAGCAGACGGATGTTCTCGCCGATCGGCAGGCGGATGTCGACGACACCGACGCCCGCGGGACCGGTGACGAGCTTGTCCATGTAGAACACGGTCGAGGCGTCGAGCATCGTTCCGTGATCCGAGACCGCGATGACCGACAGGGCGTTCTGGCGGCCGGCGGCGGTCAGCGAGGTGCCGTCGATCGGGTCCACGGCCACGTCGCAGCGGGGGCCGCGGCCGCTGCCGACGCGCTCCCCGTTGTAGAGCATGGGGGCGTTGTCCTTCTCGCCCTCACCGATGACGATCGTGCCGTCGAAGTCGACGGTGCTGAAGAAGGCGCGCATCGCGTCGACCGCGGCGCCGTCGGCGGCCTCTTTGTCGCCGCGACCGATGAAGGGAACGGCGCGGATGGATGCCGCTTCCGTCGCCCTCACCAACTCGAGAGCCAGGTTTCGGTCGGGATGCAACGGGCTCATGTCGGCAGTCAGGCTCACCATGTGGCCACTGTATCCACCGGGAGCGCGACAATCCCGGGATTTGACCGACGCCAAGGCGAAGGAATCGCTCTTCTTAACGAATGGGCAGAAGTGCACCGTTCCTACCGAGGTCGCACCGTCACGATCCGGCGCCTTCGCTAGGCTGACGGTGTCCCGACAACACCAAGGAGCACCTCCATGCCCGTCGCTTCCCCTGAGCAGTACGCCGACATGCTCGACCGCGCCAAGGCCGGCAGCTTCGCGTACCCCGCGATCAACGTCTCGAGCTCGCAGACCATCAACTCGGTGCTCCAGGGCCTGACCGAGGCCGGCTCCGACGGCATCATCCAGGTCACCACCGGTGGTGCCGACTACTTCGCCGGCCACACGGTCAAGGCCCGCGCCACCGGCGCCCTCGCCTTCGCCCGCTACGTCACCGAGGTGGCGAAGAACTACCCCATCACGGTGGCCCTGCACACCGACCACTGCCCGAAGGACGCCCTTCCCGGCTTCGTCCTGCCGCTGCTCGAAGCCTCCGAAGAAGAGGTCAAGGCCGGTCGCAACCCCATCTTCCAGTCGCACATGTGGGACGGCTCGGCCGTTCCCCTCGACGAGAACATCGACATCGCGGCCGAGCTCCTCCCCCGCATGAAGGCCATCAACGCCATCCTCGAGATCGAGGTCGGCGTCGTCGGCGGCGAAGAAGACGGCGTGCAGCACGAGGGCTCGAACGACGCGCTCTACACCACCGTGGCCGACGTCACGAAGGCCGTCGAACGTCTCGGCCTCGGCGAGAACGGTCGGTACATCTCGGCCCTCACCTTCGGCAACGTGCACGGCGTGTACAAGCCCGGTGGCGTCAAGCTCCGTCCCGAGCTGCTCGGCGAGATCCAGGAGGGCATCGCCGCCAAGTTCGGCACCGGCCCCAAGCCCCTCGACCTCGTCTTCCACGGCGGCAGCGGCTCGACCGATGAAGAGATCGCCCTCGCGGTGGCCAACGGCGTCGTGAAGATGAACATCGACACCGACACCCAGTACGCCTTCACGCGCTCGATCGCGGGCTACATGTTCTCGAACTACGAGGGCGTGCTCAAGCTCGACGGCGAGGTCGGAAACAAGAAGCAGTACGACCCCCGCGCCTGGGGCAAGGTCGCTGAGTCGGCCATGGCCGTTCGCGTGGTCGAGGCCACGAAGCAGCTCGGCTCGTACGGCCAGTCGAAGAGCTGACCCACCCGCATCACCGCGAACGCCCCGGCCTCGGCCGGGGCGTTCGTCGTTTCCGGATGCCACGGCCCGAGCCCGGGCCGCAACGCGCGCCCGCCGTGCACAACGGCGGCTCGGCCCGGCGACATGCCGATCTCACGCCGCCTCGAGCGGCGTGTCATCGAAACGCCCCGCCGTTGTGCGCGCACCCCGCCTCAGGTGACCGGATGCCAAGACCCCGCGTCTCAGCCCCGGTACACCTCGAGCACCGTCGGCGCGCCCTCGGGCGACGACACGATCTCGATCGCATCGCCCGCCCGCACCTCCCCCGCGCGTCGCACCCGCAGGTACGCGCCGAGGCGCCCCTCGTCGGAGAACCGCTTCACCCATCCGCGCGCCGCGGCGCCTCCGACCCAGCGCGCGAACGTCGCGCAGGGGGTGCGGGGCATCGTCACCTCGACCTCGACGGTGTCGCCGATGCGCCACACCTCACCGATGCGGGCGCCGTTGACGTCGAGACCGTCGACGCGCAGGTTCTCGCCGAACCAGCCGGCGGGCAGCTCACGGTCGAGTTGCCCCTCCCAGAACTCGGCGTCGTCCTGCGCGTAGGCGTACACCGCCTTGTCGGGGCCGCCGTGGTGCTTGCGGCTCGCCTGCACGTCGGCGCGGACGCCCAGCTTGCCGACGCGCACCGCCCCGTCGAGCGGGCGCTTGTCGATCGCGGTGACGCCGATCGACCCGGCATCCGGGTGCAGGCTGTGAACGGCGCAGACGGCGACGAGACGGGGCATGCGACGATGCTACGGCCGTCCCGATCGCCGCGCCGACCTGCCGAGGTGGCGCCGCGCGTCAGGGCGTCGCGAAGTCGCGCCGCATGATCACGCGGTCGCCCTCGACGGTGCGGATCTCGACCGAGCCGATGCTCGAAGCCGCCAGATCGGTGCCCGCGCTCAACTCGGTCGTCGCCCCGGGGCCGGCCCGCCAGGTCGACAGCACGCTCGTCGCCCCGGCCTCGTCGGTGATCGCGAGCGCGTAGGGCCAGCCACCCGGAGGCGCGTCGAGAACCTGCCCGGTGTACTCGCACACCAGGTCGATGCGGGTGCCCCACGGCACCGACGTGAGCTTGACCGAGGCTTCGATGGGCGCCCCCGCGACGTCGTCGAGGGCGTAGACCGCGCCCGACGACGAGCTGACGGCATTCGTCACCGCGATTCCCGCCGGCACGGCGACCGCGATGAGGGCGATTGACGCCGCGAGCGTCCAGGCCGTGGCGCGCCGCGCCCGTCGACGCCGCGCCGCCTCGACCACCCGACCCCGCAGCGACGGGTCCGGCGCCGCGATCGGCACCGGTCCCGTCGTCGCACCGACCGCGCGGGCGCGATCGGCGGACACGCGTGAGAGCAGTCCGGCGGTGGGCGCGAGGTCGGCGACCGCGGCACGGCACTCGGCGCAATCGGACAGGTGCGCTTCGAACTCGGCTCGGTCGGGAGCGTTCAACGCCCCGAGCACGTAGGCGCCGTCCCACATCGACAGACGTTCATGATCGACGCTCATCGGGTCACCCCTCTTTCCTGCAGCGCGAGCCTCAGCGCTCGCACCGCGTAATGCAGTCGCGACTTCACCGTTCCGGCCGGGATGCCGAGTTCTTCGGCGGCCTGCGCGACGCTACGACCCCCGTAATAGGCGCTCACGATGACCGCACGGTGGTCGGGGGTGAGGGTGGCGAGCGCCTCCTCGACGAGGAGCGCATCGAACATGGCATCCGTGTCGTCGTCGCGCACCGTCTCGGGCAGTTCGTCGACCGGCAGCTCGTGCCGGCGCCGCGCGCTGCGCGCTTCGTCGATGACGAGGTTGCGCGCCACGGTGTACATCCACGAACGAAGGGTCGCGGGCTCGTCGTTCATCACGCGCGGCGTGCGCCACGCGCGCAGCAGCGTCTCTTGCACGACGTCGTCCGCGCCGGCGTGATCGCCGGTGAGGCTGACCACGTACCGCCACACGGGCACGGCGTGAGCGTCGTACAACGCCGTCAGCTGCGCGTGTTCATCTCGCACCACGCCGGTCCCCTCTCTTCGTTCACGGGGAACACGGGATACCGGGCCGGACGGTTCAGTTCGGGACGCTGCCGATGATCGCCGTCATGAACTGCTGGTCGCCGACCAGGGCCAGCGTCACGCAGAGGCCGGCCAGCAGCGCCGTGACGACGAAGCCCGCGAGCGGGATCCAGAACGCGACGCGCCCGCGCCGCAGGCGGCGCCAGGTGAGCACCGCGGTGAGCAGCCAGCCGATGCCGTAGACGAAGGCGGCCGCCGCACCCCAGAGGTATCCGGCCGACAGGTTGGTGTAGCTCGCGTCGACACCGAGGATCTTGGCGGCGGTCTCGGCGTACGTGGGGAAATCGAGCAACTGCACGATCGTCGACACCGTCGACACCAGTCCGTACGCGAGCAGACCGCCCGTGAGGATCCGGTCCCAGAGCGGCCCGCGCAAGCCCACACGCCCGGTACCGGCCGACGGGGTCGCCTTCTCGGCCACCGGCGCGACGGGTTCGGGCTGCGGTGCGACCCCGGCCTCGAGCGCCTCGGTCACCTCGGGACGCTGGATGCGCGCGCGCTGTTCCTCCGGCGTCGCGTACTCGCCGTACTGTGGGCGGGGGCGCGCGTCGTCGCCCGGGGCGGTCGACCGTTCTGCGCCGTCGCTCACGCGCTGCTCCGGCCGCCGAGCGCGCGGCTGTCGCGCTTGCCGCTGGCATCCTGTCGCAGTTCCTTGGGGAGCGAGAAGATCAAGTCCTCCTCGGCGGTGCGCACCTCTTCGACATCGCGGTATCCGGCGCGGGCGAGCTCTTCGAGCACCTCGCTCACGAGCACCTCGGGCACCGAAGCGCCGCTGGTGACTCCGACGGTCTCGACACCGTCGAGCCACTCCTGCTTCACCTCGTCGATGTAGTCGACGCGATAGGCGGCCTTGGCGCCGTACTCGAGGGCGACCTCGACCAGACGCACGCTGTTCGAGGAGTTGGCCGATCCCACGACGATGACCAGGTCGGCGCCGACAGCGACCTTCTTGATCGCGACCTGACGGTTCTGGGTGGCGTAGCAGATGTCGTCCGAGGGCGGGTCCTGCAGCTGCGGGAAGCGCTCGCGCAGGCGCCGCACGGTCTCCATCGTCTCGTCGACCGACAGGGTGGTCTGCGAGAGCCAGACGACCTTCGACGGGTCACGCACCTCGATGGCATCGGCGTGCTCGGGAGAGTTGACCACCGTCACGTGCTCGGGGGCCTCGCCCGCGGTGCCCTCGACCTCTTCGTGGCCTTCGTGGCCGATCAGCAGGATCTCGAAGTCGTCACGCGCGAAGCGCACGGCCTCGCGGTGCACCTTGGTCACGAGGGGGCAGGTCGCATCGATCGCCTGCAGACCCCGATCGGATGCCGCCGACACCACGGCGGGCGACACCCCGTGCGCGCTGAAGACGACGTGCGATCCCGGGGGAACTTCGTCGACCTCTTCGACGAAGATCGCCCCCTTCTTCTCGAGCTCGGTGACCACGTGGATGTTGTGCACGATCTGCTTGCGCACGTACACGGGCGCGCCGTAGCGCTCCAGGGCCTTCTCGACGGCGATGACCGCGCGGTCGACGCCCGCGCAATAACCGCGCGGCGCCGCCAGCAGCACCTTCTTCTTTCCCTGTACGGGGATATCCTGGAGCCGCCCGCGTCGACCCGGGATACGGGGAACGGGCAGTTGGACGACAGGTGTGCTCACCCCTCGATTCTATCGGGGCGCCCCTGGATGCCGGCCGAACCGGCCACCTCGACCCTTCCGGAGACCATGACCTCGTTCCAGCCCGAGACCATCGCGGGGCAGGCGCCGCCCGCCGACTCCGTGCACCCCCGCGAGTCGAGCACCGATGCGCCCACCTCGGTGTCGCGGCTGAACGACACCATCCGCGGCTTCATCGAACGATGGGGTTCGGTCTGGGTCGAGGGCGAGATCACCTCGTTCAACCGGCGCGGCGGCAACGTGTTCGGCCGTCTGAAGGACCTCGGCACCGAATCGACCGTGGCGTTCCGCATCTGGTCGAGCACGCTCAACCGCCTCCCCGCAGACCTCAAGGTGGGCGACCGCGTCGTCGCGTGCGTGAAGGCCGACTACTTCCCCCGCACGGGCGACTTCTCGTTCGCCGTGTCGGCGATGCGGCACGTGGGGCTCGGCGAACAGCTCGAGCGCCTCGAGCGCCTGCGCGTGCAGTTGGGGTCCGAGGGTCTGTTCGACCCGGTGCGCAAGAAGAAGCTCCCCTTCCTCCCCCACTGCATCGGGCTCATCACGGGTGAGAACTCGGATGCCGAGAAAGACGTGCACCGCAACGCCGAACTGCGGTGGCCCCGAGTGAACTTCCGCACGAAATACGCCGCCGTGCAGGGCGAGCGCTGCGTGCCCGAGACGCTCGCCGCGCTCAAGGCGCTCGACGCCGACCCCGAGGTCGACGTCATCGTCATCGCCCGCGGCGGGGGCGATCCGCAGACGCTGCTGGGCTTCAGCGACGAACGACTCGTGCGGGCCGTGGCCTCGGCATCCACCCCGATCGTCAGCGCCATCGGACACGAGAACGACCGCCCCCTGCTCGACGACGTCGCCGATGTGCGCGCATCGACCCCCACCGACGCCGCCAAGCGCGTCGTGCCCGACGTGGCCGAGCAGCGGGCGATCGTGGCGCAGCTGCGGGCCCGGCTCACCGGCCGACTGACCCAGCGCGTGCTGCACGACATCGCGCAGCTCGAGCAGATCCGCTCGCGCCCGGCGCTGCGCACTCCGCACTCCATGCTCACCTCCCGTGCGCAGGAGCTGTGGATGCTCTCGAATCGGGGCCGCGACATCGTCGACCGTCGGCTCGAGAGCGAACGTCGCCGCACGCGCGAGCTCAGCGCGGGCCTGCGCGCGCTCTCCCCGCTCGCCACCCTCGCCCGCGGATACGCGATCGTGCAGAGCGACGGCGGCTCCGTCGTGCGCGACGCCCGCGACGCCCCCGCCGGCGCCGCCCTGAAGATCACGGTCGAACAGGGCACGCTCGCCGCGCGATCCGAGGGCGCCCTGCCCGACGACCGACCGCTCGACGCCGAGGCACCGGGCGACGGCGCGACCGCGCGTCCCGCCTAGAATGGATGCCATGACCGCGACGACCCCGGGCTCCGCCTCCGACGTCGCCACCCTCTCGTTCGAGCAGGCCCGCGACGAACTCGTGCGCGTGGTCGCCGAGCTCGAGCAGGGTGCCCCCACGCTCGAGGAGTCGCTGGCGCTCTGGGAACGCGGCGAGAAGCTCTACGCGCGCTGCGAAGAATGGCTCCTGGGCGCGAAGCGCCGGCTCGATGCCGCTCGCGGTGACGCAGGGGACAACTGATGGCCCGCGTCGTCGCCCATCTCGGCCGCCCCGAGACCCCGCAGGAGGCGGCCGACCGCAAGGCCGAGTCGTCGCGCCGGTATCGCTCCAGCAAGACCTTCCGCAACCTCATCGCCGCGCTGCTCGTGACCGTGGCCGTGGTGCTCGTCGTCGTGGCCGCCGTGCCGCGTGGCGAACCCGCCCCCCGTCCCGAGCCCGACGTGGTCGCCCTGGCGGCTGATCTCGGAAGCGATCGCGGGCGTCCGGTGCTCACCCCCTCGCTCGGCGAGGGGTGGCGCGTCAACCAGGCCACCATCGAGGGCAGCGGCGGCACGCAGGCGTGGACCATGGTCTACGTGCGCTCCGGTGAGTCCGGCTTCCTCCGGATCGCGCAGGGCTTCGACGCCGACGAGGCCTGGGCCGGACAGCTGCTCGACGGAACCCGGGCCACCGACACCGTGACGATCGACGGCATCGAGTGGAGCGTCTACCGCCCGGCGAACCCCGCGGGCACCGGCAACATCGACTACGCGCTGGCCACCGCCGCCGGCCCCGACTACGTGCTCGTGTACGGCGACGCCGCCCCCGAGACCGCGGCCCTGGCGGCCGCCTCCGTGACATCCCAGATCGAGCAGTTGAGAGAGGTCCCGTGAGCGAGCGCATGACCCCCCACCAGGTGTGGGAGCAGATGGTCGAGGGAAACCGTCGTTTCATCTCCGGCGCACCCGCCCACCCCCGGCAGGACGTCGAGCGTCGCGCCGAACTGGCCTCCGCGCAGCACCCTTCGGCGGCACTGTTCGGCTGCTCCGACTCGCGCCTCGCGGCCGAGATCATCTTCGACGAGGGCCTCGGCGACCTGTTCGTCGTGCGCAACGCCGGCCAGGTCATCTCCGACTCCGTGATCGGCAGCCTTGAATACGCCGTGGGCGTGCTCGAGGTCCCCCTCATCGTGGTCCTCGCCCACGACGCGTGCGGCGCCGTCGGTGCGGCCATCGAGAGCACCGGGGTCGATGCGCCCACCCTGCCCGCGTACATCTGGCGCCAGATCGCCCCGATCGTCCCCGCGGTGCGCCGCGTCCAGCGCGCCGGCGCCGTCGAGGGCCGCGTCCCCGACGCCGTCGATCCCGAGCTGGTCGGCCGCGAACACCTGCGCTACACCGTGGGCGAGCTGCTGCGGGCGTCCGAGCTGATCAGCGAAGCCGTCGCCGAGGGCCGCTGCGCCGTGGTGGGCGCGAACTACCGACTCGACGAAGGGGAAGCCTTCCCCGTCGTCATCGTGGGCGACATCGACGACTCGCGCGTCGAAGCGCCCGCGTGATGAGCCCCAACTGAAGCAGAACGACCGACCTGGAGGAACGACGACGTGACCGACATCGAGTACCGCATCGAACACGACACCATGGGTGAAGTGCGCGTGCCGAAGGACGCCCTGTACGCCGCGCAGACGCAGCGCGCCGTCGAGAACTTCCCCATCTCGGGCTCGGGCCTCGAGTCGACGCAGATCGCGGCCCTCGCCCGCATCAAGAAAGCCGCCGCCCTGGCCAACAAGGAGCTGGGAACGCTGGATGCCGGTATCGCCGACGCCATCGCGCAGGCCGCCGACGAGGTCGTCACCGGTCAGCACGACGCGCACTTCCCCGTCGACACGTACCAGACCGGCAGCGGCACCTCGTCGAACATGAACATGAACGAGGTGCTCGCGACGCTCGCGACCCGCATCCTCGGCTCGACCGTGCACCCCAACGACCACGTCAACGCGTCGCAGTCGTCGAACGACGTCTTCCCGACCTCGGTGCACATCGCCGTCACCCAGGCGCTCATCACCGACCTCATCCCCGCCCTCGACCACCTCTCGGTGGCGCTCGAGGCCAAGGCCGACGCGTGGAAGGGCATCGTGAAGTCGGGGCGCACCCACCTCATGGATGCCACCCCCGTCACCCTCGGTCAGGAGTTCGGCGGCTACGCCCGCCAGATGCGCCTGGGCATCGAGCGCGTGCAGGCCGTACTCCCCCGCGTCGGCGAGGTCCCGCTCGGCGGCACCGCCGTCGGCACCGGCATCAACACCCCGCTCGGCTTCCCGCAGAAGGTCATCGAGCTGCTCGCGGCCGAGACCGAGCTGCCCATCACCGAGGCCAAGGACCACTTCGAGGCCCAGGCCAACCGCGACGGTCTCGTCGAGGCATCCGGAGCCCTCCGCACGATCGCCGTGTCGCTGACGAAGATCAACAACGACATCCGCTGGATGGGATCGGGGCCGAACACCGGCCTCGGCGAGCTGCACATCCCCGACCTGCAGCCCGGATCGTCGATCATGCCCGGCAAGGTCAACCCGGTCGTCCCCGAGGCCACCCTCATGGTGTGCGCCCGCGTCATCGGCAACGACGCCACGGTCGCCTGGGCCGGTGCGTCGGGCTCGTTCGAGCTCAACGTCGCCATCCCCGTCATGGGCACGGCGCTGCTGGAGTCGATCCGCCTGCTCGCCAACGCCATGCGGGTGCTCGCCGACAAGACGATCGACGGCCTCGAGGCCAACGTCGCTCGCGCCGAGGCGTTCGCCGGCATGTCCCCCTCGATCGTCACCCCGCTGAACAAGGTCATCGGCTACGAGGCCGCCGCCAAGATCGCGAAGCACTCGGTCGCCAAGGGCATCACCGTGCGCGAGGCCGTCATCGATCTCGGCTACGTCGAGCGCGGCGAGATCACCGAAGAGGTGCTCGACGCCAAGCTCGACCTGCTGTCGATGACGCACCCGGGCTGAGCCGCACGACGACGACGCCGAGGCGCGCCATAATCGGAGGATGAGCCCCACGACGAGACCGATCTCGACGCGGGTGCGAATCCTCGGCGCGATCCTCGGCGTCGTCCTGCTCGGCATGATGATCGCCGGCGGCATCACCTTCGCCGCTCAGCGCGAGCGTGTGCTGGCGAACGCGCAGAAGCAGCTCGACGGTTTCGCCTCGTCGGTGGCGTCGAGCTCCGACGACCCGGTCGACCTGGTCGCGGGAACGATCCCCGGCCGCACCGACGGCACGCTCGCTTTCGACGGCGACCAGGTGCTCGCCGCGACCCCCTCGCCCCCCGGTCTGGCCATCGCCGACGATCCGGTGCTCCTGGCCTCGCTGACCGCCCGTCTCGCCGACCAGCAGCTGAGCGGGCAGGCCGACAGTTCCCACGGGCCCGTGCTGTACGTCGCCGTCGCGGATCGCGGAGCGACCGCCGTGCAGGTCATCTCGATCGACCAGCGCATGGAGCTGGTGGCGCTGTCGACGACCACCTACGCCCTCTCGGCGGTGGGAGTCCTGCTGCTCGTGGCAGTCGCGGGGTGGTTCGTGACGGGCCGCCTCTTCTCGCCACTCAAGCGCCTCCGCGACACCACCGACGCCATCACGATCGACGACCTCGGTACGCGGTTGCGCGCACACGGGTACGACGAGATCTCCGACCTCACGACGTCGGTGAACGGCATGCTCGACCGCCTCGCGATGTCGGTCGACGCGCAGAGACACCTGCTCGACGACGTGCGGCACGAGCTGAAGACGCCCATCACCATCGTCCGCGGACACCTCGAGATGATGGACCCGTCCGATCCTCAGGACGCCTCCGATACCCGTGATCTCGGGATCGCCGAGCTTGACCGCCTGGCGCGCCTGGTCGACGACATCGACGCCCTGGCCGATGCCGAGACGGCCACCCTCTCGGCATCCCTCATCGACGTCGGGGGTCTCACCGACCGGGTGGCCGAACTCGTCGGGGCCATCCCCCATCACACCTGGAGCATCGAGGCACGGGCATCGGGCCGTGTCCACGGTGATGCCGACCGTCTCGTGCAGGCGTGGTTGCAGCTGGCCGACAACGCGGCGAAATACACCCCCGCCGGCTCCGCCATCGAGATCGGCAGCAGCGCCGACGACACGACGGCGCGGCTGTGGGTGCGCGATCACGGGCCGGGCATTCCGCCCGCCGCCCGTCACCGCGTCTTCCGCCGCTTCGATCGGATCTCCCCCGGGCGCGGGATCGAGGGCTCTGGTCTCGGCCTCGCCATCGTCGACGCCATCGTGCGCGCGCACGACGGACACTGCTCGGTGGGCGACACCCCGGGCGGCGGCGCCACGATGACCCTCCACCTCCCCCTCGTGCGCGGACGCTCCGCCGCCGAGCTCCCCACCCCGGTTCGCGCCGGAGACGTGGTCCTGCAGAGAGAGGCAACCGGATGACGCGCATCCTCATCGCCGAGGACGAAGAACGCATCTCGGCTTTCGTGGCCAAGGGCCTCGCGTCGGCGGGGTATCAGACGGTCACCGTCGGCGACGGCGCCGAAGCGCTCGACACGGCGCTGTCCGGTGAGGTCGACCTGGTGCTCCTCGACGTCGGCCTTCCCTCGCTCGACGGCTTCGAGGTGCTCCGCAGCCTGAGGGGGCAGGGTTCGTCGGTGCCCATCATCATGCTGACGGCTCGTACCGGCACGCGCGACACCGTCGAGGGCCTCGACGCCGGGGCCAACGACTACGTCGCGAAGCCGTTCAAGTTCGACGAGCTGCTCGCGCGCATCCGGTCGCGCCTGCGCGAACCCGTCCCGACGGGCACGATGACCGTGGCCCACGGCGACGTGACGCTCGACGTGCTCGCCCGCCGCGCGACCGTCGGCAGCCGCGCGATCGATCTCAGCGCCCGCGAGTTCGCCCTCGCCGAGGAGCTCATGCGCCACGCGGGCCAGGTACTCAGCCGCGAGCAGTTGCTGAGCCGGGTGTGGAACATGGACTTCGATCCCGCGTCGAACGTCGTCGACGTGTACGTGCGCTACCTGCGCGCCAAGCTCGGCGCCGCGCACATCGTCACGGTCCGAGGCGCGGGGTACCGCTGGGAGTGACAGGCACGGGGCGAGGTGCGGTGCCACCGCCCCGGGGCCGGCCGAGCACGGCGGCGACCGTGCGCGGAAACTCGAAACCCCCGGTGGTGTACCGGGGGTTTCGAGGAGATCACGTTCACTACCGGCCGACGTACCCGAACGACGGCGGCAGGGGTGGAACGGATCTCGGGTTTCCTCAGGGGGAACCGCCGAGGCGGTGACGAGGTTTCCCTCGCCTATGTGTCCAGCCTGAGGGGTCAAAGTGAGAGCGCGGGGAGGTGGACATGAGAAAGCTCTCATGTGGACCCGCAAGCACGAGAAGAGGGTCGGGACACCGTGGCATCCCGACCCCTCCTCGACCGCGGATCAGGACAGTTCGCCGGCCTCCAGCAGCTCGGTGACCAGGGCGGCGATGGCGGAGCGCTCCGAACGGGTGAGCGTGACGTGGCCGAAGAGCGCGTGCCCCTTGAGCGTCTCGATGACCGAGGCCACCCCGTCGTGCCGACCCACCCGCAGGTTGTCGCGCTGCCCCACATCGTGGGTGAGCACCACCCGCGAGTTCTGGCCGATGCGGCTCAGCACCGTCAGCAGCACGTTGCGTTCGAGCGACTGGGCTTCGTCGACGATGACGAAAGCGTCGTGCAGCGACCGACCGCGGATGTGCGTGAGCGGCAGCACCTCGAGCATGCCCCGCGCCAGCACCTCCTCCAGTACGTTGCCCGAGACGACCGAACCCAGGGTGTCGAAGACCGCCTGACCCCAGGGGCCCATCTTCTCGGCCTGGTCGCCGGGCAGGTAGCCGAGCTCCTGACCACCCACGGCGAACAGCGGCCGGAACACGATGATCTTCTTCTGCTGCTGACGCTCCAGCACGGCCTCCAGCGCCGCGCACAGGGCCAGCGCCGACTTCCCGGTACCGGCACGTCCGCCGAGCGACACGATGCCGACCTCGGGGTCGAGCAGCAGGTCGAGCGCGATGCGCTGCTCGGCCGAGCGACCGTGCAGCCCGAAAGCGTCGCGGTCGCCGCGCACGAGCCGGTACTCGCCGTTCCCGGTCACGCGCCCGAGGGCTGATCCCCGCTCGGAGTGGATGATGAGACCGGTGTTGACCGGCAGCCCCACCACCGACTCGCTGACGGCGACCTCGCTCTCGTACAGGTCGGTCATCTCGTCGCCCGACACGTCGAGCGAGGTGATGCCCGTCCACCCCGAGTCCATCGCCTGCTCGGCGAGGTACTCCTCGGTGTTCAGGCCGAGCGATGCCGCCTTCACGCGCATCGGCAGGTCCTTCGACACGACGGTCACCTCGGCGCCGTCCTGGGCGATGTTCATCGCCACGGCGAGGATGCGACTGTCGTTGCCGCCCATCCGCATGCCCGAGGGCAGCACCTGGGGGTCGGTGTTGTTCAGCTCGACACGCAGGGTGCCGTCGGTGCCCACGGGGACGGGGAAATCGAGGCGGCCGTGCTCGACGCGCAGTTCGTCGAGGTGGCGGAGGGCCTGGCGGGCGAAGTAGCCGATCTCGGGGTCGTGACGTTTGCCCTCGAGTTCGGTGATCACCACGACGGGGATCACCACCGAGTGCTCCGCGAAGCGGAAGAAGGCCCGCGGGTCACTGAGAAGAACGGAGGTATCCAGGACATACGTGCGCAGGGCCTGGTCGGATCCGGTTTCGGATCCGGTGTTCTCGACGACGCGACGCTGGTCGTATGGTGCTCGTGCAGTCACAACCCACTCCCGACCCGGGTGAATCACCCGGTTGCCTCGAGTCGACCTGTGGGTCACGAGTCGCGATCCGAAGGTCGACCCGACCGGGCTCCGTGCCCGATGTGATCACCGTACGTCTCCGCGACACCGACGCGGGTCGTTAACACGCCACGAATGTGACGACTTCGTGAACAGCACGTTTTGGCGCCCGGCGGCGTGGAGATCACTCGCCTCGGAGGTCGCCCCTCGGCGCCCGAGCGGGTCGTCCTGCTACTGCCCGTAGCGTCGGTCGCGCGCCGAGAAGTCGCGGATGGCCCGCAAGAAGTCGACCTCGCGCAGATCCGGCCCCAGCGCCTCGACGAAGTAGAACTCGGAGTGCGCCGACTGCCACAGCAGGAAGTCGCTCAGCCGCTGCTCCCCCGACGTGCGGATGACGAGGTCGGGATCGGCCTGACCGCCCGTGTACAGGTGCTCGCCGATCTGCTCGGGGGTGAGGCTCGCGGCCAGCTCTTCCATCGAGCCGCCCGAGGCGTCGTGCTTGCTGATGATGGAGCGCACGGCATCCACGATCTCGCTGCGCCCGCCGTACCCGACCGCGAGGTTCACGTGCAGACCCTCGTGACCGCGCGTGCGCTCGGTGGCCTCGTGCAGCACCTCGGCGAGCTCGGGCGGGAGCCCTTCGGCGCGACCGACGTGCTTGACGCGCCAATCGGGCTCGTGCGAAAGCTCGCCGGCGAGCTGGGCGATGATCTCGAGCAGGTCCTGCAGCTCTTTGCTGTCGCGCTTGACGAGGTTGTCGTTGGACAGCAGGTAGAGCGACACCACCTCGATGCCGAGGTCGTCGCACCACCGCAGGAACTCGTGCATCTTCGCGGCGCCCGCGCGATGCCCGTGAGCGGCGCTGTCGTACCCGAGCTGACGTGCCCAGCGGCGGTTGCCGTCGATCATCATGGCGACGTGGTGCGGCACGGTGGCCGGCATGCGGCGACGCAGGCGCGAGATGTACAGACGGTAGAGGGGGCCTCGCCCCTCGTTCCTCCACACGCGCGCCACCTTCCTACGCTACCGCGTCCCGGCCCGTTCACCGTGAACGTTCAGGTGCCCCTCGCTGGGGAAAGGGTGAGCCCTGCCCCCATGTACGCACCCTGGCATGGGGGCGGACGTAGGGTCGAAGACGTGACGCGCACGACCCCCTCAGACGGACCCGACATGCCCCAGCTCCCCCTCCTCGACGCCGGGGCGGTCGGCGCGCAGGCCGAGGTCAAACCCACCTGGCGCGGCTGGATCCACGCCGGAACGTTCCCCGTCGCGATCGTCGCGGGCATCGTGCTGATCGTTGTGGCCCAGGGAACCCCGGGCAAGTGGGCCGCGGCCGTGTTCACGGCCACCTCGATGCTGCTGTTCGGCAACTCCGCCCTGTACCACCGCTTCCACTGGAAGCCCAAGACGCTCGCGGTGCTCAAGCGCATCGACCACGCGAACATCTTGCTTCTGATAGCGGGCACGTACACGCCCCTGGCGGTCCTGGCCCTGCCGACGCCCAAGACGGTGCTGCTGCTCTCGATCGTCTGGGGCGGCGCGATCCTCGGCATCCTGTTCCGCGTGTTCTGGATCAACGCCCCGCGCTGGCTCTACGTCGCGCTCTACCTCGCCCTCGGGTGGGCGGCGGTGATGTACCTCGGCGACCTGCTCGCGGCGAACGTCGCGATGATGGTGCTTGTCGTGGTCGGCGGGCTGCTCTACACCGGCGGCGCGGTGGTCTACGCGATCAAGAAGCCCAACCCGTGGCCCGGGCACTTCGGGTTCCACGAGATCTTCCACGTGTGCACCGTGTTGGCGTTCCTCTGCCACTGGACGGCGTGCCTGCTGATCGCCCTCGCCCCGGCGTACCACGGCGGATGACCCCGGATGCCGGGACCTCCGGCAGGAGTCAGACGCGCGGGGCGGTGGGGTCGGTGTCGTCGGCCGACGCCTCGCGTGCCCGCGCTTCTTCGGCGTCGAGCTCCGCGTTGACCTCTTCGCGGTACCGGCCGCGGCGGATGCGACGCAGCATGTCCCAGACGAGCAGGAACACGGCGACGCCGATGAACGCGATGGCGGCGAAGCCGAGCGGACCCGGCGTGACGATCGCGGGGTCGGGAGTGACGGCCGGGGTGGGCGTTGTCGCGAGAGCGACGAGCACGGGGAGCATGGAGTCCTTCGGTCCGGGCGGAAGCGCGTAGCCTGGATGTCCAGCCTAAAGCCCGGAGAGACCATGACGACGCAGGCCCAACTCGACGACCGCTACGGACGCACGCGTTCGCCGCGGCGGCGCATCGTGGGGTGGTCGATCGTGGCCGTGCTCGCCCTCGGCGCGATCGGGTACCTCGGCTGGACGACGGTGGCCGGCAGCCTCGGTTCGGTCACCGCGACCGACACCGGGTTCACGGTCGAGAACGAGCGCTCGGTCTCGACGACGTTCCAGATCACCGCCCCGGTCGGCGAGCCCGTCGCCTGCGCTCTCGAGGCGCGCGACGAGGAGCACGGGACGGTGGGATGGCGGGTCGTGCAGTACCCGGCATCCGAGGAGCATTCCCGCGCGTTCACCGAGCAGATCCCGACGCTCGCGCTGGCGACGACAGGTTTTGTCAACGCCTGCTGGGTGCCGTAAACTCGCGGGATCACGACGCGCCCCGGCTCGATGCCGGGGCGTTCGACATATCCCCCGCCGACGGCTCCCGAACCCGCGCCGTCTGCGTTTCGACGAAGGAGTAACCGTGTCCAACGACGCTCAGGTGACGTTCCTCACGCAAGACGCCTACGACCGCCTGCACAACGAGCTCGAGCGCCTCTCGACCACGGGCCGTGAAGAGATCGCCAAGCGTATCGAGTCGGCGCGCGAAGAGGGCGACCTCAAAGAGAACGGCGGCTACCACGCCGCGAAAGACGAGCAGGGCAAGCAAGAGGCGCGCATCCGCACCCTCCAGCAGCTGCTCAAGGACGCCAAGGTCGGCGAGGCTCCCGAAAGCCACGGCGTCGTCGAGTCGGGCACCGTCGTGACTGCCATCGTCGCTGGCGGCGAAGAGGTCTTCCTCCTCGGCAACCGCGAGATCGCCGTCGACTCCGAGCTCGACGTCTACAGCGAGGCCTCGCCGCTGGGCGCGGCGATCCTGGGCCTCAAAGAGGGCGACAAGGGTTCGTACACCGCGCCGAACGGCAAAGAGATCAAGGTCGAGATCGTCAAGGTCGAGACCTACTCGGGCCAGTAAGCCCCACCGTCCGCGAGCCGCTCTCCCCTTCGGGGTGGGCGGCTCGCGGCGTTCGCGGCACGGGTGGTGCGCTCAGCGCCTCAGTTGGGAACGACCGTGGCCACGAACCCGGCGTCTTCCAGCGTGCGGATGACGAGGGCCCGGTGCTCTTCGCCGCGGGTCTCGACGCTCAGTTGCAGCACGACCTCGCTGATCTGCATGCCCTGACCGTGACGCGTGTGAAGCACCTCGATGACATTGGCGCCCGCCTGGGCGAGGAGTTCCGACACGCGGGCGAGCTGGCCCGGACGGTCGGGAAGCGGGATGCGCAACGACATGTAGCGACCGGATGCCGCGAGGCCGTGCGCCACGACGCGCTGCAGCAGCAGCGGGTCGATGTTGCCACCCGACAGGATCGCCACCGTGGGGCCGGTCGCCGTGACCTTTCCGGCCAGGATGGCGGCGACACCGACGGCACCCGCGGGCTCCACGACCTGCTTGGCGCGCTCGAGCAGCACGAGCAGGGCCCGGGCCATGTCGTCTTCGGTGACCGTGACGACCTCGTCGACGAACTGTCGGACGAGCTCGAACGGGAGATCGCCGGGCCGCGCCACGGCGATGCCGTCGGCGATGGTCGGCGTGGTCTCGATCTGCATCGGGTACCCGGCGGCCAACGACGACGGGTACGCCGCGGAGTTCTCGGCCTGTACGCCGATGACGCGCACGGTGCGCCCCTCGGCGGCAGCGCGCGTCTTCACCGCCGTGGCGACTCCCGCGGCGAATCCCCCGCCGCCGATGCCGACGATCACCGTCTCGAGGTCGGGCATGTCTTCGACGAGCTCGAGCCCGAGCGTTCCCTGGCCCACGACGATGTCACGGTGGTCGAACGGGTGGATCAGCACCGCGCCGGTGCGCTCGGCGAACTCGGCGGCCAGACGCAGCGGGGTCTCGACGGTGGCGCCCTCGAGGATGACCTCGGCGCCGTACCCGCGCGTGGCCAGGAGCTTCGGCAGCGGCACACCCAGCGGCATGAAGATCGTCGCCGCGATGCCGAGCTG
Source organism: Microbacterium sp. CFBP 8801 (assembly GCF_014839455.1). Classification (NCBI taxonomy): domain Bacteria; kingdom Bacillati; phylum Actinomycetota; class Actinomycetes; order Micrococcales; family Microbacteriaceae; genus Microbacterium; species Microbacterium sp. CFBP 8801. Next base: position 17,866 of record NZ_JACYNU010000001.1, on the reverse strand, counting down.
CTGCGCGGCGAGGGCGACGCCCTGCGCGTGGTTTCCGGCGGAGGCGGCGACCACGCCCCGGGCACGCTCCTCGGCGGTCAGGCGCGAGAGACGGTATGTCGCGCCGCGGATCTTGAACGAGCCGGTGCGCTGAAGGTTCTCGAGCTTGAGGTTGACCGGCACGCCGAGCAGTTCGGTGAGGTGCAGCGATTCGTCGAGGGGCGTCCGCGTGATGATGCCGCGCAGAGCCTGCGCGGCATCTTCGAACTCGGCCAGGGTGGGAGTGTCGTTCATGTCTTCCTTCCGCGCTCGCGCGGGACGGTCTGCCAGATGAGATCTCGGGATACCAGGGCCTCGCCGTCGTGCTGCCACGCCTTCGAGCTGAGGTATACGGCGACGACGTTGACGAAAGCGGCGAGGGGCACGGCGAACAGCGCGCCGGCGATCCCGCCGATCATGGCACCCCCGGCGACGACCAGAACGACGGCGAGCGGATGCACCTTGACGGCCGAGCCCATGAGGATCGGCTGAAGGATGTGGCTCTCGACCTGCTGGACGCCCAGCACCACGATCAGCATGAACAGCGCGATGAGCGGTCCGTTGTAGACCAGCGCGATGAACACCGCGAGAGCGCCGGTGGCGACGGCTCCCACGAACGGGATGAACGCGCCGAGGAACACCAGCACGCCGATCGGGATCGACAGCGGAACGCCGAGCAGGAAGGCACCGAGGCCGATGCCGACCGCGTCGATGGTGGCGACGAGCAACTGCGTGCGGGCGTAGCTCTTCACCGTTCGCCAGCCGGCCCGACCGGCGCCGTCGACCGCGGGGCGGGCGACGCGCGGGAAGAGCCGCGTGGTCCAGCGCCAGATTCCGCCGCCGTCGGCGAGCAGGCACAGGAGGATGAAGAAGGTGAGCAGCAGCCCGGTGCCCACGTGCCCGAGCGTCGTTCCGATGGCGAGGGCCCCGGTCCACAGCACCTCGGCCTGCTGCTGCAGGAACGTGCCCGCGCGGTTCAGGCCGTCGTCGATCTGCTGCGCACTGAGGTGCAGCGGGCCGTCGATGAGGTACTGCCGGAACTGACCGACCGCGGCGACCGTGCGCTCGCGTACCGACCCGGACTCTCGGGCGATCTGCCAGACCGCGAGCCAGACCAGGCCCGAGATGATCGCGATGGTGGTGAGCACCGTGACGACGATGGCGAGCCACTTGGGCCACCGGTGTCGGAGCAGGAACGAGAAGCCGGGCCACACCAGCGCGGTGACGAGGATCGCCACCAGCAGCGGGATGACGAGCAGCTTCAACTGGATGACGATGAAGATGACGACACCGAGGGCCGCGGCGATGATCAGCAGCCGCCACGCGTAGGCCGTGGCCTGGCGCAACGCCGGCGGAACCGGGGGCTGCAGATCGCTCGAGACGGTGCGCCGCTTCAGGGCGTCGAGGAAGGATCCGCGGGGTTCGGGATCGGTTCCGGTCATTCCGTCAGCCTACCGCCGCTCTCCCCGGCGATCGCTGCGATGTCGGCGGTGGTGGATACGGTGAGGAGCATGACCACGACGCTTCGTCGCGCCGACGCGCGCCGTATCGCCCTTGCCGCGCAGGGCTTCGCCCGCGCCCGTCCCGAGATGGTGGGCACGCGCCAGATCACCGGGGCGCTGCATCGCATGCGCATCCTTCAGATCGACTCGGTCAACGTCTTCGCGCGCTCCCACTACATGCCGCTGTTCGCCCGCCTCGGCGCCTACGACACCGGGCTGCTCGACAAGCTCGCGTTCTCGCGGCGGCCGACCTGGGTCGAGTCGTGGGCGCACGTGGCGTCGCTCGTCTCGGTCGACGATTGGCCGCTGCTGCAGTTCCGCCGCGACGCGATGCGCGCCAAGTACGGCGACGACGAGTGGGCGCGGGCGAACCGGCCCCTGCTCGACTGGCTGCGCGACGAGCTGGCCGCGCGCGGTCCGCTCCGACCGGCCGACATCGACCATGACGCCCGAAGCGGCTCGCGGGGGTCGTGGTGGGGCTGGGACGACGTGAAGAACGGGCTGGAGCGACTGTGGCTGAGCGGTGACGTCGCCATCGCCGGACGCCGGGGGTTCGAGAGACGCTACGGGCTGGCATCCGATGTGCTGCCGGCCGCGGCGCTCGAGACGTCGGTCCCCCGCGCCGCGGCCATCGCCGAGCTCGTGCGCCGCGCCGCCGTCGCGTACGGCGTCGCCACCGCGGCCGACCTGGCCGATTACTGGCGCATCCGCGACCGCCCCGCGGTCCTCGCCGCGATCCGCGATCTGGTCGACACCGGCGAGCTGCTTCCCGTCGAGGTCGAGGGCTGGCGCGTGGCGGGTCGCCCCGCGAAAGCCTGGCTGCATCGCGACGCCGCCCGCCCCCGCAAGCTCGACGTCGCGGCCATCCTCACCCCGTTCGACCCGATGGTGTGGTTCCGCGACCGTGCCGAGCGGCTCTTCGACTTCGACTACCGGATCGAGATCTACACGCCCGCGCTGCAACGGCGGTTCGGCTACTACTCGCTGCCGGTCGTGGTGGGCGACGACGTGGTGGGCCGCCTCGACCTGAAAGCCGACCGCGCGAACAGCACCCTCCGCGTGCAGTCGGCGTGGTGGGAGCGGGGGGCGCCGCCCGATGCCGCCGACCGCGTCGCCGAAGAGCTGCGAACCGCGGCGCGGTGGCAGGGCCTGGAGCGCGTGACGGTCTCGCGCTGGGGCGACGCGGTGGACGCCATCGCCGGGGCGTTGCGTGCGGAGCGGCACGACCACCCCGACGACCGCGCCAACGAGAACGCGCCCCCTCCGGTGAGAGGGGGCGCGTGACGTCAGAACTGCACGCGTGGGGGTTCCGCGATCGCCGCGCCATCGACGACCTCGAAGAACTCGCGCTCGCGGAAGCCGAGCTGGCGCGCGAAGAGGTTGTTGGGGAAGACCTTGATCTTCGTGTTGAGCTCCCGCACGCCACCGTTGTAGAACCGGCGCGACGCCTGGATCTTGTCTTCGGTGTCGACGATCGAGTGCTGCAGCTGCAGGAAGTTCTGGCTCGCCTGGAGCTGCGGGTACGCCTCGGCAACGGCGAACAACGACTTGAGCGCCTGCTGCATGTGTCCCTCGGCAACACCGGCCTCGGCCGGGCTCTGGGCCGACAGCGTCTCGGCACGGGCACGGGTGACGTTCTCGAACACGGCCTTCTCGTGGGCCGCGTAGCCCTTCACCGTCTCGATGAGGTTGGGGAGCAGGTCGGCACGACGCTTGAGCTGGACGGTGATGTCACTCCACGCCTCGTCGACACGCACGTTCAACGCGACCAGGGCGTTGTAGGTGGCCCACAGATAGATCCCGGCGATCGCCAGAATGCCGACGATCACGATGACCGGTACAAGCCACTCCCACATAAGTCCCCACCCTCAGTTCGCGAGATTGCCCTTCAGTGTAACTGCGGGGCGCCGGCCGGAACGGGTGGGTGGCGGGGACTCCCAGAGAACGCGCATAGTACGCGGAGCGTCCGTGAGCGCGAGGATACGGCGTACCCCCGGTGGGACTCGAACCCACACTGAAGCGATTTTAAGTCGCCTGCCTCTGCCATTGGGCTACGGGGGCCCGACCTCCACCGTATCGCTCGACGGCGCGGCATCCGGGGCCGCTAACGACGAGACCCCCGTACCCGGCGGGGTACGAGGGTCTCGATCAGCGGAAGGTCACTTCGCCGCGACGGGCTCGGCCTTCTTCTCGGCCGGAGCTGCCGGCGCCGGAGCGTCGGCCGCGGGCGCCGCCGGACGCGGGCGCGCGGCGAACTCCTCGAACGCGGCGCGGGGCTGCTGGACGGCCTCGAGATTGACGACCTCGCGACCGTGCAGGAAGTTCTGCACCCAATCGCCGACGACGCGGAACTTGCGCTCCCACGTCGGCATGGCCAGACCGTGGTAACCGCGGTGGGCGAACCAGGCGATCAGGCCGGTCAGCGCGATGTTGCCCGACTGGAATGCGCCGTTGTAGAGCCCCAGGCCGGCGACGGCGCCGAGGTTCTTGTGGTTGTACTCCTTGGGCTCCTCGCCGCGCAGCACCGCGACGAGATTCTTCGCCATGAGCTTGCCCTGGCGCACCGCGTGCTGGGCGTTGGGAACGCAGAAGCCGCCCACGCCGCCACCCGACAGGTCGGGGACAGCCGAGACGTCTCCGGCGGCCCAGGCACCCTGGACGATCTCTTCTTCGGTGCCGACGCGCAGGTCGGGGCGCGTGCGGATGCGACCGCGCTCTTCGACGGGCAGGTCGCTGCCACGGACGACCGTGGGGTTGGCCATGACACCGGCGGTCCAGATGATGAGGTCGGTCGGCAGGTTCTCGCCGGTCGACAGCTCGATGACGCCGTCGACGGCGCCCTTGACCTGCGTGTCGAGGTGCACGAAGGCACCCTTCTTCGCGAGGTCGGCGAGCACCCACTCGCTCGTCTTCTGCGACACCTCGGGCATGATGCGGCCCATCGCCTCGATGAGGTGGAAGTGCGTGTCCTCGAACGCGAGCGTGGGGTACTGCTTGAGCAGCGACGACGCGTAGGCGCGGAGCTCCGCGAAGACCTCGATGCCGGCGAAGCCGCCACCGACGACGACGACGGTCAGCAGGCGGTCCCGCTCGGGACCGGCGGGCAGCACCGACGCCTTGTCGAAGTTCGACGTGAGGCGGTCGCGGATGGCCACGGCCTCTTCGATGGTCTTGAGCCCGATGGCGTTGTCGGCGATGCCCGGGATCGGGAACGTGCGCGACACGGCGCCGGCGGTCACGACGATGTGGTCGTAGCTCTGCTCGAAGGTCTCGTCACCGGCGATCGGAGAGATCGTCGCCGACTTGGTGGCGTGCGAGATCCCGGTGATCTTGCCCGCGATGACGGTGGTGCGCTTGAGGTGGCGGCGCAGGCTCACCACGACGTGGCGCGGCTCGATCTCGCCGGCGGCGACCTCGGGGAGGAACGGCTGGTACGTCATGTACGGCAGCGGGTCGACGAGCGTGACTTCGGCCTCGTTGCGGCCGAGGAGCTTCTCGAGCTTCCACGCGGTGTAGAAACCTGCGTAGCCCCCACCGACGATGAGGATTCTGGGCACGGTAGTGGTCACGATGTGAGGGACTCCTCGTTTGTGGTGCGGCTCGGCTCGCGGGAGATGCGCGCCTGTCTTATTCGCCGGGCAGCAGCAGTGACACCGAGCGCAATCATTATAGCGGCCAGTGTGCCCGCGCCGAGCGGCAGCGATCCGTACAGAACGCTATCGCGCGACGGCAGCAGAGGCGAACCCGCCTCGGGCGCCGATGTCACCGGCGGCAGCGGTGGAATCTCGACCGCCGTGGCGGTCGGGGTAGGCGCGGGTTCCGCGTCGGCCCGACGGTAGAGCCGGATCCACTCCGACAGGCTCCCGAGCGGGTTCTCCGAGACGGTGTCGACCCGCGCCGAGATGGCTGCCGCCGCGTTGACGAGTCCGTAACCGTAGAGCTTGTCGGGCACGGTCGTGGCGCCGGCGGCGGGCTTCGCGGTGCTGATCAGACGGTTGAGGACGTTATCGGCATCCAAGTCGGGGTGGGCCGCGCGAACGAGGGCGGCGATTCCGGCGACGATGGGAGCGGCCCCGCTCGTGCCGTTCCATTGCACGAGCGTGCCGTCGGCCGACACCCCGCGCAGGCGCTCACTCGGCGCCGACAGCCCGATCGTGATGCCCTGCGTCGACGCGCTGCTGCTCGCGGTGCCGTTCGGGTCGACGCCGCCCACGGCGAGGACGCCCGGGATCGTGGCGGGCGCCCCGACGCGGTCGGTGCCACTCCCCCGGTTGCCCGCGGCGACGACCACCACGACGTCGTTGTCGAAGGCGTACTCGAACGCGTCGTCCCAGCTACGGTCCCAGTCGAGGGTGTTGGTGGTCAGTGACAGGTTGATGACGGTCGCACCGTTGTCGACCGCCCACCTCATGGCCTCGGCGATCTGCTCGGTGAACGGTTTGGTCGTCGAGGCGCCGAACCCGACCGAGATCGACAGCAGCTCCGCTTCGGGTGCCACGCCGATCATGCCGCGGCCGTTACCGGTCCCCCGCGAAGCCGCGAGCGAGGCGACCCAGCTGCCGTGGTTGGCATCCACGGCGCCGACCGGGGTGCGCCCGTCCGACGAACCGACACCCGACACGTCGGTGCCCCCCGCGATCGCGCCGTTGAACTCGACGGGGCCGCGCCCGATCCCGGTGTCGATGATCGCGATCTTCTGCCCCGCGCCGCGCGTGGTGTTCCACGCCTCGCGCACGCCGTACTGGTCGAGCCAGTACTCCGACGCGCGGACGGAGTCGGTGGGGTCCTCGGGCACGGGCGGAGCCGGTGTCGCGTTCGCGGGCGCCGAGGGAGCTGTGCCGGTCAGCACGGGCGGAGCGATCGCCGCGCCGGTCAACACCATCGCGACGACGATGGATGCCACCCCCGCGACGACGCGTTTCATCCGCCGGTCCCGGGGCTCTCGCACTCGCAGCGCTCGGGCGAGAAGGTGCCGCGCTCCAGTGCACGGTCGCCGATGGGGTTCACACCCGGCCCGGCGGCCAGGGAGTGACCGGCGAGGGCGTGCAGACACTTCACCCGGGTGGGCATGCCGCCCGCCGAGATCCCCGCGATCTCCTCGGGCTCGCCGTACGCCGCGCGATCGCGCAGATAGGCCTCGTGCGCGGCGAGGTACTCGGCGCGCAGGTCTTCGTCGGCAGCGAGCTCGTCGGTGAACTCCACCATGACGTGACCGGCTTCGAGCACCGACATCGCTGCCGTGGCCGCGGGGTGCGTGAGGTAGTAGAACGTCGGAAACGGGCTGCCGTCATCGAGTCTGGGCGACGTGGCCACGACGGTCGGGTTGCCGCAGACGCACCGCGCGGCGATGCCGATGACCCCGCGGGGCACACGGCCCAGCTGCGCCTGCAGCACGGCGAGGTCGGCGTCGGACGCGGGGGGAAGGTGCGTGGTAGTCATCGCTCCCAGGGTACCGGTCCGGTCTCGGCGTTCCGCGAGATCGGCGTCGGCGGTCGGAGTCCGAGCGCGACGGGAGCCCCGCGGGTCGCGCGACGGGCGCGCCCGTCGCTGTCGCCGCTCACGGGGCGGGCGTCGCCTCGGGTGCGGGCGTGGGGTCGGGCACGCCGATCTCGACCGTGGTCGGCACGGCCACCTGCGCGGCACCTGAGTCGGCGACCGAGCGCACGAGCTGCGCCATCCAGTCGGTGCGGGTCTGACCCACGTCCTCGCTGACGTCCTGCTGCTCTTGGGGGGTGGCCGAGACGGGCAGGTCGTTGTCGATGAGGTACACGACCTCGCCGGGGAACGTGTAGTACAACCGCTCGCGTGCCTGAGTGGTGATGTAGGCGGGGTCGGACCAGCGCTCTCGCTGCGACTCCAGTTCGGCGACGTCGTCGCGGCTGACGGCGACCGCGTTCTCCAGCGCCTGGATCTGCTGACGCTGATCCATGTAGGTGCCCACAGTCGGCACGAGCACGAAGGTGCCGAGCACGACGAGCCCCAGCATGATGACGACGAAGCCCGACACGCGCACCTTGCCGAGCCACTCGCGCACGTCGACGCGCCGCGGGGTCGACGGCGTCGAGCGGGACGCACGGGGGGACGGGGCGGCCTTCGCCGACTTCTTCGTGCCGGTCTTCTTCGCGGGCGTGGCACCGGATGCCACGGGCCGGCGGGGAGGCAATGTCGGTCGGTCCACGGCATCCCCTCTCGTTCTCGCCCGCGCGGTCACGGGCGACGGGCGGAGCCGAGTCTACGTCGCCGACCTGCGGGGCCCCGGGGACGCGCCGAGCCCCCGGCGCGTGCACGGAAACGCGAAAGGAGAGGAAGCCGTAGGGCTCCCTCTCCTTTCGTCGGACGATCAGCCCTTGAAGCGGGGGAACGCCGAGCGGCCCGCGAACACCGCGGCGTCGCCGAGGTCTTCTTCGATGCGGAGCAGCTGGTTGTACTTCGCGACGCGCTCGCTGCGCGCCGGGGCACCGGTCTTGATCTGGCCGGCGTTCACGGCGACGGCGAGGTCGGCGATCGTGGTGTCCTCGGTCTCACCCGAGCGGTGCGACAGCATCGAGGTGTAGCCCGAACGGGTGGCCAGGTTGATGGCATCCAGCGTCTCGCTCAGCGTGCCGATCTGGTTGACCTTCACGAGCAGCGAGTTGGCGATGCCGAGGTCGATGCCCTTCTGCAGACGCTGGGGGTTGGTGACGAACAGGTCGTCGCCGACGAGCTGCACCTTCGAGCCGATGGCGTCGGTCAGCTTCTTCCAGCCGTCCCAGTCGTCCTCGGCGAGCGCGTCTTCGATCGTGACGATCGGGAAGTTGGCGACGAGGTCGGCGAAGTAGTCGACGAGCGTGTCGACGCTCCACTCCTTGCCCTCGACGGTGTAGACGCCGTCCTTGAAGAACTCGGTGGCGGCGACGTCGAGGCCGACGGCGATGTCCTGACCGGGGGTGAAGCCGGCCTTCTCGATCGCGCGGATGAGGAAGTCGAGGCCCTCGCGGTTGCTGGGCAGGTCGGGGGCGAAGCCGCCCTCGTCACCGAGACCGGTGTTGTAACCCGCGGACTTCAGCTCGCCCTTGAGGACGTGGTAGACCTCGGTGCCCCAGCGGAGCGATTCGCTGTAGGTCTCGGCGCCGATGGGCGCGAGGAAGAACTCCTGGAAGTCGATGCCGTTGTCGGCGTGCTCGCCACCGTTGATGACGTTGAACAGCGGAACGGGCAGCAGGTGCGCGTTGGGTCCGCCGAGGTAGCGGAACAGGGGCAGGTCGGCGCTGTCGGCGGCGGCCTTGGCGACGGCGAGCGAGACGCCGAGGATGGCGTTGGCGCCGGTGCGCGACTTGTTCTCGGTACCGTCGGTCTCGATGAGGATCTCGTCGATGATGCGCTGCTCGCTGGCTTCGACGCCCTCGATGGCGGGGCCCAGCTCGTCGACGACAGCGGCGACGGCCTTGAGCACGCCCTTGCCGCTGTAGCGGCTCTTGTCGCCGTCGCGCAGCTCGTAGGCCTCGAAGGCGCCGGTGGATGCGCCGGAGGGAACAGCCGCACGCTGAACGATGCCGTCGTCGAGGAGCACCTCCACCTCGACGGTCGGGTTTCCGCGCGAATCCAGAATCTCGCGCGCGTTGACAGCCTCGATAAGTGCCACGAAGGACTCCTCGTTGGTTCTTGAGTGAAAGAGGGCGGAGCGTCATCGGTCCGTGGTCGAGTCTAGTGACCGCCCCCGACGCTCGTGGGCCAGAGCGTCATTCCGCGTCGGACTCCGCTTCGCCACGCCCGCGGCCGCCTGCGTCAAGACCCGGCGCCGACCTCCCCGGCATCCACGACGATCGCGAGGGCCACACCGTCCCACCCCTTGCGGTCGAGGGTCTGCAGGGCGGTGGCGTCGAAGCGGGGGTCGCTTCCGAGCATCAGGATGCCGCGGCGCGCGCCCTGCACCTTCGAGTCGGTGGTGTCGGCATCGGCGACGTCTCCCCCGCGCACGACGTTGTCGAGCACGACGACCGTGCCCGGACGCCCGAGCCGAGCGGCCCAGTCGAGGTACAGCGTGTTGGATTCCTTGTCGGCGTCGATGAAGACGAGGTCGAAAGCGTCCTCCCCCTCGAGGGTGGGGAGCACGTCGGCGCCACGCCCGACGCGCACGTCGACACGGTCGGCCACGCCCGCGCGCCGCAGGTTGGCCCGCGCGACATCGGCGTTGGCCGATTCGGCCTCGATCGACACGACCCGCCCTCCCTCGCCGACCGCGCGGGCGAACCAGATCGTCGAGTAGCCGCCGAGGGTGCCGACCTCGAGCACGCGGCGAGCGCCGGCGATACGCGTGAGCAGGTGCAGGAACTTGGCGTTGACGGGGGCGACCTCGATCGAGGGGAGGCCCGCCGCGTGCTGCGCCGAGAGCGCTGCATCCAGGATCGGGTCGGAGCCGACGAGCGTGCGGGTCAGGAAGGCGTCGACGTCGTCGTGGGTGGGCACGGTCCCAGCCTGGCGGGGCGGCGGTCGTGGGTCAACGCGCGTCAGCGTTCGCCGCGCAGGTGCGCGCGGGTCATCTCGTCGTACTCCTCGTCGGAGAGCTCGTCGAAGCCCTGGGCCTCGACGCGGTCGGTGCGCATCCAGCGGACGAGCAGGATGACGAGGATCGGCACGTCGGCGAACTCGGCGATGAACCAGATCATGTCGCCGGCGAGATGCTGATCGTGCAGCGTCGACGGCCACCACGACATCGTCTGCACGGCATCCGGGATCAGGTCGACGACCGAGTCGTTGAGGCGCAGCAGCAGCCCGGGGACGGAGTCGATCAGCAGCTCGACGAAAGCCAGCAGGAACTCGATCGCGATGAAGGTGCCCGTGTGCACGGCCCCGAGCGCCATCATAGGCAGCACCATCGCGAGCCCGACGAGCGGCACGACCACCCCCAGCGACGCCTCGACGACGGGGTTCACACGCAGGATGCCGGCGAGCGGGGTCAAGAAGAGGCAGAACACCGCGGCGATGACGACGGTGGCCACCATTGCGTTGCCGAAGATCCGCGTGACGCGGGGTGCGAGGACGCGCTCGATCACGGCGCCCGCGCCCAGTCGGGCGCCCAGGTCGAGCGGGCGTCCGGCGGCGATCCCGGCCGGGACGGCGAAGATCAGCAGCGCGATGCGGGTCGAGAACGCCCAGCGGAGCTCGGCCGAGAAGACCGCGAGGAATCCGAGCTCGATCGCGGCGTACGGCAGGAGCCCGAGTGCGAAGAACCCGATCGTCCGGCGCAGGGGCCACTTCTCGCCTCGACGACGCAGACGCGCGACACCGACGAGGTAGGCCGCGGATGCCACGAACAGCACGCCGAGCGTGAGGGGGTCGGCGCGCCGGGTGGTCAGGAGGATGTGCAGAGGAGGCGTGGGGGAACGGTACGACCGTGAGCTATGGGTTGGCCGGGACGTCGGCGGAAGGCCGCGGCGACACCGAGGGCGACGGCTCCGCGTCGCCCCGGAGGGCGCCCAGCACCGCCGGCAGCAGGGCCTCGGCCGTGCGCCGGTAACCCAGGGCGCTGGGGTGGAAGCGGTCGATGCTGAACATCTCGTCGGGGCGTTCGGCGAAGACCGGTCCCACCGCCCGGGCCAGGCCCACCACTCGCGCGCCGGCACGCTCGGCGGCGCGGGCCTGCGCCGCCGCCAGCTGGCGCGAGGAGCGTGACGCGAGGGTGCGCAGCGGCTGCGGCACCGCGCGCAGCGTGCCGAGGTCGGGGCAGGTTCCCACGACCACGGCCGTCCCCCGGGCCGTCAAGGCGCCGACGGCCTGCTCGAGCTGCGCCGCGGCGCGCACGGGGGGAACGCGGTGCGTGACGTCGTTGCCGCCCACCACGACGACGGCGACGTCGGCGCGGTAGTCCGGCGGAAGGGCGGCGATCTGCGCCGCGAGAGCCGAGGTCTCCGATCCCACGACCGCGGCGGTGCGCAGGCGCACGGGTCGCGCGGCCGCGCGGGCGATGCCCTTGGCCAGCCGAGCCCCCAGGGTGTCGCGTCGGTGTCCGGCGCCCAGACCCGCGGCGATCGAGTCCCCCAGCACCAGCAGCTCGACCGGTCGACCGTCGTGCTTCTTCCGGCGCCAGACGCGGTCGGCATCCAGAGCCTGTTCCCCGAGCGGCTTGCCGATGCGGCGCCGCGCGATCGCCGCCTGACGCGAGATGAGGGTACGCAGGGCCACCGCCGTGGCCCCCAGCACCGCGACCGACGACGCGGCGGCGAGGGTCACCGGCCGTCGAACGGGCCGTCGAACCCTCGCGCGACGCATGTCCCGATCACACCTCGACGACGTGAACACGGGGTGACCGAGGCGTGGCCGCCGGACGACGGCGGTCGCGCAGCGACTCTCAGCCGAGCGGCTTGATCTCCAGCGACGCGCTCGTCGTTCCGGCGTTCACCGTCGCGAACGACGTGTAGCCGTCGGCGCTCGCCCGTTCGAGCAGGGCCTTGAGGTTCTTCGTGCGCTGCTCGAGACGTACACGCGCGCCGTCGGCCACGAGCTCCGCCTTCACCCGCAGCAGGTCCTCGAGTGCGACGTCGCGATCGTGCACGAGCACCACGGCTCGCTCGCCCGTGTCCACGGCGTCCTGCAGCAGGTCGACGATGCGCTCGAAACCGATCGAGAACCCGACGGCCGGAACGTCCTGACCGAGGAAACGCCCGATCATGCCGTCGTAACGACCGCCCCCGCCCAGCGAGTAGTCGACGCTCGGGTGGGCCAGCTCGAAGATCGTGCCGGTGTAGTACCCCATGCCTCGAACGAGGAACGGGTCGAAGACCAGCGGCGCGTCGGCGCCGCGTGCGGCGGCCACCGTCTCGCCGAGGGCTACGAGGTGCGCGATGACCTCGTCGGGGATGCCGTCGGGCAGAGCCGCGCGGATGCCGGCGTCGTCGAAGCGCGCGTCGTCGGGGCGAGGACGTTCGAGATAGGCCGCAACGGCGTCGGCGGCCTCGGGCGTCGCTCCGCGGTCGCGTAGCTCGGCGACGACACCCGAGGCACCGATCTTGTCGAGCTTGTCGATCGTGATCAGGACCCCGGGCCGCTCGTCGGGGGCGAAGCCGAACACGTCGAGCATCGCGTCGAGGACGCGACGATCGTTGACACGGATCGTTCCGCCCTCGAGCCCCAGCGCGTCGAGCACGTCGAGGCTCGCCGTCATCAGCTCGGCCTCGGCGCGGGCCGACGCGTCGCCGATGATGTCGATGTCGCACTGCAGGAACTGGCGGTACCGGCCCTTCTGGGGGCGCTCCGCCCGCCAGACCGGCGCCATCTGGATCGCGCGGAACACCGTCGGCAGCTGAGCCCGGTTCGTGGCGTAGAACCGGGCGAGCGGAACGGTGAGGTCGTAGCGCAGGCCGAGGTCGGCGAGAGCGGCCGGGTCGTCGGCGGCGGCGCGGATGCCCTCGGCATCCATTCCCCGCTTCAGGATGCTGAACGACAGCTTCTCGTTGTCGCCGCCGATCCCGGCGTGCAGCCGCGAGTACTCCTCCATCACGGGCGTCTCGATCTCGTCGAAGCCGTGGGCGCGGTAGCGCTCGCGGATGACGGCGAGCACGCGCTCGCGACGGGCTTTGTCAGCGGGGAGGAAGTCGCGCATGCCGCGCGGCGGGTTCACGGATGCCACGCGTCCATTGTCTCAGCCCCCGCCGGTGCGCTCGCGCCGTCGCCGTCGAGAGCACACGCCAACGCCGAGAGCACCCGCGACGACGTGTGCCCTCGGCCACGACGTGTGCGCTCGTGACGCCGGGGCGGGGGTCAGGGGGCGCCCGGCGCGGCCTCGGCCGCCGTGACGTCGGCGCGCAGGGTGCGGAGTCGCTCGCGCAGGGCGCGCTCGGCGTCCCAGCCCCGGTCGCGGCCCTGCTGCACCAGCGCCAGCAGCGCGTCGCCCAGCTCCGCCTCGGTCGCGGGATCGGCGAGCCGGTGCGTCGGCGCGTGCACGCCCACCTGCGCGGCCTTGCCGACCAGCTTCTGCGCGAGCGCGAGCGCGGGCATGTGGTCGCTGACCCCGTCGAGGACACTCGTGCGCTCGCTCTTCTCGGCCGCCTTCGCCGCGTTCCAGTGCACGAGCACTTCCTCGGGAGTGGATGCCACGGCCCCGGCGAAGACGTGCGGATGCCGGCGCACCATCTTCTCGGTGAGTCCGCGAGCGACGTCGTCGATGTCGAAGGGGTCGACGGGGTCGCCCGACGCGATCTCGGCGTGGAACAGCACCTGCCACAGCAGATCGCCCAGCTCCTCGCGCAGGTCGGCGCGAGTGCCCGACTCGACGGCGTCGATCACCTCGGCGCTCTCTTCGACGAGGTAGGGCACGAGGGCCGCGTGGTCGATCGTCTTCGTCCACGCGCAGCGTTCGCGCACGGCCCGCATGGTCTCGGCCGCTTCTCGCAGGGCATCGTCGCTCACGGCGTCTCCTCTCGCAGCGCCGACGGCGCCGGTGCCCCGAGTATCCCCCGCGCGGCCGCGACCCGTGCGGTGGACCGGCCGCGGGCGATCGTTCTGGAAACACCGCCCGAACCGACTCCGGACGATTGCGACCACAAACCCCCTTCGACGCCGATGTGTGCGGTGCGAGGCTGTTTCGCCCGGAGGATGTCCGGCTTTGGGCCACGCGGACTGCACGGCCACGGCTTCTCCCCATGCCCGTGCGCCGTCGCACGCCGTCCCGGCGTCATTCACACGTCACCGGACGCCGATAATCTGGGGCTGTGCGTGAACTGACCCCGACCGAGGCCATCGACCTCGTGGGCCGCTTCGAAGCCGGCCAAGAGCTCCCCGAACAGATGCGCGCGGACGTGCGACTGCTCGGCTCGCTGCTCGGCCGCGTCCTTCAGGAGAGCGGCTCCCCCGGCCTGTACGACGATGTCGAGCGGCTGCGCTCGGCGACGATCCAGGCCTACACCGACGAGACGCCCGAGGCGTTCGAGCGGGCCGCGGCGATCGCCGACGGCTTCTCGATCGCGCGGGCCGACGAGGTGGCCCGTGCCTTCACGGCTTACTTCCACCTCGTCAACCTCGTCGAGGAGCATCAGCGCGTGCGCGTGCTGCGCGAGCGAGGCGACAACCCGTCGCGTTCCGGCACGCCCGACACCATCGCGACGGCATACGAGCGGCTGTCGAGCGAAGTGGGCGAAGAGACCGCGCTCGCGCGCCTCCAAGCGCTGCGCTTCCACCCGGTCTTCACGGCTCACCCCACCGAGGCCCGCCGCCGCGCGATCTCCGCGAGCATCCGTCGCCTGTCGGAGCTGCTCGCCGAGCACGACGCCGCCTCCGACGGTGGCACCGAGAGCCGCCGAACCGAGCGCCGCATGCTCGAAGAGATCGACACGCTGTGGCGCACCGCTCCCCTCCGCCGCGAGAAGCCGTCGCCCGTCGACGAGGTGCGCTCGGTCATGTCGGTGTTCGACGAGACGCTCTACACCGCCGTGCCGCGCGTGTACCGCCGCATCGACGACATCCTGCAGGGCGAGCACGCCGGCTCCCGCGCCCCGATCGTGACGCCGTTCGTGCGCGTCGGCTCGTGGGTCGGCGGCGACCGCGACGGAAACCCCTTCGTCACGGCATCCGTCACCCGTAAGGCCGCTGCGATCGCGAGCGAGCACGTGCTGCTGGGCCTCGAACGCACCACGCAGCGCGTGGGTCGCGGACTGACCCTCGATGCCGAGTCCACGCCGCCGAGCGATGCCCTCGTCACCCTGTGGCACCGTCTGCGCGCCGCCGACGAAGACGCCGCGGCCGAGATCGCCGAGCGTTCCCCCGACGAGCCCCACCGCCGCATCATGCTGTTGCTGGCACGCAAGATCGCCGCGACCCGTTCCCGCGACGCCGACCTCGCGTACCGCGACCCCGAGCACCTTCTCGCCGATCTGCGGACGGTGCAGGATTCACTCGTCGCCGCGGGAGCCGCACGTCAGGCCTACGGCGCCCTGCAGCGCCTGGTGTGGCAGGTCGAGACCTACGGCTTCCACCTCACCGAGCTCGAGGTGCGGCAGCATTCGGCTGTACACCGGAAGGTTCTCGAGGAGCTCCGCGCGGGCGGTGGCCGCAGCGAGCAGACCGACGAAGTGCTCGAGGTCTTCCGTTCCATCGCCTACGTACAGGAGCGCTTCGGGCCCCGCGCCGCCGGTCGGTACATCGTGTCGTTCACGCAGTCGGCCGAAGACCTGGCCAACGTGCACGAACTGGCCGCGTTCGCGATGGGCCCGGGTGAGGACGTGCCCGTCCTCGACGTCATCCCTCTCTTCGAGACCTTCGCCGACCTGCAGGCCGCCCCCGGCATCCTCGCCGAGATCGTGTCGCACCCGTCGTTCGTCAGTCGGCTGGATGCCACGGGCCGACGACTCGAGGTCATGCTGGGTTACTCCGACTCCTCCAAAGACGTCGGACCGGTCGCGGCGAACCTCGCGCTGTACGAGGCCCAGGCGAAGATCTCGACGTGGGCCGAGACCGAGGGCATCGAGCTGACGCTCTTCCACGGTCGCGGTGGTGCGCTCGGACGAGGCGGCGGACCCGCCAACTCCGCGATCCTCGCGCAGCCCCCGCACTCCGTCGACGGCCGGTTCAAGCTCACCGAGCAGGGCGAGGTCATCTTCGCCCGCTACGGCGATGCCGACATCGCCATGCGCCACATCGATCAGGTCGCGGCGGCCGTGCTCACGGCATCCTCCCCCTCGATCGAGCGCCGTAACCGTGGGGCCGCTGAGGCGTTCGCCGATGTCGCGAGCACGATGGACGTCGCCTCGCGGGAGCGTTTCTTCGCCCTCGTGAAGGCTCCCGGCTTCGCACCGTGGTTCGCCACGGTCACGCCGATGGAAGAGCTCGGTCACCTGGCATTGGGCTCTCGCCCCGCGCGACGCGGCCTCTCGGTCGAGTCGCTCGAAGACCTCCGAGCCATTCCCTGGGTGTTCTCGTGGACCCAGGCGCGCATCAACCTCGCCGGATGGTTCGGTCTGGGCACGGCGCTCGACGCCGTCGGCGATGAGCCGCGCCTACGCGACGCGTACGAGCAGTGGCCGCTGTTCCGCACCATGATCGACAACGTCGCGATGAGCCTCGCGAAGGCCGACGAGCGCATTGCCCGCCGCTACCTGGCGCTCGGCGACCGTGACGATCTCGCCGGGCTCGTGATGGACGAGATGCTGCTCACGCGGTCGTGGGTCGAACGCATCACCGGCGGCGACCTGCTGGGCAACAAGCCCGTGCTGCAGCGCGCGGTCAAGATGCGCAGCCCCTACGTCGACGCGCTCTCGCTGCTGCAGTTGCGGGCGCTCCGCGCCCTGCGCGACGCGGCGAACACCTCCGAGACACCGGATGCCGAACAGCAGCGCCTGCTGTTGCTCTCGGTGAGCGGTGTGGCCGCGGGACTCCAGAACACCGGGTGATCAACCCCTCGCCACCGCGATGCGCCGGCTCCCTTTCGAGGGGGTCGGCGCTTCGCACGTCACGACGAGTTGTCGTCCCTGCCGCTCACCGGCCATCCCTCGCGCAGACCAACCGCGCGCGGTGGCCTCAGTCGACGGCTCGATCGGACGCGTGTCGCGACAGGCTGCGACCGTACCGCTCGGTCAGTTGCACCATCAGATCCGGCGTCTCACGATCGAGCCCGAAGACGTAGCCGGGGAAGTCGAGTTCCTTCTGCGCCGCCCAGATCTCGTCGTGCCGATCCGGCGAGAGCAGACGGAGCGGGTCGCCCACCGCGACCCACCCGATCGGCACCACCGTTTCGGGCGGCAACACGGTGCGCAGGTGCACGACGGCGTTGATCCGCACTTCGCTGCGGTCACCGATCTCGGCCCCGTTGAAGATCCGTGTGCCGGTGGCCAGGAACACCTCGTCGCCGATATCGGCTCCGGCGACGCTCGCCATCGGACCCACCAGGGTGTGCGCGCCGATGTGCACGGGGTGCGTGGCGCTCGCGCGGATGAGGGCGTTCTCCATCACGATCGTGTTCTCGCCCAGCACGATGCGGCTCCCCTCGGACGTGAGGACGGCACCATGCAGCACCTGGCATCCCGCGCCGATCA
Organism: Microbacterium sp. CFBP 8801; assembly: GCF_014839455.1. Lineage (NCBI taxonomy): Bacteria > Bacillati > Actinomycetota > Actinomycetes > Micrococcales > Microbacteriaceae > Microbacterium > Microbacterium sp. CFBP 8801. The sequence goes on along the minus strand of NZ_JACYNU010000001.1, from coordinate 345 downwards.
CGACGTCACCGCTGATGACCGCTGTCGAAGCGACCACGGCGTCGGGGTGGATACGCGGCTCCGCGCCCAGGTGAGAGAAACGCATGGGTCGATCCTTCCAGTCGGTGCCGTCAGCGTAGCCCCGGCCTGACGCCGCGTCAGCCTCATCGACCCCGCGCGGCGAACAGCCAGGAGAGGGACGGCGCCTCTCGGCAAACCGTCGCGACCGTCGTCGGGGTACGACGAAGCGCCGGGCGGTGTCCCCCACAACAGGGAACGCCACCCGGCGCTGACCACGAACACAAAATGTGCCCGTAAATGCGAAATGGCCACCCAACATAGGGTGGCCATTCCGACTAAAAGAAG